>NZ_CP011796.1:0-790354 GCF_059935855.1 Candidatus Blochmannia sayi (nom. nud.)
ATGTTTTATTCTACTAGTTTTGATGTTATTGTTGTTGGAGGAGGTCATGCTGGAACAGAAGCGGCATTAGCTTCTGCAAGAATGGGGTGTAATACTTTATTGATTACTCATAATATAGATACGCTTGGACAGATGTCTTGTAACCCAGCAATTGGTGGGATAGGGAAGGGACATTTAGTGAAAGAAATTGATGCGATGGGTGGCATGATGGCGCGTGCTATCGATAAATCAGGAATTCAATTTAGAATACTTAATAGCAGTAAAGGAGCAGCTGTTAGGGCGACACGTGCTCAAGCGGATAAAATGTTATATCGTCAAGTAATACGCTATAATCTTGAACATCAGGAGTCTTTATTAGTTATTCAGGCGTCAGTAGAGGATTTAATAATTGAAAACACTAAAATTGTTGGAGTAGTTGTTCCAAAGATAGGAATAAAATTTCGTTCTTTATCTGTCGTACTAACAACAGGAACATTTCTTAATGGCAAAATACACATCGGGTTAAATAATTATAGTGGAGGACGTGCTGGAGATACAGAATCATCATCGTTATTATCAATACGATTGAAAGAATTATCTCTACGAGTTGGTCGTTTAAAAACAGGAACTTCTCCTCGTGTGCATGCTAAGGGAATAAATTTTGATTGTTTACAGGCGCAAATTAGCGATAATCCTGTTCCTGTATTTTCATTTATAGGTTCTATGAAAGAACATCCTAAACAAATTCCTTGTTACATCACACATACTAATAATCAAACTCATGATATAGTTAAATCAAATTTACATCAAAGCCCTATGTATTCAGGATTAATGAAAGGAATTGCGCCTCGTTATTGTCCGTCTATAGAAGATAAAATAATACGTTTTTCAGATCGTAATTCTCATCAGATTTTTTTAGAACCCGAGGGTTTAACAACGCCCGAGATATATCTTAATGGTATTTCTACTAGTTTACCATTTGATATACAAATACAGATGATTAAATCAATTAGAGGATTAGAAAGAGCTTATATAGTTAGGCCAGGTTATGCGATTGAGTATGATTTTTTTGATCCTCGTGATTTAAAATTGACATTGGAAAGTAAGTTCATTTCTGGTTTATTTTTTTCTGGTCAAATCAATGGTACTACTGGTTATGAAGAAGCAGCTGCTCAGGGGTTATTAGCAGGGATTAATGCAGCTAGATTTTCTCAAAATAAAGAAGGGTGGTATCCTAGAAGAGATCAGGCATATTTAGGGGTGCTTGTAGATGATTTATGTACACATGGGACTGAAGAGCCTTATCGTATGTTTACATCGCGTGCTGAATACCGATTATCTTTACGTGAAGATAATGCTGATTTAAGGTTAACTTCTATTGCGCGAAGATTTGGTTTGATAGATGATCCGAGATGGGAATTTTTTTGTCGTAAAAAAGAAGATATTGAAAAAGAACGCCAAAGATTACGTAATACTTATATCTTTCCGAATAGCACAGATATAACTCAGTTAAATGATTTACTTAAAACGCCTTTAACGCATGAGATTAATGGTGAAGAATTATTAAAAAGACCAGAAATTAATTATGAAAAATTATCTCGGTTGAGCGTTTTTGGTTTATCTACGTTGGATAGTCAGGTGTCTGATCAGATTGAAATTCAAATAAAATATGAGGGTTATATTCGTCGTCAACAAGAGGAAATAAATAGATATGTTTATAATGAGAATGTATTATTGCCGACTGATATAGATTTTAATATTATTTCTGGATTATCTAAAGAAGTAATTGAGAAACTTAATGATTGTAAACCTTGCTCTATTGGACAGGCTTCTAGAATTTCTGGTATAACTCCAGTGGCAATTTTTAATTTATTAATTTGGTTGAAAAAACAAGGTTTATTGGATCGTGGTGTGTGTTAGTTTTATTTGAATGAAATTTATATTTGCGTAAATATTATTTAATTATTGAAAATATTAATATTTTTTTAAATTTATTTAAAATTTAAAGTTGTGAATTATGTGTCTTTGCGAATGATTGTATGAATAAAATATGAAAATTGGTGTTTGTATAAAAATGAGTTTATATATAAATATAATTGAGATGAATGTGTAATTTGTATTTAGAATGGTATATTATTACTTCGATGTAATTATATTTAAATATTTAAAAGCAACGAAATTTTTTTATATTTAAGTTTTTGGTGTTGTGTAGTATTTTATTTTTTATGGTTTATCATATGTATTTATTATATTAATAATTTGTTAGTTGGATAAATTGTTTTTAAAAAAAACGAGGTGATAATTTTGTGCGTAATGTGTTTATGTTGTTGTACTAATAGTGGTTAGTATTAAAGTTTAATATGTTTACTATTTGATTATTGGTTTTGTTTTGGTTTTTAGTGTGTTTTATAAAATTTTTATTAAAATTTATATGAGTTGAAATAATAGTGCGTTGTAAGGAATATTTTTTGAAGGATGATTTATGTCAGGCATAACAGCAGGTAGTTCTCAGGAATATATTGGGCATCATTTACATCATTTACAGTTTGATTTGAGTACTTGTTCATGGATAAATTCAGAAAGTATTTCATCTTTTTGGATATTAAATGTAGATTCTATATTTTTTTCAGTATTATTAGCTGTTGTATTTTTGTTGGTTGCGGGTTGTTCAGTGCAAGTAGCAACTTGTGGAGTTCCTACTAAATTACAGGCTTTTATTGAGCTAATAATACTGTTTGTTAACAGTAATGTAAAAGATATGTTTCATGGTAAAAGTAAATTAATTGCGCCATTATCTATGACTGTTTTTGTTTGGATTTTTTTAATGAATGTTATGGATTTGTTTCCTGTGGATTTATTACCTTATATAGCTAAACATATATTAGGATTGCCTGCATTACGTGTCGTTCCGTCTGCTGATATCAATATAACGCTTTCGATGGCATTAAATATATTTGTACTTGTTGTATATTATGATATCCATATAAATGGTGTGCGCGGTTTTATTAAAGGATTAATGTGGCATCCATTTAATCATTTGACATGTGTGCCTGTGAATTTTATTCTTGAAATTATTGGTTTGTTATCCAAACCGGTGTCATTAAGTCTCAGGTTGTTTGGTAACATGTATTCTGGTGAATTGATTTTTATTTTAATATCTGGCTTATTGCCGTGGTGGGGTCAATGGGTGTTAAGTTTACCGTGGGCTATTTTTCATATTTTAATAGTTGTATTGCAAGCTTTTATTTTTATGGTTTTAACGGTTATTTATCTGTCTACAGCTCATGATTCTTATTTAAAATAAGTGCGTATATAAATAAATAGTATAAGTGTAATTTGAAATATTGTAGATAGGGAGTTATTATGGAGAATTTAAATTTTGATATGTTGTATGTATCTGCAGCAATAATGATGGGCTTGGCAGCAATTGGCGCTGCTATTGGAATTGGTATTTTAGGTAGTAAGTTTTTAGAGGGAGCTGCGCGTCAACCAGACCTTATTCCACTTCTTCGTACTCAATTTTTTATTGTTATGGGATTAGTTGATGCGATACCTATGATTACTGTGGGTTTAGGCTTGTATGTAATGTTTGCTGCGGTTTAGTATCATAATTGGTAAGAGCATATTTATGAATAATAATTAATAATTAGGATTTTATACTGTGAATTTAAATGCAACAATTTTAGGCCAGACTATTTCATTTATTTTGTTTGTTTGGTTTTGTATGAAGTATGTATGGTCTCCATTTATGTCGCTTATTGAGAAGCGTCAGAGAGAAGTTTCTGATAATTTAGCTTTTGCTAATCATGCTAAAATAGAATCTGAACGTGTTAATGCTGAAGCTTTAGTTTGTTTAGATAAAGCCAAAATTAGAGCTCAAGAGATTATAAATCACGCAAATAAGTGTAAAATACAAATTATTAATGACGCTAAATATGAAGCAGAGAGAGAGCAGAATAGGATTCTATCTCAGGCTCGAGAGCAAATTATTTATGAAAGAAAACGTGTTACCGATGAGCTAAGAAAACAGATTGGCAAGCTTATAATTGAGGGTGCAGAAAAAATTATAGAGCGTTCTGTTAATGAAATGATTGATATAGACATTGTAAATAATATTGTTAATAAATTATCGTACGAGGAGTAGATGTTGAGTATGTTTGCAATTGCTCATGAGTATGCCAAAGCTATATTTGATATAGCTTTAGTACGAAAAAATATAAGTGAATGGAAATCAGTACTTGGTTTGTTTTCTAAGATTAGTAAAAATAGTTTAATACAATCTTTATTTTTTAGACGTTTAGAATCAAAAATATTATCAGATATATTTATTGCTGTTTGCGAAGATTATCAGAAATGCCAAATTGATGTTTTTGGTAAAAATTTAATTCGTGTTATGTCGGAAAATAATCGATTATTACTATTACCCGTTGTTTTAAAAGAATTTTCTCATCTACAAGCTCAGTATGTACATTCTATAGAAATAAAAATTATTTCTGCTTGGCCTTTACAACGCAAGCAACTAAAAAAAATTATTGATATAATGACTACTCGTTTATCTGCAAAGGTAAATTTACTGTCTAATATAATAGATAAGAATATATTAGGTGGTATAATTATTTGTATTGGAGATACAATTATTGATGGGAGTATACGTGGACGTATTTTACGTTTAAATCGTATGCTGCAATATTAGTTTTTTAATTATTTAGGTATAGATAGATATAATTATGCAATTAAATTCAAATGAAATCAGTGAATTAATTAAGCAGCGTATTGCTCAATTTGATATAACATTCGAGACTCGTAATGAGGGTACTATTACTTCTGTAGGTGATGGGATTATTCAAATACATGGTTTAACAAATGTTATGCAAGGTGAAATGATAGCGTTACCATCAAATCAGTTTGCTGTAGCATTGAATTTAGAGCGTAATTCTGTAGGCGCTGTAGTTATGGGTTCATATTTAAATGTGTATGAAGGGATGGTGGTAAAGTGTACAGGAAATATATTACGAGTTCCCGTGGGATTAGAGTTATTGGGAAGAGTAGTAAATGCATTAGGCATACCTATAGATAATAAAGGATCAATACAATGTTCGCATTATCTTCCGGTAGAAGCTATAGCACCTAGTGTGATTGATCGAAAATCAATAGATGAACCAATTCAAACTGGATATAAGTCTGTTGATTCTATGGTGCCTATTGGTCGTGGACAGCGTGAATTAATTATAGGAGATCGACAAACTGGAAAATCTGCATTGGCGATAGATACTATTATTAATCAACGTGATAGTGGGGTAAAATGTATTTATGTTGCTATTGGTCAGAAAGCAACAACTGTAGCTAATGTGGTAAAAAAATTAGAAGAACATCATGCTTTAGATAATACTATTGTAGTACTTGCATCTGCTTCTGAGTCTGCTGTATTACAGTATTTAGCTCCTTATGCTGGATGTGCTATGGGTGAATATTTTAGAGATCACGGAGAAGATGCGTTGATTGTATATGATGATCTTTCTAAACAGGCAGTAGCTTATCGTCAAATTTCTTTATTGTTGAGACGTCCTCCGGGGCGAGAAGCGTATCCAGGAGATATATTTTATTTGCATTCTCGTTTGTTAGAACGAGCTTCTCGGGTTAGTTCTGATTATGTTGAACAATGTACTCATGGGAAAATAATAGGAAGGACTGGTTCTTTAACTGCAATACCTATCATTGAAACTCAGGCTGGAGATGTTTCTGCATTTATTCCAACTAATGTTATTTCTATTACTGATGGGCAAATTTTTTTAGAATCTCATTTATTTAATTCAGGAATTAGACCTGCGGTAAATCCAGGAATTTCAGTGTCACGTGTTGGAGGGTCTGCTCAAACCAATATTATGAAAGTATTATCCGGTGGAATTCGTACAGCGTTAGCTCAATATCGTGAATTAGCTGCTTTTTCACAGTTTGCTTCAGAATTGGATGAGGTTACACGTAAACAATTACGGCATGGTCAAAAGATAACTGAATTATTAAAACAAAGACAATATTCTCCTATGTCTATTTCACAACAGTCTATTATTTTGTTTGCAGCAATACATGGTTATTTAGAAGATATTGAAGTATCGAAAATAAGTGATTTTGAGTCTAAATTGATATTATATGTGAATTGTGTAGAAAAGGAGCTGATGAGAATAATTGATAGTAGTGGTGTATATGATACTAATATTGAAAATAAATTTAAAATTATTCTTGAAAATTTTAAATTAAATCAATCTTGATAGATGATGGATTTAAATCGGTTCATTGTAGCGTAGGAATATTAACATGTCTAGTTCACAAGAGATACGTTTAAAAATAGACAGTATACGTAATATACAGAAAATTGCTAAAGCTATGGAGATGATTTCTGTTTCTAAGATTCATAAAACACAAAATCGCATGTTAATAAACAAACCGTATTCGGAAACTATTCGTAAGGTAATTAGTCATATTGCTTCAGGAACATTAGAATATAAACATCCTTATTTTATAGATAGAAATATAAAATCTATAGGTTATTGGGTAGTATCAACAGATAGAGGATTAACGGGAGGGTTAAATATTAATTTATTTAGGATGTTGTTGTGCGACATCAGTAGATGGAATGATGCAGGAATATCTGTTAAAGTAGCTGTGATTGGTGCAAAAGCCGCTTCTTTTTTCAATTGTGTAAAACAAGCAAAAATAGTGAGTTGTATTTCTGGAATTGGAGATACTCCTAAAATGTTATCGTTGATCGGTTCAGTGAGAGTAATGTTGGAATTATACGGTAGTAATGAGATAGATAGATTGTATTTAGTATATAATAAATTTGTTAATACTTTGTCTCAGATTCCTCAAATTTTACAGATTTTACCAATTGTTTCTATAGATAAAACTATGTTACAAATTAAATATTGGGATTATTTGTATGAGCCTGATTCTAAAACATTATTAAATAGTTTGTTGAAACGGTACATTGAATCACAAGTTTATCAAGGGGTGTTAGAAAATTTAGTTAGCGAACAATCTGCTCGAATGGTAGCGATGAAAACTGCTTCGGATAATGGAGAGGTTTTAATTAGCGATTTAAAATTGCTTTATAATAAAGTCAGGCAAACTAAAATTACAAAAGAACTTACAGAAATTATTTCGGGAGCTTCTGTAATATAGTAGATAACATAGTAGAGTTGAAAGTATGTATGATATCATGAATATTTGTTCTGGAAAAATAATTCAGGTTATTGGAGCCGTGGTTGATGTTGCGTTTAAACGAGATTCGGTTCCTACTGTATATCATGCGCTTGAAGTATGTATTGATAATTCTAATAAAAAGTTAATATTAGAGGTAGCACAACAATTAGGTGGAGGTGTAGTACGTTGTATAGCTATGGGGAATACGGATGGATTGCGTCGAGGATTAATAGCGGTCAATTTAAAACGTTCTATTGAAGTTCCAGTAGGAAAGGAAACTTTGGGTCGCGTAATGAATGTGTTAGGTGAGCCAATTGATATGAAAGGACCTATTAAAGAGAAAGAAAGATGGTCTATTCATAGATCAGCTCCTCTTTATTCTGAACTATCTACTAGTCAGGAACTTTTAATTACTGGTATTAAAGTAATTGATTTAATGTGTCCGTTTTCTAAGGGAGGTAAAGTTGGTCTGTTTGGGGGAGCTGGTGTTGGTAAGACTGTTAATATGATGGAGCTTATTCGTAATATTGCTGTAGAACATTCTGGTTATTCAGTATTTGTTGGTGTTGGAGAACGTACTCGAGAAGGCAATGATTTTTATCATGAAATGATAAATTCTCATGTCATTGATAAAGTTGCGTTAGTGTATGGTCAAATGAATGAGCCTCCTGGAAATAGATTGCGTGTAGCGTTGACTGGTTTGACTATGGCAGAAAAATTCAGAGATGAAGGGTATGATGTGTTATTATTTATAGATAATATTTATCGTTATACTCTTGCTGGTACTGAGGTATCTGCGTTGTTAGGGCGCATTCCATCTGCGGTAGGATATCAGTCTACATTATCTGAAGAAATGGGTATGTTGCAAGAACGCATTACTTCGACAAGATTGGGGTCAATTACTTCTGTGCAAGCAGTGTATGTGCCTGCAGATGATCTAACAGATCCATCTCCTGCTACTACTTTTTCTCATTTAGATGCAACTATAGTTTTAAGTCGTCAAATTGCTGCTCTTGGTATTTATCCTGCAGTGGATCCATTAGATTCTAATAGTCAACAATTAAATCCACTTATCGTAGGACAGGAACATTACGATGTTGCTCGAGGTGTTAAATCTATTTTGCAACGTTATCAAGAACTTAAGGATATTATTGCTATTTTAGGGATGGAAGAATTATCAGAAGAAGATAAATTGATAGTGTTACGTTCACGAAAGATTCAGCGGTTTTTATCACAACCTTTTTTTGTTGCTGAAGTATTTACTGGTTTTTCTGGCGCATATGTTTCTTTAGCAGATACTATCAAAGGATTTAAAGGAATTATAGAGGGAAATTATGATCATATTCCGGAACAAGCATTTTATATGGTAGGCACCATCGAAGAAGTTATAGAAAAAAATAAAACACTTTAATTTTTTTATTTATAGAGATAAAGGCATCATAGTATGACTATATGTACTTATAACTTGACTGTTGTTTCTGTTGAAAGACAGATATTTTCTGGAATAGTACATAAAATTCAAGTAGTAGGTACCGAAGGTGAAATGGGTATTTTTTCAGGTCATGTTCCATTGCTTGCGTCAATTAAACCAGGTGTGTTACGTATAGTAAAATCGTGTGGTAACGAAGAGTATATGTATATATCTGGGGGTATAATTGAAGTTCAGAGAGATATGGTGACGATATTAGCAGATACAGCCATTCGCGCTGAAGAGTTAGATGAAAAAAAAGCTAAAGAAGCGAAACGTGAAGCTGAAGAACATATTAAGCGAGCACGACATAGCGATAACGTAGATTATATTAAAATTGCTTCAAAAATATCTAAAGCCGTTGCTCAACTTAGATTAATTGAATTAAATAAAAAAAATAAAAATTATTAATTTATACTAATGATAGTAGCGGTGACTATTACTATTAAAATAATTGTGTTTATAGAAATTTTGTTACATTTTCTTATTTTATAAAATATATAGTTTATAGATACAAGTAAGACGAGATATATAGGTTATGTCGGATATTAATATTAGTGTAATTATTCTTGCTGCTGGTAGAGGTAATAGAATGTTGTCTGATATACCAAAAGTATTGTACCAAATTGGTGGAAAACCTATGTTGCAACATATAATTGATTCTGTAACACAGTTAAATGTTAAGTCCGTATATGTAGTATGTGGTTATAAAGGAGAAATGGTAATGCAAACAATTAATACGGACTATAATAATAATGCGCTTCCTATACATTGGATATTACAGCATGATCTTCTTGGCACTGGACATGCTGTGCAGCAAGTGTTATTTTCTATTAATGATAATAATGAAGAAGTTCTTGTTTTGTACGGTGATGTGCCTCTTGTTTCTCATAAAACATTACAGCGCTTGTGTGTTATGAAATCGCAATGTGATATAGGTATGTTAACAGCTATATTACCTGATCCAAATGGATATGGACGTATTATACGAAATCATAAAGGGCATGTGATTGGTGTAATAGAACATGATGATATTAATAATGATGATCATAAAAAAATTAAAGAAATTAATACTGGTGTTTTTATTACTGTTGTCGGATTGTTAAGGTGTTGGTTAGATAGCCTTGTTGCTCATAGATTAAAAAATGAATTTTATTTAACTGATATAATTCGCACAGCTTATCGATCAGGTTGTGTTATACATACTATGTATCCGATTGATACATTTGAAATTATTGGAGTCAATAGTAAATCAGATTTGGTGTATTTGGATAGGCAATATCAACAGAAACAAGCTAAACATTTATTGTCATCAGGAGTAATAATATCCGATCCAAATAGATTTGATTTAAGGGGTACATTGGTATATGGAAAAGATGTGCGTATAGATATAAATGTAATTATTGAAGGACATGTTTCTTTGGGGAATAGGGTACAAATAGGATCAAATTGTGTATTGAAAGATGTAATCATTGAAGATGATGTAATAATTTATCCGTTTTCGATTATTGAAAATTCGAAAATAAGTAGTCAGAGTAGTATTGGACCTTTTGCTCGGTTAAGACCAGGAACTGAATTACAAGAAAAAAGTCATGTGGGGAATTTTGTAGAAATAAAAAATACTTTATTGGGGAAACAATCAAAAGTCAAGCATCTTAGTTATTTAGGTGATGCTAAAATTGGAGCTCAAGTAAATATTGGAGCTGGTGTTATTGTTTGTAATTATGATGGAGTAAAAAAAAATAATACTATTATTGATGATAATGTTTTTATTGGCGCTGATAGTCAGCTAGTCGCTCCGATTATTATTGAAAAAAACGCAATTATTGGAGCCGGAACTACAGTAACTCAAGATGTTTCGGCTGGTGAAACGGTTATCAGCAGGATACGGCAGTTTTCTATTTTAAATTGGAAGCGATCAAAGAAAAATAAATAAATATTTTTTAATCGTGTTATTTATTTAATTATTTTATGTAATTATATTGTATTGCATGAATATATTTGGTACATAAATTATATGAATGTAATATATAACATATGTTTATAACGATTATTTAATTAGAAAATTTTTTGTGAGTTCGCTCATTTATTAATTTCATTAAAAGGTACTACGAATATTGTATTGCAAGTTATTATTTACCAATACAAAATGTTGAGAATATTTTTTCTAACAAATCTTCAGAGGTAAATTTTCCAAATATTTTATTTAATTCGTTATGCGCTAATGTGAGATCTTCTGCAAAAAGTTCATTAATTCCTTTTTCTGAGAAGGATAGTAGTTGTTTTTGAGCAGATGAAAGATATAAGATAGATTTTTTTAGTGCATTTAAATGACGTCTTCGAGCGATAAAATTTCCTTGGTTTTCAGAAGGGTGATGATGAAGGTGATATTTCAGTGTTTCGGATCGTATATGATTACTGAGGTGTTTTTGTAATAAATTTATTCCATCATTAAATAAGGCTGACAAGGTAATAAGTGTACAATTTTTTTTTGTGCTAATGCCAATTGTTTCTTCAGTTAAATCAGATTTATTGCGTATTATTGTAATAGGAACTCTTTTATTCTTTTCAATTAACATTGTTTTTATGTATTGTATTAAAATGTTGTATTCTTTGTTTGTATCGTCGTTGGAGTCAATTACCCATAATATATGATCTGCATTATTTAATTCATCCCATGTACGTTTCATTCCAATTTTTTCTATTTCATTATCGCTGTTTTTTTGTAATCCAGCGGTATCAGTAACATGAAATGCTATGCCGTTCAATTGAATGCACTCATGTAATGTATCTCGCGTAGTACCTGATATTGTACTTACGATAGCTCTGTCAATACCGATTAATGCGTTAAATAAGCTAGATTTTCCAGCGTTTGGCTTTCCAGCAATTACTACTTTTATTCCTTCACGTAGTAAGACTCCGTGGCAAGCTGATTTATATATTTGTTGTATATTTTTTATAATATTTTTTAAAATTTTTTTGGTATCGTTATATGATTTAACACTAATTTCTTCTTCTGAAAAGTCAATAGATGATTCTACGTGTACACGTAAATTTGTAAGTTTTTCTGATACTACATGTATTTGATTAGAAAAAGTTCCTTGTAGAGAATTTGATGCTGATTTTGCCGCTTGATATGAAGTGGCGTCGATAATATCAGATATTGCTTCTGCTTGGATGAGATCTATTTTATCATTTAAGAATGCTCTTTGAGTAAATTCTCCTGGATGCGCTATTCTTATGTTAGAAGATGTTTTTAAAATACGTTTTAATAATAGATCTAGTATCATTTGCCCGCTATGTCCATGGATTTCTAATACGTTTTCTCCCGTGAAAGAATTTGGTTCAGGAAAAAATAGAGCTATTATTTGTTCTAATATAGAACCATCTGTATCTAAAAACGGTAAATATTCTGCTTTTCTTGGCGCAGGTATTTTCCCTAGTAATTTAGGAGCGATTGTAGGGACTGATTTTCCAGATATTCGTATAACACCGATACCTCCACGTCCTGGAGGAGTTGAAATAGCTACTATTGTATCCATTATGTAACTCGTAATTTTATTATTTTTTCAAATATATTAAAGAAAATAAGATGATATATTTTTATTTTGTCAAAAGTTATTTATATGAAATGTATTATTTATAAATTTTTTTATTATGTAGTCCTTTTCTTTCTAATCCTTGATAAATTATTTGTTGTTGAATAATAGTAATTACATTACTTGCTATATAGTATAGCACTAATCCTGATGGAAACCATAAAAAAAATATAGTAAAAATTATCAACATAACAGTCATCATTTTTTTTTGAATTGTATCAGTAACAGTGGTAGGTGACATTTTTTGTATAAAAAACATAGTCATTCCCATTACTATGGGTAGTATATAATAGGGATCTTGAGCAGATAAATCATGAATCCAAAAAGCAAACTTGGCGTGTCTTAATTCTACAGAACTTGATAGCATGTAATATAATGCTAAGAATATAGGCATTTGGATTAATAGAGGTAAACATCCTCCTAATGGATTTACTTTTTCTTCTTTATATAATTCCATAGTTTTTTGATGATATTTATATTTGTCATGTTTATATTCTTTTTGTATTGTAGATAACTTAGGTTGTAGCATGCGTATTTTTGCCATAGCAGTATATTGCGATTTAGTTAGAGGATACATAACAAAACGTATAATTAATGTTATAATAATAATAGAAATACCCCAATTATTTATGTATGCATGAATGAAATTCAATAATTTAAATAATGGTTGAGAAATGAACCATAACCATCCGTAATCAATGATTAAATCTAAATTTGAAGCTGTTGCTTTCATTTTTTCTTGAATTTTAGGACCTATCCATAAAATAGATTTTAATTCGATTTGTTTACCTATTGGTATGTCAACCCAATCAGATTGAAAACCTATGGATACGTTATCATGATTATTGTCGTGAGTAGTATAAAATGTATTGTTCCCTGGAGTAAGCGGTATCCAGGCTGTTGCAAAATATTTTTGAGATATTGCTACCCATCCATTGTAAGTATTAATTTTTAAGTCCATATTTTTTATATCTTTAAAGCTATATTTTTGATATTTTTTTTTGTCAGTAGAATATGCTGCGCCTCGATAAGAGTATAAAGGAAAGCTATTTTCGTTATTATTGTAATCAAGTGATTTGGAGCAATGTGTAGATTGTGTTAGATTACCAAATAATTGAATTTTTAATGGATAAGTGCTCATATTATTTATTGTGTAGTATACATATATAGAATAATCATTTCTATTAAAAATATAATTTTTGGTATATGTAATTCCGTCGGAGGTATGATGTATTAAGGTTAGTTGTAATTTGTTTTCATTTTTTGGTAGAACATATGTATTTTGATTAGTTTTGGTAATATATAATAATTTCTTGTTATTGAGTGGTGTGTTTAGTGTGTTTTTATTTATTAATCCGCTGTTTGTTTGATATATAAATTTTTGTGAATTACTTAATAGATGAAAGGGTTTTTTAGCATTTAAACTTTCTAAATAATTTGTCAAATATGCTTCTTCAATATCTCCTCCATAAGTGTTGATTTTTAGTAAAAATACATCTGTTTGTACTGTAATTATATGATGATTTTTGTTATAAATATATTTCGCTTCGTCATTATTTTCGGAACTAAATAGTGGATGTGTATTTTCGTATGTATGTATTTTTTGAGTATTAATGTTTTGATGGTATTCCGATTGCCATGTTTGCCACAGTATGAATGACATAATTAAAAAAGCTATCACAAAGAAATGACGTTGCGAATCCATGTTGATTATGTCCTGAATGTATAAGTATGAATAAGACTTAAAATTTTCATTATTTTTCAAAGTTAAAGGATGACATTGTAATATACGTACACATATCATCCATATGCCTTTTAGTACTCCAAATTTATGTATTGACTTAATTCCATATTGAGAACATGTGATTTGGAAACGACAATGATGGCCCAATATGGGACTAATGCTGATTTGGTATATATATATTAACCATATTATTATTTTTTTGATTAACACACATGGTGATACCATAATTTTTCAAGATTTTTTATTAATACATGATTTTTAAAGTGAGTGATTTCTTTTGAGTGAATAACGAACACAAAATCTTTAGATAATAAATTATGTTGATTTATGCGAAAGGTTTCACGCATGTGTCTTTTAACTCGATTTCGTTCATGAGCACGTTTTACGTATTTTTTTGAAATAGCCAATCCAATGCGAGGATATCCTAATTGGTTAGCTCTACTTAACAAAGTTATTCCGGCGGTTTTAACACGTTCTGGTTTTTGAAAGACAAAAATAAAATCATTTAGATTTAACAATCGTGCTCGTTTAGGTAAAAATCTTTTATTCATTTAGCTACATTAATAGTCTCTGCTGTTATTATATTTGATTATTGTACTTGATGGATTTAAATAGATCCGCTTAATCGGATACGTCCTTTTGATCTACGTCTCGATAATATTTGACGTCCTTGTTTTGTTGCCATTCTTACTCGAAATCCGTGTGTTCTATTACGTTTTAATATGGAAGGCTGAAAGGTGCGTTTCATATTTAAATTTTCTTTTATATTTGTTTAAATTAATAATAATTTTTAATATTTTGTATTGTAAATTACATTATGCAATATTTGATGCTGATTCTACAGTATAAGGTATTTAAAGTCAAAAATATTTAAGATTTAATTGTTTACTTTTTTATAAATAATGAATTTTATTGTAATAACCTTAACAAAGGATGATTAATTATCTGTATATGTTATATGATTTTAATATATTCAGGTGCATTTACATTTTTTATTTTATATTTTATGCTATCATAATGGATGTTTAAGTTTTAAGCTTTAAAAAATAATGTTTTATATAATTATTTGAAGTATTATTTTTAATAAATTTTGTTATTATGAATTTTGTAATTGATAGAAAATCTTTATATCGACCTCTACAAAAAATTATAAGCGTTATTAGTGGACGGCCAAGAATGCTTGTTTTGGGTCATATATTGTTAGAGGTTAATGATGATTATTTATTTATGACCGCTACGAATTTAGAGATAGAAATAATAATTAGGGTACGTTTAGAGTCAAAATGTTCTGTTGGATCTAGTACAATACCAGGGCGAAAATTTTTTGAGATTTGTCGTAGTTTACCTGAATCATCAAGTATTTCTATAGCTTTAAAAGATGATAGATTGATTGTTTGTTCTGGATCTAGTAGATTTTCTTTATCTACATTTTATTCGTCAGATTTTCCTAAATTAGAGAAGTGGAATAATGAGTTAAAATTAGTAATATCGGAAGCTATTTTAAAGAAAATGATTGAATTGACTCAATTTTCTATGGCTAATCAAGATGTACGTTATTATTTAAATGGGGTGTTTTTTGAAACTAAAGGACATATTGTACGTATTGTAGCGACAGATGGACATCGTCTAGCACGTTGCGAGACATCTATGGGGTCGTCATTACCTAGTCAATCCGTTATTATACCTCGTAAAGGAATCATTGAAATATTACGTTTACTAAATATTGAAGAAAGATTAATTAGTATTCAGTCAAATAATAATTTTATTCGTATAGAGGCGGATGATTATATTTTTACTTCTAAATTGATTGATGCTGTATTTCCAAATTATAGTGATATTATTTTTAAGCAACCAAAAAATGTTTTGGAGGTTTCATGTGATATTTTGAAACATGCTTTAAAGCGTGTAGCTATTCTTTCTAATGAAAGACTTCGTATTGTTAAGCTTACTTTGATCGCCAATCAATTAAAAATCACTGCACATAATTTGGAGCATGAAGCATCAGAAGAGGTTTTAGATGTTTCATATTTAGGTAAGAATATGGAAATATCTTTTAATGTAGATTATTTACTTGATGTTCTTTGTGTTATGGATAAACATGTTCTCCAATTCTTTTTTACAAATGAAGTATCTAGTGTTCAAATAGAATGCATATCTCAATGCTATAGTGCAACATATGTTGTTATGCCAATTCGAATATAACAATGATTTGTAGATTATTATATAATAATAATAATATTGACATGTATTTCATATGAAATTGTATATTAAATTTTGGATGTAGAATTAATAGTAACTCAGAATGTATAATTCATGTGTAGAATAATTATACAATTCTGAGTTGAAAATTTCATAAAAAGTGTATATTTGTTTTTTTAAAAAATAAAATATAAAAAATACTAAAATTGATTGTATTTGTATTAAATAAGTTCTAATTTAATAGAATAGTAATAATTGTATAGTTAGATATTTTTGTTAGATATACTTGTAAAAAATAAAATTTCTAATTGTTTTTATATTGTATAGGAACAAGTTAATGTTAAGCGCTTATGATTCTTCAAGTATCAAGATCTTAAAAGGATTAGATGCGGTACGAAAACGTCCTGGAATGTATATTGGAGATACTGATGATGGAACAGGATTGCATCATATGGTATTTGAAGTAGTAGATAATGCTGTTGATGAAGC
This sequence comes from Candidatus Blochmannia sayi (nom. nud.), assembly GCF_059935855.1. Classification (NCBI taxonomy): domain Bacteria; kingdom Pseudomonadati; phylum Pseudomonadota; class Gammaproteobacteria; order Enterobacterales; family Enterobacteriaceae; genus Candidatus Blochmanniella; species Candidatus Blochmannia sayi (nom. nud.). The sequence continues at coordinate 16,679 of NZ_CP011796.1, forward strand.
TATTTCAGGATATTGTCAAGAAATTATAGTAACTGTTTATCAGGATAATTCAGTTTCTGTTCAGGATGATGGTCGAGGTATCCCTACAGGTATACATGAAGAAGAAGGGATATCTGCGGCTGAAGTTATTATGACTATGTTACATGCTGGAGGTAAATTTGATAGCAGTAATTATAAAAATTCGGGAGGATTGCATGGAGTTGGAATTTCGGTGGTAAACGCTTTATCAGAAAAATTAGAGTTAGTCATAAGAAGAGATTCTAAAATATATAAACAGGTTTATCGTCAAGGAAAACCACTGTCACATTTAAAGATAGTAGGTGAGAGTAAGGAAAGTGGAACTACGATACGTTTTTGGCCTAGTCTTACGATATTCACAAATAAGACTGAATTTAAATATGATGTTTTGGCTAGGCGTTTTAGAGAGTTATCGTTTTTAAATTCTGGAATTTCGATTGTTTTACGTGATCGTCGTAATAATAAAAAAGAAAATTTTCGTTGTTCGGGTGGATTAAAAGCTTTTGTGAAATATGTGAGTATTAATAAAACAGCAATTCATCCTAATATGTTTTATTGTATAGGAAAAAAAGGAGATATTGACATAGAAGTTGCGTTACAATGGAATAATAATTTTCAAGAGAAAATATATTCTTTTACTAATAATATTCCTCAACGAGATGGTGGTACTCATTTGTCGGGGTTAAGAACAGCTATTACACGTACAATGCATTTTTATATAGATAAAGAAGAATATAATAAAAAAACTAAAGTCATTACAACAGGAGATGATGTTAGAGAAGGACTTGTTGCTATATTATCTATTAAAATACCGGACCCAAAGTTTTCTTCGCAAACTAAAGATAAATTGATTTCTTCTGAAGCCAAAACTGCTGTCGAGTCATTAGTGTATGAAAAATTAGTGGAGTTTTTTTTAGAAAATCCAGTAGATTCTAAAAATATAGTAAATAAAATTGTAGGAGCTGCTCGTGCTAGAGAGGCAGCACGAAAAATTAGAGATTTAACACGTCGTAAAGGATTGTCGGATTTCTCGATATTACCAGGTAAGTTAGCTGATTGTCAAGAAAAAAATCCAGTTTATTCTGAATTATATTTAGTGGAAGGAGATTCTGCTGGTGGTTCCGCAAAGCAAGGTAGAAATCGTAAAAATCAAGCAATTTTACCGCTTAAAGGTAAAATATTGAATGTAGAAAAAGCACGTTTCGACAAAATGTTGAATTCCCAGGAAGTAATGACGTTGGTTACTGCTCTTGGTTGCGGGATTGGACCAAACGAGTATAACTTAGATAAATTAAGATATCATAATATCATAGTTATGACAGACGCAGATGTTGACGGAGCGCATATTCGTACTTTATTATTGACTTTTTTTTATCGTCAAATGCCAGAAATTATCGAGAGGGGGCACATATTTATTGCGCAGCCTCCTTTATATAAAGTACAGAAAGGATATCAAGAACAGTATCTTAAAGATGAAGAATCTATGAATAGATATCAAATGTCGATGGTAGTGGATAATGCACGTTTTTATATGAATCCTGATATATCTCCTTTGACAGGTAAAACATTAGAACAATTAATCTTTGAATATTATTTAATACAAAAAATAATAATTCGTATGGAACGTCGGTTTCCAAAGATATTACTTAAGGGATTAATTCATCATTCAGTTTTATCTGAAGAACAATGGTATTGTTATGAGTATGTTGAAGCATGGATGCGATCTTTAGTACAATCATTAGGCACTTTTGAGGAATATGGTGGTAATTATGATTTTGTTATTTTGAAAAATCATAAGTATAAATATTTTGAGCCAATTTTACGTATACGAACATATGGTACTGATGTAGATTATTCATTGAGTATGGATTTTATTAAAAGTTATGAATATAAAAAATTGGTATCTTTTGGAGTGAAAATGGATAGTTTACATCTTTCAAATGCTTACGTAGAATATGGAATATATCGTAAAAAAGTAAATTCTTTTGATCAGGCAATGGAATGGCTTATGCGAGAATCACGGAAAGGATTGATAGTACAGCGTTATAAAGGATTGGGAGAAATGAATCCAGATCAATTATGGGAAACTACTATGAATCCAAAAAATAGATGTATGTTACGTGTTACAATAAAAGATGCAATGGAAGCGGATCGTTTATTTACGACGCTGATGGGTGATTTGGTTGAACCGAGACGTGCTTTTATAGAAGCTAATGCATTAAAAGCAACAAATGTAGATTATTAATATATAAAAATAATTTTTTTTTAATATTATGTTTTATGTAGCAGGTTTTTACTCTTGATAAGATAGGATCGGATAGGTAAATTGTTTATATTTTTGTTTAAATAGAAAGCATCGCGTAATTATATAGTTAATCTTGTATTATGAGTGTAATACATGTTATATATAATTGTTGATTTAAAAAAATAGTAATTTTAAAGTTATTTTTTATTTACATTTGTTTATAAAATTTTAATAATTGTTTTATTAGGAGTATTATATATGCGTAATTTTGATTTTTCGCCGCTGTATGGTTCTGTCATTGGGTTTGATAGATTAGTTAATTTTTTAGAGATTGGACAAAGCAATGGGAGTTATCCTCCTTATAATGTTGAATTGGTTAGTGAGCATAAATATTGTATTTCTATTGTGGTAGCTGGTTTTACAAATAACGAGTTAGATATTACAATGCATGATAATATGTTAGTGGTGAAAGGAATACATGTTGATTCTAATCAAAACGCTAAGAATTATTTGTATCAAGGTATTACGGAGCATGATTTTGAGAGAAAATTTCAATTAGCTGAGCATATTCAAATAACAGGTGCAAATTTGGAATATGGTATTCTTTATATACATTTAGAAAGAATATTACCGGATACATTGAAACCAAGACGTATAGAAATTAAGTAATAGTAAATTATTCTTTAATTGTTATAATGATTACATAAACCAGTTTTAACTAACGTATATATGTTAAAACTGGTTTATGTATATTTTGTTTTAATTATTTAGTTAATATTTGTATTGTTATGTGTTTTTTAATAACTAAAAGGTTAAATTAATTTTTTTAAACGCAACTCTGTTTTTAAATAAGCATAAAAAATTGGTGCTGCTATTAGGCCTTCTAATCCAAATATTGATTCCAGTAAAATCATTGAAACTATTAATTCCCAAGGCTTGGCATTAATTCTATTTCCGATAATTTCGGCGTTAAGAAAATATTCTAATTTATGAATTAATACTAAATATACAAGCATTATCATTCCGATACTTAGTGATATAGATAAAGCAGCGATAGTAATGATGATATTAGAAATAATATTTCCTACAATTGGTAAAAGACCTAAAATAAAAGTAATGATTGTTAAAGTTTTTCTTAATGGTAAGGTTTGTCCAAATAATGGAAACAAAATAAAAATCATAATAGATGTTAATAATGTGTTTATTGAAGATATTTTAATTTGAGCAAAAACGATATTATGAAATGCTTGAGAAAGATTATATATGCGTTCTGATAGTTGATTAGTAAAATATGTGTGGTTAGTATATTGTGTTGTAGATTTAGTACAAGATACTAATATTCCAATTGCTAATCCTATTAATAAAGTAATGAGTCCATGTATAAAAGTATGTCCCATATTACGAATAAGAATTAAATTTGATTCAATCCAGGCAAATATTTGATCTTTTAGTTCTTCAGTAGTATTAGGTAAAAAATACGGTAAAAAGTCAGGAATTTTTTTCTTTAAATCGGAAAAAACATGATTAATTTCAATAGAAATACTAATCTTATTAATATCTTCTGTAAAAAAATTAGCACAACTTATAATTCCTATTGTTATAATAACAGTTACACTTATAATGATTAGCATCATTGCTGTCCAACGAGCGCGATTGATTCCAATAAATCGTTCAAGGTAAGAAGCGAAAGATATTATAATTTCATAAGTTAAAAATCCAGAAAAAAAACAAGGAAACAAACCTAATGGTATTACAATAGCTATACATATTAACATTATTAAGTATGAAGTTATTGTAATTGATGTTTGTTGAGAAATCATTGTTTTGTTTCCTAATGTGTATAAACGTTATTAGTATATAATTATTTTTTAATTTGATTATGTATTAAATAGATACACTAAGACTATTATAATTTAATATATAAAAAATATTATTATAACATATAGTATATATATCAAATTAATTACATGTATTAATTTATTTTAAATAGTATATTTGGGTTATATTAATGAATGCATAGACACGTGTTATAAAAGAAAATAAAAATTATATTTAATATTTATCAAATAATTATAAAAATTAAAAATATTTATATTTTTAATTTGTTTATGTATTTATTATGTATATTGATTTTTAATAAAAAATTTATTTTATGTGACAAGATTATATTTTATATTATTACGAACATAGCCGTAATCATATTAATTATTGATACTATATCATAAATATAGTAATTTAAATAAACAAAATAAAATGCATAACAATAATGTAAAAACTTTTCAAGGATTGATACGAATATTGGAGAATTATTGGGAGAATTGTGGCTGTATGATTGCTCAACCATTAGATATAGAAGTTGGTGCGGCTACTTCACATCCTATGACTTTTCTGAATGCTATTGGCCCAGAACCTGCTGCTATTTCTTATGTTCAAATATCTCGTCGACCAATGGATAGTCGTTATGGTCAAAATCCAAATAGATTGCAGCAGTATTATCAGTTTCAAGTAATTATGAAGCCGTCTCCAGAAAATATGCTGCAATTATATTTAGATTCTTTAAGAATTCTTGGATTAAATTGTATAAAGAATGATGTTCGTTTTGTTGAAGATAACTGGGAAAATCCTACGCTTGGAGCGTGGGGATTAGGTTGGGAAATTTGGTTTAATGGTATGGAAATAACACAATTTACTTATTTTCAGCAAATGGGAGGATTGGAATGTAAACCTATTACTGGAGAGATAACTTATGGTTTAGAGCGTTTGGCTTTATTTTTACAGGGTTTAGATAATGTTTATGACTTGGTATGGAGTAATGGTGTGAGCGGACGTATTACATATGGAGACTTATTTTATCAAAATGAATTAGAGCAATCAATTTATAATTGTGAATATACAGATATTGAATTTTTATTCAAAATATTTAATCAATATGAAAATGAGATCAAACATTTGATTACTATGAGACAACCTTTGCCTATCCCAGCGTATGAACAAATTTTAAAGGCAATACATATTTTTAATTTATTAGATGTTAGAAAAGTGATTTCTGTTACGGAAAGAAAGAATTATATTTTGCGTATTCGCAAGTTAACTAAAATGATTGCGGAAGCTTATTATATATCTCGAAAAAAGTTAGGTTTTCCTATGTGCGTGAAGAAGTAAGAATATTATGTTGGGATAGTTGCATAATGAATAAATATACTTTTTTAGTAGAAATTGGTACTGAATCATTACCGTCTGGAATTTTGAAAAGATTAGGAAGGGATTTTTTTTATCAGATTATGGATGGTTTAAAAAAACATCACATTTTTTATGCCAATCCTAGCTGGTTTGCATCTTCGTGTCGTTTAGCTGTCAAAGCTAAAATAAGTGTAAAAAGTGATTTTAATATTAATATTGTTCATGTGCATGAGACAAATGATAGTGACAATTTGTGTGATTTGCATGTTCAAGATACGTGTATTAATGTTATTTCTGTAGATAATACAAATATAAATGTCAAAAATAATATACAAATTAATAATTTTCAGGAAGTATCAAAATATGATGAAAATACAGTAATACATCAGAATTTAAAAGTTTTGTTATACGACGTGGTTAATTTTGCTTTAGAAAGATTACGCAATTATAAAATGATGCGCTGGGGAGACGTAGATGTGCCTTTTATTCGGCCTGTTCGTAGTGTTACTATATTATTGGATACGTATCTAATTCCAGGTCGTTTTTTTGGTATTGATACAAGTCGAATATTGTATGGTAATAGATTTATGGAACAGAATAAAATCTCTCTTGAACATGCAGATCATTATCCGGATCTTTTAAATAAAAATGGTTGGGTGATAGCTGATTATGATATACGTAAGAATATTATACATGTAGAAGTAGAAAAAGAAGCTAAAAAACTTGGAGGTATTGTAAATATTATTAAGGATGAGAATTTATTATTAGAAGAAGTTACTGCTCAAGTAGAATGGCCTGTGGTACTTTCTGGCAGGTTTGATAAAAGATTTTTAATACTGCCATGCGAAGTAATACTTCATATTATGAGATATGACCAAAAATATTTTCCAGTATTTAATTCTATTGATGGAACGTTGTTACCGTGTTTCATTTTTGTAGCACATACAGTTTCAGATAATTATGAACAGATCATTGCTGGTCATGAACGAGTAATAACGCCACGTTTGATGGATGCAGAATTTTTTTTGAGAAATGATAACAAATGTCGTTTAGAAGATTATATACCTAAATTAAATTCAGTATTATTTCATAGTAGGCTCGGAACTTTGCGGGATAAAAGTTTTCGTATCCAAATGTTATCTGGATGGATAGCTGATCAAATAGGTGAGGACATAAATCAAGCAAAGCGTGCTGGATACTTATGTAAATGTGATCTTATGAGCAATATGGTGTGTGAGTTTCCTTCTGCTCAAGGTACTATTGGTATGTATTATGCTCGTCGTGATGGTGAATCAGAGAAAATAGCTTTAGCACAAAAAGAGCATTATCAACCACGGTTTTCTGAAGATAAATTACCTACTAGTCTTATTTCTTGCGCTGTCTCTATTGCTGATAAAATAGATACTATATCGGGTATATTTGGGATTAAAGAGTTTCCCAAAGGTAATAGAGATCCATTTGCTTTAAAAAGATGTGCCATAGGAATCTTGCGTATTCTTATACATAAAAACTTGTCATTGAATTTATTTGAGTTGATACAGGAATCAGTAAAGTTGTATGGTCCAAAATTAATTAATGTAACAGTTATTAATGATGTTTATAATTTTATATGTAATCGTTTGTATTCATGGTATTCTTCAAGAGGTTATAGAACAGATATTATTAGAGCTGTTTTGCGCGTTGAAAACTCTTGTATGGTAGATGTTAATGATCGAGTGGAAGCAGTAATTACTTTTTGTCGATTACAACAAAGGGAAAGCATTAAGTTGTATTTAGTTTATAAACGCATATCAAATATTTTGTCGAAAAAACAAATTCATTACAACAGAGACGTGAAAGATTCTTTATTAAAAATGCCAGAAGAAATATATCTGGCTAAACAAGCAGCTTTAATAGAGAATAAAGTACGATCATTGTGTGTTCAGCATCGTTACTATGATGCATTAATTACTATTATTACAATATTTAATGCAGTAAGTACGTTTTTTGACAATGTCGTCATTATGGATAAAAATGTGAATATTCAAATTAATCGATTGACTTTATTGAATAAAGTTAAAAATTTATTTTTAAAAGTGGCAGATATTTCTTTGTTACATATATCGTGATATATCACATGTATTTTTAAGTGATTCATTATTTGCATTAAATCACGTAACAAATCACTTAAAAATATTAAAGCAATTAATTTTGTAGTAATAAATTATTAAGTTTTGTATATAAAAGTGAATATACTATTCTTGACTGAATCGTGAGGACACTTCATCCCAATTAATTACGTTCCAAAATGACTTAATATAATCCAAACGGCGATTTTGATACTTCAGATAATAAGCATGCTCCCATACGTCTAACCCAAGGATTGGATATCCATTTGTTCCTGAAATATCTGCGCCCATTAATGGATTGTCTTGATTAGCGGTAGAAACTATAGATAAAACGTTATGAGGTTGTTTTACTAGCCATATCCAACCAGATCCAAAACGACTAATAGCGGCTTTTTCAAAATTATCTTTAAAAGAAGAAATATTTGAAAAATTATATTCTATTGAGTCTTTGAGGGGGCCTTGAAGCGTAGTATTTTTTTTAAGGCATTTCCAAAAAATACTATGATTGATGTGACCTCCTGCATTGTTGCGTAATATAGTTTTTTTGTGATCAGGTAAATGATTTAATTTTTGTATTAATTCCATAATGGTCAAATTATAAAATTCCGGTAAATCAATTAATGCTGCATTAGCATTATCGATATATGTCTGATGGTGTTTTGTATGATGAATTTTCATGGTTTTTTCATCAAAAAAAGGTTCTAAAGCATTATAAGGATAATTTAGAGATGGCAAAGTAAAGTTCATAAATAAATTTTCTCCATGATTATATGAGTATTTAAATAATGATTTTTTTTGAAATGATTTCTTAATGAATAGATGTCTACTAAAACCTCCTTGATTAATTAAAACTACGAGTATCATATACATATATGTAATATGTATATTTCTTGGAAAGTGTAAACTTGATATATGAGAACAATTATATCATCAATTTGTAATTTTTATTTATGATAATATATGCTGTATATTTTATCATATACATGACGTAATGTGAACACACATTTAATAGCATGACTATTAATTAAATAAATCACACTGATAATATTTTAAATTGAATTTAATTATAACATAATTAATGAAACAATAGCATTTATGTTAAAAACATATAATGGTATGTTATTATTCATGTGTTATATTATATTAATTTATAATAGTGAGTGGTTTAGTTTTGTGACACAATATATTTGGAATGAATGTATAGGTTGAAGATTCAAATTCTTTTTTATTGTATAAAATAAAAGGAATGGTGTGTTTTTATTTAGTTTATATAAAGAAAGTGATGATGAAATTACTAAAATATTTTCATTATACATATTTGTTTATGGTTTGATTGTGTATATATGATTAAAGATATATTTAGTTTTATTTATATAAATAACATGATGAAAGATTATTTAAATTGATATTTAGTAATAAATAGGATTTGATTATATGTCTAATAATCCATTATTGTCTTCCTCTGTATTACCTAAATTTTCTTCTATTAAGGCTAAGCATGTTAAAGAGGCAATACGAAAGGTTTTAAATAATTGTTATAATACAGTAGATCAACTTGTATCTAAAAAAAATATGACTTGGGATACATTGTACTATCCATTGATGATTGCAGAAAATGAATTACAACGAACTTGGTCTCCAGTAACACATTTAAATGCTGTAAACCATAGCTTAGAGTTACGTAAAGTGTATGAAGAGAGTTTATTATTTATATCTGAATACAGAAATTGGGTTGATCAGCATCACGGTCTATATCAGTCTTATAAATCACTGCGTGGTAGTGATGCTTATCAAAAATTGAGTACGATACAGAAGAAAGTTTTGAACAATATTTTGCGTGATTTTAAATTATCAGGAATTCGATTATCTCCACAACAAAAAAAAGAATACATGTATATAAATTCCAGGTTGTCGCAATTAAGTTCAAATTATGCTAATAATGTGTTTGATTCGACTTTAGGATGGAGCAAGTTAATTACAGAAAAACGAGTATTATCTGGTGTACCATCTCATAATTTAGAGATTGCTCGTTTAGAGGCGCAAGCTCGTGGACTAGAGGGATGGTTGTTTACATTAAAATATACTAGTTATTCTTCAATTCTTTCATATTGTGATACCGAAGAACTTAGAGAGGAGTTATATTGGGCTTTTAATACTCGAGCATCTGATAAAGGACCTGATAATGGAAAATGGGATAATACTTTGATAATGGATGAGATTTTATCATTACGTTGTGAACTGGCACAAATATTGGGGTTTAATACTTATCTTGAAAAATCTTTAGTAAAAAACATGATACAAAGCTCAGGACAAGTATTTAATTTTCTTATAAATCTATCTAATAGGATTAGTCGGGATGAGTATCAGGAATTTTTAGAAACACAAGATTTTGCTAAAAAGAAATATTCTTGTGTGGCTTTAAAGCCGTGGGATATAGCATATTATAGAGAAAAACAAAAACAACACATTTTTTCGATTACGAGCGAAAAACTACGTTATTATTTTCCTGAAGAAGTAGTACTGAATGGAATGTTTTCGGTAGTAAATTTTATTTATGGTATTACTATTAAAGAGCGGTATGACATAGAAGTGTGGCATTCTGATGTACGGTTTTTTGATATTTTTGATGAAGAAGGTGTATGGAGAGGAGGATTTTATTTAGATATATATGTTAGAGATAATAAACATGAAGGCGCTTGGATGGATGATTTAGTAAGTATGATGTATAAAAATAATAATGCTATTAGTCAGAAACCTATTGCGTATCTAACTTGTAATTTTAATCGTCTATCGGTGGGGTATCATAAAACATTGTGTTTGCTTACTCATAATGATGTAATTACCTTATTTCATGAATTTGGGCATGTATTACATCATATAATGACATGTATTGATATTCCGGAAATATCTGGAATTAATGGAGTGCCTTGGGATGCAATAGAATTACCTAGTCAATTTATGGAAAAATTTTGTTGGGAACCTGATGTGTTGAAATTAATTTCTATGCATTACAAAACAGAGCAATCGTTACCTGATGATATAATAAATAATTTATTAAAAATGAGAACATATCATTCAGCATCATATCTTTTACGTCAAGTTATATATGGGTTATTTGATTTACGAATACACCATGAATATATTTCAGGGGTACAAGGTCAGGTATTGAAAATATTTGATGAAGTAATAAAAAAAATATCGATGCATCATTCTATAATGGATTGGGATCGTTTTCCTCATTCTTTTTTGCATATTTTTTCTAATGATTATGCCGCGGGATATTATAGTTATTTATGGGCAGATATGTTGGCGTCTAATGTTTGGTATCGTTTTCAGAAGGTAGGTATTTTTAATCCAACGATAGGAAAGTTGTTTCTTAATAATGTTTTATCTTTAGGAGGGTCTATTGATGTAGAAAAATGCCTTATACAGTTTTGTGGTCAATCAGTAGCAATAGATCCTATGTTACGGTATTATGGTATTTCTGTTACTCCTTCTATGCATTTTTAGTGAAAATTCTATATGAGTGTAGTAGCATCATGCATTATAGCAAGTTCTTCAAAATATAGTTTTATCTAATTTTTATAGATAGTTAAATTAATGAATTGTAAGCAACTTACTTTTTATTGATTATTGTAACGAGTATGATGGTTAGATAAAATTTTTTGTATTTTAAGATGTTTTATTGTCTATTATTTTTTGAGTTAATTAATTAAAAATGATTGATGTATTTTGTGAGTGTTTTGTATTTTTTTTGGTGAGGGAATTATTTTCATGGTTATAACAAATTGTTATATAGTGGTATTATATATAAATACAAAATTATTCATTAAATTAAAATGATAAATTATGTTTATTTATGGAAATACTATGTATATTTTAATTACTTGGTTTTATAAATATTATTAGAATTTAAAGAAATTAAATTTTTAGTAGAAACGATAGAATGGTATAAAAAATTATTATTAAATATTTTGTTACTATATATTTTATATTTCAATATACTTATATAGTTAGTTTTAACGCGATCCAATAAAACCCTCCACTTAATATAATAGAGACAGGAACGGTTAATGACCAAGTTATTAATATGTTTTTTATTATTTTTCCTTGTACTCCCCAGCCGGGGATTAACATAGTTCCTGTAATAGATGAAGATAATACATGAGTGGTAGATACAGGCATACCAGCATAGCTTGCTGTACCTATAGATATAGCTGTAGTTAGTTGCGCTGATAATCCTTGCGCGTAGGTCATTTCTTTTTTTCCTATTTTTTCACCAATAGTAATAGCAACTCTTTTCCATCCAATTATTGTACCTAAAGATAATGATAAAGCAACAGCCAAGATAATCCAAGTAGGAGCATATTCAATTGTATGCAGTAAATGTTCTTTTAGGTGTTTGAGGAAATTTTTATTTTTATGTGAGATCTCTGGAAATGCTATTATTTGGTCTAAAATATCTACGATATAGATAAGTAATTGTCTTATTTGAGAGCGTTGATCTACATTTAGTTGTGCGTAATTATCTAAATTTTCAAGTAATAATGAGGCATTATGAATAATAGTAAGAGTCAGTGATAAGTCATAAAAAATTTTTTTTATTTGTATTTCTGTATCTGAAGAAGATAGGTATTTGTCAGAATATGTTGTGTTATTATTGTTTATAAAAATTTGTATAGGTTCTCTTATAGAAGGTATAACAAATTTTAACTGATTTAATGCCATTGTTATAGGCATAGATGTTATTTCTGATGGTATTATAGTTTTAATGTTATTGTAATGTTGTATATAATATGTTTGAAAGTTATTAACTGCGTCTCGAGTACGAGAGATATCATGGCGACTAGCGTTCATGTTAAGCATGAAACTTGCTGGAGCTACTCCTATAAGCAGTAACATAATTAGACCAATTCCTTTTTGTCCATCGTTTGCTCCATGAGAAAAACTGACTCCAGCTGCAGATAAAATTAGAACTGTACGAGTCCATAATGATGGTTGAGGTCTTCCGTGTGATTGCGTTTGTTGTGTTGGAGTTGTGTGAATATTTCTATGTTTTTCGTTATTATTCCAATATCTACATAGTATTAACATTATTATTTTAGCTAGTGTTAAACCTATGACAGGTGATATTATGAGCGATAAAAAAATATTGACTAATTTTGGAATATTTAATCCTTGCATTATCGGGCAATGCATAGTTATTGCGTGTACAAATCCAATTCCAATTAATGCACCTATTAAAGTATGAGAACTAGATGTTGGTAATCTAAAATACCATGTTCCAAGATTCCACAAGATTGCTGCGAATAACATGGAAAAAATCATAGCTAGAATGTGATTGGAGTCAGTACTTATAAAAAAATATGTAGGAAGCAAGTGGATAATAGTATATGCGACACTTAAACCGCTTAGTATTACTCCTAAAAAATTAAATATTCCTGACATTAATACAGCGCTATGAGAACGTAGTGCGTAAGTGTAAATCACAGTAACTACTGAATTAGCAGTATCGTGAAAACCATTAATGGCTTCGTAAATGAATACAAGGATCAATGCAAGAATCAACATGATTCTGATATGTACTTCTAAGTTGGAGAGAAAATGTAACATAAAAAATACGCCATTATTAAAATAACAAAATTTATTATCTATTAGAATCGGCGTAGAGAAAAAAATTATATTTTTTTATGGTAATCATATATGTATGTGATGTATTGTATTGTTGCGTGATTATTTTTTTTAAGAAAGTATTTCATACTAATTTCCTATTATATGGCGATACTATATTTATTTAGTATAATAAATTATATATACTATATGGTATACATAATTTATTCATGCAATACAGACGAAATATATATATTTAGTATCATCGCATATACTGCATCAAGATATCAAGTTATTAGTAGTGTTATTATGTAAAGTTATAATGATTGTATTATTTACTAATTTTATGTCAAATGGGTTATTTTTTTATTGAAAAGTGTTATAAGTTAGCACAGTTAATGCGTGTTAATCAGCCTATTGGATTTTTTCTATTACTTTGGCCTACTCTATGGGGTTTATGGTTGTCAAATAGAGGTGCGCCTGATATTAATATTTTGATGGTGTTCATTGCTGGTGCGTTATGTATGCGTTCTGCTGGTTGCATAATAAATGATTATGTTGATTGTGATATTGATAGACATGTGCAACGCACTAAAATACGTCCCTTGACCTCTGGAATGGTTACAAAAAAAGAAGCACTAGCAGCTTTATTGATGCTTCTGATTGTTTCGTTGAAACTAGTATTGAGTTTTAATTTTATTACTGTGTTTTTATCTTTAGTGGCACTTATATTATCTGGGATATATCCTTATCTTAAAAGATATACTTATTTACCTCAAATAATGTTAGGAATATTGTTTAGTTGGCCTATTTTAATGGCATTTACTGCGATTGAGCATCCTATGAATAGTACTGTTTGTTTGTTATTTATAATGAATGTTATATGGACAATGGTATATGACACGCAATATGCTATGATAGATCGAGAGGACGATAGATATATTGGTATAAAATCGTCTGCTATATTATTTGGAAATATGGATAAATGTATCATAGGTATATTTCAGTTATTTATTATATTTATATTGAGTATTATTGGATGGCAAGAGCATTTTTCTGTAGTGTTTTATTTGTTTTCATTATTTGGGGTCGCTATATTATTTATATGGCAACAAATATTGATCCGCAAAGGAAAAGTAGGATGTTTGCGAGCTTTTTTAAGTAATAATTATGTAGGTATGTTAGTTTTTATAGGTATTTTTTTTAATTTTTTTTAGTTTATACATGAAAATTAATTTTGATAGAATTTGAGGAATGTTTTATATGTGAATATGATCGATGTTATATCATTAAGATTGATATCGGAATAATTAAGATAAGTAGTATCCATAAAGGATTAATATATAGTATCAATTAAATTGTCAGTAATGACTATATTATTCAGTTAAAACTGTGTTTGTTGGTAACTTAAATAATAGTTAGAGTAATTAGTATTTATTTATTATTAGTAGTCTTACAGTATTAATAATAGTATTTATTAAAATATATATACATTTTATATATAGACGGATAAGATTTAAATGTAAAGTATTATTTAATGTTAATACATTTTAAACATAGTCCATGTGCTTCAATAATATTATTAAACATAGTAAATCCTGTGATTTTAGCCATGTTTTGTAAAATTTCTTCAATATCTTTTGTTGTTTGTTCAGTAACTTGTTTACAACTGTTGCAAATAAAAAAAGCGAAATTATGTGATAATTCAAAAAAATAATGACATAACATAAAACTATTAGTAGATTCTATACGATGAATAAATCCTTGTGCTAGTAGAAAATTTAAAGCGCGATAGATAGTAGGAGGCTTTGCATGAGGCAACGAGGATTGTTGTAATAAATATAGCAAATCATAAGCGCTCATAGGACCATTACATTGGGAAATTAATTGCAATACTGCTAAACGTTGCGGGGTTAGGCGTACATGTCGTTGTCTGCATAATTTTTTGATTTGGTTTAGATGTTTTTGAACATTATTATTCATATTGTTCCTTGATTATTAAATTACATAATTTATATTGTTATTAAGATTAAATTTTTTATAACATAAATCACATACATATATATATTGTCTAATAACATTAGTCTATAAAATATTTATGTAATACGCAAAATCGGAAATATTATATTATTAATTACAGTTGGAAGTATATGACTTATACAATGAGTATGATGTTAAGAAATATTGAAGAGTAACTATATATAAATAGTCTTTTTATATATTAAATTAAGTATAGTATATGATATATGTTATTTTCTAAAAAAAGTAATTGATAAAGACATTATGTTTATTGATAATTAGTTAGTGTATTTAAATTATTGAAATAAATTGATATTTAAAAACACATTTTTTAATTTTTATTTCTAATATATTTAGATAATTGGTGCGTTTGTATTTATGAAATGAATGTATATAGTTTTTATAATTTTAATTTATTTTAACTATTTTCAGATATTATTAATTAATCTTTTTATAATAAAAGATATTAATTTTTATATTTGAAATATTTTGAATGTTTATTTTTTTAGGAAAATAGTAATTTATGTTGAAAAAAAAAATGTTGAAACAATGCATATCGATCATGTTGATAATCAGGTAAACAATATCAAAATACCACCGTATTCGTTAGAGTCTGAACAATCAGTGTTAGGTTGTTTAATGTTAGATAATACTCAGTGGGAACATGTATCAATACAAATAAATTCTAATGATTTTTTTAATTATGCGCATAAAATTATTTTTAATGAAATGCAACGTTTGTTGGAAATAAATAAACCTATTGATTTAATAACATTAGCAGAATCTTTGGAAATTCAGGGAAAATTAGAATCAATAGGAGGGTTTGCGTATTTAGCAGAATTGTCTAAAAATGTTCCTAGTGTTTCTAACATATTAGCATATGTCGACATTGTACGTGAACGATCAGTGATACGCTCAATGATTGCTATAGCGAATAAAATTGCTGATGCTGGATATAATCCTCAAGGGCGCAGTAGTGATGAATTGCTAGATTTAGCTGAATCTCTTGTTTTTCAAATCTCACATAGTAAAAGTAATAACAACAATCCTAATCCAAAAAATATTTCTAGTATTTTAGAACACACAGTTGCTCATCTTGAAAAAGTGTGTAGCGATAGACCAAAATATGGTGTGACTGGTATATCTAGTGGGTACAAAGATCTTGATAAAAAAACTGATGGTTTGCAAAAATCTGATCTTATCATTATTGCTGCACGTCCTTCTATGGGTAAAACTGCTTTTGCTATGAATTTATGTGAACATGCTGCGATGATCGAAACAAAACCGGTATTAATATTTAGTTTAGAAATGCCTGGTAATCAAATTATGCTACGCATGTTGGCTTCGTTGTCTCGAGTAGATCAGATACGTATTCGTACTGGACGACTTAATGATGAAGATCGAGAGAGAGTTTCTAGTGCTATGGAGTTACTTTTAGAGAAGCGCAATATATATATTGATGATTCTTCATATTTAACGCCTGTTGAGGTGCGTAGTCGTGCTCGTAGATTGTGCCGTGAGCATAATGGTTTAAGCTTAATTATGGTTGATTATTTACAATTAATGAGAGTCCCATCTTTATCTAATAATCGTACGTTGGAAATTTCAGAGATTTCTCGATCATTAAAAGCTTTAGCTAAAGAATTGGAGGTTCCAGTTATAGCAATTTCTCAATTAAATAGAGGCTTAGAACAACGTGTAGATAAGCATCCTATTAATTCAGATTTACGTGAATCTGGAGCAATTGAGCAAGATGCTGATCTTATTTTGTTTATTTATCGTGATGAAGTGTATCATGAAAATAGCGAGATGAAAGGTATTGCTGAGATTATTCTTGGTAAGCAGCGCAATGGCCCTATTGGTACTATACGGTTAATTTTTAATGGCCAGTGGTCTAGGTTTGATAATTATGTTAATTCTGGTCCATGTTAATGTGACATTAGTTGCATAATTTTTATTATTAATTATAGAATAAGTATTTTTAATAAAATATAAGTGTTATACGCAATTTAATATACAATTAACTAACAATAATTGTCAGGATTCTTTATTATTTTAATATATAAGACTATGTATATTATATAGTTTGTTGTGTTTTTTCAAAAAATATCTTTTCTTGTAAAGAAAATGACAAAAGATTATAATGAGTTTTTGTATATGTTTCATATATATTTAAATTTTTATTTGATTTTAATGTGTATAAATATTTAAAGATATCTAAAAATTATTTGATAATACGCTTATCTTTATAAAGAGTGCTGATCTGACGAGGATAGATTACTTTATTGTAAGTGATTTTTTTGTAAAAACAATTAAATTCCATGTTATGGTGCCAGCATAGTAGTAGCATGCATGTTATGTGATTTAATAAATTAGTGTGTATGTGTTATATCTGTTGTATGTTTGACAGAGCTTTAATTTTTAAAAAATTATATTTTTATTATCAGATGATAATAAATGATGTGAACGGTTTTTGTGATTAATGGAGGGATTGTGGCCAATAGGGGGGTGAATAAAGTTATTTTAATTGGTTATCTTGGTCAAGAACCGGAAGTGCGTTACATGTCTAGTGGTAATATGGTTGTAAATATTTCTGTAGCCACTACTGAGTCTTGGAAAAATAAACAAACTAATGAATTTAAAGAAAAAACTGAGTGGCATCGTGTAGTATTATTTGGAAAATTAGCAGAGATTGCGTCAGAATATTTGCATAAAGGGTCTCAAGTATATATTGAAGGATCGCTAAAAACTAGAAAATGGCAAGATCAACATGGACAAGATCGGTATGTTACTGAAATTGTTGTGAATATTGGAGGCGTAATGCAAATGTTGGGCAGTCGGAATGCAGGAGTAGAAGAAAGTATGTCAAATGATAAAAAGAATAAAAATATAGTAAGAAGTGATGGCGATAGTGTGACGTTAACAGATGAGTCCGATACTTCTTTTAATGAAGAAGATATTCCGTTTTAAAAAAATTGATTATATGATACTTTACATTTAGGATATATGTACATATTTGTATATGTATAATTATTTGATTTATTTTAAATGATAATTTATAAGTTATTTATATGAATTTATCATGCAATTTATATGAATTGTACTTCGTTTGATTCTATAAAATTGATTTTAAAAAAAATTCATATTGTTGTTATTAATTTTTTATGTTTTCTGTTTAGTTGATTTATTTATTTTTAGAATTTAATTAATTATTTTTATAGATAATTTTTTAAAAAGGTATATGTATTTAATATATTGTTATTATATATGTGTTGAATGTATGCAGTATAAAACCCATCTTGTTAAGATAAATACAGAAAGGTATTAGTTACTATTAAATTAATAAATATGATAATAATAAATATGATATCTTAATAATTCTCTGTTTGATTTGATAGAAATATGAATATTATGATTATATAAAGTATGCAGCGAATGGACAGTTAATGTAATGTTTATGGGTGTTGTATCTATTTTTTTTGATGATATGGTTTGAGATTTAAAGCATGGAGATTTTTTTTACTATTCTTATTTTAATTTTAGTTGTTTCTGTATCAGGAGTTGTAACGCGAGTTTTACCATTTCAAATGCCATTACCTTTGATGCAAATTGTATTAGGAGCATTATTAGCTTGGCCTAAATTTGGATTACATGTAGATTTTAATCCTGAATTATTTTTGTTGCTTTTTATTCCTCCGTTATTATTTTCTGATGGATGGAAAACTCCAATACGTGAGTTTTTACGTCATGGAGGAGAAATTGTCGCGTTAGCATTAGTTTTGGTGATTATTACTGTAGTTGGTATTGGATATTTAATTCATTGGATAATACCAGAAATGCCACTTGTAGCAGCGTTGGCATTAGCTGCTGTTTTATCTCCTACTGATGCAGTAGCACTTTCAGGAATTGTAGGAGAGGGTCGTATTCCTAAAAAGCTTATGGATATCCTTCAGGGAGAAGCTTTGATGAATGATGCGTCAGGGTTAGTATCTCTTAAGTTTGCTATTTCAGTAGCTATGGGAACCATGGTTTTTAGTATCGGTGGTGCTTCTATAGAATTTATTAAGGTATCGGTAGGTGGTTTATTAGCAGGTATGACTATGACTTGGGGATATAGTAAATCATTAAGATTCATTACTCATTGGAGCGGAGGTGATCCTGCCACTCAAACTATACTCTTATTGTTATTACCTTTTGCTGTATATTTAGTTGCTGAGCATATTGGAGTTTCTGGAATATTGTCATCAGTTGCTTCAGGTATGACTATTGGTCAGTCTGGAATTATTCGTAATGCGCCATTAGCTATGCGTTTACGAGGAAACAGTGTTTGGACGATGCTAGAATTTGTATTTAATGGCATGGTATTTATCATGCTTGGATTGCAACTGCCAGATATTTTATTTACCTCTATTTCACAAGCAGCGATGGATCCGACTATTAAGACGTGGATGTTATTTATGTATGTGGTTTTTATTTATGCTGCATTAATGATACTCAGATTTGGATGGTTATGGTTAATGAAACATATAAGTTTATATTATATGACCAAGTATCCGATGGTGTTTAGTGAATATAGTATACGAGAGATTTTAATTGCTTCTTTTGCTGGAGTACGTGGTGCTATTACATTAGCAGGAGTGCTTTCAATACCGCTTTTTTTAAGAGATGGTGCGGTTTTTCCATTTCGTTATCAACTTGTTTTTATTGCGACTGGAGTAATTTTATTTTCTTTATTATGCAGCGTTATTGTTTTACCATGGTTATTACAAGGAATTATAGTTTCTGATAAATTAGTTCAACGAAAAGAAGAGCGTATGGCACGAGCTATAGCGGCAGAAGTAGCTATTGAAAGTTTATATAAATTGGAAGAACGGTTGATGTGTAGTCAAGAAGAAAATATTGATAGTCAAATTATTAATGAAGTGAGCGCGCGTGTTGTAGGTAATTTACGCCGTCGTATTGATGGTAATAATGATTCAAATGCTATGTTAATTGAAGAATTAGAAAGAAGAATGAGATTAAATGCATTACGTGCTGAACGAGGAGAATATTATCATCTCCGTGCACAACAAAAGATTAGTAATGAAACATTAACAAAGTTATTACGCGATTTAGATTTTTTAGAAGCCTTATTGGCAGAACATGAATAATATGATGGATAACAATGAGTGTTGTGTTAGAATTGTATGAATATAAAAATGTTATTGATGATATAGTTAATTTCTTGAGCTTTATGTCAAAAAATATGCGCGAAATTAATGCTGAATAATTTAAAAAATCATGTAATAAAAATTATAATAATACAATTATATGTACTATATACTGTACGTAGTAGAATAAAGTATAATGATTAATTAAATAAAATTCAATTTAAATAGATGTTTTATTACGTAATAGTTGACTTAAATAGTAGATAACTTTATTCTTTATCAGAGAATTAGAAAAAGCTCAATATATTATATTATAGGGAATTTATAAAATATGAATGTCAACTTTGTGGTTGAATATTTTGTATATGCGTGTGTGTTAATAAATAGTTAAAGTAGTTTTTATTTTTAAAATCTATATTTTGCTGAATGCACATATAAGGTTGTATGTGTTGTTTTTTTGTTTTTTATAATAAAACATAAAAATAGTTTGTGATCGTATAATATTTTAAGTATATATATTAAATACGTTTAGATTAAATAATTTGATTATTTTTATTGATTAGTTTATTAATTGTTGTATGTTTTATATTTTTTCCCAGTTTTTAGGGATTATTGTTTCAGTCAGTCTAGTATAATTATTTGAGTGGATCGATTAAATTTAACAAATAACTATTTAAATAAGGGGTAACTATGATAGTTAAAAAGTTTAAAATTACCCTTGCTTGGAAAATTTTTATTGCTTTAAACTTGGGTATTATTTTAGGAATTGCATTACATGATCAAATAGAATTAAAAGATTGGATGATTACAACATTTCTTTCTCCAGCAGGAGAAATTTTTATTCGTATGATAAAAATGATTGTAGTTCCTATTGTAATGGCTACATTAGTGGTTGGAATTGCTGGTATTGGAGATGCTAGAAAACTTGGAAGTATTGGTTTGAAAACTATTATTTATTTTGAAGTTATTACGACTATTGCTATAGTACTCGGTGTGGCTTTTGCTAATTTATTTCATCCTGGTTATGGTATTGATATGTCTGTGTTATCTAGAACAGATATTTCTATGTATGAGCAAACTACATCTGAAATACAGTCGAATTTAGTAAATACTATGTTATCGTTAATTCCTTCTAATATTATTAATTCTATGGCTAAGGGGGATATGTTACCAGTTATTTTCTTTTCAGTAATATTTGGACTTGGATTGGCTACATTGCCAGATAAAACCAAGGTTCCGTTGTTAGATATATTTAATTCTATAGCAGATACTATGTTTGAAGTCACACATATAGTTATGCGTTATGCCCCTATTGGAGTGTTTGCTTTAATTTCAGTTACAGTTGCAACTTTTGGATTCAGTTCTTTATTACCTCTTACTAAACTCGTGTTGTTGGTTTATGGTGCTATTGTTTTTTTTGCATTAGTAGTATTAGGCATAGTCGCGCGTTTATGTAACCTTAGAATTTTAAAATTAATTTATATTTTAAAAGAGGAGCTTATTTTATCTTTTTCTACTGCTAGCTCAGAAACTGTATTACCACGTATTATTGAAAAAATGGAAGCTTATGGAGCTCCATCGACTATTACTGGATTTGTGGTACCTACTGGTTATTCATTTAATTTAGATGGTTCAACTTTATATCAAAGTATTGCTGCTATTTTTATTGCACAGTTATATGGAATTGAGTTATCTTTAAGTCAAGAAATTATATTGGTATTGACTTTAATGATTACTTCGAAAGGAATAGCTGGAGTCCCTGGAGTATCTTTTGTAGTATTGTTAGCTACGTTAGGTAGTGTAGGTATTCCATTGGAAGGTTTAGCATTTATAGCAGGAGTAGACCGTATATTAGATATGGGACGTACAGCATTAAATGTAATAGGTAATGCTTTAGCAGTGTTAGTGATTGCTAAATGGGAAAATCAGTATGATACAAAACAAGCGTTTATATATGAATCAGAGATGTTATCTAATAAATAAAAAATTTTTGTGGATAATCAAGTAAATGTATGTATGTTGTGTAATTTTTATAAAAGGTTATATCATTATGTATTCAATTTAAATTGTTGTTGTTATTGTTAAAGAATAGATATCATGATCATGATGTGTTAGCGTGTTTTAATAGTTTAGTTTTTTTTGAATGTGTAGTTTTTAATTTTTGTATATTTTACTTATTTGAATGTAGGAATCAGTAATAGAGAAGATATAGAATATAGTTTGAATATTATGTATTTAAATAAAAGATGTATTTATTTTTAATGATAATCGTCTTTCAAGAGAAAGATAGAATTAAATTATCTTTAATAAGATAGTATTGTTTAATTATTGTTACTATACGTTTTACTTTACAATATTGTTTTTGTTATTGATGTATTACAAAACGACTTGCAATGGCTTCAATTTCTATCTTGGAATTTTGTGGTAATTTGGAAACTTCTACGCAAGAACGAGCTGGTAAATTTGTATATTTATGATCATAGGACGAATATTTATCGAAGAATTTCTTATAACTAATATTTATTTTGGATAAGTCATGTATATTGATGATAAATAATGTGATTTTAACAATGTTATTGATATTTAAATTAGCGGCTTCTATGATGCTTTTTATATTTTGTAATGCTTGATGAGTTTGACCCTGGATATCTTCAGGCATGGTGTTTGTATCTGGGCATACAGGAATTTGACCAGATACAAACACCATATTCCCTGTGTCTATTGCTTGTGTATAAGGACCAAGAGGAACGGGGGCTTTTTGTGTGTTAATAACATGTAGCATATTCATATTTCATTTCATCCTAGTTAGTTATGGTTGTTAAAATTTTAATATTATTCATCATGTATGGCAATGATTAAGATCAGGTAGTAAGGTTGCTAACATAAGAGCCTTAATGGTGTGTAGACGATTTTCAGCTTGATCAAATACTATACTATGATTAGTAGATTCAAATACTTCGTTTGTTACTTCTAAACCATTAGTTAAATTATATTTGTTTGCTATTTTTTTACTAATAGTAGTATCTGTGTTGTGTAATGCTGGCAAGCAATGTAAAAATTTTACATTTGGATTACCAGTGTTTTGGATCATGTTGTGGTTTACTTGATAGGGAGATAATGAAGAGATACGTTTTTCCCATACTTTTTCGTTTTCTCCCATAGATACCCATACATCAGTATATAAAAAATCTACATTTTTTATTCCATCAGATATATTTTCAGTGAGTATGATGTTTCCATTATTATATTTTGCAAGTTTTTGGCAAACGTTGAATAGATCTTGTGTTGGCCAGAATTCTTTAGGTGATATTAATCTTAAATCAAATCCCATGATTGCCGCGGCTTCTAATAAAGAATTACCGATATTATTTTTTGCATCTCCAATGTAAGCTAGTTTAATTTGCTGAAATTTTTTATGTGGCATGTGTTCTTGCATAGTCATGAGATCAGCAAGTAGTTGTGTTGGATGAAATTTTATGGTGAGTCCATTCCATACTGGTACTCCAGAATATTGTGCAAATATAGTAACGATATCTTGATTGTATCCGCGATATTGAATGCCATGATACATACGTCCTAATATTTTGGCGGTATCTTTAATAGATTCTTTATGTCCAATCTGACTGATATCTGGAGTTAAACAGGTTACGTGGGCTCCTTGATCAAATGCTGCTACTTCAAAGGCGCATCTTGTTCGAGTGGAATGATTTTCAAAGATTAATACAATATTTTTTCTGTTTAATTTCTGTATTTCAGTTTGTTTATTTTTTTGATGTTTCAAATGGCTGGATAATTGCAACAAATATTGAATTTCATCTATGGTGAAATCCATTAACCGTAAAAAAGATCGTTGATATAATTTGTTCATGTAATTTTTTCCTAAAAATTTATTTATGAAAGTAATTATTTTTCATATAAATAAATCAATATGTAATTGAAAATAAATTTTTATGATAAAATAAAACTTTTATAAAGTATGTGGAATTGGTTTTGTTAAAATATGACGCAAAAGTCATTTGTATTGATATACGACTTAGTTAGTTAAAATTATATTAAGTTTGATTTAATATATAAACATATAAATAAAAGAACTTCATTTTATCGATTATTTGATTTCTCATTTTATCATACAAATAATTATAGCATTTTTATTGTAGCGTATTGTTTAAGTAATTTATTTTGGATTTGTTCGTAATGATTTAATAATTTTTGTTTGTTTGTAATAATAGTTTGTGGCGCGTGATTGATGAAGTCAATGTTGTCTAGTAGTTTTTTTATTGTTTTAATATTATGATATATTGACTCGAGTTTTTTGTTTAGTCGATTTATTTCTATATTTTTATCGAATGTTTCCGGTACGCGTATTAATAGTTCTGCTGACTCTAAGGGTACGTTAATGGATTTTGGATACATTTTATTTTTTGAAATAAAATTTATACTTTCCAATTGAACGATATTAGTTAAAATATCATAATTTTCTGCAATGCGTTTTTTAACTATTGAAGAATTTGTTCGAAACACTATTTGTAAGGGGATATTGTGTGCTATATGCATATTTGCACGAGTAGCACGTATCGCTGTGATAACGCATTGGATCCATTCCACATCTATTATTGATTCTGTGTCAATTGTGTTATTTGCATCCCATTTTGGAAATGGTTGTAACATGATGGTTTTTCCGTTGTTTTTAGTAATTATTTTGACTTCTTGCCAAATTTTTTCTGTAATAAAAGGAATGAGCGGATGTGCTAAGCGTAATAATGCTTCAAGTAATGTAATTAATGTATAACGTGCGCTGATGAGGCGTATTTCTTGTTGAACATGTTCTGTATAAAGTATTGGTTTAATCAGTTCAATATACCAATTGCAGAATTGATGCCAAATAAAATCATGTACAATGTTTGCTACTTCATCAAAACGATAAATTTTCAACTTTTTATGAAAATTTTGTACTGTTTGATTAAATTTTGTAATTATCCAACGATCTATCAGAGAAAATGATTTATTTTTTGTAGATATGCCACAATCTTTATTTTTAGTATGCATTAGGACAAATCGACTAGCGTTCCATAATTTGTTACAAAAACTTCGATAACCTGTTAATCGGTTCATATCCCAGTGTATATCGCGGCCAGATGATGCTAATGCTATCAAGGTAAATCTTACAGCATCAGCTCCATGAGGTTTAATTCCATTAGGGAATTGTTTTTTGGTATATTTTTTAATTTGATTTTCTAGTTGTGGTTGTAACATATTATTTGTACGTTTTTTTAATAAATTTTCTATCGAGATTCCATCTATCATATCTATCGGATCAATTATGTTGCCTTTAGATTTAGACATTTTTTTTCCAAATTCATCACGTACAAGACCAGTGATATATGCGGTTTTAAAGGGAATTTGAGCTACTTGATGATTATTTTTAATGAAATGCATGGTTAGCATGATCATTCGTGCAATCCAAAAAAATATAATATCGAATCCACTTATTATGATGTTAGTTGGATGAAAAATATTTAGTAATTCGGTATGTTTAGGCCAACCTAAACTAGAAAATGTCCATAGACTTGAAGAAAACCATGTATCTAATACATCATTATCTTTATATAATATTATGTTACTATCTAATTTATTTTGTATTCTTATATCTTTTTCGCAATGTCCTACGTATATGTGATTGTTATTGTCGTACCATGCTGGGATTCTATGTCCCCACCATATTTGACGGGAAATGCACCAATCTTGTATATTTTCCATCCAACTAAAATACATATTAGTATATTTTTTTGGAACAAAATTAATAATATCTTTTTTTACTACATTTATTGCTTGTTGCGATAATTTTTTGGTACGTATATACCATTGGTTAGTTAACATTGGTTCGATTATGGTTCCAGTGCGATCACTATATGGAGTAATTGATTTATGAGGTTTAATATCATGTAATAAATTGAGTTTATTACATTCAGAAATTATTTTTTTTCGTGCATTATAAGTATCAAGACCATGGAATATTTGAGGAATATTATAATTGAATTGATTGTAAGGTTTTCCATGACTGTCAAATATTTCAGGTTTTTTAAGAATTTTTCCGTCAAGCGAAAAAATATTTATCATAGGTAGATTATGTCTTTGTCCTATAGCGTAATCATTAAAATCATGCGCAGGAGTGATTTTAACGCAACCGGTGCCTTTGAGCATATTGATATGTTTGTCGAAAATAATGGGAATGCGTCTATTGGTTATTGGAGTGATAACGTATTGTCCAATTAATTTTTTATAACGAGAATCTTCTGGATGTACTGCAACTGCGGTATCTCCTAATATAGTTTCTGGTCGTGTTGTTGCGATGATTAAATGGTTTGGATTGTTCAAAATATTAGAATTGTGGTCTAATTGATAATATATATACCACATGGAACCTGTTGTTTGTTGATTTATAACTTCTAAATCAGAAATTGCGGTTTGTAATTTAACATCCCAATTTACTAATCGTTTTCCTCTATAAATTAATTTTTCTTGATATAAACGGATAAAAGCTTCTTTCACTGCATAGGACATTTCTGTATCCATAGTGAAACGTTTTCGTTTCCAATCTACTGAGTTTCCTAGTCGTTTCATTTGGTAAGTAATAGATTTTTCAGATTGTTCTTTCCATGCCCAAATTTTATTTATTAACTCATCACGTGTATAATCATGTTTAGTTTTACCTGTGTCGTTATATATTTTATGTTCTACTAGTATTTGTGTAGCAATTCCAGCATGATCTATACCCATTTGCCATAAAGTATTTTTTCCACGCATTCTTTGATAACGAATTAAAACGTCCATAATAATTTGTTGAAATGCGTGTCCGAGATGTAATTGTCCTGTAATATTAGGAGGAGGCATCATAATACAGTAGTTTTCCTGAGAAGCATTTTCATGGGCGGCAAAATAATTTTCTTTTTCCCAAAATTTGTAAATTGGCTCTTCTATATGCTTAGGATTATATATTTTTTCCATAACGTTATTTTAATTATATAGTTGATGCGTTGACGATGTGTAGTTGGAATCCATTTTTTTTGTAGGATCGGTATCTATTTCTTGCCCATTGTTTTAAATCATCAGTTACAGGTATGAAATCTATTATTTCATTGAAATTGGAAAAGAAATTTACACCTTTTTTCATAAGGTTGATTAAAAGATCTCTTGGTTTATTGTCATAGCAACATTGGCTCCAATATATGGTAATTGGGGTATTGTGGATATTTTGTTTGAACAAACTATGAGGGAGAAATGTGTTTTGATCAAATATCCACAATATTTTATCTATTTTTTCAGCTTGATATTTGTTTTCGCAGGTTATTAATATACTTTTGTTAGATCTCCATTGCGTATTTGTTAGTTTACATACAAGTTGTTCAATATAGTTAAGTTCATTTTTTTGAAATTCTTGAGATAATAAATAAAAAGTGACGTATTTCATATATTAATTATTTTTAATAGTTTTTACAGTTTGATTTGTGTTTTTATTTGGATAAATTTAATATAAGTTATTTTTGATTATATATGTTTTGTTGGAATTAATTAGTTGCTAATGTTAATATACTTTATTTAAGTTTATAAGATGATAATTTATTAAGTAAGAATTGTGATAAAAGCGCCACAGGACGTCCTGTGGCGCTTTTATCACAATAATTAGATGTCCATGCTGTCCCAGCAATATCTAAATGTGCCCAGTTATATTTACAAGCAAATCGTTGAAGAAAACAACCAGCTGTAATAGTTCCGCCTGCTCTTCCTCCAGAATTTGTCATATCTGCGCATGTAGATTTTAATTGTTTTTGAAATACGTTATCTAATGGTAATTGCCATACATGATCCTGGGATTGTTTTGCTGCTATAATTAAATCGTTAGCTAAAGATTGATTGTTAGATATTAAACCACTAAAATGATGTCCTAAGGCAATAACACAGGCTCCAGTTAGTGTAGCTATATCAATAACAACGTCAGGTTTATAGCGTTCTACGTATGTTAAAGCATCGCATAAAACTAGACGTCCTTCTGCATCAGTGTTTAATACTTCTACTGTTTGCCCTGATAGAGTGGTTAAAATATCACCTGGACGAAAGGAAGTGCTGCTTATCATGTTTTCAGCAATGGCAAGTATTCCGATAATATTTAATGGCAAATTGAGTTCTATGGCTATACACATAACTGCATATACTACGGCAGCTCCGCACATATCGTATTTCATTTCATCCATTTTATTTGATTCTTTGATAGAAATTCCACCAGAATCGAAAGTTAAACCTTTTCCTATAAATACGATGGGTGAGACGTTAGATCCATTAGGGTGTCCTGTATATTGTATAATAGGCATTTTTGGAGAATAACGGGACCCGCATCCTACTGATAAATAGGCGTTCATACCTAATTTTTTCATTTCTAGAGCATCGACCACATTTATTATGACATTATCACAATTAGATAATTTGTTAACTTTATCGACAAGATAATCAGGTGTACAAAAATTGGGAGGCATATTTCCTAAATTTTTTGCGATATTTATTCCACGAACTATAGATAGTCCGTCTTTAATAGATTTTTTGTAATATGTTAATTCATTTATATTAGGTATATATAATATTACTTCGTGTAATAGTTGGTTTGGTTGTATTTTATTGCTTTTAAATTTATCAAAAACATATAATTCTTTATTAATTATTTCTATTGTTTGGCGTATTTTCCAATAATTATTATATCCTGGTATATTTAATTCACTTAAAAATAATAACATTTTTTTTATACTAGGAGTAGTTTTACATAATTTTGCTATCTTACGAATTAGTTTTCTATAATGGTATTCATTGAACTCAGATTCTTTACCGCAACCAATTAACAAAATTTGGTTATTAGGTAAGTTAGGTATATCATGTAATAGTAGTGTGTGTTTTATTGTTCCATGTAATATTCCACGATGTAATAATGAACAAATATATCCTCCACTTATTTTATCGACTTTTTTTGTTGATGGAAATAAACGCGATTCTTCAAATATGCCAGTAACAATACAGCTATCAGGATAGAGTTTTAATTGGTTGTCAGTAGTAATATTAAATTTTATCATAACTTTTCCTGTGTATAAATATGACAAACATTATATTTAAACTAAAACTAGTTTACTACGTTTACAGTGCATATACTATCCATAATAGTGAAATATTTTACACTTTATGTGTATGTAGACTTTATATTTAGTGATAAATTTTGTTCTGTTATAAATAAGTTAAGTATGTATTAGGATTTGTAGTGTTATAATTGTTACTATTACGATACTGATTTTTTATGTAAAAACAAGCTTTTTAGGTAAAAAAATGATATTAATTAAATATATTTTAAAGGAAATATTTAGAAATCAGTTAGTAATTTTAACATTATTATTTTTGGTTTGTTTTTGTCAAAAGCTGATTAAAATGTTAAATTTGATTACAGATGCCAATGTTTCAATATATTTAGTTTTTTTGTGTATTGGATTAAATATACCAGAAGAAGGAAAATTGCTTATTCCTTTTAGTGCATTTGTTAGTGTGTTAATAACTTTTTATAGATTGCATGTTTATAATGAAATTATAGCTATATATTCTTGTGCTGTAGATAAATGTATTTTCATTAAGATTATATTTTTTTTTAGTGGCATTATTGCGGTTTTTGCTATAATTAATATGGCATGGTTATCTCCTTATTGCGTGAGAAGCCAAAGTAAATTATTGTACAAAATTAAAGAAAACGTTAGTTTAACTATTTTATCAGAAAAGAAATTTCAATTATTATCTGCTAAATATTTAACTTTGTTTGTAGATAGC
This sequence comes from Candidatus Blochmannia sayi (nom. nud.), assembly GCF_059935855.1. Classification (NCBI taxonomy): domain Bacteria; kingdom Pseudomonadati; phylum Pseudomonadota; class Gammaproteobacteria; order Enterobacterales; family Enterobacteriaceae; genus Candidatus Blochmanniella; species Candidatus Blochmannia sayi (nom. nud.). The sequence goes on from NZ_CP011796.1 coordinate 46,858, forward strand.
GTGCAGGGAAATAAATTAAGATATGTTTTTTTAGTGAAGACGCATCAAGATAAAGATAGTAGCATGTTGACAGTTGTTATTGCAGATAAAGGCAGTATTCATCATCAATCTGATGGATCTCAATATGTTATTTTAGAAAAAGGTATATTTTATAGAATTCATAATAAATGTGAATTATGTAAGGATTTTTTTATTACTAACTTTTATCAGTATAAAATGTTAATTGATCGTGTTTTTAAAGTCCCATTCAAAAAAAATAGACCTGTTGATCATATGTCTATGTATCAATTGTTTTGTTCTATTAAACCAGAGGCACGTATAGAATTGCATTGGCGTTTAACTTTGTTAATATCTATTTTCATTATGCCAGTGATTACAGTATTATTAGTTATTACTATTTCATATAATTATTTACCAAATTTTTTATTGATATTTTTTTTATACGTTATCTTTTTTGTTTTACATATTTTAATTCGTTTTCATATTTTTTCAGACAAAATAAATCCTATAATATGGATGTGGATTGTGAATGGAATCTATTTGTTGATAGCTTTATTATTGAATTTTCGTGATAGTATTTATATGAAGCATTTTTTTTTGAAAGTATTTCGTCGTAATTACATAAAAATGTGATATGTATGTACGATATTTTGAATAGATACATGAGAAGAATGATTGTATCAAGTACAGTAATAGTGTTTGTAGCATTGGTTTCTTTATCTGGCATAATTAGATTAGTTGATGAATTACGCAAAATAGGAGGGGAAGATTATTTTGTTTTTAAGATTTGTATGTATATCATTTTAAGTTTGCCAAAAGATTTTGAGTTATTTTTTTCTATAGCTACTTTATTAGGCGGTCTTTTAGGTTTGAGTATTCTTGAAGTGCATAATGAATTTATAGCGATGCAAGTATTTGGATTTAGTAGATTGCAAATTGTTTTATCAGTTATAAAAGCTGTTATTCCTATATTATTGTGTGGTGTAATTTCTAATGAGTGGGTGGTTCCTAATAGCGAAAAAATGATGTGTACGTATAGAAATCAGGTAAAACATGATACTTCTGTATTTCCTATAAAAAGTAAAAGTGTGTGGTTTGTAAATAATAATGATTTTGTTTATGTTGATAATATAGTGGCTTATGATGAGTTATTAGGAGTAAATTTGTATGTTTTTAATAAAGAAAAAAAATTAAAAAAAATATTTTATATAGAACGTGCAATATTTATTGATAAATTTTGGCGTTTTATTAATGTAAATGAATTGGATATTTCAGAAGAAATGCGCGTTACTAGTAAAAAAATACCATATTTTGAATGGTATTCAATGTTGACGCCATATAAATTGTCAATGATCATTACTCATCCAAATGCTTTATCTATTTCTAAGTTATATCATTGTATTAAATATTTTAATAAAATTGGTCAAAATTCTAAATATTATCAGATGATTTTTTGGAATAAAGTATTATCCCCTATTTCTGGATTAACCATGATTATAACGGCCTTGTCATGTACTTTTGGTCCATTATATCAAAAAAAAATAGGTGTTAGATTGTTCATTGGAAGTATAATGGGTTTTTTGTTTTATATTTTAGATCAAGTGTTTGGAATATTGGGTGTCGTATATAACATGCATCCGATAGCTGTATCAATATTACCTAGTCTAATATTTTTAGTAGTTAACGCAGTGATTATATGGAGATATTGGTAATATATTAAATTGAAAAAATTTAATGGTATCTGACTATTTTATATTAGCTACAAATATGTCTTTAGTAAATTCTCGTAACCATTTATGAGCGGGAGAATGATTGAGTTTGGAGTGCCATGCTTGAATAACATTTTTTTTTCCTAGGTTAAAGTTAGCGTTGAAATTTGTTATCGGCATATTTAATTTATGCATTATTTTTAACACAAATTCTGGGATTATTGCTAACGCATCTGAATGAATCACAGCATTTACGGTAGTAAAGTATTCTGGAGTAATACCAATTATATGACGTTCTGTCCAAAAATATTTGTTACATTCATCAGAATTTGTTAAATACTCATGTTTGGTTTTAATAAATTGGTATTTTAAGAGATTATCTATATTTTTATTTTTAGATAAAATGGGGTGATGATTTCTACATATCAAATAACACTTGGATGCATAGATGGTTCTAATGGTGATTTCAGGATTAAGAGCGCGTATTTCTCCGATATATAAGTCTATGGTGTGATTACGTAAAAAATCATCGTCGTAATCTGAATCATTGACTAGGTTAATAAAAATGTTAGGAGCTTTTTTTTGAGTTTCTTGGAACAGGATAGTATTAAGTATTAAAAATATAGTATTATTTGATGCGATAGTAAATGATATGGCAGTAATTTTAGGTTCAAATATTATATTAGTATTAAATACTGATTCAATACGATTAACTAGTTCTTTGATATTTTCTTTCAGAGATATTGCTTTGGGTGTGGGGATAAGCTTTGTACCACTACGAACTAAAATTTGATCATTAAATAGAGTACGTATTTTGTTTAAAGATTTGCTAATAGCTGGAGCGGTAACGTTTAATTTTTTTGCCGCTAGGTTTACGCTGTTATCTTCTAGTAGTGCATTGAGAACTATTAATAAATTAAAATCAAAGTTATTCATATAATAAAAATTTCATATAATATTTATTTTATCAAGTATTATAATGTATAAATGTACAAGAGTAAAATATATTAACGTAATCACTCATAACATTCTTATTGATAATTGATGTATTGGGTATTAATATACGTACTATGTATATTAAAAATTGGAAATGTAATACAATGTTTAGTTGATGCAGATAAAAATTTTTGATAAAATTTGCTGTTGTAAGTTATTTTAGATTATATGCGAGATATGGATGTGTGTATGAATTTTTATAAACAATTTTAGCAATTTATTGATATGTTTTTATATTTTGATTAGAAGTATATTATTTTTATTAAAAATAGGTTATAAAATAATTATTATAAAAAGACGATTGTGTATGTAATTTATTAAATAAGTTTGCATATTTATTTGTTTTTTTTGCCGAAGTGGCGAAATTGGTAGACGCAATTGACTCAAAATCAATCACCTTAATGGTATGCCGGTTCGAACCCGGCCTTCGGTAAATGTTTTATGCAACGTAACGATAATTATATGAATAAATTGGTTTATAAATTTTTTGAATTTGAGAAATAAATTATGTTTTGTTGCGAAATTTTTGTTGGTTTATAGTTGTTGAGTTTTAGTTTTAGTTTTATTTTTTTTAGTGTATTTTTTTTGTTTTTATTAAAAATGTTATGTTATAACGTAACTAAATTATTAAGGGAAAGATTTGATATGTTTTTTTGTTATAAACAACGTTTATCTATTGGTATGAGATTACTTATTACTTCAGGTTTTGTTCGTGTATTTATAGCATTAGTAATTTTGTTGTGTTTGTGGATTGCTGTTGCATGGGCTTCTTTTTTATTTTAATCACAAAAAAATTACAACATTATGATGACATTATTTAATTTAACAGCAGGTTATTACGGATGCAATGTTAGTCCATCTGTAAGTGGTCGTATTAAATATGGTAGTATGATAGCTATTATAGGGCCCAATGGAATAGGAAAATCTACTTTATTAAAAACATTGGCGGGTTTATTACCTCCAATATCTGGTCGATTAGAATTTGGAGAAAAAGGTAGACCTATTATGGGTTATTTACCTCAAGATAAAACAGTCGATCGTAATTTTCCGTTGACTGTATTCGATGTAGTTTCTATGGGATGTTGGCCAAGAGTAAATTTGTTAAAGAGACTTAATCGATGTCACAGAGCAGCAATTTGGCGTGCTTTAGAACAAGTAAAATTATTGAATTTGTTGAATCAATATATAGGAAATTTATCAGGTGGGCAATTTCAACGCATGTTATTTGCTAGAATATTAGTACAGCGGGCGTCTTTAATTTTGTTGGATGAACCATTTCAAGGTGTTGATATTAATACTTGTAAAATAATGATTCGTTCTGTAAATAAACTTTGTAGAAATGGATGCACTGTAATTATTGTATCGCATAATCAGGAATTAGTAACTGAATATTTTCCCATTACATTGTTGTTAACCCATTCTTGTAGTGTTTGGCATACTTCTATATAAAATAAATGAGCTTAATTTAGTATTGATTGGTTTGTTGTAAAATTAAATATATATTATTAATTTTTATAAATGTTGTTTTTTATTTTAGTTAAGGAAAAGTTTATGATTATTAATATATTATTTGATCCTTTTATTAATCATGTATATATGCGTAGGGCTATAGTGGCTTGTTGCATATTATCTATGAGTACGACACCAATTGGTGTTTTTTTAATGTTGAAACGTATGAGTTTGGTAGGAGATGCATTATCTCATGCTATATTGCCAGGAATAGCGGTAGGGTATTTTTTTTCAGGTATGTCATTTATTGTAATGAGTATCGGAGGATTTATTTCTGGTTTGATTGTTGCGATATTATCTTGTTGGATTAGCGAGAAGACGTTGTTACAGAAAGATGCAAGTTTTTCTGGATTTTATCTTGGATCTTTAGCATTAGGGGTTATATTAATATCATTACATGGCCCTAATATAGATTTATTAGATTTATTATTTGGATCTGTTTTATCTGTAAGTTTTTTTAATTTGACATGTATTGGTGTAATCGGCACAATAACTTTGATTATTATTTCATTACTTTATAGAGCTTTAGTTATAGAAATGTTTGATTCAGGTTTTTTGAGAGGAAGTAATATTGCATCATCGAGAATTATTCAGATCATTTTTTTATCAATAGTAATGTTAAATTTAATAGCGAGTTTCCAAGTGACTGGTACTTTAATGTCTATCGGATTGATGATGCTGCCTGGATTGTCAGCCAGGTGTTGGGTTAAGAGTTTAATGAATATGTTATTGCTATCGGTATTTATTGCTTTATTATGTTCATGGGTAGGATTACTTGGGGCATTTTATATGTCTTTACCAGCGGGTCCTACTGTAGTGTTATGTGGTAGTATATTTTTTTTGATTTCAGTATTATTTGGAAGAAATAAAGGCATTTTATTTTTTGCGTGTTATAAAAGATAAATTTGTATATCATTTTAATATATTTTATTGTTTAGATATACATATGTATATCTATGTTTATAGATAGTGGTTTTATGTTGTAAAATTTTTATAATTTCTAATATTCAAACTTATTACTATGATTGTAAATAGTAATTGATGGTGTTTATTTATATATATTTATATATTAGATGAAATGTATAAGTGGATTATATTAATTTATTGAATATATTTAATTAAATTGATTAATGTTTATTTATCTTAAAAAATTTGATGTTTTCATGATATTAAAAATTAAATTTGATGTTGTTTTGTAGTGATTATGATTTATTAAAATTAATTTTTTATTTTAAATTATTGTTTGATTATAGTTTTAGTGTACTGGATTATTAAAGTAGTAATGTTTGATTTTTTTGTTGCTATTTTGTACAAAAAAGAAGTTGGTGACGATATGGGAATAAATAATTTATTATTTGAATAGATTTCCTAAATATACTTGTTGTACGTGTTTATTATTCAATATTTCTTTAGGAGATCCATGAGCAATGGATTCTCCTCGATTCACAACATATGATCGTTCACATATACGTAATGTTTCTCTTACATTATGATCGGTTATTAGGATTCCAAGTTTATGATGTTTGAGTTCTTTAATAATGTTTTGTATATCTATTATTGAAATTGGATCTACTCCAGAAAAAGGTTCGTCAAGTAGTATAAATTTAGGATTAGCAGCTAATGCTCGCGCGATTTCTACGCGTTTTCGTTCTCCTCCAGATAATGTGCGGCCAATATTATTTTGTAAATGGCGAATATGAAATTTATCCATTAATTCTATAATTAATTTATTGCGTTTTATTGTACTAAGATTATGTTGAGTTTGTAATATAGCCATTAAATTTTCAAATACAGTTAATCGACGAAAAATGGAGCTTTCTTGAGGTAAGTATCCTATGCCTAATCGAGCTCTAAGATGAGTTGGTAGCATGCTAATGTCTTTGTTATCAATGAAAATACCGCCAGAGTTATGTTGAATAATTCCTAATATCATATAAAACGTTGTAGTTTTTCCTGATCCGTTTGGACCTAATAATCCAACAATTTCTCCAGGAGAAATATATAAATTTATGTTTTTAACTACATATTTTCCTTTATAAATTTTAGATAAATTTTTTATAGCAAGTACACTCATTAAGTCATGATTCTGTGTTAGTTTTTTTGTATTGAATTTTATTTTAAACTGATTTTGCTGATAAAGTTGTAATAACTTGTTTTCCTTGAGTAGAAATAGCTTTGATTTGTTTCTTCTTTATTGAATATGTAATATTGTCACTTTGTATGGTATTTCCTGATTGTTCTATGTAAGCATTTCCAATCAGGTTAATAGTATCATTGTTAACATTGTAATATATCAGTAATGATTGAGCAAATATTGTATTTATATTCTTTGTTTCTTGTTTTTGAGTGAAGGTGGCAGGATTGCCATATGCTTTTATTATGGATGGAACATGTTTATCTTTTGTATGAAAAATTAATATTTTATCTGCATGAAGATCAATATTTTGATATTTGAGGGTCACTTGACCGGTAAAAATTATTGTACTAGTTAATATATTAATTGATTGATATGTAGAATAAATTTGAATTGTTTTTGATTTTTCATCTGCTAGGGCGAGAGAATATATGAGTAGCATAAATGTATTGATATAATTAAATATTATTTTGTATTTATCGTGCATGTTTAATTTTATAATAAGTTTGTATATTATCTGTTAATTTTATTGTTTGTGTGCGTAAATTAGCATTCATTTTCGTGCCAATAGAATAAAAATTATGACCATGTATGATTACTTTTGCATTTGAAATAATATCTTGAGTTATTAAGTTAATTGTTGCTTGATTTGTAGTAATGGATTGAACATATGTATCGTTTATTAAGTTATTAATATAAGCGTGTTCGTATAAATGTAATGTTTTTTTATGATTTAGTTTAGCTTTATTTGCTGTAATTTTCCATATTGGAATGTTTTTTGAATTGAAAACAGTAACTTGTGGATACATCAACCAAGTAATTTTTTGATTTGAATGATGTTGAATACAGTGAGCTGTTAATTTGAATTGAATTTTTCCTGTCGTATCATATATGTTAATTGTTGTATTGTTACTTTGGTAAGTATGTGTTGTATTATTAGTTAATGGATTTAATGATTTATTAAGTGTGTGTAATTCTTTCCTTATGATAATAGGCAAAGATATGAACATCAATATCAATAAAATAAGAAAAAAAAATAAAAAATATATTTTTTACTATTTTATTGATACACATTAAAAATGTGGATATATAGAACATTATTTTATGATTTTATATTTAATAATTATAATTTAATATTTTATTTTTATTGGTAAATGATTCTAAATATTATTTAGAATCATTTTAATATTACTATTATAATAGTTATTAATTGTATTATTTAATTTTTTATTTTAAATAATTTTTTGACATATGTAAGATTTGTAAAACTATAATCATTCTTTATATCAATATTTATGATATTTTTTATAAAATTTACATAATAACTTGTGTGTTTTATTCATAGTGATATGAATGTATAAGTATATGACACGAGATATTATCACATATGGATTTATGAAAATAGTGATTGATTATAATATGAATTTATATATATGGTAGTGTATCCGTTTGTAGGGAATATGATAAGTAATAGTATAAATGATTTGTCAAAAAATTTGAGGCGCAATTTGTTTGTAAGTAAAAATGCAGATAGTGTGTTTATTTATTAATAATTAATGTTTATTACAGAGAAATAATTTAAAAAGAATTGTGATTCGAACATTTTTTTCGTATTCGCAAAAGTATTATTTTTAATTGAATTAATACGAAAGTTTAGTTTGATAGTAATTAATGATTTAATGTTTCTTTGTTTGGATATTTAATAGTTATTTTATAATGAGTTAATCGATTTATTTAATAAATAGTACAAAGTATAATTGTAATGTATGTAAATATTAGTGTAATTATATAAATAAATTTAATGTAATTAAATTGATTTTAACGATTAAGAATTATTTTTTTTGATTTGGGTAAGTATTGTTTTGATAAAATTAGAAATATATGAATATGTATATATTAAAATATTTAGAAAAGTTTGTATTATGAGAAATAATAAGCATTATTAAAAAAACCGTTAAGTGTAACAAAATTACTGATATGATTAATAGCGTATTTAAAGATAGATTTAAATATTTTGATGATCAAAAAAAAATAGTGTGTGTTTTTAATGATTGAGTAATGTATGTGAGATATTAAAAAATTGGATAATTAATATTGAAAAATTCTAGTTTAGTATGAATAACTAACTAATTTTATATTTGTTCAAGGATATTTAATTCGTTAAATTAATATAATGATTTTTATTATAAATATAGATAAGGATTTATTTAATTATTTAAATCTAATGTATATGGCAGAATATGTGGGGTCTATGGTTAAACTTTGAATAATTAATTGATTTAATAATATAAGAATAATCTTCTTTTGAAGAATGAGAATTTGGTGTAACTAAATATTATAAAATATATTTTTTAAAAATATCGTTTGTTTATCTTTTTGAGCTAAAGGAATATAGGTGTTATTTACTTTTGTATTCAAACGATATAATATTATCTAATATTGTTAGTATGATAACAATATAATTTATGGGCCTTTTAAAAGGGAAAATGATTTTTATTATGAATATTATTTAATTTTTTTTGTTTCTATTTTTAAAGAAATGGGATTGTAATAATGGTTATGTAATTAATTTTAGTGTGTTAAATATATATATTTCTAATTTAAAATAATGTAAAACTTATGTAATGTATTTGGTGCAAAATTTATAGTGTGGGTGTTTTCGATCGAAGAATGTGAAAAATATATTTTTTGTATTATATAAATGGTGTGATTATTTGATAAATAGTAGGTTTTAACATATATGCACGTGAATGAAGTTCGAAATATATTATTGAAAAATTTATCATTGGAAGAAGTATATGTTTCTTGTTATGAAAATAGTTATCAAATTATAGCTGTGAGTCGTGTTTTTTGTGATATGAGCGAACTTAAGAGACATAAAATTATATACGCGCCTCTTATGCAACATATATTGAACAATAAAATTCATTCTATATCTATTAAGGCATTTAGCCCTGAGGAATGGAGTATAAAGCGTAAACTATATAATGTGTGATTTTCATCTTGAATTAATATGATATTGATATAACAATTTGCATATAGATTATGACGATAGATAGATTTTATATTCGCGGTCCTACTCCTTTAAGTGGCGAAGTGGTTATATCAGGTGCTAAAAATTCTGCATTACCTATTTTGTTTGCCACGTTGTTAACTGCAGAACCAATAGAGATCTATAATGTACCTAAATTGAAAGATATTGATGTTGCTATTGAGTTATTAAAACAACTTGGCGCAAAAATAGAGTATTGTGATATGGTGTTTGCAGATACTAGTAGCGTGAATACATATTGTGCTCCTTATGATTTAGTTAAAGCTATGAGGGCTTCAATTTGGGCGCTAGGACCATTGGTAGCGCGATTTGGGAAAGGAAAAATTTGGTTGCCTGGTGGTTGTTCGATTGGAGAACGAGCAGTGGATTTACATGTGAATGGTTTAAAAAAATTGGGAGCAACAATTGTTTTAGAAGAAGAATATGTTACAGCTTCTGTGAGCGGACGATTACATGGGGCGCATATTATTATGGATAAAGTTAGTGTTGGCGCTACAGTGACTATTATGAGCGCTGCTTCTTTGGCAGAAGGAATTACTATAATTGACAATGCCGCTCGTGAACCAGAAATTGTTGATACTGCTAATTTTCTTATGATGTTAGGAACGAATATTAGCGGAGCCGGAAGTAATAGAATTACTATTGAAGGCACTCAGAAACTAAAAGGAGGAAAGTATTGTATTATTCCAGATCGTATTGAAACTGGAACTTTTTTAGTTGCTGCTGCTATTTCGCGTAAAAATGTAGTATGTTTAGGGTCTCGACCAGATACTTTGGGATTTGTTTTAAAAAAATTACGTGAATCTGGAGCTGACATTAACACTGGTAAAGATTGGATTAGTTTAAATATGCACGGAAGGAGACCAAAAGCTATTACTGTATGTACTCAGCCGTATCCAGGATTTCCCACCGACATGCAAGCGCAGTTTACTTTACTAAATGTATTATCTGAAGGAACAGGAAAAATTGTGGAGACTATATTTGAAAATAGGTTTATGCACGTACCAGAACTTATTCGTATGGGAGCTCGTATTAAAATGACAAATAATTATATTATTTGTCATGGTGTTAATTCGTTGATTGGAACTCAAGTAATGGCATCAGATTTAAGGGCTTCTGCAAGTTTAGTGCTGGCTGGTTGTATTGCTGAAGGATTAACAATAATCGATTGCATATATCATATTGATCGTGGATATTGTCATTTTGAAAAAAAATTAAAAAATATGGGAGCTCATATTAAACGAGTAACCAATAAATAATTTGATTGCATAAAATATTTGATAATTTTTTTTAATTTTAATTAAGTTTTGTAATTTTTATATAAAGATAATTTTGTGTTAGTTTTTATTTAATAATTTGAGTGTGTATCCCTTGTAGATGTATTTTATATGATGTTATTAATAATATTGATGGTAAAATTATTAGTATATTAGTCGTATATTAGCTAGTTACAAAATAGTAATCATATGCATTGTAATTATTTTTTTTTGCTAAATTTACATTTACTATTTATATATATAGTAGTAATTAACGGAGTAATAAGAATATATTAGTATCTCCGCGTACAATATTAAGTGCTATAACTGATGGTTTTTCGTTGAGTATTTTACGTAGTTGAGATACACTATGCACTTTTGTACGATTTAGTCCAATGATTACATCGCCTTTTTGTAGTCCAATGGAGTAGGCTGGAGAATCTTTAATGACTTCTTCAACTTGAACCCCTTTTGTTCCATCTTTTAAATATCCGTTACTTAATGAAGCTCCTTGTAAAGCAGGAGTTAATACTTCTTCAGTACTACTGATAGAGGCGCTATCATCTAGCAATACTGATACTATTCGTATTTTTCCGTCTCGCAATAATCCTAGTTTTATAATTTTTCCTGGGTTAGTTGTGCCCACTTTTACTCTTAATTCTGCAAAACTTTTTATTGGTTTTCCTTCTATAGATACGATAATATCTCCTGCTTGTATATTTGCTTTAGCGGCTGCAGATCCTGGTAGAACTTCGCTGACGAATGCTCCGCGTTGTGTATCTATATTAAATGCTTTAGCAATATCAGCAGTTAATTCTGTTCCTTTTATCCCTAATTGTCCTCGTTTAACTTCTCCAAATTCAATCAATTGTTGACTTAGATTTTTTACGATATTACTAGGAATAGCAAAACCAATGCCGATATTTCCTCCTCCAGGTGCTAATATAGCAGTATTAATACCAATTAGTTCTCCCTGTAAGTTTACTAGTGCTCCTCCAGAATTTCCTCTATTTATAGAAGCATCGGTTTGAATAAAATTTTCTAATCCTTCAAGATTTAAACCGCTTCTTCCTAATGCCGATATAATACCAGAGGTTGCTGTTTGGCCTAATCCAAAGGGATTACCTATTGCAACAGCGAAATCGCCGACTTTTAAAGTATCGGAATCAGCTATTTTTATTTCAGAGAGATTTTTAAATTTTAGTAGTTGAAGTAATGCTAAGTCAGTTTGTTCATCATGGCCTATTAATTTTGCGTTAAATTCTCGTCCGTCGTTAAGTTGTATTTTAATTTTATCTGCTCCATTGACAACATGATTATTGGTGATAATATAGCCTTTGTTAGCATTAATAATTACTCCTGATCCTAATCCTTCAAATTGTCTAGATCCAAAATTTCCTCCGCCAGGGATGTCTGGTCCAAAAAAATATTTAAATTCTTTAGGTAGGGTTAGTTTTTTTGCAGGTTGAATGCCTTCTACGTGTACGCTTACTACCGTGGGAAGTACTGTATCTAACATAGGAGCCAAACTTGGCATAAATCTTGAAGTTTCTGTAGAAAAAGTTGCGTGATTAGTAGAAGATTCAGAATATGAAATTCCTAGTATAAATACTATACTTAATATATTAAGTAAATGAGTTATTTTCATAAATGGTAACTTAATTAATTAACTTTTTGGTAAGAATAATTTTCTTACTAAAATACTTGTAAAACTTCAATGTCAAATTGCATATATTTACATATTTAGAGTCAATTTTTAGTTGATTCTATGATTTTAATGTTGGAAGTGTTGTATCATATATATGCGGCATGAAGTGTAAAAATAATTTATGTGATTTTTTTGAATTTTTTTATTATTTATTATCATAATGTTTTAGAGTATTTTCTGTATTATCGGAGTAATCTAATGGTGCTTTTATTGGTAATTGTTCGTCGTTCATTTTTGTTTTTTTTACATTAAATGTATACATATTATCTTTAATGTCTGTACCTGGTAAAAAAAAGTTAGCACTTTTTTTGACATTCTGATACAGACAACGGTAGTCGTCTGCCATTTTGTTCAATAATTCTATGGTATAGCTAAAATGATTGTTTAACTCTTTTTGGTATTCATTTAATTTAATTTTATTACCTTGTAATTCGTTATGTAAAATTTTTCGGTCGTTCAATAAGTAACGTGCTCTGTAATACATCATGGTAGCGCCTATAAGAACGCCAATTACCAAACTTACAAGCATATATATACATATCATGATAGAAACTCCTGAATGTATTTAAGTGAGTATATTTAAATTTGTGTTAATTGATTATGTAATATTTATTATACAATATACTTGATTTAATATGTATTTCGTTTACTGTAATTTTATTCTACTTAGTTTTCTTTATCAATAAATAAGTATTACATAGAATAGTGTTAAATTAATAAAATTAATAGTTTGATTATAATTGATGTTTTAGATAAAAATTTTAATGATTGTAAAAATGAAAATGGTGTTTGAAAAATTTATTTCTAAATAAATTTGGTTATTTTTTAAGGGAATGATATGTAATATATATTTATTCAACATCAAAAATTAACATAATAACACTTTTATCTATTTATTTTTGTAAGTAGTAATATGTAGATTATTAAGATGTTTATAAGATCAATATTAATATATATGCGTTTTAAATTTAAATAACATTGAAAAATTTTACTTTATTAATAGTAGTATTACATGGTAATATTTATTATATGGATAGATGTGTGTTTTGTAGTATTATTTTTTAGTTGATAGGATTATTTTTGTATTGGTTGAATTTTATTTATATGAAAAATTTTATGATTAAATCAAATATATTAAAGCGGACATGGTATATAGTTGACGCAAAGAATCAAATACTTGGTCGTTTATCTACTGTAATAACTAAATATTTAATTGGAAAACATAAAGTAGAATATGCTCCGCATATGGATATTGGAGATTATGTAATTGTTTTAAATGCAAAAGAAGTTTTTGTAAGTGGGCGCAAGCGTGATAATAAGATTTATTATCATCATACTGGATATATTGGAGGCATTAAACAGTCTTCCTTTAACATGATGATGCATAAATGTCCGGAGAGAGTGATTGAAATAGCGGTAAAGGGCATGCTACCTAAAGGTTCTTTAGGTAGAATGATGTATCGCAGACTTAAAGTATATTCAGGGGATACTCATATGCATTCTGCGCAAGTACCTCAGTTTATATATTTATGATAAATAAAAAAATAAAATGGGTAAATTAGGTATGACCGATAATCAATATTATGGAACTGGGAGAAGAAAGAGTGCTTCTGCTCGAGTATTTATTCAGTCCGGAAATGGGAAAATTATTATAAATAAGCGTATTTTAAATCAATATTTTTCTAAAGATAGTATGCAAGTAATTATTAAAAGGCCTTTAAAGATAACTAATTTATTTGATAAATTAAATGCATGTATTACTGTAAGAGGAGGAGGAGTATCTGGACAAGCTGGAGCAATATGTCACGGGATGACTCGTGCTCTTTTGCAGTATGATAGTAAATTGCGTGGTATATTACGTTCGGCTGGATTAGTAACTAGGGATTCTAGGGTAGTGGAGAGAAAAAAGGTTGGTTTACGTAAAGCACGAAGGCGTCCTCAATTTTCTAAACGTTGATATTTGTTTCAGTAAATATAAATTGTGTGCATATATATTCATATATATGAAGTATATGTATATTGTTTAATATTTAATACTGGTGGGCTGGATTTAGATATAAAGTATTTATTGGTTTTTTTGAAGATGAAAAGACAATGTTATTTAATTGGTTTTAAATAATAATTTTTAGAGTGTTATGTAATAGATGCATGTTAGTTAATTTTAATAAAGTATATTGTTGTTTTATTAATTGGTAGTTAATTAGTTATTGTACAATGTTTAAAAAATTAGTGTTATGGTTTTTTAGGTAATATCTAAATTATATAGTGTTTTGTGATACTGCTATACGGTGGGATATGCATGTAGTAGTAAGTCAGTAGTGTAGTTAATTTTGCGGTTAATACACATATATTTGTTACGATTTATCTTATGATCGATAAGAGCTGTGATTGGATAATAAAGGTATATGTATATATTGTAATATAATATGCGATAAAGTGTTATTTTTATCAGCTTGGGTTTATTATGTTTATATATGACGTGATAATATAAGTTAATAAAATTATATTAGTAGAAGTATTTAAGATTATAAAAAATAAAAAATATTTAGAGTAGGATGCATGTTTTATATGTATTATAACTGTTTTGTTTTGTTATTTATTAATTTTTAGTTTGAGCTTAACTCGATATGCATGAATTGGGTATTAATTATAAAAAAATAATTTGTTAGTGTCAGTATTAATAGTGTAAATTATAGGTAAATATTAAGATAATTTTTTTAAATATATTTGTTTAATAACGAAATAGGTTTTTTGTTTCATAAAATGAAGTATATAATACAATATAGGTTTTAATTATATTTTAGGTTGTTTTTGCATAAAGTATAAGAATAAATATTAAAGTTATTATATATTGTATATTTTCATGTGAGAATTTTGATAAAAAATGGTAGATTTTCATGGATATTGTATTAATTAATGAGAATTGTTTTGTTTTTCGATGAATAAATAGCGAATTGTAAATAAAAGGTAATAATTTTAATATTTTATAATTTTACTATATAATTTGTTTTGTGATATTTTATAAATAGGTCTATGATTTTTTAATAAATATTTATATGTATACATATAAATATTTATTTTTTTATGATTCTGTTGTGACTAATTGCAGTATAATTGTTTACATATGAAGTTGTGTTTTGGAAATTTATTAATATTTTTATTGATTTTTATTTAATAATAAAAATAAAAATTTTTAGTTCATATTGATTAATAGTAATAAATTTGTGTGATTTTTCTTAGACTGCAAGTAAGTAGGTATTATATATGCACATGATTATATGTCTTTTTTTGTGTGTTATGTTGTATATGTGTTTATTTTATTTAAAGGTATTTGAGTTTGTATTTGAATGATATTTGCTTATATAAATATTCAATATGGAATGAATTGAATAATTTTAGTGATTTAGAATGTATGGAGATGAAAATATACCTCATAGTTTATTGTTGATTTTAAAATTTAATAAAAGTTTTAGAATTGTAGGTTTTATAAAACTTGTGAGTGTGTATATGTTGGTTATGTTTTGTAATTTAAAACAATTTAGTGTTTGTTTTATACATCGTGCATATATAATATTTGAATTAAAAATAATTATAAAACAGTAATAGAAATGAAATTTATTGTTAAATATAAGTGTTATGGTTTAAGTGTTTATATAAATAGTAGATATGATTGATTATTTTTTATTTATGAAAATAAGTAAAAAAGAACGAATAAAAATATAATAATTATTTGTGAGCAGTATGTATATTTTATGTGTGATGAAATACAGTAAATACGTTTTTTACTCCATTTATTGAATAAGCAATTTTTTCTAAGTATCTGCTTTCTGCATGGGTGATTTTACCTATGAGAAATACTTCTTTATTTTCTGTAATTATTTTAATACAAGAGGTTTTTAGATTTCTTGTAAAAAACAGATTTAAGTATATTTGACTACTAATCCAGAAATCTTGAAAAACAGATTGTAAAGATATTGGTTGGTCTTGACGGATTGCATTATAAATGTTTCTTGTTCCGTTAATTTTCATGACTATTTTTACAGCATCTTCTGATAAGGAAATAGAAGGTGCTTGACCAGTTAATAATACATTACCTTGATATACAGTATTTTTTATTCTTGTCGATTGTTTTATATATTGGTGTTTGTTGAGAGCATGAGCAATATGAATTTTTAAAATGTTATCATCTAATTGAGTGCCTATTGTACGAGAATCATTCCATGTGGTGGTTATAAATGCAGCAGTTCCAACGGTTAACATACTAGAACAACAGGCTTGTAATATTAATATAGAAAAGAATATCAATAGTATTTGAATAATATAATTTTTAGTGTTCATTTATATTTTTTATACGTGTTTATGAATGTGAGAATTTTGAAACACAGTTTTTGTGTATGTATGTATTGAATGAATTAATAGCAGTTATTTTTACCGATATATTTACTTGTATATAAACATGTATATACTGACAGTCAGATTATAGCATGTCATTATTAAATAATCTTAATATTTTGGTTGTATTTTTTAATTTACTTTAAAATATGTAATATAAATTGAGTATTCATTTTTGTGAATGAATTTTTTATCATATAGTGATTTATTATTGTTTGATATTTTTGTATAATCTGTAACAGATTTTATTGTTGATAACAGATTGTATTGTTGTAGATATATTTTCTACTTTTAGAAGAGACAAAGCAATTATATTAATTAATTTTTTTTAATTTGTAGTATTGATTATTGTATTAATAGTGTAATTTTTTTTATTATGTGAATTGTGTATCGCATATAATTTTTAATTGGGTATATAAAGAGATTAATTTTGATTTGGTACTATAAATGTTGTAGAAAAGAATGTAGAACTCATTTTTTGATAATTAAGAAGATTTCGAGATGATTTTTAGTTGAAGTAGGTTTTTAATATTTATTTCTATATTCTATAGATATATTGTTAGAGATAATTAATTGAGTATTTGTGTTATATATAGTTCCCACTCCTATTGGAAATTTACAAGATATTACATATCGAGCATTGTCAGTACTACGTCAAGTAGATTGTATAGCTGCAGAAGATACGCGTCGTACTCGTGTGTTACTAAACTTTTTTTCTATTCGTACAGATTTGTGCGTATTACATGAATACAATGAATTAGAAAAAATACCGATATTAATTTCAAAGTTACAAGCAGGATTGAGTGTGGCTTTAGTTTCTGATGCAGGCACTCCATTGATTAGTGATCCAGGGTATCATTTAGTTCGGTTTTGTCATAAATTAAAAATTAGAGTTATTCCGTTGCCTGGTCCGTGCGCTGCTATTACCGCGTTGTGTGCTTCTGGAATGCCAACGGATAGGTTTTGTTTTGAGGGGTTTTTACCACATAAGCGCAATTTGCGTATAAGTCGTTTACGAATTTTATCCGAAGAATCACGTACATTAATTTTCTATGATTCAAAACATCGTATAATAAATACTTTAAAAGATATGGTGAATGTTTTTGGATTAAAACGCCATGTTGTATTGGTCCGAGAATTAACTAAAATATGGGAATCTATTTATGGAGCTCCTATTGGTGAATTGTTGTCTTGGGTTCAGAAAGATAAGTTTCGTATTCAAGGGGAGATGGTTTTAATTGTATCAGGTAATTGTTTAAACAATAATGAATTATCGCCTAAAATACTGAATGTTATGAAATTGTTGACATCAGAATTATCTGTAAAAAAAGCTGCAATTTTGGTAAAATATATATATGGCGTAAAAAAAAATAAACTTTATGAGAATTATTTGAGTGAAGAACAAGCTAAAAAAATCTAATAATAAAATATTGATTAATTGATGATATAATGTTAATTATGTAGATCTAATGTTTTGTTTTAGGAGTTGACTAGACAATCGCTGCTTCTTTGTATATATAGTGATTAATTAAAAGGTATTGTATGTTTTAGTTAGTTTAATTACAAATGGAGGGGAGGAAAGTCCGGGCTCCATAGGGCGGGGTGCCAGGTAACACCTGGGAGATATTTGTAAATCTACGACAAGTGCAACAGAAAGTAAACCGCCGATAATTGTTATTACAACTTATATTTTTTTATATATATATGTAATAAATATATCAGGTAAGGGTGAAAAGGTGTGGTAAGAGCACACCATATGAATTGGTAACAGTTTATATCATGTAAACTCCACTCGGAGCAAGGCTAAATAAAAGTTCTATAGTATAGCCCGTACTGAACTGGGTAAGCCGCTAAAGCTAATGTGTGAATATTAGTTTAGATGAATGATTGTCCAAGACAGAACCCGGCTTAACGGTCAATTCTTGTTAAAATGAATAATGTAGTAAATAAAAAATGAAATATAGAGTAATTTATTTATGATGCTTGATATATTTTATCCCTGTATCATGTATTATATGAGGTTATTTAATTAGTTAATTATTGAAAATTATTTTTATGATATCTTAATGGACATAGTTTTCATTTATTATAAAAGTAATTTACATAAATGATGATCCTTACTTGAAGGAGATGTTGTGATTTATTTAGAATAGATAAGTATTTATATTTGTGTGCTATATTATTGTGGTACTTTATTGAAAGTGTTTGTATATAAACATTATTTGGATATGTTATGTTATATTCATCATTACAAATATAACATTCAGAATATGTATTCGATTGGAAAGTATAAAAAAAATCTGATCTGTCTGTAGAATTTATTCAAAAATTTAGATTAATGATATTTTAATTTTTGTTATTAACAACAGTAACTGATATTATGTATCATTTTTTTTAATAAAATAAATAATATTTTTATTTTTATAGATAAGTTGATTTATTTAAATTGAATTTATTTGCCACAGAGATCAATATGATTTTTAAATTTTTTGATCATACATATTGTATATGCTGTAGAATTAGGTAAATTATGAGTATTTTAAGAGAATTAGTAAATATAATATGGCAAGATAATACTACATTTTTTCCTAATGTAAGATTGGTTTTAGTTATTTATTTATTAGTCTTTTTTATTCTTTTTTTAGAAAATGCTATTCTTCCGGCAGTTTTTTTACCCGGGGATACCTTGTTAATTATGTTAGGAGTTTTGATTGCCAAGGGTGTTTTAAATTTTATTATGACTTTAGGAATTTTAACTATAGCAGCAAGTTTAGGTAGTTGGATAAGTTATTTACAAGGTAAGTTTTTAGAGAATAATAAAAGTATAAAACATTGGTTATCTCTTTTGCCTAATAAATCTTATCAAAAGGCATATCATATGTTCAATAAACATGGATTATCTGCACTTTTTGTGGGTCGTTTCATAACACTTGTACGGACGGTACTGCCTATTATTGCAGGAGTATCTGGATTAAATTCTTGTCGGTTTCAATTATTTAATTGGATTAGTTCATTTTTATGGGTTTTAATACTTATCGTGATAGGTTTCTTATTAGAGCGATCAGAAATTATATGTTTATTTTCATATAAATGAATAAATTTAGTTTGTGATAATTAGTTATGTAGTAGTTTTGATAGTGAAAATTAAAATTAAAATATAAGTTTTGTATGTATATTGTCGTATATTTATATATATTATTAATATTTAAATATTATTATTTTCATGAGATACTACGAAAATAATACTTAATGTGCATCGTAGGTTTTATTTATATATATTGTGCGTTATTGTTATTATGTGCGATGTGTGATTGATGACCCCTGCTGGATTCGAACCAGCGACCAAGCGATTATGAGTCGCCTGCTCTAACCAATCTGAGCTAAGGGGCCATGTTTGTTTTGTTTCTGAATCACGTGCAGTAATACGTTTTGATGTCTTGATTCATATGAATTTTGTTTTTCCATTCAAGGAATTTATTCTGTATAATTTTTGTTAGTTTTATTGATGTTTATATCTAGTTACATTTTTAAATATTTTTTATTTCCGTAGTGTACAATAAATTATATATAATTAATAGAAAATTATTGTTTAGATATATATTATTTGCATAATACATTGTAAATTAGCATATGATCTTTAATTATAACGAGAACAGATTATATAATTTTTGTATTTATAAAACATAACATTCTTATTTATTTAATCATCTAGGAAGCTTCTTAAGATTTCAGAACGACTAGGATGACGTAATTTTCTTAAAGCTTTTGCTTCTATTTGGCGAATGCGTTCACGGGTTACGTCAAATTGTTTTCCCACCTCTTCTAGAGTGTGATCAGTATTCATGTCAATACCAAAACGCATACGTAATACTTTGGCTTCTCTTGGAGTTAATCCAGCAAGTACATCATGAGTAGCAGCTCGTAAATTGTCTGAGGTCGCTGAATCTAAAGGTAAATCAAGATTAGTATCTTCGATAAAATCTCCAAGATGAGAGTCGTCATCATCTCCTATAGGTGTTTCCATAGAAATAGGTTCTTTAGCAATTTTTAGTACTTTTCTAATTTTATCTTCTGACATAAACATGCGTTTTGCTAATTCTTCTGGTGTAGGTTCATGCCCTATTTCTTGCAACATTTGTCGAGATACTCGATTAAGTTTATTAATAGTTTCTATCATATGTACTGGAATACGTATGGTGCGTGCTTGATCTGCTATTGATCTAGTAATTGCTTGGCGAATCCACCAAGTAGCATAAGTAGAAAATTTGTAACCACGACGATATTCAAATTTATCTACAGCTTTCATTAACCCAATGTTACCTTCTTGGATTAAATCTAAAAATTGTAATCCTCTATTTGTATATTTTTTAGCGATAGATATAACTAAACGAAGATTAGCTTCGATCATTTCTTTTTTAGCTCTGCGAGCTTTAGCTTCTCCTATTGACATACGGCGATTAATATCTTTCACTTGTTCTATTGTTAGTCCTGTTTCTTTTTCAATTTGATGTAGTTTTAATAAACTATGTTGTACTTTTTCATTAACTTTATGTAATTTTTCTGACCATGGAGTGCGCATGGATAAAGCTGTATTAAACCAAGCTTTATTGGTTGCATTACCTGAAGAAAATAATTCTATAAAGTTTTTTTTTGGCATTTTACTAATTTCAACACATAATTTCATAATTAATCGTTCTTGTGTGCGCACTTGTTCCATTATAGATCGCATGTTATTAACTAAGTAATCAAATTGTTTTGGTACTAATCTGAATTGTTTAAACACTGTAGAAAGTTTCAGGATTTCTTTTGATGCTTGAACATTGTTGCGTCCATTATATTTAATTATTTTTCGTGTTATTTCGTGTTGTTCACGTAGTGCTATAAATTTTTTACGAGCTATTTCAGGATCAATATTATTATCATCGTTATTTTCTTCTTCAGATATTGTATCGGTAGTAGATTCAGAAGTGATATGAGTGATATGTGTGTGTGTAGTATGATGTACTGGTGTATTTTCATTTATATCAGTATCTACAAAACCTGTAATTAATTCTGAAAGACGTGTTTCACCGGTTTCTACACGTTTGTATTGTTCTAAAAGATAAGTGATTGCTTCTGGATATTCAGCAACTGAACATTGCACTTGATTTATTCCATCTTCAATTCTTTTAGCAATATCTATTTCACCTTCTCGGGTTAATAATTCTACTGTGCCCATTTCCCGCATATACATCCGTACTGGATCGGTTGTTCTAATTAAGTCTGATTCAACATTAGCTAATGCTTGTACTGCTGCTTCTGTCGCATCGTCTTCATCATTATTAGAGTTAGTATGTTCAATTAATAGAAATTCATCGGCATTGGGAGCTTCTTCCATAACTTGAATACCCATATCATTCATCATTTGGATTATGTTTTCGATTTGACTAGGGTCTATAATATCTTCTGGTAAATGATCGTTGACCTCAGAAAAGGTTAAATATCCCTGTTCTTTCCCGCGTGTGACAAGTAATTTAAGTTGTAATTGTGGGTTATGTTCCATAAAAATACTTCCACGTTTTTGAAGTAATATCTAAGGGTTTAATAGATAATGTAATACCATCTATCAATGATATGTAAAAATAAAAATTATTTAAAAGTAATTCATTCAGGAGGTATTTTCATGATTGTTTTCATTAGTAAAATTGAGTCCAAAAAAGTTTATAATTTTTTTATATTAATGTTTCGATAGTGTTTGGTTTAATAGCCATAATTCTTGACGTTCTTTCATTGTCAGGCCAGATACACGATCCCGAGCAATAAGTATTTCTTGATGTCGTTCAAGCGTTAAATTATATAATTTAGTTAGCGCATCAATAAAAGCGGTTTCTATCATATCATTTGTAATCAAGTGGTTCCAATATGCTAGTGTTTCAATTTTAGAAAAAAATTTATTCCCACGATAGTGTTCTAATAGTTGGACAGTGGTTAATTCTGGATATATTTGACATATTTGAACGAGATCGATAAATATTGATATATTGTCTTGATTTAATTGTTCTAATCCTTGTACATTCGGTACTAATTTTACAAGCCATGGATTTTGTATTAATAATCCTATCAATGTTTCTTCTATACTATGATTGATATGATGTTTTTTTGTTTTATTGGTTGGTATAATATTTTTTTTTGTGAGTAATTGGTTTAATTTGTTATCATCTAAAATTCCTATTTTGTTGCCTAATTTTTGAAGCAAGCATAACCTTAGTGTTTTTCCTGGGATTTTGTTGATCATGGGTAATATTAAGTTGCTTAATTTAATTCGTCCGTTTAATGTTTGTAAATTTATTTTTTGTGATGACGTTTCAAACAAAAAATTTGATAAATCTTGTGTTTGTGTTAATTTATTTAAGAAGTTATTTTTTCCTATTTTACGTATTAATGTATCAGGATCTTCTCCATTAGGCAAAAATGTAAAGTTTATTTGACGACCATCAGTAAGGTACGGTAGCGCAGTGTTTAATGTACGCCAGGCAGCTTTTTTGCCGGCATCGTCACCATCGTAACAACAAGTAATTTGATCGGTAATACTATATAATAATCGAAGATGATGAGTAGTAATAGAGGTTCCCAAAGAAGCAACTGCGTAATTAATTCCAAATTGTGTCAATGTGATAACATCAATATAGCCTTCCACTAAAATTACACAGGAAATATTTTTACGTTGTATATTTATTTCGTATAAACCATACAAATGATGACTTTTTTTAAAAATTTCGGTGTCTGGAGAATTTAAATATTTGGGAATTTGGTTATTCGTAACGACGCGTCCTCCAAATGCTACAATGTTTCCTGCCATATCCCGTATAGGGAACATGAGACGAGCTCGGAATCGATCGTATTTGTATTTTGAGTTTTTATTAATTAACATTCCTGATTGATCAAGTAATATTTGATCGTGTTTTGTAAGACTAAATTTTTGTATTATGTTATTCCATCCTGGCGGAGCAAATCCAATGTTAAATTTCTCAATGGTTTCTTCATTTAATCCACGGTTTTGCAAATATTTGTAAGCATACAAGTATTTTTTTTGAGTTAATATATTTTTATAGTATTCGCACAACTCATTCATTAATTTATATAATTTATTTTTTTGACAATTATTGTTTTTGTAAATGTTAGAATGTAATTGAATTGGAATTCCGTGCATGTTTGATAGTTCTTTGATAGTTTCGATAAAAGTGAGTCGGTCGTAATTCATCAAAAAATCTATTACATTGCCATGTGCTCCGCAACTAAAACAATAATAGAATTGTTTTTCTATATTGACAGTAAACGATGGGTGCTTTTCAACATGAAATGGGCAACAGGCCAGAAAATTTTTCCCTTGTTTTTTTAAAGAAATACGTTGACTGATTACATGAACTATGTCAGTGCACGATATCAACTCATTGATTATTGTTTTTGGAATACGAGTAATTGTATCTCCTTAGTGTTTTATTATTGAAGTTGTACGTTGCATTAATCCAATCTTCTCTTTTGTGATGATATGTGTATATATGACACATGCATTTAAATTTGTATTAATTATAAAAATCAATAATAAAAAATTTTCTACATATTATTAAAAGTAAAAAATATTATTTAATACAAGCGAATGCGTCGCAAGTTTTCTCGGGCTAATTTTTTAGTATGACGTTTTATTGCTGATGCCTTGGCTCGTTTGCGTTCTGTAGTTGGTTTTTCATAAAATTCTCTACGACGTACTTCGGATAAAATTCCTGATTTTTCACAAGATCTTTTAAACCGACGTAGCGCTATATCGAATGATTCATTTTCGCGTACTTTAATTATTGGCATATACCTCTCTCTACGAGTATTATATTATAATCGAATATAGTTATTTTTTGTAATGAAATAGTGTACCTTTAAAAACTATATGACATAATATCAGTTATTATGATTAAAATATAGAATTAATATGTAGCATTTTATGTTTTTTAAGTAAAATATGGAAGTGTATATGCGTGTTTTAGGTATTGAGACATCATGTGATGAAACCGGTGTAGCGATTTATGATCAACATCAAGGATTATTAGCTAATCAGCTATACAGTCAGAATGTATTACATGCTAATTATGGAGGAGTTGTGCCTGAATTGGCTGCTCGAGATCATGTACGGAAAATAGTTCCTTTAATTTTATCTGCGTTAGAAGAAGCCAATTTAGATGCTGAAGATATTGATGGAATTGCGTATACTGCTGGACCTGGTTTAATTAGTGCGTTATTAGTTGGAGCAACCGTTGCTAGAACACTTGCTTATGCTTGGAAAATACCCGCCATTGATATTCATCATATGGAAGCTCATTTATTGGCACCAATGTTAGAAAAAAACCCCCCTAAATTTCCGTTTGTAGCATTGTTGGTATCTGGCGGGCATACTCAACTTATATTGGCAACTAATGTAGGAGAATATCAAATATTGGGGACATCTGTTGATGACGCTGTTGGAGAGGTGTTTGATAAGATCGCTGTATTATTGGGTTTAAAATATCCTGGAGGTGCTTTGTTATCAAAAATGGCTCGACAAGGTGTTTCAAATAAATATGTATTTCCGCGTCCTATGATTAATCGACCAGGTTTAAATTTTAGTTTTTCTGGATTAAAAACTTTTGCGGTGAATACTATTATGTCAAATTCTAGCGATATGCAAACTCGAGCTGATATCGCGCGTGCATTTGAAGATGCAATTATCCAAACATTGGTAATTAAGTGTCGTCGTGCATTAAATCAAACTGGGTTAAAATCTTTAGTAATATCAGGGGGTGTTAGTGCTAATTATGTGTTGAGAGCGCATCTTTCTAAGATGATCCATATCTTAAAAGGAACGTTGTTTTGCTCTAGACCAGAGTTTTGTACAGATAATGGGGCTATGGTAGCTTATACTGGGTTGATTAGATTGCAAGCTGGACTGTTTAGCGATTTATCAATTTTAGTGAGACCACGTTGGTCTTTAGAAATTCTGCCTCGGATAAAATAATAAGTGTTATAACTGTTATGAAAAATATTTTTTTATATTAACTATGCCAAATATTGTGTTCTTTACGATTCCATAATCGTTTTATGTTTTCGGTGTGTTTTATTAGAATTAAACAGGATATTATGATTGTTGTAAATAGGTATTGTGATTTAAAATACCAAGCATAACAAGGTATAATTACCGCAGTAATGATAGCACCTAATGAAGAGTATCCAAATGATAGAACGGTAAATGTCCAAGTACATATCATAACGATAAAAAGATCAAAATTTATTGTAGTAAGTGCTCCAAATGCGGTGGCTACTCCTTTTCCTCCATAAAATTGAAAAAATATAGGGTACATATGACCTATGCAGGCTAAAATAGCCGTTGTTCCTAAAAAAATAGGTGGAATTTTTAGGTAATATCCCAACCATACTGGAATGGAACCTTTGAGTATATCAAATAATATTACACTAGTTGCTATTTTATAACCTGCGATTCGTAAGATATTAGTAGCACCTGGATTTTTAGAACCAAAATATCTTGGATCTGGCAAATTAAATGTTTTACAGATCAAAATAGCACTAGATATTGATCCTAAAAAATAAGCAAATATTATTGTTATAATAGAAAAAATAATCATAATTTGTTTTATTGAAAATTAAAATGTTTATTATTACATATATTTTATATTTAGTGTGTATAAAATAGTTAATATTAGTTTAATTTAAAGCTTATTAGTTTAAAATACTATCATATACTGTTATGGATATTTTATTTATCGAACGGTTAATCGTAATGGCATTTATAGGTATACATAATTGGGAAAAAAGATGTTTACAAAAATTAATTTTTGATTTGAAATTGGCATATAATGCTACATTTATTTTGGACAGTAAAAGCATGGCGTCTTATATAGATTATACTCAAGTAAGCAAGGTTATATTTGATTTAGTGAGCGAGAAGCATTTTTTATTGATAGAAGATGTTGCTAATATAACGGCAAATGTGCTAATGCAAAATTTTTCTACTTCTTGGGTTCGTATCAAGGTGAGCAAGCCTGGCGCAATTCATAGTGCTTCTAACGTTGGCGTATGCATTGAACGTGAACGGGAAAGATAAAAGAAATTTTATAATTTTTTGTGAGTGAATCAGTTTGTTAGAATCTATGTCAATAGACATATATAACGAAGTTTTTAAATAAATACAGTTATTTTATATGAATTGTGAGGTATGATAAATGTTTTGTATGCACCGAAATTGTATTTGGTTTAGTGCATTTGTATTGTTCATGTTAGGTTGTCAATGTTAGATATTCATAAATTAGTTGTTTCATTGATTTTGGGGATAGTAGAGGGTTTGACAGAATTTTTACCTGTTTCTTCAACAGGACATGTGATAATAATGGAAAATATTTTAGGTTATACGGATGATTCAGTTAAAACTTTTGCTATAATCATTCAATTGGGGGCTGTTTTATCTATAATCATGATGTTTTGGAATAGATTATATAGAATGTGTGTTGTTTGTATAAAAAAAATATTTATCAAACAACATTATGAAAATAGTCACTTATGTATTCATCATATATTATTAGGAATATTTCCTGGGATAGTTTTAGGTTTTATTTTTTATGAAAAAATTAGATTTATTTTAGAGTTGACATGCATTATGTATGGATTGGTAATTGGAGGTATATTTTTATTGATTGGAGAGTTATGTTTAACTAAAAAATCTAATGTGTCAAATATAGATCATATAACTTGTTTACAGGCGTTTTTAATAGGATGTTTTCAATGTTTATCTTTTTGGCCAGGGTTTTCTCGCTCTGGAGCTACTATAGGGGGTGGTTTATTAGTTGGATTGAATAGACGTACAGCGTCAGAATTTTCATTTTTTTTAGCTATTCCTACTGTAGTTGGTTCTGTAGTGTTGACTGTGTATCATTGTGGATCTCGTATTAGTATCATAGATGATGGGTTGCTGTTAATCAATGGTTGCGTTGTAGCATTTATTATAGCCTTGTGTACTATAGGGTATTTTTTAAAAATAGTTCAAAATATTTCTTTGATTCCCTTTGCTATATATCGATTTTTATTGGCTGGAGGTATTTATTGGGGGTTGATTGTGTAATGAAAATTGATGTTGCGATTATTTAATGTGATTTTAACTTAATACATTGAGTGATAATTAGTGTGTTTGTGTTAGATAGGAAATAATACTATTATTTTAATGTGTATGTGTGGATCATATGATAATAAGAATTGGTTCATCGTTGTTTATGTGTTTTGATAAGTAAATTTAATGAATCATTGTTAAATCGTGGTAATTTATTGCTATCGTGATGTTGTGTAATTTTTTATTTCTAAATTGGAGTATGTATTATAGATTAATATATTATTTGTAATATTTATTTAGAATTTGTTACATGTGAATGTAATTTTTTATTTTTTAATTTTCCATGTATTTAAAGCATGTAATCGTCTGACGTATAATTCTTTGCTTATATTTGATCCAGTAAATCCGTCTTTGATAATGTCTGTAGTAGAAATTTTTTTTGTAATAATAAAGGCTGTTCGTATAAAATTTTCTTGATCAGATGAGCTGTTTTTATATTTTGTATATTTCGATATATTGGATTTACTAACTAAAATTATTTGATTTATTCTTTCTGGTCGTCTCCAGCAATCAAAAACCTTGAATAAGGTCATTAACATTTCAGATGATAATACTTTGGTATTATATAAATAATGATGATATTTAGAAACAATTTTCGTAAAATTACGTATTTCATGTGGTATTTTTAGTCTATTGCATAAATTTTCAATTAGAGAAGAGGTTTCTAGTGTTTTATGATCGTGATATTTGGTATATTTATTTGTTTTGTTATGGATAGTTTTTGTTTTTAAGTTACGACATAAAATAGAAAAACGTATGCTTAGATCATCTGTTAAGCGAGCGGTTTGAGCAAGTGTCGTCATAGTGTGGTAACCAACAGTATTAATTTTTGAATTATGTTGATGAACTGAAGCAGGAATTTTAAATAATTTATCTAATTCAGGAAATAGAATTTTTAGGGCTCCGCAACGACGTAATACTTGAAAATATACTTGTGGACTTTTTGTGATTAGAGCTTTTTTTGTTTCCATCCATATACGTTCTGGAGATAGTAATAGTAATTCATGAATCATTTGTTTCATTAGTATTAATGTTTCTGGAGCTATAGTAAAATGCATATGTGCAAATCGCGCGGCAAATCGAGCTACTCTTAATACTCGTAAAGGATCTTCATTAAACGTATGGGAAACGTGTCGTAATATTCGTAATTTCATATCTTGTTGTCCATGGTATGGATCTACAAGATTTCCATGTGAGTCGTATGCCATAGCATTGATAGTTAAATCTCTACGATATAGATCTTCTTCAATAGTAATTGAAGGCGCGGTATAACAAGTAAATCCAGTGTATCCTTGTCCAGATTTTCGTTCAGTACGTGCTAATGCGTATTCTTCATGATTTTCTGGATGTAAGAATACTGGAAAATCTTTTCCGACTTGAGCATAACCTATATTCAACATTTCTTGAGGACTAGATCCAACTATCACCCAGTCTTTTTCTTTAACTGGTAGTTTTAACAACGTATCTCGTACAGCACCACCTACTAAATATTTTTTCATTATATATTCTTAAATAAAAATAATTTTTTGTTAAAAATAAATTATTTAGACATAAATACAATATTATGTAATGCATTCAATTTAAAAAAAATAATACTGTCCTATATGATATATAATAATTTTTGAGAAATATATGGTTTTATGTTTTTGTTAATTACGTTAGAATAAAAAAATCAAAGTAGTTATTTCGATAGAAATAATAGAAAAGTATATAATATACGTATGAAATATGTTGTTATAATTTTTTTTGTTAAAGATACATAAATTATCGCATTTTTTATCATAAGATATGATTATATCAATGTATGTTTACATTGTATATTTTAATTATTTAATTAAATAAATTTGGTATATTATTTTTGTTGTGAATTTAATGTACAATTGGCTATTTTTATTTATTTTAAAGATATTTTTTTTGGATAAATTATGACTGTGGTTTTTCCAGATTTTTCTAAATCTAGTGTATTGATTGTAGGAGATATTATGTTAGATCGATATTGGTATGGATCTACCGATAAAATTTCTTCGGAAGCGCCTGTTCCTATAGTTAATGTGAATCAAGTTATAGATAGACCAGGTGGAGCTGCGAATGTTGCAATGAATATTGCTGCATTAGGAGCTCGATCAAGATTATTAGGATTAATTGGAATGGATGAAACAGCTCAAATATTAGAAAGACAACTTAATGCATCGAATATAGAATGGAATTTCATTTCAAGTAGTGTATGTCCTACTATAGTTAAATTACGAGTAATGTCTCGTAATCAACAACTTATTCGACTAGATTTTGAGCAAAATTTTAAAGATATTGATACTACCCAATTAATTAGAAACATTGAATTATACCTACCTAAATATAAAGTATTAGTATTATCTGATTATGCTAAAGGAGCTTTAAATCGTATAGAAGAAATTATTAAATTAGCGCGTTGTGACAACATACCTATTATAATAGATCCCAAAGGAATTCAATTTTCTCGTTATAAAGGCGCTACTTTATTAACTCCTAATATATCGGAATTTGAAGCGGTAGCGGGATTATGTTGTAGTGAAACTGTTTTAATTAGTCGCGCACAAGAAATGATTATTGATTATAACTTATCAGCTTTGTTAATTACGCGTTCTGAGCAGGGTATGACTTTATTTACGCGAGATACAGATCCATTATATTTTCCGGCTCAGACAAAAAAAGTATGTGATGTAACTGGAGCGGGGGATACAGTAGTGGGCGTGTTATCTGCGGCATTGTCTTCTGGAAAAAGTTTAGAAAAATCGTGTTTTTTGGCGAGTGTAGCAGCTGGGGCGGTAATAGGGAAATTGGGTACTTCTACTGCTAGTGCAATGGAAGTAAAAAATATGATAAGTAACAGTGTATATACTCATCATATACCATTTGGGATTTTAGATATAAAAACACTGAAGCGAGCAATATCTTTAGTTCGTAATAGAGGAGAAAAAATAGTCATGACTAATGGGGTATTTGATATTTTGCACTCTGGTCATGTAAGTTATTTGGAGAATGCTAAAAAACTTGGAGATAGATTAGTTGTTGCGGTAAATAGTGATGGGTCAACGAAGCGCTTGAAAGGAATAACAAGACCTGTAAATGTTTTAGAAAAACGTATGTCTGTATTAGCTGCTTTATCAATGGTAGATTGGGTGGTGCCTTTTTACGAGGATACGCCTAAAAAACTAATTACGGATTTGTCGCCAGATTTTTTGGTGAAGGGTGGTGATTATCATGTTTGTGATATTGATGGAAGTCAAGAAGTATGGAACAACGGAGGAGAAGTACGTGCATTAAATTTTCAAGCTGGTTGTTCTAGTAGTAATATTATTGATGCTATTAAATTTAAGAATAAAAAAGGTGGTATAAATTAATTAAAATAATATGTGTTTTAATATATATATATATATATATATATAAAATTATGAGTGTTTAAAAAAAATGATATGTTATGTGTTATGGTAGTATGTGTGTAGATAAAAGATGTTAATCATATGTTGTATATGTAATAATTTTATTTATATATTATTTGTTTTGATATTATAAATATAAAGTATGTATATTAAAGGTTGTCTTGTTTGTGATTCAAGTTAATGTTATTTTGATTTCTTATTGGATTAAGAGATTTAAATTGATTTTTTATATTTTTATAATTGACGTATTTTTCATGATATTAATGGAAGTTTGTAATGATATGTTTAGTTTTAACTGATTAATATAGTTTCTGTTTTATTGGTTGATGTTGTAATCATTTTCGGGTTTTATTATCTGAATTGTATGTGAAATTTCGAATGTTTTAGAAATTGATTAATCATGTAGGTTATGAGTAATGTTTTAATATTTATATAGTTAATATTTTTATTATTTTTTTAGTTATTATGTGTACTAAATATAGTGATCAATGTTTATTATGATATAAAGGTTTTTTGATAATTTTTATGCGTAGCATGAAGTACATATAATGTTAAAGTGTGATGTTTTTGACTTATTTTTAAAAGGTAAAAAAATATAGTATTTGTATTTCAAGATAATTTATTATATATAGATTATATTTTTATAATGAAAGTCCCAAAAATATGTATGATTATTAGCTCAGATTTTTTTTTAAATAATAAATAGATTGAGCTGATTTTGGGATTAATGGTAGTCGTGCAAAATAAGAATATGACAATGAACAACTGTATTTATTATATGTATATTTTATTTTTTAATTATATTTTTATTTATGATAAATTTTGTCATCATTTCGGTAAGTTATAGTATTTGATAGAGTATAAATTATCATGCATCAAGATTTTTTATCTGAATTTGGGACTCCTATGGAACGTGTGCGCAATGCGTTAGATGCGTTACGTAATGGTCGTGGCGTTTTAGTTATGGATAACGAAAATCGTGAGAATGAAGGTGATATGATATTTGCCGCAGAAAATATGACGGTTGAACAAATGGCTTTAGCCATTCGTTATGGGAGCGGAATAGTTTGTTTATGTTTGACGGAAGACAGGTGCAATCAGTTAAATTTACCAATGATGGTAAAGAATAATAGTAATCGTTATAGAACTGCTTTTACCGTTACTATAGAAGCAGCGGTAGGTGTAACTACTGGCGTTTCTGCAGCAGATAGACTGACTACTATTAAAGCATCTATAAAAGAGCATGCGAAACCTTCTGATTTGAATAGACCTGGTCATGTGTTTCCTTTGCGTGCTCGAAATGGAGGGGTGTTGGTTCGTTTCGGTCATACAGAGGCAGCTATTGATTTGACTTTATTGGCTGGATTAGGTCCGTTTGGGGTATTATGTGAAGTAATAAATGAGGATGGTAGTATGGCTCGTATATTAGAAATAATTTCATTTTCACATAAATACACAATGCCAGTATTGACCATTTCGGATTTGATAACCTATCGAATTGCTGTATCTTCTTGATAATAATATTTTTATCTATTTTATTAAAATAGTTAGTTGTATGAAAAAAATAGTTTTAAATATATCATAGTATAGTTATATAAATATATGTTATTGAACATTAACAAATAATGAATGAATGATATGTTTTAATTTAAGTATTTCAGATGCGTAATGGTATGATTTTTATAACAATATTTTATGTATATAATATATATGTGTCCTATAGGTAGGAATAATTTTAGTAGTTAAATTGTTTTTGCAGGTATATTGTTATTCGTATTATTATGAATGATGAGAAAATTATGTAGATGTATTTAAACGAGTAAATTGTGAAATTAATTGTACAAATTATTAAAATAGAGAGTTTTAATTAAGGATTTAAGGGAAAGATGTGCTCGCCATTATACGTATTATTTTAGTTTTGACGTTGTCAGTGATTATTTGTATATTTGGAATCGTTTATTGTTTATTTAGACCTCGTCAACCGTATTATACTGCTTTTTTTAGTCATTTATTTGGCAGTATGGCGCCTATTTTTGGTGTTCGTATTGAAATACGGAATTCATTAGCCAATAAATTGCCAAAGCATTGTATATATGTCGCTAATCATCAAAATAATTATGATATGATAACAGTGGCGTGTGTTGTACAGCCGCGTACTATAATGGTGGGTAAAAAAAGTTTATTATGGATTCCGTTATTTGGACAATTGTATTGGTTATGTGGAAATATATTAATTAATCGCGGTCATGGTGTTAGGTCTTATAATACCTTAATTAAAATGGCTAAGACTATCAAATCGAATAATATTTCTATTTGGGTATTTCCGGAGGGTACACGCAGCTCTGGAAAGGGATTGTTGCCATTTAAAACTGGTGCTTTTCATGCCGCAATTTCAGCTGGAGTACCTGTTGTCCCTATTTGTGTTTCCAATATTTCTAATAATAAAATAAAATTAAATCGTTGGTCTAATGGTTTGGTGATCATTGAGATCATGTCTCCTATAGCAACTGGGCAATATGCACCAAATCGAGTGCGTAATATGACTAGGTATTGTTATGAAATTATGACAGTAAAGATAGATGCGTTAAATAGAGAAGTAATTGAACGTGAAATGCAGATAATTAGATGATTTTACTATTAAAATTATATTTTGTAAAATAATTTTCAATATATAATAATTAATATTGATATTTATGCATAAACATAAGATTGATTTTATAGGGTGGTTATGGAGAATAGTTATGATAGTTATATTGAATAAAATAGAATTATTTATAGAAAGTAAAAATATGTTTGTTTGTGTTATTAAATCATCATAGATTTATACGATCAAGACCGTCTGATAAATCCTGAATTAGATCAGTAGGATGTTCTAATCCTATGTGTACTCGTACTAGAGTGCCTGTGAAATCTAGAGTTCCTATAGGGCGAATAGAACGAAGCTCTTCTACTTGATTTGTTAAAATTAAAGATTCAAATCCGCCCCAAGAATATGCAATTTTAAAATATTTAAAGTGATTAAGAAAATTAGATAATTGCAAATTATTTAAACGTTTTTTTAAAATAAATGAAAATAACCCACTAGATCCACTAAAGTCTCTCATAAAGTATTGATGGCCCTTACATGTAGTTAAAGCTGGGTGATTTACTCGTTCTATTTCCGGATGTTGAGATAACCAATGAGCAACATGTAATCCGTTTTCTTCATGTTGTTTTAATCTAACATACAGAGTACGTAATCCACGTGATGCCATGTAAGCGGTATCAGCATCTACCATTTGACCCATTAAGCAAGATTGTTCACGTAACTGATCCCAGCAACGTGAGTTAGACACTGCTGTTCCTATCATAGCATCGGAATGTCCTATAATATATTTAGTGCCTGATTGCAGAGAAATATCTACTCCCATGTCTAATGCTTTAAAAAAAACTCCTGCTGACCAAGTGTTATCCAACAAGATAATGATATCTGATTTTTTTTTACGAACTGTTTTGACAATATCAGGGATATTTTGTACTTCCATGGTGATTGATCCAGGTGATTCTAATATAATTAATCGGGTGTTATGTTGAATTAAATCATAAATATCATTTCCAATTAATGGATCAAACCAGGTGGTGCTAATGCTCATATTTTTTAATATACATCGACAAAATTTTTGAGTAGGTTCATAGGCAGATCCTGTCATCAATACGTGGTCTCCTGGACGTACAAAAGAAAGTATCGTATGTGTGATAGCTGCTGTACCACATGGGTATAACATACAACCTGCTCCATGCTCTAGTTCAGTCATAGATTGGCGTAAAGAAAAATGGGTGATAGTTCCGTATCTGCCATAAAATAGGTGATTAGTTGAGTTATGGTTTTGAGCTGTTTGTTTTTGTTGTTTAAAAGAGTTAAATACCACTGAAGATGTTCGTTGAATGATAGGATTAATGGCTCCATGTGTGTATTTTTTATTTCTTCCGGAAGTAATTAATTCAGTCTCAATTTTTTTCATGATTATTGTGTTAAACAAATAAATTATAGAATTGAATTGTAATTAGTAGCTATTGTACTATTTAATAACAACTAATTATATAACAAATTTTTATAATAAATTATAGTTTTATAATTTTTATATTATTTTAGATATTTAAATGCATTTTAATGAAATTTTAAAATTAATAGTAGTTAATTATTGGCATAGTGTTATGAACAAACGTATATAAGTATAATTATGTTGTTTATTGGGATAATTTACAATAAGAATATCTCTTATATAAGATGTATATTTTTGTATTTAGTAAAAAATTATTTTTTTGTTTTTAAAAATAATCTAACACTATTTATTTAAGAAAGAGGAATAATAATGTTGTAAATATTAAGAGATTTAAGATTTTGTAAGTTAGGATATGGTTTAATTTATTTTTTTTTAAAAAGAATGTTTTTAACTAAATAATTTTTTTTAAATGGTTAAGTGATTGTTAAATTAATGTGAAACATATTTCATTTTTATAGTTTCTAGATGATTTTCATATGGAATTTATTTTGAATGTTTCGTGTATTTATGATGAAATATAATTGTTATTTTAATCTTTTTATGGAAAATGGCGATTATTATAAGTTTTATAAGTATGTATGTGAGGTAAAATGTTGTGTTTATTTATATAAGTATGTGGAAGATTTAGTAAGATATATAGATGAATGTTATTGGGTAAAGAATTGATTAATTTATTTTTATTAAAGTTAGTATATTATGGCTGATTGGTTTTGATTTTGTGAGGGTGTTTAAAACACAATTATTTAGTAGTATGAATAATATGTTGTATTAAGTAAATATAAGAATTTAATAAAAATAAAAACTATATACGCATATACTTATAATTAAGTAACTATTGAATTGATTGTTTTAAATAGTATTTATCTTTATACAATTTTTAATAAGAATTTGGTATATTGATAAATTAGTATGTTTGTGTATTCATAAAATTAAATGTAATATTTTTTATTTTTTAATATGATTTTATGTGTGAATGATGATAATTTTTATGATTTTGACTCATTTATTTAAAAAATCATATTATATTATATAAATAATATAATAAATTTGCATATAAAACTGGTGTTTATAATTATTCAAGTATATTTACTATAATGTATTTACATAAATCGTTTGTAAAGTTTTTTGTTAATATGTGTTTTAGTGTTAATAATTAATTAGATAGTGTTTTTGTGTGTTAAGAAGTAACATTATATCATTTATTGATAAAATCAATAAATGATGGTGTTTTGTTATGTGTACAATTGATTTTATTGTGAGTGAGTGATGTTGTAATAAATAATATTATGAGTAGATGTTTGTTATGTTATTTTTTTTGTAGGAAATGATTAATTTTAGTGATTTCGAATTCTTTCATAATATTTGTTTGGTTTTTATGTTTTTGTAAGTGGGGTGTGTGTTATGGTATGTGAGCATGTATGAGTATAAAAATACTAGTTTTATTTGTTTGTTTAGAATTAAGTGTTGAAAATTTGTTAATAATTTTTTAATTTTAATACTTATGTATATGCCCGGACTTGGAATTGAACCAAGGACACGAGGATCTTCAGTCCTCTGCTCTACCAACTGAGCTATCCGGGCTTTGTTAGTTTTTGTATATAAAGATAATATAAGGGTATATGTTATATATAACAACAAAAGCTTTGTTGTATTATCTGTATTCTTTTAAATTCGTCAATATATTCATTTGTTAATTATAAAATTATTTGTTTAAATTTTTCAAGTAATATCTACACTTCGGGTATAGTGTTTAGTTGAGTAGGTAGTTTTAGAGTTATATTATTTATCTGCACAGATAAATAATATAGAATTTAGTTTTTTTATTGTCATTATAATTATTGTTCATGGTAATTTAAATTATGATTTGTGTTGTCTATGACGTTGGGTATCTCATTTTGGTAAAATTAGACAGTATGCAAATTTGATTTAATTATCATTATGATAATTTTCGAGTAATTTCCTTATATTATAAATTATTAATCGTTGGTGTAAAATATTAATTTGTGTTTAAAAATGTTAGCACTGTTTCAGTACAGTAGATTGAATCCATGATAGATAGTTTGAGTCTCCATCTACAATAGGTATTACTAATAATTCTGGGACTTTATAAGGATGTAATTTTTTAATTGTATTTAATACTGGATCTTTTAAAAATCTTTGTGTTTTTATCAATAACTGTAGTTCAGTATGGTCTTTAAGAGTATTTTCCCAGTAGTAGAATGAGCGCACTTCGTGTAATAAAGTTATACATGCCGCTAATTTAGTATGTAGTAATTTTTTTGTTAAATTTAAAACGAAAGACATATCGTTTGGAGTGGTGCATAGAATGATTATCATTTTTTATAATTAATCCAAGAGTGATTCGTATTTTACAAAAATAAAAAATACTGTTTTTAATTTTTGAGTATTTGGTTGATCATGTTTCTAAATATGTATTTGAGTTATGTAACATATTATGTCTACATCATTTTATGTATTTATTATATCAACGTGCGTTGATATAATAAATACTAAGTTATATAAATATCAGTTGTTGTTTGTGGTAAATAAGTGTACTTATAGGAATTAAAATACCCTGTACGTAAAAAAAGTTCTCACTTCCCCTTGAAGCAATCTTGAATGCCCCCATTTTAAGTATTGTCCTAAGGCGATAATTTTAATGAAGTTTGCATCTAATATCCAGTGTGAAAAATTATTAGTGTAGAATACAAGTAGTTAGATAATATAATTAGGGAGCGTTAAATGAAAATTCGTCCATTGCATGATCGTGTAATTGTTAAACGTAAAGAGGTTGAATCAAAATCTGCGGGAGGTATTGTATTGACTGGATCTGCAGCGGGAAAATCTACTCGTGGCGAGGTGTTGGCTGTTGGTCATGGCCGTGTTTTGGAAAACGGAGGATTAAAGGCGTTAGATGTGCGTGTTGGTGATACCGTAATTTTCAATGACGGATATGGTGTAAAAGTGGAGAAAATTGATAATGAAGAAGTATTAATTATGTCTGAAAGCGATATCCTTGCTATCGTTGAAAAATAATTCACGACTTACTTATTAATTGAACTAAAAATTTTTAAGGAAAATGAAATGGCAGCTAAAGATGTGAAATTTGGTAATGATGCTCGCGTTAAGATGTTACGTGGTGTTAATGTTTTAGCCGACGCAGTGAAGGTTACTCTCGGTCCTAAGGGAAGAAATGTAGTGTTAGATAAGTCTTTCGGGGCTCCGGTTATTACAAAAGACGGTGTGTCTGTAGCGCGAGAAATTGAACTAGAAGATAAATTCGAAAATATGGGCGCTCAAATGGTTAAGGAGGTTGCTTCTAAGGCAAATGATTCCGCGGGTGATGGAACGACCACTGCTACTGTGCTAGCTCAATCTATAGTTAATGAAGGATTAAAAGCTGTAGCTGCTGGGATGAATCCTATGGATTTGAAGCGTGGTATAGATAAAGCAGTAGTTGCGGCGGTAGAAGAATTGAAAAAATTATCTGTTCCTTGTTCAGATCCTAAGGCTATTGCACAAGTAGGAACTATTTCTGCGAATTCTGATGAAACTGTGGGAAAGCTTATTGCTCAAGCGATGGATAAAGTGGGAAAAGAGGGGGTTATTACTGTAGAAGAAGGATCTGGTTTGCAGGATGAGTTAGATGTAGTTGAAGGTATGCAATTTGACCGTGGTTATCTTTCTCCTTATTTTGTTAATAAGCCTGAAAGTGGTACAGTGGAACTTGAGCATCCTTTCATTTTATTAGCCGATAAGAAGATATCTAATATTAGGGAAATGTTACCTATATTAGAATCTGTGGCAAAAGCAGGGAAACCATTGCTTATTATCGCTGAAGATGTCGAAGGAGAGGCTTTAGCTACTTTGGTAGTAAATAATATGAGAGGTATAGTTAAGGTAACCGCTGTAAAAGCTCCAGGGTTTGGTGATAGGCGTAAAGCTATGTTACAAGATATAGCTATATTAACCGCAGGAACTGTAATTTCTGAAGAAATTGGGTTAGAGTTAGAAAAATCAACATTAGAAGATATGGGTCAAGCTAAGCGCGTAGTTATAACTAAAGATGCTACAACTATCATAGATGGAGTAGGTAATAAATCAGCTATAAATAGTCGTATAGCTCAAATTAATCAACAACGTGATGAAGCTACTTCTGATTATGATCGTGAGAAATTGCAAGAACGTGTTGCTAAATTAGCTGGTGGAGTAGCAGTGATTAAGGTTGGAGCGGCTACTGAGGTCGAAATGAAGGAAAAGAAAGCACGAGTAGAGGATGCATTACATGCAACCCGAGCTGCTGTGGAAGAAGGTGTAGTCGCTGGTGGTGGTGTGGCTTTGATTCGTGTGGCGAATGCTATTAGGGATTTATGTGGTGATAATGAAGATCAAAATGTTGGTATAAAGGTTGCTCGTCGAGCAATGGAAGCTCCGTTACGTCAGATAATGGCTAATGCTGGGGAAGAACCTTCGGTGATCGCTAATAATGTAAGATCGGGAGAAGGAAATACTGGATATAATGCTGCTACTGAGAAGTATGGTAATATGATTGAGTTGGGCATTTTAGATCCTACTAAGGTCACTCGTTCTGCTTTGCAATATGCAGCATCTATTGCTGGTTTGATGATTACTACTGAATGCATGGTTACTGAGTTGCCTAAAGAAGATAAACCAGATTTAGGAAATGCAGGAGCTGGCGGAAATATGGGTGGTATGATGTAGTTTGTAATTATATTATTAATTATTGTTGTTTTTAATCAAACAAACCCCGATACTGTTGAACTAATTAGTGGTCTGGGGTTTGTTTGATTTTGTATTTCAACATGCAATAATTTTTAATTAATAAAGAATAATGAGTTTTTATACATTTTATTAAAAATTAATTTATTATGGTACTATATAATATTAATGAATTTAAAGCTGGACTTAAGATTATCCACGATGGGGAACCATGTGTTATACTAAATAGTGAATCTATAAAACCTGGTAAGGGACAATCTTTTAGTCGAGTACGTTTTAGGCAGATAATATCTGGTAAAAATTTAGAAAAGACTTTCAAATCTGGAGATTTTTTAGAGTCGGCTGATATTATAGAGATTGATTTAACTTACGTATATCGTGATAAGGGATATTGGTACTTTATAGACAAAAATAATTTTGAAGAGACTGCTGTTGATACAAAAATAATTGGAGACAATGCCAAGTGGATTACAGTGCAATTGGATTGTGTAGTAATTTTATGGAATACAATTCCAATTCGAGTAATTCCCCCTAATTATGTAGAATTAAAAATAACAAAGACCACTCTTGTTAAAAAGAGTAATGCTGGATCGTCTGGAATTAAATTTGCTACTGTAAGCACGGGTGCTATAGTTAAAGTTCCATGTTTTATTCACACAGGAGAGTTGATTAAAGTTAATACTCGTTCAGGTATGTATGTATCTCGAATAAAATAATGGGTTTGATTATATCATATATTTATTTTGTTGTGTAACAATTTGATTGGGAGTAGTTATAGTCAGAGTTATTTATAGATAATTGATTATTGTAAAAACATATGGGTATATACGGTAATGTTAATTTATTGTTTTGATAATATTCTATAATTAACATATGTATTTGGTGACATAAAGGCATACGAAGCTTTGTATCTGCTATGTGTATTCGTATTTCAAATACAGGAAACCCATGTTGTAGATCTACTAAATATACTTCTGGAGACGGAGTGTGTAAAGCAAAAGAGGAATCTTTTACTATTTGTAGTAAAACTTGCATCATTTTATTTATATCTATTTGTGACGGAGCAGGTACTCGTAGTACTACACGTGTTATCGTGTCTGATAAAGACCAATTAATGAATTGTTTTGTGATAAATTCTTTATTTGGAATAATAATTTCTTTGTGATTCCAGTCAGTGATAATAGTTGCGCGAGTATTAATTCGGGAAACATTTCCAGTGAGATTACGGATAGTTATGGTATCACCAATACGAATTGGTTTTTCGAACAGTATCATTAACCCAGAGATAAAATTAGCAAAAATTTCTTGCAATCCAAAGCCTAATCCTACGCCTAGTGCTGCTATTAACCATTGTATTTTAGCCCATTCTATACCTATTAATGAGCATCCTACTATACTGCCAAGTAACATTAATATATATTTAGTTAACGTAGTAATAGCATAACTCGTTCCTGGTGCAAGATCTAAATGTTGTAAAAAAGTTAATTCTAAAAATGCTGGTAAATTTCGTACTGTCTTAGTTGTGATAATAATAACTAATATAGCAATGAGAAATGAATTTAATGTTATAGGCTGAATGTTATCTACTCCTTTTATAGTAGATGTGACATCCCATAACGTAACATTTTCTAAAAAAGAAAATGCTGAATGTAGTTCGGACCATAATAAAGTCATTAATAAAAGAGCAATAAGAGTGAGAATGGATCGTATTAATTGTAATGATTGTGTGCTGATAGTATCTAAATCTAAAGTTTTTCTATTGTTTTCGCCGATAGATACCAAGTTTTTAGTTTGTAGTTGAAAAGGATTTGA
This sequence comes from Candidatus Blochmannia sayi (nom. nud.), assembly GCF_059935855.1. Classification (NCBI taxonomy): domain Bacteria; kingdom Pseudomonadati; phylum Pseudomonadota; class Gammaproteobacteria; order Enterobacterales; family Enterobacteriaceae; genus Candidatus Blochmanniella; species Candidatus Blochmannia sayi (nom. nud.). Next base: position 88,807 of record NZ_CP011796.1, read on the forward strand.
TTCACTGTGAGTTCTTAAAGCTAAGAGTGTAGCTCTTCTATGTTTTGCTCGTTCAAAAGCAATGCGACGTCTTTGAATGGACATCCATCTGCGAATAATATGATATATAATTAATAACATGATCCAAATAAGTAATGAAACTTCTAATCGAGCTAGTAATGCTTGAGCAGCAAATAAATAACCTAAAATACAAGAAATAGCTGCTATTATTGGCGCGCATATCATTATATTCCATAAAAAATTATTAATGATATTGTCAGAAGAATCGCTTTTGTTTAAATACAAAGGCAAATTGGAACATTTTAGATTATTGGTGATAAATGCTAAATGAACGCATAATAAAATAAAACATAAACGTCCTAGAGTATTAGAAAATTCTCTATCGTTGTAGTTATTAAACACTATGAATGTTATCATTAAAAAAATAACTATGCTAACTGACCAGATATAATGATGGGAAAAAACTTCTTGAACTCTTTTCTTTGGCCAATTAAAATGAGCGATAAATAATCCTTTTTCGGATGCAAAGTAAGCACTTACTATAAATATCCATAATATAATAGTTGTGGAATTTATTCCATCCCCGATGGCAACGGCAATAGGGTATAACCAGGCATGACTTAAACTATATCCTATTATCGTCCATAATGCTGGAATTGGTAAAGCTATTAATATTGAGTACCATACATTATGAAAAGTAAGTAAAAAATTATCTTTATTTACTTTGCCTATTTTTTCGCTGGATCGTTCCAAAAATTCTTGATAATGATAACGTATGCTAAAATAAAATCCAGTTGATGTAATGATACCTAATATTATTAATATTAGGTTTTTTTTTTCAGAGCAAACCATTTGTAATGCTGATATTATTTGATGATTAATCTTATCTTCGGTTAATAATCTGTATGCATCTTGGTAAACGTCTAATGGATAAGATATGGTAATTGGACGAACATCAGCTACCCAAAATAAGTAGCGATATGTAGCTTTTTGTACATCTTGTAACGCTTCTTTCAGTTGTTCATAGGCAATTTTTAATTTTGTTAATTCAAGAATGTGTGTATCGTAAAGATTTAGTAGCGATGTAATTAGACCACGTTGCGTGGTAAGTTGTGTTTCAAAGATATATTTTTGCTGTGGTGTGAGTGGAGTGCCGTCGTCTTGTTTGCTTTGTGATAACAACAGTGCCGATTTATTTAATTGGTTTTCGTATTGTAAGCGCTTAGCTCTTAATTGAGCCATATCATGATCTAATTGTTGAGATTTAGGCATTTTTGGTAATTTGGAAACTTGAGCGCGTAATGTTTCTCCGAGAGCTGGGGATTTATCCAACCACTGTGCTTGTTCTAGTAAATTAGTAAAGGTTTGTCTTACTTGCAACGTATGTAATGCCACTTCTTGTTTTTTTGATGCAATGTTATTTATGTAGTGTGCTTGTTGATTTAAAATAATTGAAAGATCATGATTGGTTTGTAATTGTTTTTTTATAGATTTCGGTAATGTATTATTCTGTTTGATTAATATTTTGTCAGTCTGTTCAATAGTGTCGTTAGTTTCTTTTTGATATAAATGATGTAATTGTTCTCTTAATATTTGTGACGTATTATCTAGATGATCATATTTTTTTTTAAGTAACAGTATACGAAGTCGAGATAATTCTTTGAGATTATTGGCACTCAGTTGAGCAAATTCGAGTTCGGTTATTTTTAATTGTTTAGCTGCTTGTTCTGATTGTAATGCAACGAGTTTGGTTCGTTCCAATGAAGTATTTGCATTTGCATATAACATTTGTTGTTGTTCTAAATTATTTAATATATTTTTAGTTGTGGCTTGTTGTTGTGGCAATAGTATCAATGATTCATTGATAGAACGGGTTTGATCTTGTTCTTGTTTTAGTTTTTCTGATAAATCTATTAATTGATTATGGATTTGAAATAGTTTTTGTTTTAGTTCGTAGACAGAAAGATTTTGGCGTATATCAATAATGTTATTGGATGTATTGTTATATTCATTGTGTAATTGAAGAGCTACATGTGAGAAATTTTCTATAATTTTTTGATATTCTTTGATTTTAATGTTGGAAGACTTTTTTTCAGAAATAAAATGCAATGTAGATTGGAGGTTATTTATAATAGTTTTTTGATGCGTGCTATTAATATGTTCTTCTTGTTGCGCACTTTGTAAGTCTTGTTTGATTTTGTGTTCATCTAAAAAATTAGAAGAAAGTGTTATTAGTGGAAACAACCACGCTATTGGCCATACTAGTATATATCTTAAAAAAAGATAATATTCCAAAGATATAGTTTGTTTTTGGATAATAGTCATTTAGTACAATATTATTGATATTATTATATATAATACTTACTTCTTGTGATTATAATATCCTTGCGCTAAAGGCATTCCAATGCGTACAGTATCGCGTGGTTGTAATGTTTTGTTTAAAATAACTTGTTTGTTATCAAATAAATTAATCACAGTAGATCCTAATTTAAATAGCCCCATTTCATGTCCTTTTTGTAATATAATGGAGTCTTTAGATTTTTTTGTGTTATTATTAATAATAGGAGAAGAAGGGTAATGCCAATGTTTGACAACTCCTTCTCGTGGTGGAGTAATAGTTCCTAGCCATGTAGTTTCGATGCTTCCTACGATTATAGCTCCTACTAAAATTTGAGCCATATAACCAAAATCTGTTTCGAATAAACATATTACTCTTTCATTGCGAGAAAAGATATTGGGTATGTGTTTTGTGATTTTTGGGTGTACTGAAAATAAATCACCTGGTATATATAATACTTCTCGGAGTGTTCCTGTACAAGGCATATAGATTCGGTGGCAATTTTGTGGAGGAATATAAATAATTATGAAATTTCCGTCATTAAAGTAATTAATTATATTATCATGACCTGCTAATAATCCATCTAGATGATAAGGAATTCCTTTGACTTGAAAAATATTAGTCTGGTTTATCTTGCCTATTTGGGAAACGATTCCATCCGCTGGGATGATTAATGTAGATGGATTGGTATCGATAGGTCGGGCATTGTCGCGTAATTTTCGAGTAAAAAATGAATTAAATGTTGTATAATCGGTTAAATTGGGTTTGTCGGATTCTTTTATATTTATTTTGTAGATATGAATAAATAGCATAATAGCATAACGTGTTACCCACCCTCCTTTCCATGATGCTCCTAGCCCTATTAAATAAGTAATCCAATATTTTGGTAGTAGATATTGCAATAAAATTTGTATTTTTTTCAACATAATGTGCGCTCAATTTAGATGATTAATACTTAGTTGATTATTGTTAATAACAAATTATGTATTTTATTATTAGTTTTTTTGTTACGAAATTTATGTTATTTTAAATCATAATATAACATATAATACGTTGTTAATTGTATAAAAAATATGTTTTAGTTATATTTCTAAAATGGAGTTAATTTTATTGTATGTTAGAAATTATGAAATTAAATCCTAATTTTGGTGATTGTAGAGTTATATTTAATCAGTATTTTTATGTTGTTAATTATATAACACTATACTATATAGTTTGAGGGGTATTTATTTATTATTAAAATTAAGATTAACAAGTAATGATTAATTTCGATTATGTTGCATGAAAACTATAGTTGAGTATTTTTATAGATTTGTTAGTGTTTAATTTTTATTATTTGTATAAAATTGTAAAAAATGAAATTTATGTAGTTATTAGAATACTGATGAATTATTAAAATGATATTGTGATTTATTTTTAACATTTGATGTGTATTTGTTAAATGTATTAATATTTGCGATCGTTTGATTGATTATCATTAAATGGAAGTGGTGTTTTGTGCGAGGTTTAATATAAAATGGTGTTTGTGAATTTATTTATATTTTAATATATATGAGCATGAGCAGTATTTGAATGCAGAATAATAATAATTTTTATTGGTAATTGAGTTAAATTTTTAATAATATGTTTCTGTTATATGAGTATGGTTTATATGTTTGATAACAATCTAATATGGATTGATTTAGAAATGACTGGATTAAATCCAGAACGGGATCGTATTTTAGAAATGGCTACTTTGGTTACTGATAGTAAATTAAATATTTTGTCGGAAGGGCCAGTTTTAACGATACATCAATCTGAGTCTCAATTGTTATTAATGGATGATTGGAACAAACGTACTCATGGTATTACTGGATTGTTAAAAAAAGTAAGACATAGTCGATTAGATGAGACTAGCGCATCCGATTTGACAATAGAATTTTTAAAAAATTGGGTTTCTTTTAAAAAATCCCCGATATGTGGAAATAGTGTTGCTCAGGATCGTAGATTTTTATTTAGATATATGCCAAAGTTGGAATCATATTTTAATCATCGTTATTTAGATGTTAGTACAATTAAAGAATTAATGATTCGTTGGAGACCAGACTTGATACCTGGATTACAATTGCGTAATACTCATCGTGCGTTAGAGGATATTCGTGAGTCTGTTGCAGAATTAGCTTATTATCGAGAGTATTTTATAAAATTATAATTATCATATAATAAAAACTTTTATGATATAAATGTTTTAGCTGTTTTTTTGACGTTATTGAATTAAATATATTATATTAATATATAAATTTCAGTGTTTAGTGGTAAAATGTAAGTACACTTTGATAAGTGAATAGTGTATTTTTGTGTTTGTATTTTAAATAAGCGGGAATAGCTCAGTTGGAAGAGTACAACCTTGCCAAGGTTGGGGTCGCGAGTTCGAGCCTCGTTTCCCGCTGTATTTTAGTTAGCTGATTTTTATCATTGAAATGTGTTATTTGTTGACGTGAATAAAGTTAATAAGGGTGTAAAATATTGGTGTGTTTTGAGATGATAGAGTTAAGTGCGAGTAGCAAGTTGTTTATTTTAAAATTTTATGTATTTGGTAATGATTTATATTATTAATTTTTTAAAATTTTTAGTTTTATTTCATATATCCATAATGGGTTATTTTGTATTAATGATGAGTTATATTTAATAATTTGAGAAAACGATATTTTTTGATTATTTAGTATGTCGGTTTTTTTTGCTTATGTTATTAATATTATAGGTATTTGTATAATTGTAAAGATTAAATATTGTAGGATATGTAATTTCAAAGAAAAAATGTAATTTTTATACATAATCAGTATCTGTTTGTTTGGAGTTTTGTTAATTTATTTGTTAAATTTTATAAATTTATTTTATTTCCAATGTAATAGTATATTGCGTTATTTTGTTTTGTATAAAATTTTATATATACTACATTAACTTTATTACATAAGTATTATTTGTATCATATTAATGATGAAAAGATACACAAAAGTGTTATCTAGTGAATCAAAAACTTTGTTATTAGGAGCGGCATTAGCGTCTGTTTGCGTTCAAGGTTGTGTGGTTTATTTATATGGTCATGTAGGATCAGGTAAGTCTATTTTTTGTAAAGGATTTTTGCGTGAGTTAGGATATGTGGGGCATATAAATAGTCCAACTTATACTTTGGTTGAATCTTATGTTTTGAAGCATCGACATGTGTGTCATTTTGATTTTTATAGATTAATTTCTTCAGAAGAACTTGAATATATGGGAATTAGAGATTATTTTGATGGTTGTACTATATGTTTGGTAGAGTGGCCGAGACAAGAACTGGAGATTTTACCAACAGAAGATATTTCAGTGACAATGCATTATCATGATCATCAGAATTCTAGAAGAGTAACAATGGAGTCTTGTAGTAATTTAGGTTATAAAATGCTAAGTTCTTTATTGTTAATTGGAAATTGCATACATGAAGTTAAAATATGAAATAATTTTAGCGGTGATGATCTTATCAAAATATTTGTGTATTGATTCAGTTATAGCTTCAACTCTTAATGCTATTTCTGTAAAAAATAATGAAAACCAAGCTACAGTAATACTAAATTGTGCTGTTGCTCCCGTATATATAGTGTTTTCTTTACATGATCCAGAGCGGATTGTGATTGATCTTCTTAGAACGTCCAATGTTTATTATGATAAAAATACATTTCCAATGTATTTCAATGGTGTAAATTTAGTTAAATGTATTCGGACAAATATGTCTGTTAATCATAAAAGTGTACGTATAGTACTAGATTTAATTTATTCCGCAGAAATAGGGACAGTAACACAAAAAAAAATGGGAGAAAGTTATTATGTTATATTAACAATTTTAAAAAAAAGAACACCCACTATATCTAACGTAAACATAGGTATAAAGTCAACTGTCTCTTATAACAATAAGACCAGTTTTAAAATTAATCAAGTTAAAAACAATCAAAAGAGAACAGTAGATTCGCAATTTAATATCAAACAGAATCAAGAAGATAAGAAGGTGTTATCCCCTATAGTTGTAGCTATAGATGCTGGACATGGAGGACAAGATCCAGGAGCTACAGGGAGTAATGGAATATATGAGAAAAATATTACGATTAATATAGCAAAAAAATTAAAAGTATTATTGGATTTAGATCCTAGATTTAAAGCCGTTATGACTCGTGATGGAGATTATTTTTTATCGGTTATGGAGCGTTCTAATGTAGCTAGAAAAAGAAGAGCAAATGTATTAATTTCAATTCATGCAGATTCTACTTTAAATGCTAAAGTTAAAGGAGCGTCGGTTTGGGTGCTATCTAATCGTCGTGTTAAAAGTGAAATGACACATTGGTTGCAACAATGTAGTGAAAAACATTCGGAGTTGTTAGGAGGGCTAGGAGATATACTTACTAGCTATCGTAGTGAACCATATATTAGGCATTTAGTTTTAGATTTGCAGTTTTGTTACGCTCAACGGGTAGGATACGATATTGCATTGAATGTTTTACATCAGTTAAAAAATATTACTACTCTGCATAAAAACATGCCTGAGTATTCTAGTTTTGGTGTATTACGATCTCCAGATATTCCGTCTATTTTAGTAGAGACTGGTTTTATTAGTAATATAAAAGAAGAACATCTGCTTGCTAGTAATGACTATCAAGAGAAAATGGCTAATGCATTGTATAAAGGTTTGTGTGATTATTTTATAAATTCACACAAAACATTTTTAGGTTGTGTACAGAACAAACAGGCGTACATTACTGCAAGTTAATTAGTCAATTAATATTATAAAAATTGTGTAGATTTTAAATATAGTTTTTATTTGTTCTAAGGTAAATTATTGTAAATATTTATTTGTGTATGTTTATGTGTAAAAATTACATATGTTATACTATATTGGGTGGTTGAATATTTTGATAGTTTATTAAAATAGTTTTAAAGCAGTAACACTGCAAAATTTTTGAATGAATTGAGGAATTATAGTATAAAAGATAGTAAGCCGTTAGTTATATTTTTAATGGGTCCTACAGCTTCTGGAAAAACAAGTTTAGCTATAGCTTTAAAAAAACAGAATCTAAAAATAGACATTATTAGTGTTGATTCAGCTTTGGTGTATCGTGGAATGAATATCGGAACAGCTAAACCTGTTCCTTCAGAATTAACATTAGCTCCACATAAATTAATAGATATTCGTGATCCGGTTGAACGTTATTCAGCAGCAGATTTTTATTATGATGCAAATAATGAGATGGAGAATATTATAAGATCCGGACATATACCTTTTTTAGTTGGTGGAACGATGTTATATTTTAAAGTTCTATTAGAAGGATTGTGTTATTTACCAGCTACTGATCAGGTAATGCGCGATGATTTGGAATATGAAGCACAAAAAATAGGATGGATAAATATGCATGGTTTATTAAAACATATTGATCCTGTTTCGGCCAGTAGAATTCATGTAAATGATCATCAAAGAATAATACGAGCACTAGAAATTTTTTTTATCTCGGGAAAAACTTGGACGGAATTAAAGTTAATTGCTACTCAAAAATTAAGATATAAGGTATATCAATTTGCTATTGCACCATCAAGTCGCGAAATATTGAGTAATCGTATTGAACGCCGTTTTTATAAGATGTTAGAAATTGGATTTGAACATGAGGTTGGCGTGTTATTCAGTCGATCTGACTTGCATAAAAAAGGGGGTAAGTCATCATCTATTTCTTGCGTAGGTTATCGTCAAATGTGGGAATATTTATCTGGTGATATTACTTATAATCAGATGATATTTAAAGGAATTTGTGCAACTAAGCGACTTGCTAAACATCAATTAACTTGGTTACGTAGATGGCCAAATTTGTATTGGTTAAATGGTGATTGCTTATCAATTGCGATCGATAGTATATCAAAGATTTTAATAAAATGTTCATATGATATATAAATTAAAAAATTAAGATATAAAAATTATTTAATTTTTTAAACTATTTAGTGTATTGTATAAAGTTAGTTTTAAGGAAATTGATAAATGAGTAAAGGTCAATCGTTACAGGATCCTTTTTTAAATGTGTTACGTAGAGAACGTATTCCGGTTTTTGTTTATTTAATAAATGGTATTAAATTGCAAGGAGAAATTGAATCTTTTGACAAATTTGTAATTTTATTAAGAAATACTGTCAATCAAATGATTTATAAACATGCTGTATCTACTATTGTGCCCTCTCGTGTTGTCTCATATTATGTTAATCGTATTAGTGATAAAGGTTCTTTTTAATAATTATTTTAAAAAAATTATTATATATATTTTGCATATGATTACGAAATACAATTCTGATAATATAAAGTATTATTATATAGTGTATATATAATATAGAATGTTTAGTGGTTTTTTTTGATATATTATGCATTAAATACAATTTATTATGGGATTATCATTTTTAAGTAGTTTAGGTTGTTCTGATAAACAAGCTATATTAGTTCATGTTTGTTTACATAGAAAAAAAGAAGATGTAAATTTTGATTTACAAGAATTTTTATCTTTAGCATCTACTGCTGGAATACAAGTATTAGACACAATTACTAGTAATTGCCAGGTTTGTAGTGCCAAATATTTTATTGGGATAGGAAAAGCGTTAGAGCTCAAAGGAATGATTGAAAATAATTCTGTATCTATTGTATTATTTAATTGTATTTTGTCTGCTTGTCAAGAACGTAATCTTACACATTTATTGAAATGTAAGATAATTGATAGGAATCAGCTGATTCTTAGTATTTTTGCGCAACATGCACGTACATATGAAGGTAAATTACAAATTAAATTGGCTCAGTTGCGTTATTTAAATTCTCGTTTGGTACATGAATGGAGTCATCTTGAACGCCAAAGAGGTGGTATTGGATTACGCGGAGGATCAGGGGAAATGCAATTAGAAACTGATCGTCGTTTGTTACGTAAAGAGATTACTCAAGTCCTATTGCGTTTAAAAAAAATAGAAAATCAGCGAGAACAGAGTAGACGGCATCGTTTGAGAATTGGAGTTAATACTGTTTCTGTGGTAGGATATACAAATGTTGGAAAATCTACTTTATTTAATGTAATGACTAATTCACATGTGTATACGGCAAAAAAACTGTTCGCCACTCTTGATCCTACGTGTAGGAGTATTGTATCTCAAAAGGGATACTCTAATATTGTGTTAGTAGATACAGTAGGTTTTATTAAAAATTTACCACGAGGTTTGATATCTTCTTTTAAGGCAACTTTACAAGAAACGATACAAGCGACATTATTGCTACATGTTGTAGATGTTACTGATGAAAGGTTTGAACAAAATATTGATACAGTACGTTATATTTTGAACAGTATGAATATTCGTAATATTCCAATGCTTTTGGTTATGAATAAGATAGATCGATTAAAAAAAATAGTGCCACGTATTGATCGAGATAATAATGGATGTCCAAATCGGGTATGGATATCTGCTCGAGATAATTTGGGTATTTCTTTATTAATACAATCTCTTAATGAGTTATTATCCAAGAATATGATTTCTTATGAATTACGTATACCTATCAATAACGATTTATGTCAGAAGTTACATAATTTACAGGCTGTAAAACAATATTGGGTTGAAGACGATCATTATATTAGATTAAAGATATCTTTATCTTCTATAGATTGGAATCGTTTATTAAAAAATAATAAGTTATTAATAGATTATGTTGTGTAATGTTTTTTAATAAAAGAAATAATGTGGATCGCTCATGCAACATGAGAGGTAAAATATGATTTGTAATTATTTTCGAAACTATAAGTATATTTATGATCTGTGGAGATATCATGATGAAAATGAGAAGATGAGTTCTTCGTCTAACGATAAGAAGAGATCCGCATTTAATATGTTAAATGCGGATAAATATTTAAATAAAATTAATAATAAAATAAATATATTTGGTGATTATAATAAAAATATAGAGAAATTTCCAGAGAACAGAAATATTTTAATAGTTTTAATGTTAATTATAATTTTTTTTGTGTGGATTATAAGTGGTTTATATACTATTAAAGAAGCAGAGCGTGGGGTAGTGTTAAGATTTGGTAAATATCATCATTTAGTACAGCCAGGTTTAAATTGGAAACCTACTTTTTTTGATGTTGTCATTCCTGTAAATGTAGAGTCAGTACGTGAGTTAGCAGCTTCTGGGATGATGCTAACTTCCGATGAAAATGTAGTTCGAGTAGAGATGAATATACAGTATCGTGTAACTGACCCAAGAAATTATTTATTTAATGTTACTGATGCTGACGATAGTCTACGTCAGGCTACTGATAGCGCTTTACGTGGAGTCATCGGAAAATATAATATGGATCGTATTTTAACTGAAGGACGCACAGTGGTTCGTACTGATACTAGACAGATTTTGGAAAAAACTATATATCCTTATAATATGGGTATTACTTTATTAGATGTAAATTTTCAAACAGCTCGTCCTCCAGAAGAAGTGAAAGCTGCGTTTGATGATGCTATAGCGGCTCGTGAGAATGAACAACAATATATTCGTGAAGCTGAAGCTTATGCTAATGAAGTACAACCTCGCGCAAATGGTCAGGCACAACGTATTTTGGAAGAAGGTCGCGCATATAAAGCACGTACTGTATTAGAAGCACAGGGTGAAGTGCAACGATTTTCTAAAATTTTACCAGAATATAAAGCAGCGCCTGAAATTACTCGTGAGCGATTATATATAAATTCTATGGAGCGCGTGTTAAGTAATACTAGAAAAATATTTATAAATTCAAAAAATACTCAGAATCTATTGTTATTGCCTTCAGGTCAAGTAAAACAAGTAAAAAATGATGATGAAAAAGTTAGATTCTACAATGATAGGATGGACGATGATAATAGTATGAGTGATATTTTAAAATCAGACCATATATGTGCTGCGAGTGATTTTAATAACAATCGTTCAAAGAATTTGATGTCGAAAAAAAATAATCAATTGTCTAATCATATAAATACAAATACCATCATACCTGAAGACAAAACACTAAATCAACGACAAGCTAATACACAACGTGTTGATATTGTGCGTAGAGGGAGAGAGTAATAAATGATACGAAATATTTTTTTATGTGTTGTATGTATATTAGCGGTAGTATTGTTTTTTTCTTTGTTTACGATAGAAGAGGGCCATAAAGGAATTATACTGCGTTTTGGTAAAGTATTACGTGATTCGGATAATAATCCATTAATTTATAATCCTGGATTGCATATAAAGATTCCATTCATTGAAACAATAAAGGTGTTAGATACACGTATCCAAACTATGGATAATCAAGCAGATCGTTTTGTGACTATGGAAAAAAAGGATTTAATTATTGATTCTTATGTTAAATGGCGTATTAGTAATTTAAGTCGTTATTATTTAGCAACAGGAGGGGGAGATGTTTCTCAAGCAGAAGTGTTGATAAAACGAAAATTTTCTGATCGGTTGCGTTCAGAATTAGGGAGATTAAATGTTCAAGGCATTGTTACAGATTCACGAAATAAGTTAATGACTGATGTGCGTGCATCGTTAAATCATGGAACTTCAGGAGAAGGGACTCTGGAATGTCATTCAAATGATATAAAAACATTTAATTTTAATTCAACAAAACCTGATATCTTGAAGAGAGAGGGTTATTGTGGTTCGTATGATTTAGTTAATCCAAATAGCATGGCTGCTTTGGGCATTGAAATAGTAGATGTGCGAATTAAACAAATTAATTTGCCAACAGAAGTATCAGATGCAATTTATCAACGTATGCGCGCAGAGCGCGATGCTGTAGCCAGACGTCATAGATCTCAAGGACGAGAAGAAGCTGAAAAATTACGTGCTACAGCAGATTATGAAGTAACACGTACTTTAGCTGAGGCTAAGAGAGAGTCTTTAATTATTCGAGGTGAAGCAGATTCGGAAACCGCGAAACTATATGCCACTACTTTTAGTGAAGATCCGTCATTTTATGCCTTAATACGTACTTTACGTGCATACGAAAATAGTTTTGATAAAAAAAACGATGATCTTATGGTATTAAGCTCAGAAACTGATTTTTTACGTTTTATGAAGTCACCAAAAAATATCACTTCACATTAATCATTACGTTAGTAAAATTGATTATTGTATTGATGTAAATAATTATAATCGTGTTATTTGATTTGGTATATGTATATGTTGTATTATCTATCATAGATAGATGTTCAAATTAATGGGTGATTCTAAGAAATGGTTAGAGGTTTTGTTGTATTAGGAGCGCAATGGGGTGATGAAGGTAAAGGAAAAATAGTGGATTTTTTAGCTCCACAAGTTCGATATGTGGTTCGTTATCAAGGAGGGCATAATGCTGGTCATACTATTATAGTGAATCATAAAAAAATTACTTTACATTTGATTCCTTCGGGGATATTACATAATCATGTCACTACTGTTATTGGTAATGGTGTTGTTTTATCACCGGTTTCTTTAATAAAAGAAATGGAAATGTTGCGGAAATTAGGGGTGTCAATATACAAACGTATATTTATTTCTGAATGTTGTCCTCTGATACTATCTTATCATACAGCAATGGATTTAGTGAGAGAAAAAGTCCAGGTGTCTAAAGATAAAGTTATTGGAACTACTGGATGTGGTATTGGACCGGCTTACGAGGATAAAGTTTCAAGACGTGCATTACGAGTAAGTGATCTTTATAATCTAAAAAATTTTGAAAATAAATTAAAAGATGTGGTAGATTATTACAATTTTCAGCTAGTTCATTATTATAAATCAGAATCTATTAATTATCAGATGGTATTGAATGAAATTATTTCAATATCTGATGTGTTAATTGATATGGTTGTTGATGTGCCCAAGTTGTTGAGTGATGCTTGGAAACAAGGAGATGTAGTGTTATTTGAAGGAGCTCAGGGTAGTTTGTTAGATATAGATCATGGGACGTATCCTTATGTTACAGCCACTAATACTATTGCTGGAAGTGCGAGTATTGGTACAGGAGTTGGATTAAGTTGTATTGATTATGTTTTAGGTGTTGTAAAAGCATATTCTACTCGTGTGGGATTTGGCCCGTTTCCTACAGAATTATCAAATGATGTGGGGCATTGGTTACGTATGCGCGGAAATGAATTTGGTTCGACGACTGGACGTCGTCGTCGTACTGGTTGGTTTGATGCAGTAGCGGTACGATATTCTGTAAAAATTAATTCTTTTTTTTCGTGTTGTTTAACAAAAATTGATGTTTTAGATGGTTTAGAGGAAGTAAAAATTTGTGTTGCATATCGTAAAGAAGGTGGTCAATTAATATACAATTTTCCATCTTCCATAGAAGTGTTGAAAAATTTAGAACCCATATATGAAACATTACCTGGATGGAAGGAAAATACTGCGGGTATTACTGTATTTAATCAGTTACCCACGGAGGCTCAATATTATATTAAACGTATAGAAGAAATTATTGGTGTTCCTATAAATATTATTTCTACTGGTGAAGAACGTTCTGCAATTATAGTGTTACACGACCTGTTTTAGTTCTTAACTAATAAAATAAGAGCGTATGTCCTCCTATTTTGAATAAAATATTATTATTTTTATAATAATTTTATATTTGTAATAAATAAATTAACAAAATTTTAGGTGTAATTGTTGAATCATGACGAATCGTCTTTGTAGTATGTAAATGTTTCAGACAATATATGTAGAGATAGTTATTGCAGTATGTATGTAATAACTATGTGTTTTATTTAATAGAATAGATAACATGTAATTATTTTGAAAATTAGTTAATTGTAGACAACAAGATAGTGTTTATGAATAAAATCAGTGAATCAGTGTATGGTATACATGCTGTAAAATCTGTTTTAAATAATAATCCAAGACGAATTTTATCTGTATATATTGCGCGTAAATCTAAAGATTTACGTTTGAAATTATTAATTGATCAAATAACAAAATATAATATTAGTATTCAAGAATGTGATAATCGTAGATTAGATGCTGAATCTCGGGGTGGATTACATCAAGGTATTGTTGCGACGATAACCAGACAGCAGTATTGTATGCAAGAAAATGATTTGCCATTTTTTTTAATAGGATGTAAATCAACTCCATTATTAGTGATATTAGATGGGATTACTGATCCACATAATTTAGGCGCATGTTTACGATCAGCAGATGCGGCTGGAGCTCATTTAGTAATTGCGCCACGTAATCGTTCAGCTTGTTTAAACGGGACAGTTAGGAAAGTATCATCTGGATCTGCAGATAATATACCTTTTGTACAAGTAACTAATTTAACCAGAACATTACGATTACTTCAGGAACATAATATTTGGATTATTGGTACTGTGTTAGGATCTAAACATTTTATTTTTGACAGCAAACTAATTGGTCCTTTAGCTTTCGTAATGGGTTCTGAAGAAAATGGGATTCGTCGTTTAACGAAAGAAAATTGTAATGAATTAGTTACTATCCCTATGTTGGGGAGTGTTGCTTCACTTAATGTATCAGTGGCTACAGGCATATGTTTATTTGAGGCGTTAAGACAACGTAATAGGTATAAATGAAAATAAAGAATGATTATTGATTATATTATTGCTGTATATAATATAATTTATTATTTAATGTTTTGGTTCTAAAATTGGTGTATTATTATATATTATGTACACTATATACAGTGTGGCATAGTTGTCTTATTAATAAGGGAAAGATTGAATATATAGTTTTGTAAAAAAATAGATAATTATTATAATTTTTATGTTTTTAGTAATATTGTTGGAGTTTCAATTAATAAAAAATATTTTGTAATAAAAGGAATAAATCATGCGTCACTATGAAATAGTTTTTATGATACATCCCGATTGTAACGATCAAATATCTAATATAATTAATCATTGCACAGAAGTAATTTCTAATGTTCAAGGAAAAATTCATCGTATAGAACACTGGGGTAGTCGTCAATTAGCATATTCAATTAAAAAATTAAATAAAGCCTATTATGTGTTGCTGAATATAGAAGTACCTCAAGATACTATGAGAGAATTGAATGATTCTTTTCGTTTTAATGGTTCTATATTACGTAATATGGTTATACGTACTAAATATGCGATAACTGATCCATCTCCTATGATGAAAAAGAAAGAAGAAAATCAAGAGTGTCATGTGGTTACTACATAATAATAATAATAATAATAAAATCATTGAAATATATAAGTGACGAAATTAAGATATGTAATGTATTAGAGTTAAAGTTGTTTTAGGTATTAAATGTATTTAATTGATTATTTATGAGTTTTTAATCATATTATATAATAGTAAAAAATAAAAATATAAAATATAAAATATAAAACATAAAATATATTTATTTTATGTTTGTATTGAAGAAGTATAATATAAAATAATCATAATTGGTTAATTGTGATTTTGTGTAAAATTACATAATAATGAATGGAGTTTTGTTATGGGGACGCGTTTTGTACGTAACCGTAAATTTTGTAGATTTACAGCAGAGAAATGCACTGATATTGATTATAAAGATCTTGTTACAATACAGCATTTTATTATAGAGAGTGGAAAGATTATTCCAAGTAGAATTACTGGAACCAAATCAAAGTATCAAAGACAACTGGCTCGCGCCATCAAGAGAGCGCGTTATTTATCTTTATTACCATATACTGATCGGCATAAATAATTTCTATTTTTGATTGAAATGATATGTTATATCATAAGGGGATATACTATGAAGGTTATTTTACTTAAAAATGTGGACAAACTTGGAAATATGGGATCAGAAGTGACTGTGAGATCAGGTTATGCTCGTAATTTTTTAATACCAAAATCTCAAGCAATATCAGCTACAAAAAAGAATGTTGAAATTTTTAAAACACAACAACTTGAATTACAAGCTAAGGTTATGGAGGTTCGGAATAAAGCTAAATTTTATGCAGAAACAATTAATAAATTGGGTAGTGTTACTATTAGAGCGAAATCAGGTATTGAAGGGAAATTATTTGGTTCCATTGGTGCGCGTGATATCGCAGTTGCGATCACAACGGCATCTGGTTTGAAAATTTCTAAATCTCAGATTAGATTACCTGATAATAGTTTATTGAGAACTGTTGGTACATATAATGTAAAGATTCATATTTATAGTGAAATATTTGCTGAATTAAATGTCATTGTTGTTGATTCAATATCTAAAAATAAATGAATTATAATTAATATTGTTATGGTTTATGGTACGTATTTTCATTTTAAGAATAAATTCAACAAAGGTTCATGTTTTTGTTTTTACTAATAATCGTAGGGTATATTCAGTTATCTAAACTCTAGAGTATAAGTGTAATATTGTATATTTAAATTTGATTAAATTTTTTAATTTGTGTCGTATTTTTATAAGTAATAAAAAACCAGTAGGATGTACATGATAATATTTCATTATGAAATGATTGAAAAAGTGAGTGATATTGCTCGATCAGCCGGAGCAGAAATTATGAAAATTTATAATGGGGATTTTAAATTAAATATGTCCCAGAAGTCAGATAAATCTCCTGTAACTAATGCTGATTTGTTTTCTCATGAGGTTATTGTGTATTTATTGCAAAATTTAACACCCGGAGTTCCGATTTTATCAGAAGAAGATATTACTAGATGGCAAGAATGTAGAGATAAGAGTTGTTTTTGGTTAATTGATCCTTTAGACGGAACTAAAGAATTTTTATTACGTAATGGTGAATTTACTGTAAATATTGCCTTGGTAGAATATGGGCAACCTGTTATGGGAGTGGTGTATGTTCCTGTATATAATATTTTATATGCCGCAGATAATGGAAAAGTATGGAAAGTTAATGTTCGGGGAGAACGTATAAATATTTCAGTACGTACATCTCATTCTCCAATTGTAGTAATAAGTCGTAATCATTGTAATAAGAGTAAATTGCATGATTATTTAATGAAATTAAAAAATTATAAAATCGTCAATATTGGATCGTCATTTAAATTTTGTTTAGTAGCGGAAGGTAGTGCGCAATTTTATCCGAGATTTTCTAGTACTAAAATTTGGGATACAGCTGCTGGACATATTATAGCTAAGTCTGCTGGTGCTGTAATTAGTGATTGGAATGGTAATCCTTTACATTACAAGGATATTGATCAATCTTTTTTAAATCCAGGTTTTCAAGTTTCGTTATACCAATCGTAATCGATTGTGTATTTATATTTTAAATGTTTATGTTTCAACTTACATTAATTATCGTTAATACTTAATTTAACACATGATATTTGTTTGCTTGTAGTATTTATATTATCAAGGAATATTATGAATAATTTGTGTAAAGAATATACAAACATTGATGTTTTTTATATTTTTAATGTTTGTTATTTTTATAC
The DNA here is from genome assembly GCF_059935855.1 of Candidatus Blochmannia sayi (nom. nud.). Classification (NCBI taxonomy): domain Bacteria; kingdom Pseudomonadati; phylum Pseudomonadota; class Gammaproteobacteria; order Enterobacterales; family Enterobacteriaceae; genus Candidatus Blochmanniella; species Candidatus Blochmannia sayi (nom. nud.). Next base: position 106,565 of record NZ_CP011796.1, read on the forward strand.
TAATAGAAACTTAATATTTTAATTATTTTTTGATATAGTCGCTAATTAAAATTTATAAAGATGAACATACGTAATTTGAGTTTTTGAACTATTAATAATATATTATTGTGTTAAACGTATTGTGTTTTAAAAAAAATTATGTTTATGTATAAAAAATATATAATACATAATATGTAATGTATGTTTTATTTGTATATAATAATATATTATTCATAATATATTGAAATTGTTGTATTTAAAGTTTTTAGTGTATTCAAGGAATGTGCATATGTTTAAGGATTTTAAAGAGCATATTATAGTTATATTACATTTGATAATTTATTTTTTTATACCGTTATTATGTTATGCTAATCTTAGTTTAAGAATAGAGGGTTTAGATGATGAATTAGATTATAACGTGCGTAGAAAATTACATGACTTACATATTAGTACAAAAAATATTATAGATTATTCAGAGTTAAAAAAAAATTTCTGATATAGTTAGATCTGGATTACGTCCATTAGGTTATTATAATCCTACATTATCTTTTTTGTCGTTCAAATCTTTTAATAAAGAGTCTGATGATTTATTAGTTGTTAAAGTTACACCTGGAATACCAGTTATAATTACAGAGGTAAATATTTTTGTACATGGCGACGGTGAAAAAGACTCTGATTACCGAGATATGATAAAAGAAGGTAAATCTTTTGTCGGAAAACAATTAAATCATAATGATTATGAAAAATTTAAAAGTAAACTTTATAATTTAGCTTTATTTAAGGGATATTTTGATGCTAAATTTCAAAAAAGTCAACTTATTGTGATACCTTCTCGTTGTCAGAGTATTTGGAATATAGATTTTGATAGCGGACAACGTTATATTTTTGAAAAAGTTAAGTTTAAAGGCAGTCAAATTAAAGAAGATTATTTAAAGAATATATCTAATATACGTTTAGGAGAATATTATAGTACTAAATCTATAATAGAATTAAATCGTCGACTCTTTTCGACCAATTGGTTTGAATCAATATCGATATTTCCAGATTATATATGTTTTAAACAAAAAAAAAATTAATATTAGATGTTTTGCTCTATCCTCGTCCTAAAAATAGTTTTGAAATTGGATCTGGTTATACTATTGATACAGGTCTTCGAGCTAAAATTATTTGGAAAAAACCGTGGATTAATACATACGGTCATAGTTTAGAAAATAATTTTAGTTTATCTACATTGGAGCAAATTATCGATTTAAGTTATAAAATTCCACTTCTTCATAGTCCATTAGAACAATATTATTTATTACAAGGCGGATTAATACGCGAAGATACACATAATACTCAATCTAGTGTTACTACTATAAATGTAGCTCGGTACTGGAATTACTCCCATAATTGGCAACGTGCAATTCATATGCATTGGCGTTTTAATCATTGCACCCAAAATTATGTCACTAAAAACACAATGTTAATTTATCCTGGGGTAAGTATGTATCGTATTCGGAAACGTGGTGAAGTAATACCATATTGGGGAGATAGTCAGCGTTATTCAGTACATGTTTCTAATAATCGTTGGAAATCAAATATCAATTTTTTGGCTATACAAGCTCAAAATATTTGGATTCGAACATTGTTTGAAAGCCATCGTTTTTTAATCCGTGGAAATTTAAGTTGGATAGAAACTGATGATTTCTTATCTGTTGCTTCAATATTACGATTTTTTTCTAATGTAGATAGTGGTATTCGTGGATATAAATATAAATCTTTATATTTTTATGATAATTCTGAATGTTTTATAAGTTCTGCTATTAAATTGATTACTGGTACGTTTGAATATCAATACAATATAATTAATAAATGGTGGGGAGTGATTTTTATTGATACAGGAGAGATTACTCACAATATTCAATGGAATAATTTTAAATCTAGTATGGGTATAGGAGTTCGTTGGCAGTTGCCGATAGGTACTATAAAGTTAGATGTCGCGACTCCGTTGATATATCGAGGCAAAATAAATCATCAGTTTTTGTATATGTACATTAATGTAGGGCCAGATTTATGATTTTTGTAAAGAAAATCTGTCTGATTTTCTTGTTATGGGTATTAATAATGTGTGGATTTGTTATATTTTTGTTGGGTACCAATACGGGGGCATATATGACTTTTACAGGCGTTACATATATTATTCCTGGATTAACATTTGACGCAGTTTCTGGTAGTTGGGGTAATTTTAGAGTAATACATCTAGTATATCGAACACCTATAGGTATGATTGATATTGATAGGTGTAATATTTCATTAGACCTAAAATCTATATGGCATAAGCAATTGCACGTCGATCGTCTTTGTTTGCAAGATGTTGTTATGAAAATAAAAAATACCGATGTTATAAACAGAAAAAACAAAAGCTACGAAAATATAAAAATAGATAATATCCCTTTTTTCACCTCCTTTCCTGTAATACTGAAAAACGTAGTATTATACAATACCCATATTGTTTCAAAAACCATTTCAGTTGAATTAAAAAAAATAAATGTTAGTTTAATATTTCAGAATAATTCATTAATGGTTTTTCCTATGCATATTAAAGGAGCAATTTTAAAGATTCCTGACATAAATATGTCACGTATAAAAATTAATGTTATAGATATGTATAAATACGGTAATCAATGGAATATAAAGTATATATTAAATTTACTATCCAACAAATTATCAACAGTATTGCCTGTTTGTGATGCTTCTTTAAATGTCACATTCAAAGATGTGAAAGGAGAAAATTTCCATATAATTGATAGTTATCATAATTATTATACGATTAATAATTTTTATTTACAGACTCGTTTATATAATCAATCTGCAAATGTAAAATTGAATATTAGATTACCATATGGATATGTCGATATAATGGGTAACATAATATTCAAAGAATATTACCCAATGAATATAACAGTTACGTATATTTCGTGTAAGTATGATATGAATGGAGATTTTGATAATCTAAGAAAGAAGAACATAGATAATATACACTTAGTTATTACGGGGGAATTGTATAATGAAATATGTTGTCGTTGTGACTTGATAGGTGTTATTTCTGCGGTATATTTGTCATTAAAAATTAATTTAACACAATTTGGTATGCCTATAAGTATATCTATATTTGGTAGAAAGATACCACTTGGTTTTTTGGGAAAGGATGATTATTTAATAGAAGAAATTAATGTTCGTTTTAGCGGTGAGATACAAAATTATCGTATTCGAGTAAGATCACAATTGAGTAGTGTTAATTTTTCATCAGCACATATAGTTATGAATGCTAAAGGAGATCTTAATAGTTGTGTTGTTTCTAAATTAAGGGTAACAATGTTAGATAGATACTTAGATATGCAAGGGATTATTAATTGGGGTAATGTGATTAGTTGGCATAATGTATTTGTATTGAACAAAGTCAATTTTTTTCATGAATGGTTGAAACATCCAATAGAATTATCAGGTAATATTGTGACTCAAGGGCATTTAAGCTCTAATTATTGGGAAATAACAATATCTCATCTGGATATTAATGGACAAATAAAGAGTAACCATATCTTGTGTACGGGTGTATTATATAGTAATTCAATGGGTGCATGGAAAATACCTACTTTTTTAATAAAATGGGGATCTAATGTATTAGAAATTCAAGGAGAATTAAAACAAAATTTTGATTGTAACATTATACTCAAAGTATCAGATTGTAGTGTTGTAGTACCTGGTTTAAGTGGTAGTGTATTTGGAGAGTTTAAATTACGCGGGCCTGTTAGATGTCCTAAATTATCATCTCATGTTGATATGTGTTTTTTATATTGGCATGATAAAAATATTAGTTTTGATAAGGTAATAATGAATAGTGATATTTACTGTAATGATTCTATGAAAAGTAATTTTTTTTTACAAGCAGATAATATAAAACATGGAGATTTATCGTTACGTCAAGTAATTGTAGAAGGACAAGGTAATATAAATCAACATCATTTAAATTTAATAGCTCATGGTGATATATTATCAGGACAAGTGAAATTTGTTGGGGATTTAGATTTATTTCATAAAGTTTGGCGCGGTAAAATTGATAAAACAAGCATTGTTACTCCGATAGGAACATGGAAATTAATGCAGGACATTGTTTTTACTTATCAACATTTAACGCGAAAAATTATTATTAATACGCATTATTGGGATATTTTTAATTGTACAATTCCTATTCCTAATTTTTTAAAAAAAAATGTATTAATTAAATCAGAGGCAGTGTTGAAAAATTTTAATACAGTGCCTATGAGGGTGTTATTGCCAGAATTTATACATATACGTGATGTTCGTTTATATTGTGCAAATTGTTTTTGGATACTAGGAACGCCGTTGCCTCAAGGTACAATCTCATTTTCAGGAACACAGTTAAATATTCAGTCTTCTTTTGAAAAGTTGAAGCCTGTTTTAATTAAAATAAATAATCTAAAAATAACCGCTATGTTCAACCCGACTGTTTTAGACATGGTATGGTCTATAGATATTAAAGATAACGATCAAAGTCATGGGTTATTGAAAATCGCTATATCACATGATACATCTGAAATGGTAGGAAATATACAAGTCAAGGGTATTTCATTAGCATTTTTTTGGGATTTATTGGTATTGTCAAAAGAATCGATGGATGGATTATTAAATTTAAATATTCGTTTCCATAAATACGCACATGATCTAAAAATTTATGGGTCTGCTCAATTACAGCATGTTAATTTTAATAAACCTAATATACCTTTTTTCATGAAACATGGTCAACTATTTATTGGATTTTTTGGAGATCATGCAGTATTAGATGGAACTGTAGATACAGATTATGGGTGTAGATTATATTTAAATGGTGATATTATTAATTTTAATTCTATTCATAATGTACGCGCATCTTTTAAAATACGAGGAAATCAAGTAAATTTTTATATATCTCCAGAGATAAAAGTTAGAATGTCTCCTAACATTACTTGTATGATTACTTCGAAAAACATTTATATGAAAGGTAATATAGAAATTCCTTGGGCTCGTATTGAAATTAAAGAATCTTCAAAGAATATAATAGGAGTGTCTTCTGAAGAGATTTTATTAGATGAGAATATTGAGTCTTTTTTGAACAATTCTAAAAATTTACCTATTTCTATTTCTTGTAATATTGCTGTGTATTTTGGTAATGATGTTAATTTAGATGGATTAGGTTTGCATACTAAATTAAGAGGTAATTTGGAAATTGGATATAATAAGGGTAATGTGGTTTTAACAGGGAATATTGATATGCCTTCTGGTTATTTTCAAATATATGGACATAATTTAATAATAAAAAAAGGACAATTGTTATTTTCTGGCACATTAAATCAACCGTACCTTGATATTGAAGCAATTTGTGGTCCATCTCGTATTAAAGATAACATCATAGTTGGTTTGAGAATTACTGGTATGTTTAATCAGCCGAGAGTAGAGATTTTTTCTAATTCATCATCATTTTCTTCACAAGAAATGACGTATTATTTATTAGGTAATAAAAGTTTAATACTTACTAATGCGGATACTAATATAATTACATCTTTATTAATCGGAGCAAGTGTCAAGAATAGTGAAAAATTTATAAACAAGATAGGTAAAATATTTGGTGTGAGAAACTTAGAGTTAAATGCGCAAGATATTGGTGAAACACCATTGATAGCATTGAGTGGATATATTGCTCCTGGTTTGCAAATTGAATATGGAGTTAGCATTTTTGATTTATTAACAACAATAACCGCGCGTTATTGTTTATGTCCACAACTTTATTTGGAAGTTACATCTGGCAGCAGTCAAGCGTTCGATATATTGTATAAATTCGATTTTTGATTTATATAAAAACAATCACTTAAATATCTATATATATATATTTTGTAAAAATACAAATTAACAGATTATGTATTTTCCGTAAAACGTTTAAAAGCGTTTAAAATTTCTGTTTTAGCAGCTTGAATATTTTCCCAGTTTTTTATTTTTACCCATTTTTCAGAATCTAGACTTTTATAATTTTTAAAAAAATAACTTATTTGGTTACGTAATAAACTTGGCAAGTCATTTATATCTTTTATTAATGAGTATTGTTTTGATATGTTGTGATGGGGTACTGCTATTATTTTGCTATCTTCTCCAGATTCATCTATCATGTTAAGCATACCTATTGGCCGACAATGTATTACACAACCCGATTTTAAGGGATATGGAGTTGGTACTAATACGTCTATTGGGTCTCCATCCAATGATAAGGTATAATTAATATAACCGTAATTACAGGGATAGAACATAGGTGTTAATAAAAATCGATCAACAAATATTGTTCCTGTTTTTTTATCAATTTCATATTTAATTGGATCGGAATTAGCTGGAATTTCAATAATAACATATATATCTTCTGGAACATTTTTACCTGCTGGAACTTGGTTCAAGTGCATTTATATTACCTTATGTGTATAATCATAAAATAAAAATATGATAAAAATATATGTTTTATTTTAACGTATTAATTAATATCATGCCGTATATTATCTTTAATAATATAAAATATACTTATTTTAATGAAACAAAGCATATCAATTTTGACATATAATGACAACTAAAATTTTTTATGTTTTAAGTATTTTATTTTTGATATATATAAATATATTCGTTATTTTATGAAAATAATAATTAATAAATTCTTTGGATTGTAAGAGCAGCTAAACTTGCTAGTGCTTGTCGGTAAGGCGAAAGAGGTAAGACGTTTAGACAAGAGATGGCTTTGTCAATTTTTATTTCAGCGCATTGTCGAGTGTATTCTAATGATCCGTGTTGATGCATTGTATCTAGAATCAGATCTAATAAATGATGGGTATTACCTTTTTTAATGGCTTGACGTATAAATGATGCTTGTTTTGGAGTGCTATGATGGATGGCGTGTAGCAAAGGAAGAGTAGGTTTTCCCTCATTTAGATCATTCCCAACATTTTTTCCAAACGTTTTTTCTGATGCATTATAGTCTAATAAATCGTCGATTAATTGAAAAGCAATTCCTACGTATCGCCCGTAATTACGTAATGCTTTTTCTTGATAGGTATTAGCATTAGCGAGAATAGCAGGTGCTTGGGAAGCTACTTCAAATAAACGGGCAGTTTTGCTGTAAATAGTTTTCATATAATTATCTATAGTTATAGTCGGATTATTGCAATTCATTAATTGTAATATTTCTCCTTGTGCAATTATGTTCACGGCATCTGCCATTAGAGATAATATTCGTAAAGATTTTAATTCTATCATCATTTGAAAGGCTCGTGTATATATAAAATCCCCTACTAACACACTTGCAGCGTTTCCAAAGATTATGTTAGTAGTGAGTTTACCGCGTCTCATCTGTGATTTGTCTACTACATCATCATGCAATAAAGTAGCGGTATGGATAAATTCTATTAACGCAGCAATGGTAACATGTTGTGTTTTTTTGTAGTGTAATGCTCTTGCAGTTAACAAAGTGATCATTGGTCTAATTCGTTTGCCTCCGCTATTGATAATATATTGGATAAGTTCATTTATTAAGGTAACTTCGGATTTTAATCGTGTACGAATTTCTAAATTTACATTTGTCATATCTTGTTTTGTTAACTCAATTATTTGATCAATATTCATTGAAATTATTATAATTAGTAAATATTAAGTGTAGTATAATATGTGTATTATTTATGTATACTAAAATAATTCGTATTAAATTAAATTACAACTATAAACAATATATGTGATAATTTAATAATTATTATGTTGAGAAACGTTCTTCTTTAATGTATAAGAAGATGTATGGAGATAATATCAGATTATAAACAAGAGATGGATTATTATTTATGTACGCAGTTTTTCAGTCCGGTAGTAAGCAATATCGTGTTGTTGAAGGCCAAGTGATTAATATGGAACGAATGGATATTGATGTTGGGGATCAGGTTGAATTTAGTCAAGTGTTGCTGATTAAAGACGATAAATGCCTTATAATAGGCAGTCCTTTTATAAAAAATGGAAAGATTATAGCAAAGGTTATTACCCAAAACCTGAATCGAAAAATAAAAATTATTAAATTTCGTCGTCGTAAACATTTTCGTAAATGTCAAGGACATCGTCAGCATTTTATGAGAATAAAAATAATCAATATTAATAGTTGTGATCTTAATCAATTAGAATAGGGAGTAAAATAAATGGCACATAAAAAAGCTGGAGGTTCTACACGTAATGGACGAGATTCTCATGGTAAGCGCTTAGGGATTAAATGTTTTGGAGGTGAATTTGTATCTTCTGGAACTATTATTGTACGTCAACGTGGTAATACGTTTCATTCGGGGAATTATGTGGGTTGTGGAAGAGATTACACGCTTTTTGCGTTGCGATCTGGAAAGGTTTTATTCGAAAAAAAAGGAGCGTCTCGTCGTAGATTTGTTAGTATAGTTTCTAATGAATAGAACATAAACAAGGTATTAATTGTAATGTGATATATTATATATTTAGAGCGACAAATTGAAATTGTCTAATTTATATAAGTGATGAGAATTAATTACGATAAATTTGCCTTATTGATTTTTTGTGATTATAGTAGCTGATTTATATTGTTATTTTGTCGTGTATTATATGTTTTTGTATGATACTTAAAATAAAAGAAATAGTTTAAATCAAGCACTTGAATGAATATTGATTTAGTATAGAGTATATTGTTGTGTTTTGTATATATAAAATAATTTTAGTATTAATTGAATAAACTCAGATTTTATTAAGTTATATGCGTAATTATTTTGATAGTTTGTGTATGTATTAGATTATATATAAGATTGTATTTGGGTAAGATTCTGATAATTTTTATTATTTTTTAGATTATGTTTTATTTTATTTTAATAAAAATAAAATAAAATGATAGAAATGTTGATTTTTTGTAATAAAAATATGATTAAGTAATGTAAATAAATAATTTATATATAACTTGTTTAAGTAACAGATATTATTTTTATGTCTCAAGATATGAGTTGTGATAGGTGTTTTATGACGTTTGTTGATATAATAAGCATTACAGTAATTGCAGGAGACGGTGGGCGTGGATGTGTTTCTTTTCAAAGAAGAGGAAGAAAAGGTATCCTTTTGAAAAAACCTAATGGCAGTAATGGAGGAGATGGTGGTAATGTTTGGTTGTTAGCGGATTCTAATATAAATACTTTAAATTATTTTTATTCTAATCGTATTTTTAGAGCTGGTCATGGACAGAGTGGTTATGGGCGCGGTTGTACTGGTAAGAATGGTAAGGATATCATTGTGAAAGTTCCATGGGGAACCAGGGTGAGTTGTCAGAAAACAAATAGATTATTAGGAGATATGGGCAGACATAAAAAATGGTTAATGGTAGCTAAGGGAGGACGTCATGGTTTAGGGAATAAGTATTTAAAATCTTTTTTATGTCATAAAACACATTATAATACGTTCGGAAAAATAGGAGAAACCCAACATCTATTATTAGAATTACTTTTGATAGCAGATGTTGGGGTATTTGGATTGCCTAATTCTGGAAAATCTAGTTTTATTCGTATAGTGTCAGCAGCTAAACCAAAAGTAGCAGATTACCCGTTTACTACGTTAGTACCATATTTAGGTGTTGTTCAGGTTAACGCGCATGATAAGTTTGTCATAGCAGATGTTCCTGGTATTATTAAGGGTGCTTCTGATGGGTCGGGATTAGGAATGCGTTTTTTAAGGCATTTAGAACATTGTCGAATTTTATTGCATTTTGTTGATATTGCTCCGTTGGATAATTCCGATCCACTGACAAATATTATAGTTATTAAATATGAATTAGATAACTATAGTAAGGAATTAAGTTCTAAACCTTGTTGGTTAGTGTTTAATAAAATAGATTTGTTAGATGATTATGTTGTGAAAAAGAAGATTGATTATATTATTAATTCTTTACAATGGAAAAGTCATTATTATTCTATATCTTCTACACACAACATAAATATATCGTTGTTGTGCAATGATATTATGAAATTCATTATTCATTGCGCCAAAAGGTGAGATAAGTTTTTATATATATGATAATAGAAGTAGAAAATGTTGATTATTTTTATATTTAAAACAACATATGTAATGTATTATTTGTATTATTAGAGTTTTATTTAGTGATAGTGAATATATTTCTGCGTAATGCGTGAAAAATGTTATTTGTAAAATATGTAAATATATTATAAATGATTTATTTGATTAAAAAATTTTAAAATTAGATATAGTGATCTTTATTTTTTTTAAATTAAAATACATCATATTCGATAAATGATAAAATTCTGTATAGATAGTTGTTTTATTTTTTTTGAAATATATGCAATATGATAAAGGTAAAAAAATGAAGCACATACCCATGACTATACGTGGCGCTGAAAAATTAAGAGAGGAACTAGATTATTTAAAAAATATTCGTCGCCCAGAAATTATAAGAAATATTTCTGAAGCTCGCGAGCATGGTGATTTAAAGGAAAATGCTGAGTATCATGCTGCTCGCGAGCAACAAGGTTTTTGTGAAGGTCGAATTCAAGAAATAGAATTTAAGCTTTCTAATGCGTATGTTATTGATATTACGAAAGTAACTACCAGAAATGGAGTGATTTTTGGTGCTACAGTCGAGATTGAAAATTTGGATACAAAATATAGCAAAACGTATAGAATTGTAGGAGATGATGAAGCAAATCTTAAGGAAAACATGATCTCTATTAATTCTCCTATTGCTAGGGGTTTGATTGGTCATAAAGAAGGAGATATTGTCAGTATTGATACTCCAAAAGGCAAGATAACATACAAAATAGTTCGGATTAAATATTATTGATAATAAATATATTTTAGTGCAATTTTTTGAGAAAAAAAAATTAGTCATAATAGTGATTTAGATTTTTTTTAAGTTTGGTTTTGTTATGTAAATCGTCTTACATGTTAAATCTGATTTATGAGTATATAATTTAGTATTATTGTTAGTGGTTATATTTTTATTTTTGTATGTTTGGGGTGATTGTTGTATCTATTGTAGATATGTTTTTTTGTCTGAGTATGATTTTTAAATCAAGGTATAAACTGAATATATATAGTGAAATATTGGTTGTGTTATTTATGTAAAATTTTTTTGTTTTTTTATTTTTAATAAAATAAAGTTGAAGTAAATATAAATTATTATCATGAATATGAGTTTTATTGATTAAAAATGCACAATTGAGAGTTGTATAAAATAATTTAATATGAAAAATAGAAAGTCTGCTGCATGTTCCTCTGTACGGTGGGTTCAAAAATATTTTAAAGATCGGTATTCAAGAGAAGCGCGAAGACAGAAATTGCGATCACGATCTTGGTTTAAACTTGACGCGATAAATCGCACAGATAAATTGTTTGATACGGGTATGAGAGTAATTGATTTAGGATCGGCGCCTGGAGGCTGGGCACTGTATATAAAGAATAAAATAGGTAATACAGGGTATATCGTCGCGTGTGACGTACTGCCCATGCAAAAAATTTGCGGAGTAAATTTTTTGCAAGGAGATTGTGCTGATTCTAATATTTTGGAAATATTGTATACGTTGACAAGAAAACAAAAGGTTAATGTTGTTTCGTCTGATATGTCTCCTAATATAACTGGTATATCAATAGTTGATGTAAGTCAAACTATATATCTTGGAAACGTAGCGTTAGATATATGTCGAAATGTTTTAATACGCGGAGGTTCTTTTTTAGTAAAAGTGTTTCAGGGTAAGGATTTAGATAAATACTTGTGTGATGTACGCTCTTTATTTAACATAGTGAAAATTCGCAAGCCAGATGCTTCTCGAACTTGTTCTCGTGAAGTTTATATTGTAGCAAAAGAGCATAAGTATAATTAATATGTAGATGTAGACATGTCAAAGTTATTACGAATTTTGTTATAGCGCGAGGTTAATCTTTTGAGTGATATGGCAAAAAACCTGGGTCTCTGGTTGGTAATTGCAATAGTATTAATGTCTTTATTTCAGAGTTTCGGGCCTAACGACTCAAGTAGTCGTAAAGTAGATTATTCTACTTTTATGTATGAATTAAACCAAGATCAAATTAAAGAAGCTCGTATTAATGGTCGTGAAATTATAGTTATAAAAAAGGATAGTAATCGTTATACTACTTATATTCCGGTAAATGATCCTAAGTTACTTGATATTCTTTTAACTAAAAAAGTGAAAGTTGTTGGAGAGCCTCCAGAAGAACCTAGTTTGATTACATCTATTTTTATTTCTTGGTTTCCGATGCTACTATTAATTGGTGTTTGGATCTTTTTTATGCGTCAAATGCAAGGGGGTGGTAAAGGGGCCATGTCTTTTGGAAAAAGTAAAGCACGTATGTTAACGGAAGATCAAATCAAAACTACTTTTGCAGATGTAGCAGGATGTGATGAAGCAAAAGAAGAGGTAAAAGAATTAGTAGATTATTTACGTGAACCCAGTAGATTTCAAAAGTTAGGTGGAAAGATACCAAAAGGGGTATTAATGGTAGGACCGCCTGGTACTGGAAAAACGCTTTTAGCAAAAGCAATTGCTGGAGAGGCAAAAGTTCCGTTTTTTACTATTTCAGGTTCTGATTTTGTAGAAATGTTTGTTGGAGTTGGAGCGTCTCGAGTGAGAGATATGTTTGAACAAGCCAAAAAATCGGCACCGTGTATTATTTTCATAGATGAGATCGACGCTGTTGGCCGTCAAAGAGGAGCGGGATTAGGAGGAGGTCATGATGAACGTGAACAAACTTTGAATCAGATGTTAGTAGAAATGGATGGGTTTGAGGGAAACGAAGGTATTATAGTTATAGCTGCAACTAATCGCCCAGATGTACTTGACCCAGCTTTATTGAGGCCAGGTAGATTTGATCGTCAGGTAGTTGTAGGATTGCCAGACATTAGAGGACGAGAACAAATATTAAAAGTGCATATTCGTTATGTTCCGTTATCATCAGATGTAGATATATTAGTGATAGCTCGAGGAACTCCAGGGTTTTCGGGGGCAGATTTGGCTAATCTTGTGAATGAAGCTGCTTTGTTTGCAGCACGTAGTGATAAACATACAGTATCGATGATAGAATTTGAAAAAGCCAAAGATAAAATTGTAATGGGTGCTGAGCGTCGTTCTTTAGTTATGACGGAAGCTCAGAAAGAATCTACAGCTTATCATGAAGCTGGTCATGCGATAATAGGAAGATTAGTTCCAGAACATGACCCGGTGCATAAAGTAACTATAATTCCTAGGGGACGTGCTTTAGGTGTAACATTTTTTTTACCAGAAGGCGATGCAATTAGTACGAGTCGACAAAAACTGGAGAGTCAAATTTCTACATTATACGGTGGTCGATTAGCTGAAGAAATAATTTATGGACCTAATAAAGTATCTACTGGCGCATCTAATGATATTAAAGTAGCCACTTCTATTGCTAGGAATATGGTAACTCAATGGGGGTTTTCTGAAAAACTTGGTCCGTTATTGTATGCAGAAGAAGAAGGGGAGATTTTTCTTGGTCGTTCAGTAGCTAAAGCAAAGCATATGTCTGATGAAACTGCTCGTATTATTGATCAGGAAATTAAATTTCTTATTGAGAAAAATTATATTCGTGCTCATAAGCTTTTAACAGAAAACGTGGATATTCTTCATTCTATGAAAGATGCGTTGATAAAATATGAAACGATTAATGCATCTCAGATAAATGATTTAATGGCTCGAAAATCAGTCCAGCCTCCGTCTGGATGGAAAAACAATATATCTGATACTACTACTAATAATGATATAGATTCTTGTGTTTCCTCTGAAAAAGAAACTAAATCATCAGACAGTGAATCGTATAGAGATAACCCTGATGCTGCGTCATGATAATGTATGAATATACTATATATATATTTATTTATGTATTAAAAAAATAAAACATTATTTGTTATAATAATAATAATAATAGGTGAGATATTGTTTTCATATTTTATATGAATTAAAGAAGATAGATTATTTTTTTAAGTAGTATTTAGAGATGGTTTTTAGTTTATGAAATTGATTATAAATAATCGTATTTTAGATTTTTCTAAAACTCAAATTATGGGAATTTTAAATGTTACTCCTGATTCTTTTTTTGATGGAGGTAAGTATTACACTTGTTCTAAAGCGGTTGATCATGCGTCTAATATGATAGCGCATGGTGCTAGTTTTATTGATATTGGAGGAGAATCGACGCGACCTGGAGCTGACATTATCAATGATGAAGAGGAAGCAGATCGCATACTTCCTGTAGTTCGTGCGATAATACAGCGTTTTGATATTTTTGTTTCAGTAAATACATCCTCTGCTTTAATAATAAATGAAAGTGTTGCAATGGGTGCTCATTTAATTAATGATGTTCGCTCCCTTACTGCTAAGGGAGCCATTCAAGCTGCGGCATCTTGCAAATTAGCAGTGTGTTTAATGCATATGCAGGGAGAGCCTCAAACAATGCAAAATTCTCCTGTATATTCTAATGTTATAAGTGAAGTAAATGATTATTTTGTCAATCAAATTGCTCGTGTTGAATCATTTGGTATTAGCAGAAATAGATTATTACTTGATCCTGGTTTTGGTTTCGGAAAAAATTTGTCGCACAATTATCAATTATTAGCTAATTTAAAATATTTTAATCATTTTGGTTTACCGTTATTAGTAGGCATGTCACGTAAATCGATGCTTAGTGATAATAGTAGATATGCCCCTAAACAGAGATTAATAGGTAGCGTTACTTGTGCGGTCATTGCAGCTATGCAAGGCGTGCAAATTATTCGCGTTCATGATGTGAAGGAAACAGCAGAGGCTTTGCAAGTAGTGCAGAAGACTTTGTTGTCACAACAACAAAGTAAGGAAAAAAAATAGTATAGTGATGACGCGCCACAAATATTTTGGTACTGATGGTATTAGAGGTAGGGTTGGATATGTTCCAATCACTCCAGATTTTGTTTTAAAACTTGGTTGGGCTGCAGGAAAGGTGTTAAGTGGTTATGGGAGCGGAAAATTTAATCAGGTTATTATTGGTAAAGATACTCGCATTTCTGGATATATGTTAGAATCAGCATTAGAATCAGGTTTAGCTGCCGCTGGTTTGTCTGCAGCGTTAACTGGTCCTATGCCTACTCCAGCTATTGCATATTTAACTCGTACTTTTAGAGCCGAGGCTGGTATTGTTATTTCTGCTTCACATAATCCATTTTATGATAATGGTATTAAATTTTTTTCCGTTGAAGGTACTAAATTAGTTAATGAAGTAGAACGTTCTATAGAAATAGAATTGGATAAATGTTTAACATGTGTTTCTCCAAAAGAATTGGGCAAAGCTAATCGTATTGTTGATGCAGCTGGTCGTTACATAGAGTTTTGTAAGGGAACTTTTCCAGCTCACCTTAGTTTAAGAAAATTGAAAATAATTGTAGATTGTGCTAATGGAGCTACTTATCACATTGCTCCAAGTGTATTTCGTGAGTTAGGAGCTAATGTTTCAACAATCGCGTGTCGTCCAAATGGTGTAAATATTAATAAAGAATGTGGTGCTACAGATATTAGACAATTACGTGCTCAAGTATTAGCAAAAAAAGCTGATTTAGGTATCGCTTACGATGGAGATGGCGATAGAGTAGTGATGGTTGATCATTTTGGAAATAAAGTTGATGGCGATCAAATATTGTATATTATTGCGCGAGAAAAATTATATACAAAACAGTTAATTGGGGGTGTAGTAGGAACTGTTATGAGTAATATGGGGCTCGTCTTAGCATTAAAACAGTTAAATATTCCTTTTGTACGTACAAAAGTGGGTGATCGTTGTGTACTTGCAATGTTAAAAAAAAAGGGTTGGTATATCGGTGGTGAAAACTCAGGGCATGTAATACTTTTGGATAAGACTACTACGGGAGATGGTATCATTGTCGCTCTTCAAGTATTGTCTGCAATGGTGAATAATTGTGTAAGTTTATATGAATTATGTAATAATATTTATTTATTTCCTCAAATACTCATTAATATATATTGTTCTAATATTCAGCGTCCTTTAGAGTCTGATTTAATTAGACAAGAAATTAAGGTGGTACAACAAGAATTATCTGATCAAGGACGTATATTATTACGTCAGTCTGGTACTGAACCATATATTCGTATTATGGTTGAAGGAAAGCATTATGGTAAAATATTATGTTTAGCAAATAGAATGGCTTCTGTGATAAGATCAGAAATAAAGTCAATACAGTAGTAGTAGTAATTAATTTTTAAAGGTTGTTATTTGAATTGTGATTATAGTGTAGGGTGGTTGGTATTGTTTTGTTATAGAGTAAAAACTGTATTATATATAGTATGTACGATAGAGATATCGTGTGGTTGTAATCACATATGTTTATGTAACAAGGACTACAAATATTATGTATAAAACTTTTTTAGTGATATTTTTAATAATAGCAGTTGTTTTAATTATATTAATAATGCTGCAACAGAATAAAGGTAATGAGTCAGGAGGTATATTTAGTAATCGTTCTTTAAGTGATATGTTGAATCCAGGAAATTTTGATGATGGTATAACTCGTTTGATAGTAATTTTAGCTATATTATTTTTTTTGTTTAGTTTATTGTTAGGTAACATGAATAGCAAGCACAATCAACAACAGTATACTCGAAATGGTATACAAGATAGTCGATTGCAAGATAAATTAAATCATTTAAATTTTTAATTGTAGCGGTATTAAAATAATATATTGAATAAAATGTATGTGTATGTAAGAATTATACAGAAATATATAAAGTTAATAAGTAGTAATGTGGTTAAGACTGAAATTTCCAATGGAGCGCACAACAATTATGTTATACGATGGTGTAGTGTTACTTGTGATGTATATGTGACCGAGGTGGTGGAATAGGTAGACACGCTACTTTGAGGTGGTAGTTCTCTGTATTTGAGATTACGGGTTCGAATCCCGTCCTCGGTATTGTTTATGGTATAAATGGTTGCTTTTTTAGCTGTATATGATGTACAATTCCCTTTTCTTGTTAGTTTTTTATTAGTAATACAAAAGCGGGGTGGAGCAGTATGGTAGCTCGTCGGGCTCATAACCCGAAGGTCGTTGGTTCAAATCCGACCCCCGCAACCGAATTAAAGAATTTTTAAATTTGTGTTATTGAATATAGTGATACAAATAATAATAATGATAATAAAATATATTAACGTTTGTTACTGAAATAGTTATTTTTTTTGTGTTTGTCGGTTATTGTTATGATTTCTTTTGAAGGAATGTTGCTAGGTTTATCATAAAGTTTGATTATTTATTTGTTAGATAGATACGTTGTTAGTTGTTTATATAAAAATTTTCAAGATTTATGTCGAATCTATACAACATAGAATAGTTTTGATATGGATTTAATGGCAATATTTAATATTAATATGATAGTGGCTTTATTGAGATTATTAATTGTGGTGATTTTGAGTTTTAAATGAGAATAGTAATGCTAATGCATTGTTATCTACATGCATTACGTGTTTTGTTATTGTGTAACGGCTACTAATATAAATGAGATGTAGGTAGATTTGGACAACTAGATGAATAAAGAGATTCTGGCTATTATAGAGGCAGTTTCTAATGAAAAGGCTGTGCCACAAGAAAAAATTTTTGAGGCTTTAGAAGCGGCTTTAGCTGCTGCCACAAGAAAGAAATATGAACAAGATATTGAAGTGCGTGTTGTGATTGATCGTAAATCAGGGCGTATAAAAACATTTAGAAGATGGATCGTGGTGGAGAAAGTCAACCAACCTACTAGAGAAATTACCTTAGATGCTGCTCGGTTTGAAAATCCAAAAGCTCAAGTTTATGATTATATTGAAGATGTTATTGAATCTATTAGTTTTGATCGTATTACTACTCAGACTGCAAAACAAGTTATTGTTCAAAAGGTGCGCGAAGCTGAGCGAGCGATTATTATAGAACAATTTTTAAGTCGACAAGGTAATATCATTACCGGTATAGTAAAAAAGATTAATAGAGATAGTATTAATATAGATTTAGGAAATAACGCGGAAGGAATGATTAGTAGAGAAGAAATGTTACCGCGTGAAAATTTTAGATTGGGGGATAGAATTCGTGGGATTCTTTATTTGGTGCGGCCAGATTTTAAAGGTCCTCAATTATTTATAAGCCGTGCTCGTACTGAAATGTTGATTGAGTTATTTCGAATTGAAGTACCTGAAATTGGAGAAGAGTTAATTACGATTAAAGCCGCTGCTCGAGATCCTGGTTCACGATCAAAAATAGCTGTTAAAACAAATGATAAACGAATTGATCCGGTAGGGGCATGTGTAGGTATGCGAGGAGCACGTGTTCAAGCTGTTTCTAGTGAGTTAGGAGGAGAACGTGTTGATGTTGTATTATGGGATGATAATCCTGTGCAATTTGTCATTAATGCTATGTCTCCTGCTGATGTAGCGTCTATTGTTATAGATGAAGATAAACATACAATGGATATTTCGGTAGAAGAATCTAATTTAGCTCAGGCTATTGGTCGAAATGGACAAAATATTCGTTTGGTGTCTCAGTTAAGTGGTTGGGAATTAAATATTATGACAGTAGATGAATTAGAAAAAAAACGTCAAATTGAAATGCGTGCCATTATCAATATTTTTGTTAATACTTTAAATATTAGTGAAAAGTCTGCAAAAATTTTGATTGATGCGGGTTTTTCTTCTCTTGAAGAATTAGCTTACGTACCTATAACAGAGTTGTTGTCGATAAAAGAATTTGATAGACAAACAGTAGAGTTACTTAGGGATAAATCGAAAATTGCTTTAAGAAATTTTTCTATGGTTAATAATAAAGATACTAATAATAATCATCATGCTGTTATTAATCCTCTTGAGGGATTGCTAAGGTTATCTAATATTGAATATAAAATAGCATTGAAATTAGTTGAACGTGGTATTTATACATTAGAAGAGTTAGCTGAAAAGGACATTTCAGATCTTTCTGATATTGAGGGATTAACCCAAGAGCAAACTGGAGAATTGATTATGGAAGCTCGTAATATTTGTTGGTTTAAAAATGACAGTAAATAATAATGTTATCAGTAAGTAATAATAATCAAGGGATATCTATAATAGATAGGACCATGTTGTAATTTTGGTGAGAATGAAAATATCAGTAGATAGGTGAATACAACAATGACAATGATTTTAGTATATTGGAGTGTTTAGAGTTAAAATTGGTATTACGATTTAAATACAAAGGTAAATTTTATTTAAGCATATGAATGATAATGGGAATAGCGTGTCTAATAAATTAACATTGCAACGTAAAAAACACAGCACTTTACACATATCTAGCGCTGGAGGTAAAAGTAAGCGAGTACATGTAGAAATAAGAAAAAAGCTTACTTATGTACAATGTACTTTACAAAATGCAGCAGAGCTTGTTGATCTAAAAAACAAGGTGGTATCTGATTTAATTATAGAAGACAAGTCAGCAAATAAAAAAATAGATAATATTGACAATTCGCTATCATCGACGCAAATTTCTAAAAAAGATAATAAGGATTTTGGTGTAGTAAAATGTATAGTAAAAGCACCAGAGCAAATACATCATAAAGAAGTTAGAGGAGGATTGTCGCAAGTACAAGTATCAGATGCAGTGAGCCCGATTAAAAAACAGTCTGAAGATTATTGTTGGGATGTCGCTCTAAATAAAGATACAACACATGCTAAATTAGAGGATCATCATGATGATGTTGATCATAAAAAATTGAATAATGAACGATTAAATCGTTCCCGCGCACGTACCCGATATCGGAGTGGTGGAAAATCAATTAAGCAGCGTAAAAGAAATAATAGTCATCGTTTGTACGAAATCATGCCCGATGAATCCGGTAGAGAGGAAGAGTTTTATATTCAGAATCGTATAAGTAAAAATAAACGTAAACAGAGTGCATTATTACAGAGTTTTAACAAACCGATTAAAACAATTGTTCGTGATATTGTTATTGGTGAAACTATAAGTGTATCTGAACTAGCTAATAAGATGTCAATAAAAAGTTCAAGTGTTATTAAGGTAATGATGCAATTGGGTATAGTGGCGACTATTAATCAAATTATTGATCAAGAAACGGCTCAATTAGTTGTAGAGGAAATGGGTCATAGGGTTCTTTTGCGCCGTACAAACGAATTAGAAGAATTTATTATGAATGATCGTAATGCTGATACGAATTGTATCTCTGTTGAAAATAGAGCCCCAATAGTTACTATTATGGGTCATGTAGATCATGGTAAAACTTCTTTGCTTGATCGGATTCGTTCAACTAAAATAGCTTCTTCTGAAGTAGGTGGCATTACTCAAAGTATAGGAGCATATCACGTAAGAACTGATAACGGTGTGATTACTTTTCTAGATACTCCTGGTCATTCGGCGTTTACAGCAATGCGTGCTCGTGGAGCACAAGTAACGGATATTGTAGTATTAGTGGTAGCTGCTGATGATGGGGTTATGCCTCAAACTATTGAAGCAATACAACATGTGAAGGTTGCTAATGTTCCTGTAGTGGTAGCAATAAATAAAATTGACAAATCAGATGCTGATCCTGAAAGAATAAAGAGTGATCTTAATAATCATGGTTTTGTTCCAGAAGAGTGGGGTGGCGATACACAATTTGTAAATGTTTCTGCTACTTCAGGAGAAGGAATAGATAATTTGCTTGATGCTATTCTATTACAATCAGAAATGTTAGAATTAAAAGTAGCACGTCATGGTATGGCAAGTGCTATAGTTATTGAATCATTTGTAGATAAAAGACGAGGTCCTGTAGTTTCTATTTTAGTTCGGGAAGGTACACTAAAGTGTGGTGATATTGTTTTGTGCGGTACAGCATATGGACGTGTGCGTGCTATGCGTAATGAGTTAGGTCGTGATATTACTTCAGCTGGTCCGTCAATTCCGGTGGAATTATTGGGTTTGTCAGAAGCGCCTGATTCTGGAGAAATAGCAATTGTGGTTCGTGATGAAAAAAAAGCACGGGAAGTAGCGTTATATAGGCAAGGAAAATTTCGTGAAGTAAAATTAGCGCGTCAAAAAGAGTCTAATATAGAAAATATTTTTGCTAATATTAAAAATATTGATTCGGTTCCTGAATTAAATTTAATTATTAAAGCTGATACACAAGGTTCTTCTGAAGCCATTCGTGAATCTTTAGAAAATTTGTCAACTGATAACATAACGATAAAAATTTTGTATTCGTCAATTGGTGGTATTACCGAAACTGATGCTGCGTTAGCAACAGCTTCTAATGCAATGATTTTAGGATTTAATGTTAGAGCAGATTCTTCTGCTCAACGTCTTATTGAAACAGATCGATTAGATGTGCGTTATTATTCGGTGATTTATGATTTGATAAATGAAGTTAAACAAGCTATGCACGGTATGTTAGCGCCGCAATATAAACATGAAATTGTTGGTTTAGCAGAAGTAAGAAATGTATTTCGTTCTCCAAAATACGGAAATATTGCTGGTTGTATAGTTACTGAAGGGATAGTAAAGCGTCATAAAAAAATCAGAGTTATACGGAATAATGTAGTTATTTATGAAAGTGAATTAGAATCTTTACGTCGTTTTAAAAGTGATGTTAACGAAGTAAGAAACGGTATAGAATGTGGTATTGGTATAAAAAATTATAGTGATATTCACTCTGGAGACATAATTGAGGTATTTGATATCATAAAAGTACCTTATGTATAATTTTAGTATAAATAACAATTAATTATTAGATTATTCCATTAAAATGCATTTGTATATTAATAGATGGATGTTTGTTTTTGCATAAGAAAGAAAGGTAATGGAAATGTATGCTCAATGTAGTTATCGTGCGCAACGTGTTTCTCAAGAAGTGCATAGAAAAATTTCTATTATTTTACAGAATAAGATAGATGATGTACGTATAGGCAAGCCCACAATTTCTGGAGTAAAAGTTTCTAATGATTTAAAAAATGCTAATATTTTCGTTACTTTTATTGATAAAGATAAAAAAGAAGAAGTAGATACTGCTATGTTGATATTGCAACGTGCTTCGCGATTTATTCGGTTTTTATTGGCCAACACTATGTGTTTACGCGTAGTTCCTATTTTATTATTTAAATATGATTATTCATTTATGCAAGGCATAAAAATATGTAATTTGATTGCTTTATCAAAAGAGAGAAAGTTACGATAGGAAAATTAAATTAGAAATTTTTTTTGTATAAGAGATATGAGTGAAACGGTATATAGATATTTCAGGTAGAGATATTAATGGTGTTTTATTGTTAGACAAACCAAAAGGTATGTCTTCTGGTTTTTTGTCGAATAAAATAAAAAAATTGTTTTGTGCAAATAAGGTGGGACATGCTGGGACGTTAGATCCTTTAGCAACGGGAATGTTGCCTATATGTTTCGGAAAAGCAACTAAACTTTCTAAATATTTGTTAAATTCTGATAAGAGATACGAAGTAATTGCTAAATTAGGAGAAAGTACTGATACTTTCGATGCCTATGGAGTTGTTAAAAGTACGTCTTCTGTACAATTAAGTAACAGTACATTGGAAGAGTGCTTGCAATATTTTAGAGGAATACAAAATCAGATTCCTCCCATGTTTTCATCATTGAAATACCGTGGGTTACCTTTATATAAATATGCTAGAAGAGGGATAAATGTTCCCAGGCAGTCTAGAAAAATTAACATATATAGCTTAAATGTCCTTGACAGGACAGAAAATTTTATTAAATTAAGCATTCATTGTTCCAAAGGAACGTATATTCGTAGTGTGATAAATGACCTTGGAGAGCGTTTAGGTTGTGGGGCTCATGTTGTAGCATTACGTCGTTTGTCAGTGGGGCAATATATTTATACATCTATGATAAGTATTACTATTTTAGAAACTATTTTTTATAATGATTTTTTTGATGATTTTGAGGTATTTCTTAAATTAGATAAACTATTACTGCCAATGGATGCAATTAAATGTGAATACACGAATGTAATTACTGTATAACAGAACAGTTAAGACTATATAATATTATGAGTAATTATAATAAGGTTAGGTTTTACGTTGTTTTATATGGTGAATGAAATTGTAATGAGTACATATATGTTATGTATATGTTTAGTATTATGTATTGTTAAGTTTTACTGAATAGGACTATAAGGTATTGATGATTATTAATTAATAGTGTTGCCGTGTAATAAAAGTATATTTTAGGAGCTATCTCTAATTTATTTATTTCAAATTAGATAGAGTTTGAAAGAATATCGGGGTTAGTTTTTTTTTGATTTTTTGGTTTAGTTTTTAAATATTATTTTTAAATATAGGTTTTTAAAAAAAGGTGTTTATATGTCTTGGAGTGCTGCAAAAAAAATAGAAATAATTTCTAAATTTGGTCGTGATATAAAAGATACTGGTTCTACTGAAGTTCAAGTTGCTTTGTTGACTGCGCGTATTGATTATTTAAAATATCATTTTTTGAAACACAAAAAAGATTACCATAGTCGTCGTGGATTGTTGAAAATGGTTGCTCATAGACGAAGATTGTTGAGATATTTGAAAATAAGCAATGTATTGCGATATACTAATTTAATAGAAAATTTAGGGTTACGTCATTAAATTAAAATCTAAAAAATCGTAGGTTGGTAGAATATTTCGTATAGTCTTTTTTATTTGGAAGATGATAATTATAAATTTTTAAATAATGATTTTTTGATCTTATATATAGAATTATAAAATATTTTGTGGTGTATTACATGTAAATAATTTTCTGATACAAATGTAGATTTTTTATAGATTAGTTACATATGGTCATGTAAATGTATTGAAAAATTACTTGTTAAATATTAAAAAGGATATTATTTTGTCAAACCCGATGATTCATGAATTTAAATATGGGCAATATATTGTAAGATTAGATGTTGGCACTGTAGCGCGTCAAGCTAATGCTGCAGTTATGGTAAGTATGGGTGATACTACAGTGCTTGTTACTGTGGTTGGTTCTAGTCTACCAAAATTAGAACAAGATTTTTTTCCTCTTATCGTAAATTATCAAGAACGTACTTATTCTGTTGGAAAATTTCCAGGAGGCTTTTTTCGTCGAGAAGGTCGTCCTAGCGAAAATGAAACATTGACATCACGCTTAATTGATCGTGCTATTCGACCTTTATTTCCTAAAGGGTTTATTTATGAGGTACAAGTAGTTGCTACGGTAGTATCAGTAAATCCTCAGGTACATCCGGATGTTGTGTCAATAATAGGCACATCTGCTGCATTAAGTTTATCTGATATTCCGTTTTTTGGACCGATTGGAGTAGCTAGAGTAGGTTATGTAAAGAATAAATATATATTAAATCCAACTACTACAGAATTATCTAATAGCAAATTAGATTTAATTGTTTCAGGTACTAAATCTAACGTTTTAATGGTAGAATCAGAGGCGTGTTTATTAAGTGAAAAGGAAATGTTGAATGCTATTGTGTTTGGTCATGAACAACAACAAATAGTCATTAATAATATTGATAAATTAGTAAAAAAAGTTGGGAAGATCAAGTGTTCTTGGCAAGAAAAAGAAGTTAATGAATCTTTGAGAGCGTATTTATTTTCATTATATGAGTCTCGTGTAAAGAACATATGTTGTTCTCTGAATAAAAAGGAGCGTCATATTCAAATTGATGGCATGTATCAAGATATAGTAAAAACTGTTCTTAATAATTGTGATTTTAGCGCTGTAGCAGAGAAAGAAATAATATTTATTTTAAATGATTTGGAAATTAAAACGATTCGTCATCGTATTTTAAAAGACAATTTACGTGTTGATGGACGTTCAACAGATATAATTCGCGCAATAGATGCACAAGTAAGTGTGTTACCTCGTACTCATGGTTCGGCATTATTTACTAGAGGGGATACTCAAGCGTTAGTAACTGTTACACTTGGAACAGAACGTGATGCGCAGAATATTGATGAATTAACTGGAGCACGTATTGATAGATTTTTGCTGCACTATAATTTTCCACCATATTGTGTAGGAGAAATAGGTATGATGGGAGCTCCAAAAAGAAGAGAAATTGGTCATGGTCGTTTGGCTAAACGTGGTATGTTAGCGGTTATGCCTCATGCTGATGAATTTCCCTATACAATACGTGTAGTTTCAGAAATTACTGAATCTAATGGATCATCTTCTATGGCGTCTGTTTGTGGAACATCTTTGGCGTTAATGGATGCCGGGGTGCCAATTAAAGCAGCAGTCGCGGGTGTTGCGATGGGATTAATTAAAGAAGGAGATGATTTTGTGGTATTGTCTGATATCATCAGTAATGAAGATCATATTGGGGATATGGATTTTAAAATTTCTGGTAGTCGTCACGGTATAACGGCATTGCAAATGGATATAAAAATACACGGCATTACTTATGATATAATAGATATTGCTTTAAAAAAAGCGATGTATGCTAGATTAGAAATATTAGATATTATGGAACGAGTTATTGAGTTTCCTAGGAAGGAAATTTCTAAATTTGCTCCAAGAATATATAGTATTAAAGTAAATCCAGAAAAGATTAAAGATATTATAGGGAAAGGCGGTTCAATTATTAGGTCATTGACCGAAGAGACTAATACCATTATTGATATTGAAGATGATGGTACTATCAAGATAGTTGCTTTAGATTCTGATAACGCAAAACAAGCTATTCGTAGAATTAATGATATTACTGCAAATATTGAAATAGGAGTAATTTATACTGGAAAAGTTACTCACATTGTTGAATTTGGAGCGTTTGTTACCATTGTTTCTGGCAAAGAAGGATTAGTACATATTTCCCAGATTTCTGAAAAAAGAATAAATAAAATAACTGATCATTTGAAATTAGGACAAGAAGTATTAGTAAGAGTATTAGAAATAGATCGTCAAGGGAGAATTCGTCTGAGTATGAAAGGAATAAATTTATCATAGTATTATTTTACTATGATTATAGTTTTTATAATGGATGTATTTATGTATGATAGTGTGTGATTTATCATAATTAGTTTATATTAATTGATGATTGTTCATAATAATCATGAAGATGTAAATACAGAGTGTATATAGTAATAATATATATAGTTGTGCGTTGTTAATTAATATTAATGATCATAATGTATATAATGTATTTATTATATAAATAATATTAACGGTAGTAATTTATGCTGCAAGTTAAGTATGTAATTTTAAGGAAATAAATAAATTTGAATGATATAACATAGTAGTGTATACAATATATTATTGTTTAGGTGCATTATTTTATAGTACTTCAATAATTAACGTTTTTCCTTCATAAAATGGTATGTATATTTACATTAGTAAGATGATTTTCAAGAATGTTACTTAGTTTTTTATTTTTGTTTGTGGTTGCTATAGTTGATCGGATACATGTTTATATGTATGAAGAGGTTGTATTCCTTAATAATCTTAATCGTATATGCGTATATTTTTTGAAAGAATATTTTTGTAAAAATGTTTTATATAAAACTCATATAGTGGATTATTTTGTTAAACGGGAGTAACTGCAAATGTCTAAAATAGAATATTCTTTTGTAGATTTAGGATTGAATAATCATATAATAAATGTTTTGAATGATATTGGATATCAAAAACCTTTACCTATTCAAGTTCAGTGTATTCCGCATTTATTAGCTGGAAATGACGTGTTAGGTATGGCGCATACAGGTAGTGGTAAAACTGCTGCATTTGTTTTACCATTATTGCATAATATTGATATTAATAATTACTTTTCTCAAGGTTTAATTATAACACCTACTAGAGAGTTGGCGATCCAAATTGGAAAGGTGTGTTCTAATTTTACGAAATATATGAAGGAAGTAAATATTGTTACTTTATACGGAGGGCAAAGTTATGATATTCAATTACGTGCTTTGAAAAGAAGACCGCATATTATCGTAAGTACTCCAGGTAGATTAATAGATCATCTAAATCGTGGTACTGCTGATTTGTCTGCTTTAAAAACTTTAGTGATAGATGAAGCTGATGAAATGTTACGTATGGGATTTATTGAAGATGTAGAATATATTATTAAAAATATTCCAATTAAGCGTCAAACAGCATTATTTTCTGCCACTTTTCCTATGGTTATTCGTCGTATAAGTCGTAGATTTATGAGTAATCCAAAGGAAATATGTATTCGTTCTGATGTTGATATATGTACTGATATTAGACAAAGTTATTGGTTAGTAAAAGGAATAGCTAAACACGAAGCATTGATGCGTTTTTTAGAAACAGAAAATTTTGATGCGGCCATTGTATTTGTTCGTACTAAGGATGCGACATTAGAAGTTTCTAAAATATTGGAACAATTTGGTTATAATAGTGCAGCTTTAAATGGAGATATGAATCAAATAGTACGTCAACGGACGTTGGATAGATTACGAAACGGAAGTTTGGATATTCTTATAGCTACTGATGTTGCTGCACGAGGATTAGATATACATCGTATTAGTTTAGTGGTAAATTATGATGTGCCAATAAATTCTGATGACTATATACATCGTATAGGTAGAACTGGGAGAGCGGGGCGTATTGGTAAATCTTTGTTGTTTGTAGATCGTAAAGAATATCGGTTATTACGTAATATTGAGCGCAGAATTAATTCAAATATTTTAAAGGTAAATTATCCTGATTCTAAAATTTTATTTTCTTGTCGGCTTGCTAAATTTGTAAATAAAATAGAACAGCAATTGCATATTGATAGTGATTTAAATATGTATCGATCTTTATTACCCCAAATTAAACCAAAGAAAGATGTAACAATGGAAGATTTGGCAGCTGTGTTATTAAAGATAGCACAGGGAAATCGCCCATTAGTTTTACCTCCAGATCCAATAATTAAAGACAGATTAATTCGTAAAGTGCGCGGAAAAAGAAATCGTCGAAATCATCATTATCATGGTGTTGTTGGTGGTGATAATAAAATTTTAAAAACTAGGTCACAGCCTAAAATTGCGGATAATGTAGATATTTATCAAATATCAGTGGGATTGAATGATGGAATTAAAATACGTCATATCATTGAAGTGCTTTCAAATAAAATTAATAATATTCGTTATCATGAAATAGGTAATATTCGGTTATTTTCTTCTCATGCTATTATTGAATTGTCCAAAGGACTATCTAGCAGTAAAATATTGAATCAGTTATCACGTGTGCGTATTTTAAATAAACCAATAAATGTGAAGTTTTTGGGTAGTAGTGTATCTTCATAGTGTTAATGTATTTCATGATTAAAACCTTATTTATTATAGTAAGATATATGTTTTAAAAATAAATTATATTAATTCAATGAGTTTGAGTGTGCACGCAATATGTAAATGTTGTGATTAATACAAATTATTGACACTGAGTATTTCAATATCATGCTTTCAAAATAAATAAATATTACTTATTAATAATGAAAGAAAAAGACCGTAATTGTGTTTTGCAAAAATTAGGTATTACACTATGGAAGTTACGATATCCTGTTTTTTTAGATGATGAACAATCAATTAAGTTGTGGGTTCATCTTAGGTTATTATTGATATCAGATGTATTAATATCACTAAATGATCCTTTTGTTAAAGATGTTGTACGGGCTATGGGGATGAATTGTAAAGAAGTGTACGCATTGACTATTGATCAAATTAAAACTGTGATTTTCCCAATGGGATTTTCTTGTTATTGTTGGTGGATCGGGACCGAAGAAGTATCAATAGATTTCCATGGTATGTGTTTAAGTACTCCGTCGTTATCAATATTAAAGCGTGATTTTAAAGCCAAGTATAATTTATGGCAACAAATCAATAAAGTGATGCACTATGCTTAAATTATTCATAAATATCATCAACGAATAATATATAAATTATATTGAGTATAAACCATCAATTATCATTGTTATCCTAATTATTAATATCGTTAATTTTTTGTTTTATTTTGATTAATAATTATTTTAAAACATAAGAACAATTATTTTATATAATATATGTATACTTTATTAATTTAATAGTATTATTGTTTCTATCTTTTTTAAAAATGTGGTATTGTGTGGTATTTGTGTTGTAAATGTAATAAGTGTTCAGATCTGTAAGTATTGCTTTATATTTGATTTATTTTTATTGAAAAATTTTTATATATATAAATTTGAGTGAATGTTTATTTTTTGTAAAAATTAGAGATATGTATATTTGGTAATGTTTCTTATATTTACTAAATAATAATGAATGGTCTATTAAAATTTTTTATTATAAGATGGTGTTATATTAGTGTGTATAATGATATTATTAATTAAAATTTGTGCTTATTCTAATTTTTAACTATTTATTATAATGATTACTCTGAAAAGTATAGTAATAATATGAATAAATATTACTCGATATTTATATGTCTATTTTGTTGATAAAAATTTCAAATGTTCGAAAGTTATATTTAGGAGATGAAACATGCGAGTGTTGAAATTTGGAGGAACTTCGCTTTCTAATGCAAATCAGTTTATTCGTGTAGCTAATATTCTTGAAAAAAATGCTCAAGAAGAACAAATAGCAGCAGTATTATCAGCACCTGCAACGATTACTAATTATTTAGTATCGATCATTGACCACGCGTTAAATGACAATTCTATATTAAAACATATTCACAGTATAGAGACTATTTTTAAGAATTTATCAGAAGATATAGCTCAAATTCAGTCAAAATTTAATCATATAACGTTAAACGTTATATTAGAAAAAGAGTTTGTTAGTTTAAAAAATTTATTACACGGAATTTCATTACTAAAATTTTGCCCAGATAATGTAAATGCTAATATTATTTGTTTGGGAGAAAAATTGTCTATTATTTTGATGGAAAACCTACTAGTTGCAAGAGATCTTAAAATAAGTATTATTAATCCAGTAGATAATCTTGTAGCTCAAGGAGGGGGGTATTTTGATTCTATGGTAAACATTGAAGAATCTGCTAAACGTATTCATAATATGCCTGTTTCTCGTGCGAATATCATGTTAATGGCTGGGTTTACAGCAGGTAATGAACAAGGTGAATTAGTTGCTTTAGGACGAAATGGTTCTGATTATTCAGCTGCAATTTTAGCGGCGTGTTTAGGCGCAAGTCGTTGTGAAATTTGGACAGATGTGGATGGAATTTATACATGTGATCCTCATCAAGTACCTAATGCGAAATTATTACATTCATTATCTTATCAAGAGGCTATGGAGCTTTCTTATTTTGGAGCTAAAATTTTGCACCCACGTACTATTGTACCAATTGCGCAATTTCATATACCTTGTTTAATAAAAAATGTTTTTAAACCTAATGCCCCTGGAACATTAATTGGCGCAGCTCATAATGATACTATTAATATAGTCAAAGGAATTACTCATTTAAATAACATGGTAATGTTGAATATTTCCGGTCCTGGTATGAAAGGTATGGTTGGAATGGCTGCTCGTGTATTTTCTGCGATGTCTAGGGCTATATGTTCGGTGGTGTTAATCACTCAATCATCTTCTGAATATAGTATAAGTTTTTGTGTGCCGTATCAAGAATTATCAAAAGCTTGCGCAATGTTAAATGAAGAATTTCATTTGGAGTTAAAGAATGGACTTTTAGAACCAATAGATGTGACACGTGATCTTGCAATTATTTCAGTTGTAGGTGATGGTATGCGTACGCAACTTGGCTTATCTAGCAAATTATTTGGAGCGTTAGCTCGCGCTAGTATTAATATTATTGCAATTGCTCAAGGATCTTCAGAACGCTCTATTTCGGTAGTTGTAAAAAACAATGTTACTGCTATTGGTATTAGAGTAGCTCATCAAATGTTATTTAGTTCTGATCAATTGGTAGAAGTGTTTATTATTGGATCCGGAGGTGTTGGTGCTACTTTAATAGAACAAATTAGACGTCAACAGCATTGGCTAAAAAATAAATGTATTGATTTAAGAATATGTGGTATTACTAACTCACGAGTAATGTGTATCGATATAAATGGTATGGACTTGAATAATTGGAAATCTTCGTTAGAAAAAACACATGAAGTTTGCAATTTGAAAAAACTAATAGAGATTATTAAAAAAAATCATTTATTGAATCCAGTTATTGTTGATTGTACTAGCAGTGTTGATGTAGCTGATTCTTATGTAGATTTTTTATTAAATGGTTGTCATGTGGTTGCTCCGAATAAAAAGGCTAATACTGGATCTATGAAACAGTATCGGGAAATCAGGGAAGCCGTAAC
The DNA here is from genome assembly GCF_059935855.1 of Candidatus Blochmannia sayi (nom. nud.). Taxonomy (NCBI): domain Bacteria; kingdom Pseudomonadati; phylum Pseudomonadota; class Gammaproteobacteria; order Enterobacterales; family Enterobacteriaceae; genus Candidatus Blochmanniella; species Candidatus Blochmannia sayi (nom. nud.). Next base: position 137,914 of record NZ_CP011796.1, read on the forward strand.
AGTATCACACAAAAAATTTTTATACGATACTAATGTAGGAGCTGGATTACCGGTTATAGAGAATTTACAAAATTTATTAAGCGCTGGAGATGAATTAATGAGTTTTTCAGGCGTTTTATCTGGATCTTTGTCGTTTATTTTTGGAAAATTAGATGAGGGATTATCGTTGTCCGCAGCAACTTTTTTAGCTCAAGAAAAGGGCTATACTGAACCAGATCCTAGAGATGATCTTTCCGGTTTAGATGTAGCTCGAAAATTATTGATTTTAGCACGAGAAGTTGGTTATGAATTAGAGTTACATGATATTCAAATTGATCCAATTATACCAAGTAATTTCATAACTGATAATGATTCAAATAGTTTTTTGAAAAAATTGCCTTTATTGGATGATGTTATTTTTAGTAAAGTTCAAAGAGCGTATAAATTAGGACGTGTATTACGTTATGTTGGAAATATACAACAAGGGCGATGCCGTGTGCAAATTGAGTCGATAGATGATAATCACCCTTTATTCAAAGTAAAAGATGGTGAAAATGCACTTGCGTTTTTTACACGATATTATCAACCATTACCATTAGTTTTACGTGGTTATGGCGCAGGAAATAATGTTACAGCAGCAGGAGTGTTTGCAGATTTATTACGTATTTTATCTTAAAATATCAAAAGGATGAGTGAATATGACCAAAGTTTATGCCCCAGCATCTATTGGTAATATTGGAGTGGGGTTTGATACATTAGGTATGGCAGTTGCTCCAATAAATGGTAGTTTATTTGGAGATTGTGTAATTGTTGAAGATTCTAATGTTTTTAGTTTAAAAAACACAGGATCTTTTTATAATCAATTACCAATTCAATCAGAAGAAAACATTGTATTCCAATGTTGGAAGAAATTTTGTAAAATTTTAGGAAAAACATATCCTTTAAGTATTCGGTTGGAGAAAAATATTCCTGTTTCTTCTGGTTTAGGATCTAGTGCTTCTTCTATAGTAGCTTCGTTGGTGGCAATGAATTGTCATTGCGGATATCCATTGAATAACAATCAATTGCTTACATTAATGGGAGAAATGGAAGGTAAAATTTCAGGTTCAATTCATTTTGATAATGTATTACCTTGTTTTTTGGGAGGTATGCATTTGATTTTACAAAATTGTGAGATTATTAGTCAGATTATTCCTAGTTTTAATAATTGGTTATGGATTTTAGCATATCCAGGTGTTACAATGTCCACTGCAATGTCTCGATCAGTATTACCTGATCAATATCGTCGTGAAGATTGTATTAATCACGGTCGGTATTTGTCTGGATTTATACATGCTTGTCATACTCAACAAGAATCTTTAGCAATTAGATGTATGCAGGATATTATAGCAGAGCCTTATCGGTCGCGATTGTTTCCGGTTGAATTGTCTTATATACGTCATGTTATTATGAAAAAAGGTGCTATGTCTTGTGGTATTTCAGGATCTGGATTAACGATTTTTATATTATGTAATACTCACGATGTCGTGGAAGATATTTCTGACTGGTTATCGTGTTTTTATTTACAAAATAATTCAGGTTTTGTTCAAATTTGTTCTATAGATAAATGTGGCGCACGTATTGTGGTGGAATAGTTAATGAAGTTATATAACATTAAGCAACATAGTGATCAGGTTACGTTTTCTCAAGCTCTTTGTCAGGGATTGGGAAAGAATCAGGGGTTGTTTTTTCCAGTATATCTTCCAAAATTTTCTACGTTTGAAGTTAATTCTTTGTTAGAAATGAATTTTATAGAGCGTAGTGTATATATTTTGTCTGCATATATTGGTACTGAATTATCAAAAAATAGTATTTTAAATTGTGTAAAAAATGCTTTTAATTTTCCAGTGCCATTAATCTTTATAAACAATAATATTGCAATTTTGGAACTTTTTCATGGTCCAACTTTAGCTTTCAAAGATTTTGGAAGCCGATTAATGGCTCAAATGTTGAATGAAGCGCGTTATTTACATGATAAGCCTATGGTAATTCTGACTGCTACTTCTGGAGATACGGGGGCAGCTGTAGCTCATGCTTTTTTTGAACAAAGTAATATACGAGTTATAATACTTTATCCTAGAGGTAAAATTAGTGTATTACAGGAAAAATTGTTTTGTACTTTAGGAAGTAACATTTCTACTGTATCAGTAGATGGAGATTTTGATGTATGTCAATGTTTAGTTAAACAGGCTTTTGAAGATATAAGATTAAGACAAAAATTATATTTAAATTCTGCTAATTCCATTAATATTGGTCGATTGTTAGCGCAAATTTGTTATTATTTTGAGGCAGTATCACAATTGCCGCATAAACTGCGTAATAGATTAGTGATTGCAGTTCCAAGTGGGAATTTTGGAAATTTAACTGCAGGATTATTAGCTCAATCTTGCGGATTACCAGTAAAAAAGTTTATTGCTGCTACTAATATTAATGATACGGTACCTAGATTTTTGAAATATGGTTATTGGGAGCCTCGTGTTACTGTATCGACCTTTTCTAATGCAATGGATGTGAGCTGTCCGAATAACTGGCCTAGAATAGAGGAATTATTCCGTCGAGACAATAGATCTATTAAAGAATTAAAATATGGTTGTGTTAATGATGTGTCTACTAAAAAAACAGTGCAAGAAATGGCAGAGTTGGGATATCTTTCTGAACCTCATACTGCTGTAGCATATCGCTTGTTGTTTGATCAATTGGAGTCTGATGAATTTGGTATATGTCTTGGCACTGCCCATCCTATCAAATTTAAAGAATTAGTAGAGAGTTTTTTTCAAAAGAGACTACAAATTATATTACCATTAGAATTAAAAAAACGTATGAAACTGCCTATTTTATCGTATACGATACCTAAATGTTTTTCTTCGTTACGTAATTTAATTTTAAAAATAACATCTTAAATTTTATATGAAAGATTGTATTTTCATTTATAATTTAAATGTATTTAAACTTTGTCTGTGTATTTAATTGGTATATTCATTTGTTTAATGTGTGATTAATTTAAGTAGAGAATTATATGAATATGTTTTTGATTGAAATATTTAAATGAGATAACGTAATGCAATATGTTTGTTAAAAATGGGGACTAAGATTAACTTGTTGTATAAGTGAAAGTTTGTTGTGTATTGGGTATATATAGTACTATATTTTGTAATTTATTAATGATTATTATAATAAAATATTAGGTTTGATCAAAATTTATATAATGTTATTGAAAAGTTTTTTAAACAAACTTGTTTTTAAGGTTGAAAAGTACAGTTTAGACCGCATATCAAATGCATAGTATTATAAAAAATTGATTTTCAGTGGAGATGTTTAGATGGGAAAAATTATTGGTATCGATTTGGGCACGACCAATTCTTGTGTTGCTTTTATTGAAGGTAATAAGCCTCGTGTGTTAGAAAATAGTGAAGGTGATCGTACAACGCCATCTATTATAGCTTATACGCAAGATGGTGAGATTTTGGTTGGTCAACCAGCCAAACGGCAATCTGTTACCAATCCCAAAAATACTTTGTTTGCTATTAAGCGATTGATTGGTCGTCGATTCCAAGATAGAGAAGTGCAACGTGATGTTAATATTATGCCATATAAGATAATTTCTGCTAACAATGGAGACGCCTGGTTAGAAGTGAAAGGGCAGAAAATGGCTCCTCCTCAAGTTTCCGCTGAAATTTTAAAAAAGATGAAAAAAACGGCAGAAGATTATATTGGTGAACAAGTTTCTGAGGCAGTTATTACAGTTCCGGCATATTTTAATGACGCTCAGCGTCAGGCCACTAAAGATGCTGGACGTATAGCTGGATTGGAAGTTAAGCGTATTATAAATGAACCAACTGCTGCAGCATTAGCTTATGGTTTAGACAAAGAAACTAAAGGTAATCGTACTATTGCGGTATATGATTTGGGAGGGGGGACTTTTGATATTTCTATTATTGAAATTGATGAAGTTGATGGAGAAAAAACTTTTGAGGTGTTGTCTACTAATGGAGATACTCATTTAGGAGGAGAGGATTTTGATAGTCTTTTGATAAATTATTTGGCAGATGAGTTCAAAAAAGATCAACATATTAATTTATATAATGATCCTTTAGCAATGCAACGATTAAAAGAAGCTTCAGAAAAAGCAAAAATAGAGTTGTCTTCTTCACATCAGACTGATGTAAATTTACCATATATTACTGCAGATAATACTGGTCCGAAACATATGAATTTAAGGGTGACGCGTGCAAAATTGGAATCTCTTGTAGAAGATTTAGTGAATCGTACTATGAATCCTCTTAAGGTAGCTTTAAAAGATGCTAATTTGTCTATATCTGATATAAATGATGTGATTTTAGTAGGCGGTCAAACTCGTATGCCGTTAGTTCAGAAAAAGGTGTCTGAGTTCTTTCAAAAAGAACCGCGTAGAGACGTTAATCCTGATGAAGCGGTTGCAATAGGAGCAGCAGTACAAGGGGGAGTTCTATCTGGAGATGTAAAAGACGTGTTATTATTGGATGTGACTCCGTTATCTTTGGGAATTGAAACGATGGGTGGTGTGATGACTCCATTAATCGCCAAGAATACTACCATTCCTACTAAACATAGTCAAGTGTTTTCTACTGCTGAAGATAATCAGTCTGCTGTGACAATTCATGTATTACAAGGCGAAAGAAAAAGAGCAAGTGATAATAAATCGCTAGGACAATTTAATTTAGATGGTATTGCTCCAGCAATGCGTGGTATACCTCAAATTGAAGTAACTTTTGATATTGATGCTGATGGTATTTTGCATGTATCTGCTAAAGATAAGAATAGTGGGCGTGAACAAAAAATTACTATTAAGGCTTCTTCGGGTCTAAAAGAAGAAGAAATTAAAAAAATGGTTCAAGAAGCAGAAGCTAACGCTGAATCTGATCGTAAATTTGAAGAATTAGTTCAAATTCGTAATCAAGCTGATCATTTGTTGCATAGTACTAAAAAACAATTGAAAGAAGTTGGAGACAGTATACCATTGGATGATAAAAGTTCTGTTGAAAATGCATTAAAAGAGTTGGAATCAGTCATAAAAAATGAAGATAAAGATGAAATTGAATCTAAAATTCAATCTTTGATTAAAGTATCTGGAAAATTGTTAGAAGCAAGTCAAAAAAATCAAGAGCAATCTAAATCTCAGTCTTCCAATAGCACTTCTGATCCAAATGGAGAAGTAGTGGATGCAGAATTTGAAGAAATAAAAAATAAAAAATAATGGTTTAAAAATTAAAATTTAGGATAAACAGATAGCGTTTTTGAATTATAGCACATAATATATTATTTATATGAATAAATGTATTGTTTGCTTAACGAATAGGTAAAGTAAGGGATAAAAATAAAACCATGGCTAAATCAGACTATTATGAGATTTTAGGCATTTCCAGAAATGCGGATGAGCGTGAAATCAAAAAGTCCTATAAACGCCTGGCAATGAAGTTTCATCCAGATCGTAATCCAGGAAGTATTGCTGCTGAAGCAAAGTTTAAGGAAATTAAAGAGGCATATGAAGTGCTAAGTAATTCAGAGAAACGCGCAGCCTATGATCAGTATGGTCATTCAGCATTTGAACAAGGGAATATGGGATCAACGGTAAATTCGGGGGGAGCGGATTTTAGCGATATTTTTGGTGATGTGTTTGGAGATATTTTTGGAGGAAATAGGCGGAGTCGTGCAGGTAAAGGTGCTGACTTGCGTTACAATATGGAGTTAAGTTTAGAAGATGCTGTGCGTGGAGTTATCAGAGAGATATGTATACCAACTTTATTAACATGCGATAAGTGTCATGGGAGTGGAGCAAGATCTAGTGCTTCGATAGTCACTTGTATGACGTGTCATGGTCAAGGTCAGGTTCAAATACGTCAAGGTTTTTTTTCTGTACAACAATCTTGTCCTGCGTGTCATGGGCATGGCAAGATTATAAAAGAAACTTGCAACAAGTGTCATGGACATGGGCGAATAGAACGATCTAAAACTCTTTCTGTTAAGATCCCTGCAGGTGTAAATACGGGGGATCGTATACGTTTGTCTGGGGAAGGTGAATCTGGAAAAAACGGAGCACCGCCAGGAGATTTATATGTTCAAGTACAAGTTAGAAAACATCCTATTTTTGATAGAGAAGAAAAAAATCTTTATTGCGAGGTTCCTATTAGTTTTTCTATGGCAGCTTTAGGGGGTGAGATTGAAGTACCTACCTTAGATGGTAGAGTGAAATTAAAAATTCCTCCTGAAACTCAAACTGGAAAATTATTTCGTATGAGAGGAAAGGGGGTTAAATCTGTTCGGAGCGGAGGAAATGGAGATTTGTTATGCAGAGTAGTAGTAGAAACTCCGGTTAAATTAAATAGTGCTCAAAAACAATTACTGCAAGATTTATCAGATAGTTTTGGAGCTCCTCATGGTAATCGTAACAGCCCTAGATCTAAAAGTTTTTTTGATGGTGTGAAAAAATTTTTTGATGATCTTACCCACTAATTAAGTAAAAATAATTTTCAATCCAATTTGTAGCAAATAACGTTTCTTTTTTATTTATTTCTGGTTGAATTAAGCATAGATTTAATATGTGTATATATGTTTGATTTATATCGAGCAGCTTTATTTTTATGGATCAGTCCCTTACAAGCTTGTCGATCTATTATTTTTTGCATAGAAATAAACGCAGTAATTGCAGCCATTTTATTTTTGGACTCGATTGCTGCATATGTTTTTTTTATAAAAGTACGTAACATAGATCGGCGACTTACATTAAATTTACGTTGATTTTTTGATTTTATTAAAAATTTTTTAGCAGATTTAGTATTAGCCAATATTTTATTCCCAAATGTTAAATTTTTTATTGTATCATATATTTTATATTATATTGTTGTAATTTTACATTATAATTATCATTTGTTATTTTTTTGTTTTATAGATTTATTTTAAATCTATACTGTTTGTCTTTAATTTTTATAAAATTAAACTATAGAATAAATTAATAATTTTGCATATTATACAATATACGGTATAAATGTTATCTAAGAATTCGTTTAAACTTGTTATGGAATTTGTTAGAGGACTACACAATATAAAATCTCATCATAAAGGTTGTATACTTACTATTGGTAATTTTGATGGATTTCATCGTGGACATCAAGCATTAATTTCGATATTACGAAAAAAAAGGAGAAATCTGAATTTACCCGTTGTAGTTATGATTTTTGAACCACAACCTAGAGAATATTTATCTAATATAATAGCCATACGACTAACTAGATTACGGGATAAAGTTAATTATTTATTTACTGCAGGCGTAGATGTTATTTTATGTATTGCGTTTAATAAAAAATTTGCTTCTATTGAGCCACGTAATTTTGTTAAAAATATATTGATATATAAATTAGGAGTGCAGTTTGTCTATGTGGGAGATGATTTTAGATTTGGTGCTTTTAGGAAAGGAGATTTTATTTTGTTAAAAAAAATAGGTAAAAACCAAGGTTTTAAAGTGACACGTGTTGCTACTTATTTTGATAAAAACGGACAAAGAGTAAGTAGTACTGCGGTGCGATCAGCTTTAATAGAAAATAGAATTGTAGATGCTGAACTATTGCTTGGGCATTCTTATTGTATTTCTGGTCGCGTAATACATGGAAAGGAAGTGGGTCGTAAAATTGGATTTCCTACTGCTAATATATCATTACAGGGTAAGCAATTACCTATTCATGGTGTATACGCAGTAGAGGTATATGGTTTATCTAATTTTCCGCTACCAGGTATAGCCAATATAGGGATGAGACCAACGATTACTGGAAAAAATCAACAACAATTAGAAGTACATTTGTTAAATATATCTACTAATTTATACTATTATCACATTAAAGTGGTTTTTCTCGCTAAAATACGTGATGAAAGATGTTTTGATTCTATAAAAAAATTACAATATCAAATTAAAAACGATATAGTACAGGTGAGGAACTATTTTAATAATAAGATAGTTTAAACAACAACGAAATTTATAAAATTGGAATAATTTATAAATGATTGATTATAAAAATACTTTAAATTTACCACATACAATGTTCCCAATGCGTGCTAATTTATCTGTGTGCGAGCCTGCTGCGTTGGAACGCTGGTATAAAGATGATATATATAAAATGATTCGTTATAAAAAAAGCAATAAAGAATTTTTTCTATTACATGATGGACCCCCTTATGTAAACGGAAATATTCATTTAGGTCATGCTGTAAATAAGGTTCTTAAGGATATTATTATTAAATATAAAGGATTGATGGGTTATAACGCTCCTTATATTCCTGGTTGGGATTGTCACGGATTACCTATAGAACTACAAGTAGAACGATTAATAGGTAAGCCTGGAATTGATATTGATCCAAATGAATTTCGTAATATTTGTCGTAATTATGCTTTAGAACAAATAGAAATACAGAAAAAAGATTTCATTAGATTAGGTGTGTTAGGGGATTGGACGTGTCCTTATTTGACAATGAATTTTAAGACCGAAGCAAATATTATTCGTACTTTGAGTAAAATTATATCTAATGGTTATTTTTATAAAGGAATTAAACCTGTGCATTGGTGTTTTCAATGTTGTTCTGTACTGGCTGAATCAGAAGTAGAATATAATAATCATTTTTCTCCTGCTATTGATGTTGTTTTTTCTGCTGTAGATAGCGTTCGAATTTCTGAAATATTTAATGTTAATTTATATAAACAAACGATTGAATTAATAATTTGGACTACCACTCCTTGGACATTGCCAGCTAATCAAGCTCTTTCTGTTAATCCTGATTATAGTTATCAATTAATTATGATAAATAATAATAGGTATGTAATTATTGCGGCTAATTTAGTCAACTCGGTGATGAAACGTATAAAATGTTTTTCTTGGGAGATTTTAGGAGAAACATCAGGTATCTTTTTAGAATTTTTAAGATTCACTCATCCATTTATGCTTTATGATGTTCCTGTTGTGTTGAGTTATCATGTATCGTTGGATTCTGGAACGGGAGTAGTGCATGTAGCTCCGAATCATGGTGTTGATGATTATATTATAGCGAAAAAATATAATTTTAAAACTATCGATGTAATAAACAACAAAGGTTACTATATATCTGGTACACATATTATGTTGGATGGCGTGCAAGTGTTTCAAGCGAATAATATAATAATAGATTTATTAAGTCAATCAGGTGCTTTATTAGATGTCAATATGAATTATAAGCATAGTTATCCATATTGTTGGCGTCATGCTGCTCCTGTTATTTTTAAAGCTACACCACAGTGGTTTTTAAATATGGACAAGCATAATTTTCGTAATAAATTGTTGAAAATGATACATAAAGTACGTTGGATTCCGGAAAAAGGCAAAGATTGCATTAAAACAATGATTACGAATAGGCCTGATTGGTGTCTTTCTAGACAGCGTATTTGGGGTGTTCCAATACCTATTTTCATACATAAACAAACTGAAGTTTTACATCCTAATACTATTGAATTAATGGAAATGGTTGCACAACGTGTAGAAGAACGCGGAATACAAGCGTGGTGGGATTTAAAATCAGAGGATATTCTAGGAAATGAATCAGATCAATATGAAAAGGTATTAGATACGCTTGATGTGTGGTTTGACTCTGGGTCTACTCATTGTTCAGTAATGCCAGAAAGATTGAAATCTTCTGATAAATTGTCAGATTTATGTTTGGAAGGATCAGATCAGTATCGAGGCTGGTTTATGTCATCTTTAATTATATCAACAGCAATTCAGGGTAGAGCGCCTTATAAAGAGGTATTAAGTCATGGATTTACTGTAGATGCTCAGGGACGTAAGATGTCTAAGTCTTTTGGCAATGTCATTAGTCCTCAGGAAGTAGTAAATAAATTCGGGGCAGATATATTACGGTTATGGGTTGCTTCTTCTGATTATTCTAAAGAAATGACTATTTCTGATTGTATTTTAAAACATACAGTTGATATATATAGACGTATTCGTAATACTGCCAGGTTTTGTTTGGCTAACCTTAGTGATTTTGATCCAAAACATGATTTTGTAAGTCCAGAAAATATGGTTGAGCTAGATCGTTGGGCGATAGATCGTGCTTTATCTGTGCAGTTAAACGTGATATCTGATTATAATGAGTACAATTTTCATAGCGTAATACAACGCATTATGCAATTTTGTTCAGTAGAAATGGGTTCATTTTATTTAGATGTGATTAAGGATAGACAATATACTACAAAAAAAAACAGTTTAGCACGTCGTAGTTGTCAAACTGCGCTATATCATATTATTGAGTCAATGGTGCGTTGGGTAGCTCCAATTTTATCTTTTACTGCTGATGAAATTTGGAAATATATTCCAGGTGATAGATCAAAGTATGTGTTTACTGAAGAGTGGTATGATGGGTTATTCAGTATAGATTCAACACGGATAATGAATAGTAATTATTGGAATGTTTTTTTAAGTATTAGAAACGAAGTAAATAAGATAGTTGAGCAAGCACGTCTTAGTAAAATTATTGGAGGATCGTTGGATGCTAGCATAATTTTATATGCCACTCCGGAACTAGCTGATCAGTTACGTATTTTGGACAAAGAACTATCTTTTGGATTAATGACGTCGTCAGCTATAGTTTTAGATTATCATGAATTTGATATGACTCAATATAAACCGGAAGTAATACCAGGATTACAAATTATTTTAGAGAAAGCTAAAGGAAAAAAATGTTTGCGTTGTTGGCATTATAGATTAGATGTTGATAAATATGAGAATTATAAAAATATTTGTACACGTTGTATTAATAATATAATTGGCCCAGGGGAAAGTCGTAGGTTTTTTTAATGAATAAAAAATATAATTATAAAAATTTAAAATGGTTATGGTTATCTGTATTGTTAATGTTGTTAGATATAGGAACTAAACGTTGGATAAAAATGCATTTTTTGATTGGGGAGTTATTTCCAGTGTTTCCTAATGTTAATTGTTATTATGTTTGTAATTCGGGGTTAGCTTTTGGATTGTTTACTAATGTTAATTTATATTGGCGTTACTTATTTATGTGTGTCACAATATTTGTGATTATTGTATTTATTCTAATTTTATGTAAATCAGTTGATTATTCTAAATATCATAATATGGCTTATTCTATGATTATTGGAGGAGCTTTGGGTAATTTATCTGATCGTATACTGTATGGTATGGTAGTTGATTTTATTGATGTATATGTAAAAGATTGGCATTGGCCAGTTTTTAATGTTGCAGATATAGTTATTTGTATGGGTATAACTATTTTAATAATAGAGTATTATTATGGTTTTTTTAAAAAGAATGTAAATTGAAAATATTGCTATATGTTAATAATAAGGTCTATCTATATTATAGAGAAGTGTGTTTATCGGTGTGGATTGTGTAAGTTTTTTTAAAATTAATTATTTATAAGCAGATAGATATTAAATATTTAATAATTGTTTATTTAGATATATATATTTTATAATAAGGGGTATAGATATTAAAGTTGTGTTGGCTAATCCACGTGGTTTTTGCGCGGGAGTGAATAGAGCAATAAACATTGTAGAACAAGCTATACAAATATATGGTACGCCTATTTATGTGCGACATGAATTAGTACATAATAATTATGTAATCACTCAATTATCTAAGAATGGTGTTGTTTTTGTTGAACAAATAGATGAAGTGCCAGATGGATCGGTTTTAATTTTTTCTGCGCATGGAGTGTCAAAAAAAATACGGAAGCAAGCTAAAGATAGAGATTTAATAATATTTGATGCTACTTGCCCATTAGTAAGTAAGGTACATATGGAAGTTGTACGAGCTAATCGCAATAATATGGAAGTTATTTTAATAGGTCATTCTGGTCATCCAGAGGTAATAGGAACGATGGGGCAATATGTAGCTACAAGTTCTCAAGGAGGAATATATTTAGTTGAATCTCAAGAGGATGCTCAGTCACTAGAAGTGAATAATCCAACAAATTTGTGTTTTGTTACACAGACAACTTTATCAGTAGATGATACTTCAGAAATCATTAAAATTTTATATAAAAGATTTCCTAATATCATTGGTCCTAGAAAGAGTGATATTTGTTATGCAACTTTTAATAGACAAAATGCTCTTAAAGATTTAGCTCTAATGGTTGATATAATATTTGTTGTGGGGTCTATAATGTCATCTAATTCTATGAGATTAGTGGAATTAGCACAGCACATTGGTAAGACTGCATATTTAATTGAAAATGCCAACAATATTAAAGAATATTGGTTGCGTGGTATAAATAATGTTGGAATCACTGCTGGGGCATCAGCTCCAGACGTTCTAGTACGTCAAGTTATTGAGACGTTACGTATGTTGAGTACAGATCATTTTATTATTGAAGAAATGATTGGTCAGAAAGAAAATATATTTTTTAATACACCTGAATTTTAATATTTAAAATAGTAAAGTTTTTTGTTTTATTGTGGCGGCAATCAGGTGGAATAAGAATGGGACGTAGAGAGGGAAATATATAGGGTATTATGAAAAATCATATAATAACACTGTTTTGCGTGTTATTTATTATTATGTTTTTGTCACGTAATAAGTTTTTGTCTATAAACAGGTACAGGTGTGAAGGTTTTAAATATTTGTTTTATTTATGTGTTATTTAAAAATAAATAGCGTAAATTTGTAGATATATAGTATATATTTTATGTAGGGTATGCATGAAAATTATGAGTAATGACGTGTGTCTTCGTGTAGCCGTTACAGGAGTAACGGGTCGAATGGGTAAAGAGATCATAAAATATATTATTACTGATTCGGGGGGGGTAAATCAATTTAATAAAGAAATTGTTTTGGGAGCGGCTATAGCACGTTTAAATTCTAATATTTGTGGTATAGATACTGGAATTTTAATGAAAAACGATACTTTAGGTATTACTGTGACTGATGATCTAAAGTCAATTAGAGATGATTTCGATGTATTAATTGATTTTACCGTTCCTGATATGTCTGTAGAATATTTAAAATTTTGTGTTGATAATCATAAAAATATAGTTATTGGTACTACTGGATTTAACAAGATCCAAAGAGGACTGATTAAAAGTGCATCCGAAAAAATAGGGATTGTTTTTTCTCCCAATTTTAGTATAGGAATAGCGTTGCTATCGAGGTTGTTACACAAAATTACTCAGATTATGGGTGATAATTCAGATATCAGTATTGTTGAGACTCATCATAATAAAAAACGTGATGTTCCTTCTGGCACTTCTTTAATGATGAGAGAAGTTATTACGAATACATTACGAAGTAGTGTTTCTAGTGAACTTATAGATTATAATGTTAATCATAAGACAATGTGTACACCGCTGGTGTGTTCTTGTGGTGACCTATCAATTCACTCAATACGAGCAGGAGATATTGTTGGAGAACATACTGTTTTATTTGCAAGTCCCGGGGAGCGTATAGAAATCACACATAAAGCATCAGATCGTATAATATTTGCTCGTGGTGCATTACGTTCTGCTGCTTGGTTAGGGTGTGATAAAATAGGGTTATTTGATATAAGTGATACTTTAGAAATAAATACATTACTATAATAATGTAATGGTAGAATTATAATATATTACAATTAAATATAATTGATATGTGTTAAAAGATTTTAGAGATCAATTATATTCAAATAAAATATGCGTAAGTGGAATTTACGCATATTTTATTTGAATATATACTAATGATAGTAGTAATTTTTATTATAATTCATCAATTTCCCTTAATACATTAAATATGAGTATGTATATTAAATAATTAATTTAATTTTTAAATATAGAGATGCTTTAATGAGATCAGCATTATTAGTGTTAGAAGATGGCAATCAATTTTATGGTCATTCAATAGGAGCTAAAGGAGAGGTGGTTGGAGAAATAGTATTTAATACGTCAATGACTGGTTATCAAGAAATCATCACCGATCCTTCTTATGCATATCAAATTGTAGTTTTAACTTACCCCCATATTGGAAACGTTGGTACTAATGAATTTGATAATGAATCTTCCTGTATTCAAATCAAAGGACTTATTGTACGTAATGCAACAACTATTGTTAGTAATTTCCGTCACACATTGACTCTTTCTGAGTATTTAATACAACAGAATGTTGTTGCAATTGCTGATGTGGATACGCGTAAATTAACTCGACTGATACGAGAAAGAGGAATTCAATATGGTTGTATTATTGATCATGACATACTTGATGCTGCATTAGCATTACGTAAAATTCGTGAATTTTCTGGGTTACATCATACACTGAATTTTATTCACAACAACAATACAATAAGTACTAATCAAAAATATACTTGGAATCAAGGAACCTGGAATATTAAATCTGGGATATTTATTACTCCGACAGATTTGCCTTATCATGTTATAGTATATGACTTTGGTATTAAACGAAATATAATGCGTATATTGGTAGATTATGGTTGTTTGTTAACTGTAGTGCCAGCATGTACTACCGCCCAAGAAGTAATTAATATGCAACCAGATGGTATCTTTTTATCGAATGGCCCTGGAGATCCAAATACATATGATTATGCAATTAGTACTATTCAAATTTTTTTAAATACAACTAAAATTCCATTATTTGGAATCTGCTTAGGTCATCAATTATTAGCATTAGCTAGTGGAGCTAAAACGATAAAAATGAAATTTGGTCATCACGGTTCTAATCACCCAGTTAAGGATCTAAAAACAAATAAAGTTATGATCACTGCTCAGAATCATAATTTTGTAATAGACAGAAAAACTTTGCCCAATACATTAAAAATAACTCATATTTCATTATTTGATGATACTTTACAGGGTATTCATCATATTAGTAAACCTGCTTTTAGTTTTCAAGGACATCCTGAAGCTAGTCCTGGACCTCACGATGCTACATCATCGTTGTTTAGTCATTTTATTAAATTAATTAAAAAATACCGTAATATATAATAAATCTAAGAGAACTGTAATATGCCAAGAAGAACTGATATACGGAGTATTTTATTATTAGGGGCTGGACCAATTGTTATCGGTCAAGCTTGTGAATTTGATTATTCTGGTGCACAAGCTTGTAAAGCATTGCGTGAAGAAGGATATCGTCTTATTTTAGTAAATTCTAATCCCGCTACAATTATGACAGATCCTGATATGGCCGATGCTACTTATATTGAAACAATTCAATGGGAAACAATATGTAAAATTATTGAAAAAGAACGTCCAGATGCATTGTTATCAACTATGGGTGGACAAACTGCTTTAAATTGTACTTTAGATTTGGAACGTCATGGAATTTTAAAAAAATTTAATGTAATAACAATTGGAACAACAATACATTCTATTTATAGAGCAGAAAATCGTCAAAAATTTCGAGAATCTATGAAAAAAATTGGTTTAGAAACGGCGCGATCTGGTATTGCGCGCGATATAGATACAGCCATGATGATTTTAAAAAAAATTGGACTACCTTGTATTATTCGTCCTTCTTTTACTTTAGGGGGAAGTGGAGGTGGTATTGCTACTACTACAGAGGAATTTAAAAAAATTTGCAGATATGGATTAAATTTATCTCCTAATCATGAACTTCTAATTGATGAATCTTTAATTGGTTGGAAGGAGTATGAAATGGAGGTAATACGTGATATTAAAGACAATTGTATAATTGTTTGTTCTATAGAAAATGTTGATCCCATGGGTATTCATACCGGAGATTCCATTACTGTGTCTCCAGCTCAAACTTTAACTGATAAGGAATACCAAATCATGAGAAATGCTGCAATAATGGTGTTGCGAGAAATTGGGGTAAATACTGGCGGTGCCAATGTACAATTTGCAGTAAATCCAAGTAATGGGAGACTTGTTGTTGTTGAAATGAATCCGAGAGTATCACGATCATCGGCATTAGCTTCTAAAGCAACTGGATTTCCTATAGCAAAAATAGCTGCTAAATTAGCGATAGGATACACTTTAGATGAATTATCAAACGATATTACAAATGGTCGCATTCCCGCGTCTTTCGAACCATCTATAGATTATGTAGTGACTAAAATTCCGCGCTTTGATTTTGAAAAATTTCCAGGACGACATAACAGATTGACAACACAAATGAAGTCAATAGGCGAAGTTATGGCAATTGGCCGTAGTCAACAAGAATCTTTACAAAAAGCAATACGAGCGTTAGAAATAATAGGATTAACAGGATTTAATCCTAAAATCAAGTTAGATCACCCTCAAGCGCTGAATATTATTACATACGAATTAAAAAATGCTAGTAATGATCGAATATGGTATATAGCTGATGCCTTTCGTTATGGTCTTTCTTTAAAGCAAGTGTATCATTTAACTAATATAGATTGTTGGTTTTTAAGTCAAATTGAAGAATTAATACGATTAGAAAATAATTTAATATCTATAGGTATATCATGTCTTGATAAAGATAAATTGTATTTTCTTAAAAAGAAAGGGTTCTCTGATGCAAGATTAGGACAATTGACAAGAGTTTCAGAATATCAAATTCGTGCATTGAGATTTAAGTATAATATACATCCTGTATATAAACATGTAGATGCTTGTGCAGCGGAGTTTTCTACTGATACTTCTTATATGTATTCTACTTATGATGGCGAATGTGAGTGTAAATTTAACAATAAAAATAAGACTGTTATGGTGTTGGGAGGAGGACCTAATCGTATCGGTCAAGGCATCGAGTTTGATTATTGTTGTGTCCACGCAGCATTGGCATTGCGTGAGAGCGGATATTCTGTAATTATGGTAAATTGTAATCCTGAAACTGTTTCTACTGATTATGATATATCAGATATTCTTTATTTTGAGCCAATTACATTAGAAGATATTTTAGAAATTATACGTGTTAGCAAACCAACAGGCGTAATTGTTCAATATGGAGGTCAAACTCCATTGAAATTAGCCAAAGAGATAGAAGCCTCTGGAGTGCCTATTATAGGTACTAGTTCTGATTCGATTGATCAAGCAGAAAATAGAGAGCGATTTCAATATTTAATAAAATGCTTAGGATTTCAACAACCTGACAATGTTACTGTTACATCTATAGAATTAGCTTTAAAAAAGGCTGAAGAAATAGGATACCCTATAGTGGTTAGACCTTCTTATGTTTTAGGAGGTAGAGCTATGCATATAGTATATAATAAAAAAGAATTGTTATATTGTTTCAACAATGCTATTAAAGTATCTAATAATGCACCGATCTTGTTAGATCATTTTTTAGAAAATGCAATAGAAGTAGATGTAGATGCTATTTGTGATGGAAAACAGGTGTTTATTGGGGGAATCATGGAACATATTGAACATGCAGGAGTGCATTCTGGAGATTCGGCGTGTTCTCTTCCGGCTTATACGTTAAATAAGAATATTCAAGATAAAATACGTTATCAGGTGAAAGAATTAGCATTTAAATTTTGCATAAAGGGATTAGTAAACATACAATTTGCAATCCAAAAAAATAAAATTTATATAATTGAGATCAATCCAAGAGCATCACGTACAGTGCCTTTTGTATCTAAAGCCATCGGTATAGCATTAGCAAAAATTGGGACTCGAGTAATGCTTGGACAGTCTTTATCTGATCAAGGTATCATACGGGAGATAATACCTCCTTATTTTTCAGTAAAAGAGGTAGTGTTGCCATTTAATAAATTTGCTGATATTGATCCAAAATTGGGACCGGAAATGAGATCTACAGGAGAGGTAATGGGAATAGGACGTACTTTTGAAGAAGCTTTTGCTAAAACGTTAAGCAATCGATTTTATGTGAAAAAAAATAGTTGTGTGTTATTATCATTGTCTGAAAAAGATTCAGATAGAGCGGTAGATTTAATTAACAAATTTCTTCAGAATGGTTTTATGTTAGATGTTACAGGTAGAACAGCTAAGATATTGAAGAAAATTGGTATTATTTCTCAAATGATTAGGTCGGTACATATCACTAGTCCAGAAATTAATAATAAGATTAAAAACGGTATATATAGTTATATTATTGATACCACTTTAACAAATAAAATGAATAATCATGATGATACTGCTACGTTTTTGTGTCGTGCTGCATTACAGTATAATATTAATTATAGCACTACAATGAATGGGAGTTTTGCTGCGGCTCTATCTATGACTGTTGATACTACGGAATATATAGTACCAATTCAAAGTATGTATTCTAAGATAATAAGTCAATTATAGTTGAATTATATATTATTGATATTATTTGATGATTGTTGTGAGTTTTTATTAAGTTGTACTAGTTGTTTGTATGATTAAACGTTATTTAAAAATTGTTTTATGTGATTCGGTGTATATAAAATAGTATAATAATGATTGTTAGTTTGATTTCTGCATTGACTGTAGATCGTGTGATTGGAATGGAAAATGTTATTCCTTGGTATTTGCCTGTAGATATGCAGTGGTTTAAGTATCATACTTTGTATAAACCAATTATTATGGGACGTAACACATTTGAATCTATGGGTAGAAAGCCATTGTTAAATAGATTAAATATCGTTTTAAGTCGTCGTAATTTACTAAATTATCATAATAATGATGATATTGTTGTAGTAAATAATCTAAGTCAGGTTTTGTCTTTAATAAACGATGATTTATATGAAGAAGAAGTCATGGTTATTGGAGGAGGTGCCATATATAGAGTTTTCTTGCCTTATGCACGACGTTTATATTTGACATATGTTTATAGTATTGTAAAAATTAACGGTGATACTTGGTTTCCTGATTACAATGTAAGTGAATGGAAACTTATTTTTAATAGTTATTGTAAAATCAAGGAACATGTCGTGTATTGTTTAAACTTTAAAATTCTTGAGCGTTTGTAACTAATTATGAGATTATTTAGTTTGTAATCTTTATTGATTGAATTAATTATGACAGATATTGATCTTTTGGTTTGATGAAGTTATAGTTCATTTAAAGGAATGATAATCGTCAATTATAATTATAAATTATAACAAGATGTTAATTATCTCTTATATTTTATAGACATTTAAGAAATAGAGAATAATTTTTAATATTATTTTTTAAATAAAAGTAATTAAGTGGGTGGATTACAGGGAACATATATAAATTTTTTATCTTCCCATCTTAATGTGGTAAGAGTTCCTCCCCAGCAACAACCAGAGTCTAAGTTATAGATGCCAGATGAGATTTTTATATTTTTTAATGATGCCCAATGACCAAAAATTATACTATATTCGGAGAAATTAATTTCTTTTGTTAAAGAAAACCATGGGTATATATTTTTTGGAGCGCATTTAGGAGGTCCCTTATATTTGAAATTTAATTCGCCATTTCTATAAACATAACGCATCCGAGTGAAAATATTAATATTTTCTTGTATTTGTTTTAATTTTTTAATATTTATATTATTTGTAAGAGTTATATTTGTATTGTTTATATCTTTAAAAAGCAGGTAAGAGTGATCACTTGATAGAATTTTTTCTATTTCTTGAGCATATTTCTTAGCATTATAAATGTTCCAATTTGGGTGAATTCCTGCGTGGGCCATCAAGAATTTCTTATTTTTATCTATGTACATCATAGGTCGAGTGCATAACCAGTGAATTAATTCGTCTAGATCTGGTGCATTTAATATAGAATCAAAATAATGTGTATGTTTTTTATTATTTATTTCGAAATATGTTTTTAACAGATGTAACTCATGATTACCTAATACTAGATTAGCGCTTGTATTCAACGAATAGATTAATCGTAATACTTCTAATGAACTCGGTCCTCTAGCAATTAAATCTCCAGTTAGGTATAGGAGATCAGTATTAGGATTAAAATGTATGAGGTCCAACATGGTTATTAGATTTTTATAACATCCATGAACGTCCCCGATAAAGTAAGTAGACATTTGTGATTATATATTTTTTATTTTTGAAAATTAATCAAATATACATATTTTATAATAAAAAATGTAATTTAAAAGAGTAGATATATCACATAAAATACACTTTTTATTTAATAGGATCGTTGTTGTCATATTATGTAATTATATGTTTATTTGCATTAAAATATAAAATAAATTCATTATAACATTTAGAGAGTTGAAATACAATTATAAGTAATATATGAATTATACATATAAATATATTATTATCTATTTAAGTTTTTATTGTTTAATATATTTGTCAGTATGCAATATTGGTCAATAGTAATGTTTTCTGCTCGTAATGTCGGATCAATTCCTTGTTGAATTATTTCTGTTTCATCAAAAAATGGAGATAAACTATTACGAATAATTTTACGTCTTTGATTAAACGCTAATTTTGTAAGTAAAGATAGTTGTTTGATATTAATCATTGGATATGGTGTGGTGATATGTGGAAGTAATTGTACTACCATAGATTGTACTTTTGGAATAGGAATGAATGAAGTTGTCGGTATTTCTAATAGCGGAATAACTTTATAATGATATTGAGTTATTATGCTCAATCTTCCATATTCTTTTTTATTAGGACTTGCAAGAAGTCGTTTTGCTACTTCTTTTTGAAACATAAAGTGCATATCGTAAATTACATTAACATATTTAAATAAATAAATAATTAATTCTGTGGCTATATTATAAGGTAAATTTCCTATTAATCGTAGTTTGTGTCCAACTTGACGTGATAGATTGAAAAAATTGATCGTCATTACATCTTGATTTAAAATCATCAGCTTTTTTTTGTTGAATATTTGAAGTAATCGATGAACTAAATTAAGATCACGCTCTATTAAAATTAGAGAATCAATATCGATGACATCTAAAATGTGTTTAGTTAAAGCACCTAATCCTGGTCCGATTTCTATTATTTTTTGATTCTTTTTAGGGTTAATAGCTTTGATTATAGCATATATAATATTTTTATCTTTAAGAAATACTTGACCCCATTTTTTTTGTATACGATGGTTTTTATAGTATATATTTTTCATGAATATTGTTTATCATGTTAATTGCAGTTGTGATAGCCAGTATCATGCTGTTAGGTAGCGCTTTTCCTGTTCCAGATAGTTCTAAGGCAGTCCCATGGTCTACGGAAGTGCGAATGAAAGGCAATCCAAAAGTAATATTTATCGATTGACTAAATCCAGAATATTTTAATACAGGTAATCCTTGGTCATGATACATAGCTAATATTACATCAGCATGCTGAATATATTTCGGTTGAAATATTGTATCTGCTGGTAAAGGTCCTATTATTTTATGAGCAATATTTTTTTTTAAAACATCTAAAGTAGGAATAATAATTTTAGTTTCTTCCTGTCCTATATATCCAGATTCTCCAGCATGGGGATTTAAACCACATACATAAATTTTAGGGCATAAAATATTAAAATATTTTTTTAATCCTTGAGTAAGAATAGATATGGTATCGCAAAGAGATTTTTGAGTAATTGCTTTTGGAACAGCTGATATAGGTATATGGGTGGTTACTAAAGCAACACGTAATTTGTTATTACTCAACATCATTACAGTTTTATTGGATTTGCTAATCTTGGATAAAAACTCAGTGTGCCCGCAGAATGATATATTTCCTTTATTGAGAATGGCTTTATGTATGGGACCGGTAACTAATGCTGCAAATTCTCCATTTAAACATCCTTGTGATGCCCGTTTTAAAGTATTTATAATGTAACTATTATTCTCAATATTTAATTGACCGGGAACAGATTTTTTTGGAAGTGGTATTTTTAGTATAGACAATTCTCCGGGTGCGCAAGGGGATGCTATTTTTTTAGAATGATAAGTACGTAATTTTAAAGGTAAATTTATTTTATTAGCTCTGTCTAGTAGTAAATTGGGATCTGCGCATGCAACTAATTCTGTAGGCCATATTTTTTGTGCGCTCATGATGAGTATATCAGGACCTATTCCGGCGGGTTCTCCTGTGGTGATAATAATTCGTTTTAGTAGTTTTTTGTTAGTCATTTTAATTAATAATCTTAATGTAAGATGTATGTTTTAACTCTTGAATCCAATTTTTCATAATTTCGTCAAATTTTTTATTTAGTAAATATAAATAGGCGCGTTCATGCATGACTTCAGTGTAATTTAATATATTAATATCTGTTAATTGGATCAAATAACATCCGTAAGAAGTATGTATTGGTGTGCTAATTTCATTTCTTTTTAAAGAAAGCAAAGTTTTTTGTATTGCTGGTTCAAGAGCATCTAAATCTTTCCATATCATATCTTCTTCATAATAATTAAAACACGCATCTTTTGATTTGTCTTTGATAAGCATATTAAATGTTGTGTTATTTTGTTCAATGCATTCTTTAATTTGTGATAATTGTTTTATTATATTTGCATTTGCATATGGATTTGTTGTGCCAAACATTTTTAATTTAATTTTAGTTACAGGAAATATGAATTCTTTATGACGTATATCTTGTACTTCTACAATATATATTCCATCGTAGGATAAAATTGGACCAATAATATCGCCTTTTTTTATTTGTTGTAAGTATTTATCGAAAATAATTGGTATTTCTTTCCATGAAAGCCATTCTGTTTCTTGTACTTTAATGATTTGAATAATATTTTTATTAGAATATGTATGTAATAATTTTTTAATATTATTATTACATTGTTTTTCTTTAATTAATAATTTTGCAAAGCATTCTATTTGATTTATTTGTTTTTGAGTCGGTTGCATTGGTAGTGAGAGTGTAATATATCTTAATTTAAATTGTTTGTTAAAATTGATAACATCAAATTCTTTAGTAATACTATTGATTTCATGTGTTAATATATTGGCTCTGTGATAGGCAACATTATCACATATAATTTTTTTGATAATATCTTGGTATTGTTGTAAATAATATTTTTCTTTATTTAAACCGATATTGTGTAAATATATATAAAATTGATCTGTTGTCATTCCACATAAATCTACAATACAATTAATCATATGATTAATTGTATTGTAGTTTATATTAATATTTTGTTGAGTAGCTATTTGAATAATGAGTTTATCTGTGATTAATTGGTCTAAAATTTTTTGATACCATCTGATATTTTCTAATACATCGGTGTTAGAGTAAATACTGTTATTATGAGTCATATAAACATTATTTTTGACGTCGCTATCTAAAATAATGTGATGATTAACTATAGCTACAATTTTATCTGTTATTTTTAACGTTCCAAAAATAGTACTAGTTTTGAATATACAAATTAAGATCAATATGTTCCAAACTTTCATAAGTTATTAATAGTATTATAATTTAAGAATTAAATAATCATTATCATTATATGATATATGAATTTAGAATATGTACTGATATGGTAGCATACCGGTATTTAATATTTTATATGGATCTGGTTTAGAATCCATTATAGAATTATATATTTTAATATCTAATCGTATCTTATTGTCATATATATTACTGTTTGATTGATTATTCCAATCGATGATTTTTCGTTCACAAATTACGTTAATTCCCCAGCATGAAGTACAATATTGTATCCCTATTATTTGATCAATAGGTTGATTGGTTTTTATATTATGATGGTATGAGCAATTTATTTTTAAGTTTTTAATTAATGGGTAATATGCGAGAATACCTAGTTGAGAAATGGATTTATGGTAGATCGGTGCATTAATATTTGGTAATATTTTTTTAAGATATTTATCGTTAAAATATCGGTAGTGTGTTTGTAAAACTTGATTATTTTTTCCTATATGTTCTAACATTGCAGTTCCAAATGATAGTATATGGTCTTGTGTGCTGTATTGAATGTCAGTATTTATATGCCAATAATCATTAATATTCCAATTAATTGTTCCTGAAAACAGTGTAATGTTGGGATTTATATTGTTATTTTTAATTGTTTTTGTTGTATCTTTAGAGTTGAATTGTTGAGTAAAACTCAAGATTTGACCTATAGATGCATAAAGTAATTCATTTTTTTTATCAAAACATCGTATAGTTATATTCCCTGTAATTTGATTCGCAGGTGCGATGCGATCTAAACCACTGTATATAGAGTCGTGAAATAAATTTTTGTGATCTATATGAATCAGATTAGTATCATACATACCGATTTTTTCTTGAAAACGATATGGTACATATAAATACTGTAGTCTTGGTTCTAATAAATGTTTATATTTTTTTGAGATATATTTTTTTCTTTTAAGAATTGTTTGTCCATTAATTTTAAATTGAGGAATAACACGATTGACTATATTTTGTAGAGGATAGTTTTTGTAGTGTGTTGTATTATAATGACTTATATTATTTTGTTGATAATGTGTGATGTTTAATTTTAATTCAGTATCAAAATTATTTCCATGATCATGTATCGAGAAATTTAAAGTTGGTTCTGTATGTATTCTAATTGTTTTTGGAAAGTAATAGTTTGTAGGTAAAAATTGTGTAAATTGACTAAATAGTTTTAAATTAAATGGTTTTTGATTAATATTAGTATAGTATGTATTTAGTTCTAATTGAGGTGCTGCGCTATAATCGCAATGTTTTTGTGTCGTTGTAGCGTTGTTAGTATTTGCTGTACTAAGATAAACCAAACTAGTGTTCCAATTTTCATTACTGTAGTTACACAAAAGTTTTTGGTTTACACTGGTGTTTTCAGAATACATAGATATTGGTATGTTAGTATCTTTGAAAAAATTACCATTTTGATTTATATCCGAGCAATAATTAGAATAGAAGTGCCATTTTTTCTGCATGATACCGCTATGTTTCCAATATAATTTCCAATATTTGTCATAATAATTATTAGGAGATTTTTTTTTGTGTGTTTTGTTATCTTCTATTATATCTAAAATCAATACTCCGGTCCCTGGTTGAATTGAATAATGTATTTCTGTTTCTAATTTTAATCCTAAATCAGATGTATAATATGGAGAAATACTTCCTGAAAAATTTTTTGAAAAATTAATAGGACAGGGGATTTTACATTTTAACCCATGTTTATTACTATATTTAATGCTAGGTATGTAATGTTTTAAAAAAATATTGTTTTGATGAAGAGATAGTGATAAATAAGGACTGTAGAATATTGGTATTTTTTTAATTTTAAGACAAGCGTTCCAAATATCTATGTTATGTTTATGATGATCGTAAATCATTTCTGATCCCATTATATTCCAATAATTATCACCTGCAACACAAGAAGTAAATTTTCCTTGTTTGATAATAGTGTAACGATTTTTTTCTCGTTGCATTATGGTATTTGCTGTGCCGTGAATATGTGGTTTTGATAAGTAATACGTACCTTTATGAATATCTATATTTTTGTTATTTAAATTAATCCAAGCATGAGTTCCTGTTAGTGTGATGTAGTCGTTGTTATAGTAAACATGACCGATAGCATGTAGTGTGTTATATGATAATTCATTATTCATATTATGTGATACGATTAATTTATCAGATATTAGAGTATTATTATTTTGTCTAATTTTCACATGCCCAGTAAACTGGATTTTATGAGGATAATATATTTCTAATGTGTCGGATTGTACATTGATAGATTGGTCATTAGGACAAATATTATTATTAATAATGATATTTGTATTGTTTGATGCATAAGTTAAGCAATCAAATTGAGCCTGCAATATTAACAAAATTATATTAATGATAATGTTTTTATAAAAAAAATTAATTTTATTAATATAAACTATTTTAATATGTATTTCATCAAAAAATAATAAAGTTTTTATAATTATATTAAAAATTGTTTTATATGTTGAATATATAGTTATTGTTAAATGTTATATGTTATCAGATAGTATTGTTTTAATGTTTTTATCATAAATTGATAAGTATGTATTTGTTAATTGTTTTTGTTTAATTTACTTTTATTGAAAATAGTAATGTTATATATCTGTATATATAGATATATAGAAATTTGAATATATATTTATTGTTATGTCATTAATGGTTTTAATTAATTTGTTTTATAATTTTTATTTCGTATAAAATATTAACATTTACTATTAATTTTTAGATTAATAGACAATATGCATTTAAGTAATTTAAGTAATTTAATTTTTAAATCAGCAAGATAAAAGGAAAAAACAGTAAGAAACAATTGTATTAATGGTTACTATTATTATTATTATTAATTTTTTGCTTTAATATTTATTTAAATTTACATAAAACGGCATATATTATGTCATGTAATTCTATATAAGTTATTATAGCAATTGTTGAGTAATAATAATATGAATTTTAATTGTTTTTAATTTTATCATAATTTTTATTTCATAAATATTATTTTTTTGTTATTGTGTTTATTTCAAATATGACGGTTGATTATCTTCATATTTTTTAATAGCCGCATCATGTTGCAAAGTTAAATTGACATCATCTAAGTCATTCAACATACAATGTCTATAAAAATCACTTATTTCAAATCGGTATTTTTTATAATTCGTATAAATAATTTTTTTATATAAATCTACAGTGAAGGATGAGCCTTTTTTTTGTACTGCAATTTCTTTAAATAAATTGTTTATCTGTGTTTCTGATAAAGTTATAAGTAATAAACGATTATTAAAACTATTTTTATGAAAAATATCAGCAAAACTTGTAGCTATAATAACTTTAAATCCATAATCCATGAGCGCCCATACTGCATGTTCTCGAGAAGATCCGCATCCAAAATTTTTTTGACTTAGTAAAATGCTAGCGTTTTTATAGTAGGGTGAATTCAATATAAAATTTGGATTTGGTGTTTTGTGTTCATTTTCAAGAAAACGCCAATTATAAAATAAGTATGATCCAAAATTAATTCTAGTAGTTGTTTTTAAAAATTGTTTTGGAATGATATTATCAGTATCAACATTAGCTATGTTCAATGGTAATACAACACCAGAATATTGAATAAGTTGAAACATATATTATTTCCTTATTATATTGTTATTGCAAATTTTCTAATATCTATAAAATGTCCAGCAATAGCGGCAGCTGCTGCCATTGACGGGCTTAATAAATGGGTACGACTACCGCGACCTTGACGACCTTCAAAATTACGATTACTAGTAGAAGCGCAACGTTCGCCTGAATTAAGTCTATCGTTGTTCATAGCTAAACACATGGAACAACCGGGTAATCGCCACTCGAATCCCGCTTGTATAAAAATTTTATCTAATCCTTCTTTTTCCGCTTGATCTTTCACTAATTTGGATCCAGGTACTACTATTGCTTGTGTATTATTAGCAATATGATGTCCTTTAATTACTCTTGCAGCTATGCGTAAATCTTCAATACGTGAATTGGTACATGATCCTATAAATACTTTATCAATAGGAACATTTGTCAAATAAGTATTAGATTGGAGCTGCATATAATTTAAAGCGCGTTTAGCAGCATCGCGTTCTATAGGATCTGTGAAAGATTCTGGAGACGGGATAGGTTGGTCAATAGATATTACTTGGCTAGGATTTGTACCCCAGGTTACTTGTGGTTTAACATTAGATACATTGAAATTAAATACTTGATCAAAATAAGCATTACTTTCGGAATGTAAAGTTTTCCAATATAATAGCGCTTGTTCCCAATGTTTCCCTGTTGGTACAAATTTGCGATTTTTCAGGTAATCATAGGTAATGCTATCCGGCGCTATTAAAGCAGAAGTTGCTCCCATTTCAACAGCCATGTTGCAAAGGGTCATTCGCCCTTCCATAGTTAATAAACTGATAATATCTCCGCAGAATTCTACTACATATCCAGATGCGCCTCCATGGCCGATTTTTCCAATAATTGCAAGAATTATGTCTTTGGCTGTAATTTGAGGAGCAATAACACCTGATAAATTTATTTGCATAGATTTATATCGGATTTGTTTTAAGGTTTGTGTTGCTAATACATGTTCTATTTCTGATGTTCCAATTCCGAAAGCTAAAGCACCAAAAGCTCCATGAGTAGCAGTATGAGAATCTCCACATACAATGGTCATGCCAGGTAGTGTTATGCCTTGTTCTGGGGCTAAAACATGAACTATTCCTTGATAAGGATGATTTAAATCAAACAATGTAATTCCAAAATCCTTACAATTTTTTGTTAGTGTATCTAATTGGACTTTTGCTGTATTTCCAGCGGCATTTATATTTTGTGTTGTAGTAGGAACATTATGATCCATAGTTGCAAATGTTTTATTAGGTTGTCTGACTAGACGTTTTTTTAAACGCAGTGATTCAAAAGCCTGTGGTGATGTAACTTCATGTAATAAATGTCGATCAATATATAGTATTGGAATATCATCTTTGTTATCGTATACTATATGTGAATCGTATAATTTTTGATACAAGGATTTGTCCATATTATTTTTCTCTTTTGTTTTGAATGAGCGAAGCTATAATATCGCCCATTTCATCAGTTTTAATGCTTTTTGAGTGTTCTGTCGCTATATCACAAGTCCTATATCCTAATCTTAATGTTTCAGAAACTGCTTTTTCAATCGCAATTGCAATATGATTTAATTTTAAGCTATATCTAAATAATAATGCGGCGGAGAGAATATGAGCGATAGGATTGGCAATGTTTTTTCCTGCAATATCTGGAGCGGATCCTCCAGCTGGTTCATAGAGTCCAAAGTCATGTTCGTTAAGACTGGCAGAGGGTAAAGTGCCAATTGATCCGCTAATCATAGCGCATTCATCAGATAGAATATCTCCAAATAAATTTGAACATAAAATAACATCAAATTTAGATGGGTTTTTTATTAATTGCATGCTAGCATTGTCAATGTATAGGTGTTCTAATTTAATGTCTGGATAATTGTTTGAAACCTCTGATACCACTTCTCTCCATAACATAGAAGTGTAGAGCACATTAGCTTTATCTATAGAAGATACGCATTTACGTCTTTTTTGAGCTAATTTAAAAGCAACGTGAGCGATACGTTCGATTTCAAAGCGATGATAAATTGCAGTATCAAAAGCATATTCATTTAGATTGGTGCCTGAACGTCCTTGTGGTTTGCCAAAATATATACCTCCGGTTAATTCGCGTACACATATAATATCTATTCCATTTGAAATTATTTTTGTATTTAGAGGAGATAATTTTTTTAATGTTTCAGCAAGATATATAGGTCTTAAATTAGCGAATAAATTAAAGTGTTTTCGTAAAGTTAATAATGCGCCTTGCTCTGGGTTTGATGATCCTTTCAAATGCGCCCATTGAGGCCCTCCTACAGCCCCAAGTAGTATAGCATCTGATTGTTCGCAATGTTTTAATGTACTGTCAGGTAAAGGGGTTCCTTCGCTATTAATTGCATCTCCTCCTATTTTGCATTCTGTGGTGATAATATTTATTTTAAATTGTTTTTTTATCACATTTAAAATTTTATAAACTTGTTTTGTAGTTTCTGATCCAATTCCATCTCCTGGGAGTATTGCAATATGATAATTTTTATTCATAAATATTTAAGATTTCCAAATTGTTTTAGTTATTATTTTTTTGTATACATTTTCGCTGAATTATTACTTGTTTTGCGCGCCAAATATTGTTTAAAACATGAATCATAGCTTTGACTGAAGATTCTATGACGTCTGTAGCTAATCCAACTCCATGAAAATTACGTCCTTTATATGACACAACAATGTCTACTTGTCCCAATGCATTGCGCCCATGTCCCTTTGCATTAAGTTGATATTTTTCTAAATTTATAGATAATTGTGCAATGCGAGCTAATGCTTCGTAAATTGCATCTATTGGGCCATTACCGGTTGCTGAATAAGCACATGTGTTTTCTTTGCCGCAGTATAATTTTACTGAAGCAGTAGCAATACCAAAAGAACTAGAATGTATACGAAAACATTTTAATTTAAAAAAATCTGATTGTTCTTGTTGGTTATTAATGAATGCTAATGCTTCTAAATCGTAGTCAAACACTTGTCCTTTTTTATCTGCTAATTCTAAAAAAACATCATATAATATGTCCATATCATAATCACTTTCTTGATAACCCATTTCTTTCATGTGGTATTTAACCGCTGCCCTTCCAGATCGAGATGTAAGGTTTAATTTAACTCCTTTTAACCCAATACTTTCTGGTATTAGAATTTCGTAATTTTCTCTATTTTTTAATACACCATCCTGATGAATACCTGAAGAATGAGAAAAAGCATTCGAACCAACTATTGCTTTGTTAATTGGAATAGGCATATTACATAATTGACTGACTATTTGACTGGTCCTGTAAATTTCTTGACAATGAATATTGGTATGTACATTCAATAGATTCTTTCGTACTTTAATGGCCATGATGATTTCTTCTAGTGCAGCATTTCCTGCTCGTTCACCAATACCGTTTATGGTTCCTTCAATTTGTCGTGCTCCTGCTTGTATTGCTGAAATAGAGTTTCCGACTGCCATTCCCAAATCATTATGACAGTGTACTGAAATTACAGCTTTATCAATGATAGGAACTCGATCATATAATGAAGCAATAATTTGACCAAATTCATATGGAGTAGTATAACCTACTGTATCAGGAATATTAATGGTACTTGCGCCAGATTTAATGGCAATTTCAACAATGCGACATAAATTATCGGTAGTAGTACGTCCAGCGTCTTCGCACGAAAATTCTATATCATCAGTGTATCTTCTTGCATAACGTATCGAATGAACGGTCATTTCTATGATTTGATCAAAGTTTTTTTTCAGCTTGGATTTGATATGTATTGTTGAAGTAGGTAAGAATATATGAATTCGAAAATTTTTAGCGATTTTTAAAGCTTCTGCGGCTGCATCAATGTCTTTGTCAACACATCTGGCTAAGGCACACACTAAGCTATTTTTTATATGCGTAGCTATTGTATGTACTGATTCAAAGTCGCCCGGAGAAGAGATTGGAAATCCAACTTCCATAATATCTACTCCTAATCGTTCCAGAGCAAAAGCAATTTGTAATTTTTCTTTGACATTTAAACTTGCTTGTAGAGCTTGTTCGCCGTCTCGTAGAGTTGTATCAAAAATAATGACTTGTTGACTCATAGATTATCCATATATCATATTATGAATGTTAAGAGTAAATGTGTGTAACATATATTGTGAATAGCATATTAATATTATCTAAAATACCAGATCTAATAATAATTTACTACATTAAATTTAATTTAAGTTTATTAAATATTATTTGTTAATCACTAATTCTATAAAAGTAAAATGTATTCTAAGAATAGAATTTTAATATTTTAAAATTTAAATTTTGTGTTATGCATTAAACAATGGTAGAATACTTGCGGTCTTTTAAGTTATAACAAATTATTTCTAACTATTACAAGAATATATATACATTATATCATGATATTTTGAGTATTTATGCAAATATTGAACATAGTGACATATAAAATGTTAATATTTAGTGATTTCTATTATTGGGAGTTTAATATTTGTTAACATACACATAGAATGTGTATGTATTTGTTAATTCGTTCATATTTTTAATTATTATGTATGTTTTACACACATCATAACCATCAAAGTGTTTTGTTGCATGAGGCTGTACACGCGTTGAACATTGATTCATCAGGAGTATATATTGATGGTACATTTGGTTTGGGGGGTCATTCTAAGTTGATTTTGTCTAAATTAACTAAACAAGGGCGTTTATTAGCAATTGACAAAGATTGGGCAGCTGTAAAAATTGGTAAATCCATTGCCGATCAGGATAGTAGATTTACTATTATACATAGTTCTTTTTCTGAAATAAATAAACATGTTAGAAACATGGGATTGATTGGGTCGATAAATGGTATTTTATTAGATTTGGGTATAAGTACATGTCAAATTAATGATTGTAGTAGAGGCTTTTCATTTATGCGAGATGGACCGTTAGATATGCGCATGGATATTAGTAATGGTCAATCTGCTGCCGAATGGTTATCAAGAGAAAGTCAGAAAAATATTGCTTGGGTGCTTAAAAATTTTGGAGAAGAACGATTTGCTAAAGACATTGCTAAAGTTATAGTATCTTCAAGAAAACATACGCCTATTGTGCGTTCGTTAGTTTTGTCTAAATTAATTTGTAGTACTATTCCGTATCGCAGTACTCGTAAACATCCCGCAACTAAAAGTTTTTTGGCAATTAGAATATATATTAATAATGAATTAGAAGAAATAGTAAAAATACTGAAAGATTCTTTATTCCTTTTATCTCCAAGAGGAAGATTGGTAGTAATTAGTTTTAATTCTTTAGAAGATCGATTGGTAAAGAATTTTATTCGTGATCACAGTTGTGTTTCGTATATACCTCCTAAATTTCCGTTAACAGATTATCAAATATTTAATAAATATATAAATAAATGTCAATTAATAAATATGGGAAAATTAATACCTTCAAAGCAAGAAATTGAAAAGAATATATGTGCTCGTAGCGCGGTATTACGTTGTGCTGAAAAATTAATTGTCTGAATATGAATAAAAAAAAGCGATATAATCTTGTTAGTATTATTTTTAATGATTTAAAGTCGCATGGTAAATGGCAGTTGATTTTGTTGTTATTAATATTAATGTCGGCAATGTTAATTATATTAGTAACTTATCATACTAGATATATGATAATGTATCGTGAAAGTCTTGTGTTGGAAAAAAATGTTTTGGATACTGAATGGAGAAATTTGATTCTTGAGGAGAAAATATTATCTGATCACGCGCGTATTGAGCGTATTGCTATAGATAAATTAAAAATGCATTATGTAGATTTAACTCAAAATAATATGTTGCGCTGATTCAAAAATTTGTATAACAAATAAAAGTATTATTTATATTACAATTTAGTTCATGTGGTAGCATAGTTTATATGATATGAAGTTTCAATATTATAATTTACAAATAATTTTAAGTAATAAGCGTTTTAATTTATTATACGGTTTTATTTTTTTTATATTGATTATTCTGTTATTGAGAGTAACTTATTTACAAATTATTTATTCTGATAAATTAATTAATGAAGGTAATACACGTTCATTGCGTGTACAACGCATTTCATCAACTCGTGGTATTATTACTGATAGATTAGGTCATTTATTAGCAATTAGTATCCCAGTCGATTCTGTTTGGGTTGATCCTCAAGAAATTAACAAACATGGTGGTATAATTGCTGACATAAGCCGATGGTCGGCGTTGTCTGAAATATTATCTATATCATTGGATAAACTACTGTTTCTGATTAATGATAGAACTACAGGACGTTTTTTATATTTAGCTCGACAGATTGATCCTACTGTATCTGAATATGTCAATCAACTTAAATTACCAGGAGTGTATTTACGAAAAGAATCAAAACGATGTTATCCGGCTGGTCAATCTGCTGCTCATTTAGTAGGCGTGACAAACATAGACAGTCAAGGTGTTGAAGGAATAGAAAAAAGTTTTGATACTTGGTTAGCTGGTCAACCTAGAATAAGAGTGGTACGAAAAGATAGATTTGGTCGAATAGTCGAAGAGGTGATTTTAGATGACGGTCAAGATGCTCAAAATATTATTCTTAGCATAGATGAACGCTTGCAATATCTAGCTTATAATGAATTGAATCGCGCTGTACATATAAATAAAGCAGAATCCGGTAGTATAGTATTGATAGATATTAATACTGGTGAAATATTAGCTATGACAAATAGCCCATCATATAATCCGAATAATCTGACTTTTTCTAATAAATCTATTATGCGTAATCGTGCTATTACTGATGCATTTGAACCAGGCTCGACAGTGAAACCTGTTGTCATCATGGCTGCATTAGAAAATAATATAATAACGGAAGATACTATTATAAATACATCACCTTATATGATAAGCGGACATCTAATTAAAGATGTAATATATCATAGTAAATTAACTGTTAGAGAGATATTACAGAAATCTAGCAATGTTGGTGTGTCTAGATTAGCCTTATCCATGCCTGCAACGGTTTTATTAAATGCGTATTCAAATTTTGGTATGGGAGAAGCAACCGATGTAGGTTTAATAGGAGAGAGTAGCGGAGTGTACCCATACAATAAAAAACGTTGGTCAGATATAGAACGTGCCACTTTTTCTTATGGATATGGCTTCATGATTACTCCATTACAATTAGCTAAGGTTTATGCTACTATTGGTGGGATGGGATTGTCTCGGCCTCTTTCTATAATACGAGTTGATTCTCCTTCATCAATATTAGGAAATCAAATTTTTCCAAAATCATTAGCGCGTGTTGTTTTAGGTATGATGGAAAGTGTATCATTACCAGGTAGTAGTGGTTGTCAAGCGGCTATTAAAGGATATCGAGTTGCAGTGAAAACTGGTACTGTTAAGAAAGTTGGGTCTCATGGGAAATATATGAGTAAGTATATTGCATGTACTGCTGGAGTAGCTCCAGCAAGCAATCCTAGATTTGCTTTAGCAGTGATAATAAATGATCCTAAGGATGGTCGTTATTATGGAGGCGTTGTGTCTGCGCCGGTGTTTAGTGCGGTTATGGGTAATGCATTGAGAATAATGAATGTACCGCCAGATTTGTAACAGTAATTTGAAAATAAAAATAATTTTTGATAATGTTATATGTGTGAATTACATAATTTATATAAGTTACTCATACTATGTGTTTCTGATGGGTCCGTTTGTCCTGTATTGACGGGAATACAATTAGATAGTCGTGATATTGTGTTAGGAAATTTATTTGTAGCAATCAAAGGTTATAAGACTGATGGAAGATTGTACGTTGGTAGTGCCATAAAAAAAGGCGCTTCTGTAGTTTTATCAGAATATTTCGATAAATCGGTAGAGTTTCAAAAATGTAGTTATAGCGTGAATGAAGTACCTGTTATTTATGTGAATAAATTACCGCAATATTTATCTAGTGTAGCAGGTATGTTTTATAATCATCCATCTCGTTTCTTAAATTTAATTGGTGTCACTGGTACAAACGGAAAAACTACTATAACACACTTGTTGGCGCGTTGGGTGCAGTTATTGGGGGAAAGAAGCGCTGTAATGGGGACTTTAGGTAATGGAATATTAGACAATGTAAGTTTATCTTATAATACAACATGTTCTGCTATTGACACTCAAAAAATACTAGCTCAATTTGTTCAAAATGGAATTAAATTTGTTGCAATGGAAGTTTCATCGCACGGATTAGCTCAGTATCGTGTGGATGCTTTATATTTTAAAGTTGCTATATTTACTAATTTAAGTCATGATCATTTGGATTATCATGGCAGTATCATGCGGTATTCGATGTCTAAGTGGAGGTTATTTGGCGAATTAAATGTAGAAAAATATATCATTAATGCTGATGATTTTATTGGTTGTAGATGGTTAGATCGTTTGCCTCAGGCAGTTGCAGTGACGGTATCAGGTAATTTGCCATGTTTTTGGAAAGGTAGATGGATATGTGTGATAAAAATAGATTATTATTTTTATGGCACAGATATTATTTTTAATTCAAGTTGGGGAGGAGGAGTAATTCATAGTAAATTGTTGGGAGAATTTAATGTTAGTAATTTACTGTTAGCTTTAGGCGCGCTATTAGTATTAGGATATCCTTTGTCGTTATTAGTTCATACATCATCTCAACTACAACCTGTAAGTGGTAGAATGGAAGTATTTCGTTCTGATGAAAGTCCTACAGTTATAGTAGATTATGCACATACTCCGGATGCGTTAAAGAAAATATTGATTGCAATTAGACGGCATTGTTACGGGCGGTTATGGTGTGTGTTTGGTTGTGGAGGTGACAGAGATCAAGCTAAGCGTGCTGTAATGGGTTATGTGGCAGAACGATACTCTGATTATGTGATAATTACTAATGATAATCCACGCACTGAAGAACCGCAGTCGATCGTAAATGACATTATGTGTGGTATAACATATGCAGCAAAAAACATTAAAATTATTATGAATCGTGGTAATGCTATACAAGTTGCTATGTCAAAGGCACGTTCAAAAGATATAATATTGGTTTTGGGTAAAGGTCATGAGAGATATCAAATAATTGGAAATGATTATGTATATCATTCTGATCAAGATGTAGTAAAAGAGATATTAAAGAGTAGGGCATTATCGTGATTTCGTTTAGTTTGCGTAAAATAGCACCAATTTTAAATGCTAAACATATTGGTATAGATTTAGTGATTAATGAAATTACTGTTAATTCAAATATTATTTATAAACAGTGTATGTTTATAGCATTAATAGGTAAGCGTTTTGACGGTCATGATTTTGCAATTCAAGCAGTGTTTGCGGGTGCTAAATCATTATTAGTCAATCGTCATATATTATTAGATGTTCCTCAATTAATAGTTTCTGATACTCATTGTGCTTTGATAACTTTAGCACACTGGGTACGTTTGCAAGTTTCAGCAAAAATTATTGCTATAACTGGATCAAGCGGTAAAACATCAGTAAAAGAAATGACCGCGTCCATATTAAAAAGTTGTGGATATACAACGTCAACGCAGGATAATTTTAATAATATAGTTGGAGTTCCGATTACTTTATTACGTTTGACAAAACAAAATAATTTTGCGGTTATTGAATTAGGCGCAAGTTATCCAGGAGAAATTTCTCGATTAAGTAAAATTGTCGCTGCTAATGTGGCTTTAGTAAATAATATTTATCCATCCCATTTATCGGGTTTTGGATCATTAACTAAAATAGGAGAAGAGAAAGGGAGAATTTTTTCTGATTTGGGTGTTCATGGAAAAGGTATTATAAATGCTGACAGCCATGCTTTGTGTCTATGGAGTAAAGTATTACGAGGAAAATCTGTATGGAGGTTTTCTGTATGTACTGATGTGGGTGTAGATTTTTTTGCGAGTAATATTATTTCTGAAAAAAATGGAATACGATTTATTTTAAATAGCCCATATGGAACGGCTCCGGTATTTTTATCAATGTTGGGAAAACATAATGTAGCTAATGCTTTAGCTGCTAGTGCTCTTGCGTTTTCTGTAGGAGCTGAGCTGTCAGAAGTGGTATTTGGATTAGAAAGTACAAAAAGGTTATCTGGTAGATTATTTCCAATTATTTTATCTAAAGGTAAATTATTGTTAGACGATACTTATAATTCTAATGTCGGATCTATGGTATCTGCAATTCATGTGTTAACTACAATGCCGGGTTATCGTGTATTAGTGGTGAGTGATATGTTGGAATTAGGAAAATATAAAGAAATTGAATATCATTGTTATATTGGGAAATTAGTTGCAGCGACAAATATTAATGAGATTCTTACTATAGGTAAGGTTAGTTATTTTGTTTCTAAAATGTGTAGTAAAGGAAAGCATTTTCAACATAAAAAAAAATTAATTATTTATATAAAAAAGATGTTATATAGTCATAAATTAATTAGCGTGTTAGTAAAAGGATCTCGTAATTTTGAGATGGAGAAAATAGTAACTGCTATTCAGGATGGATTTTAATGTTATTTTGGTTGGTAAAAAGCACTTTAATATTATATTCATCTAAATTTGATGTTATTAATTGTTTAATGTTTCGAGTTATTGTTAGTTTTTTATCAGCATTATTTATTTCTTTGGGAATGGGTTATTATCTAATTACACAGTTTCGGGCTTTGCGTTATTTTCAAATAGTACGGAATGATGGTCCAAAAACACATTTTAATAAAAAAGCTACACCTACTATGGGTGGGATCATAATACTTTTTTCGATTATTATTTCAGTAATAATATGGGCTGATTTATCTAATTTATATGTATGGTATGTATTATTTATACTAATGACATATGGAGTGTTAGGTTTAATTGATGATGTATTAAAAATACGAAGAAAAAATACTGTAGGTTTAAGTGTAGCATATAAATATTTTTGGCAATCATTAATCGCTTTAATATTAATAGTGATTATCTTTATATGGAGTAGAAGCATTATATCTATGCAATTAGTAGTACCATTCTTTAAAAATTTTATACCACAATTAGGTATTTGGTATATTATATTGATGTATTTTGTTATTGTTGGTGCAAGTAATGCGGTCAATTTATCTGATGGTTTGGATGGATTAGTGATTGTTCCTATAATATTGATTTCTACCGGATTGGCTATAGTTGCATGGGTGACAAGTAATATACATTTTTCTGATTATTTACATATTCCTTATATTTGTTTTGCCAGAGAATTAGTAATAATATGTGTTACTATTATTGGGGCTAGTATCGGATTTTTATGGTTTAATACTTATCCGGCTCAGATATTTATGGGAGATGTTGGTTCTTTGTCTCTTGGAGGGGCGCTTGGAGTGATTGCAGTGTTATTACATCAAGAGTGTTTATTATTGATTATGGGTGGTATGTTTGTAATAGAAACTTTATCTGTGATCTTACAAGTAAGTTGTTTTAAATTATTTGGACAACGTATATTTAAAATGGCTCCAATACATCATCATTTCGAATTAAAAGGTTATCCAGAGCCTCGAATTATAGTGCGATTTTGGATTATATCATTGATATTAGTTTTGTTTGGGTTAATTACTTTAAAAATACGATAATAAAATATGATCAATTACCGTGGATCACGAGTTGTAATTATTGGTATGGGAGTGACAGGTTTGTCTTGTGTTAATTTTTTTTTAGCTCGTGGTGTGACACCGAAAGTAATAGATACTTTTTGCACGCATCCTTCAAGAATAAATCAATTGCCGTATACTGTACAGTATTATTTAGGTGGATTTCATGACATATGGTTATTGAATGCTACGTTAATTGTAGTAAGTCCTGGAGTACGATTAGATCATCCAATTTTAATTGAAGCTTTAAAATTAGGAGTAGAAATTGTTAGTGATATTGAATTATTTGTGCGTGAAGTAACTGTTCCTATGATAGCGATCACTGGGTCTAATGGTAAAAGCACAGTAACTCAATTAGTTGCTAATATGGCTCGGAGTGCAGGTTGGAGTGTAGGTGTTGGAGGGAATATAGGTGTTCCCGTGCTTTCTCTATTAAATAAAGCATATCAATTGTATGTACTGGAGATTTCAAGTTTTCAACTAGATTCAACTTATAGTTTGCGTGCAACAGTGGCTGTAATTTTAAATATTAGTGAAGATCATATGGATCATTATCCTGGTGGATTGAAGCAATATTATCTTGCTAAACAAAAGATTTATAAAAATGCTACAATTTGTTTAATGAACGCTTTAGACCCTTTAACAGTACCTGTATCCAATGGTTGTAATTATTGTGTAAGTTTTGGAGCGCATGAGGGTTCTGCAGATTATCATTTGAAATATTATAAAGGACATAATTGGATAGTAGCGCGTAATGAATGTATATTTAATTGTTCTTTAATGAGAATTAATAATCGTATTAGTTGTTTAAATGCATTATCTGCTTTAGCATTATCAGAAATGGTTAATGTTCCTCGTTCTGCTGCTTTAAAAGCATTGTGTCAATTTTCTGGATTAATGCATCGTTGTCAACTAGTTTATAAAAATAATGAAGTAAGTTGGATTAATGATTCTAAAGCTACTAATGTTGGTGCTACTAAAGAAGCTATATGCAATTTAAGATTACTTACCGGTACATTACATTTAATGTTAGGAGGTGATAGTAAATCGGCTAATTTTTCTTTGTTGAAATATTTGATTAGACAACACGATATACATCTTTATTGTTTTGGAAAAGATGGTTTGTTGTTGACAGAATTAGGATATAGTAACATTATTTTAACATATACAATGATAGACGCAATACGTATTGTTAGTCGTCGTACGAAGAAAAAAGATATCGTTTTATTATCTCCGGCTTGTTCAAGTTTAGATCAATTTAAATCATTTAAAATGCGTGGATTAGTATTTACTTATTTTGCTCGAGAATTTGGATAATGAGTGTCTTGCAAATAAAAATTATTAATCAATTATTAGAATTATTTAAAAAAAGATCATCAAATATTGGTGTGTTATATGATCGTGTGTTTTTTTGGTTGCTGTTAGGATTGATATGTGTTGGTTTTGTTATTATTAGTTCAGGATCTATCTCTATTGGAATACGTTTAACAAATGATCCATGTTATTTTATAAAACGTATAATTTTTTATTATGGTATAACATTCTTGGTATCTGTAATTGTGTTGAGAATACCTATGATAATTTGGCAACGTTATAGTTCTATTATGTTGTTATGTAGTTTTATAATGTTAACAGTAACATTAATTTTCAATAATTCTACCAATGGAGCGTCACGTTGGATAATATGGGGTTCGTTGTGCGCGCAGCCTTCAGAATTATCAAAGTTGTCTTTTATTTGTTATCTTGCTAATTATTTAGTACGTAAATCAAAGGAAGTCTATACTACTTTTTGGGGTATATGTAAACCTATGTTAATAATGATAGTATTAGATATGTTATTGTTAGCACAACCTGACTTTGGGAGTATTATTATTCTTTTTATTACCACTTTATCTATATTATTTCTTTTTGGCGCTAAATTATGGCAGTTGGCATTTATTTTTGTGTTTAATATATTTTTAATTACGTCGTCAATTATAGTTAAACCTTATCGTATACAGCGTGTACTTACTTTTTGGAATCCATGGAAAGATCCATTTGGTAATGGTTATCAATTAACTCAATCATTGATGGCTTTTGGTCGCGGGAAATTTTTTGGAGAGGGATTAGGAAATTCTGTATTAAAATTGGAGTATTTACCTGAAGCTCATACTGATTTTATTTTTGCTAT
This sequence comes from Candidatus Blochmannia sayi (nom. nud.), assembly GCF_059935855.1. Classification (NCBI taxonomy): domain Bacteria; kingdom Pseudomonadati; phylum Pseudomonadota; class Gammaproteobacteria; order Enterobacterales; family Enterobacteriaceae; genus Candidatus Blochmanniella; species Candidatus Blochmannia sayi (nom. nud.). Next base: position 178,657 of record NZ_CP011796.1, read on the forward strand.
CCTTGCAGAAGAATTGGGATATTTTGGAGCAATCTTAGTATTATGTATATTATTTATTATTGTATTTCGTGCCATGGCTATTGGTTATCGTGCTTTAAATATTAATCATAGATTTTCTGGTATTTTAGCTTGTTCTATTGGCATTTGGTTTGGATTACAAATATTTATTAATATAGGAACTGTTAGTGGGATATTACCCACAAAAGGATTAACATTACCATTTATTAGTTATGGAGGATCTAGTTTTTTAATAACAGTAATGGCAAGCGTATTGTTATTAAGAATAGATTTCGAGACACGTTTAGCTAAAAATCAAGCTTTTTTGAAGAATGCGAAAAAATGAATCAAAAAAGAGAATCATGATAGTAGCAGGTGGTAGCGGAGGGCACGTATTTCCGGGATTATCGGTGGCCCATTATTTAAAAAATAATGGATATCAAGTTTTTTGGTTAGGTACTGCAGATCGCATTGAAGCTAAGTTAGTTCCTAGATATGGGATTGATATTAAATTTATTCATATTAAAAAATGGCATGGTCAGAAACTGCATGTAAAGCTTATTATGCCATTGTTTATTTTTTTTGCAATATATCAAGCATTGAAAATTATAAAATATTGGAAACCTGATGTGGTATTAGGTATGGGTGGATATGTTTCTGGACCTGGTGGAATAGCAGCGTGGATATGTGGAATTCCACTGATAATACATGAACAAAATAGAATAATTGGTTTAACTAATCGCTATTTATCTATTTTTGCCAAAAAAGTATTACAGGGATTTCCCGGTACTTTTCCTAATGCTAAAACAGTAGGTAATCCAATACGGAATACCATATTATTTGTGCCAAGCCCAATTAAACGATGGAAAGGACGTGTTGGACCCATTCGTGTTTTAGTTATTGGAGGTAGTCAGGGAGCTCGTATATTAAATGATATCATTCCACATATAGCAGTAAAATTATTTAGTAAATTGATTATATGGCATCAAGTTGGAGAACGAGATTTTGAAAAAGTAATGTGGGCTTATCAAAAAATTAAACAAAATAATCACAAGATTGTAAAATTTATTGATGACATAGACCGTGCGTATGCTTGGGCAGATATATTAATATCTCGTGCTGGAGCATTAACAGTAAGTGAGGTATCTATTGTAGGATTGCCGGCGATATTTATACCTTTTATGCATCATAAAGATCATCAGCAGCATTGGAATGCTATACCGCTGGTACAAGCAGGCGCAGCAAAAATTATTGAACAACACAATTTTACAAGTGATTATGTTAGCACGGTGATAGAGTCCTGGGATCGCAAGAAATTATTTAATATGGCGCAGCGTGCTAGGAGTATAGCTATTCCTAATGCAACTCAACAAGTTTCTCAAATAATAATTGAATACCTAAAAAAATAAATATGTGAATAATTTAATTCTTTGTTTATTTATAATAAATATAAACGAATATATTAAATAGATATGTCAAATGCGAAATTAGCTAAATTGAGAGACATAATACTAATAATGAATCGTGTCAAACAAATACATTTTATTGGTATAGGCGGAACTGGTATGTGCGGCATTGCAGAAGTGTTGGTACATGAAGGTTATTATGTTACTGGTTCTGATATTGTGCATAATGATATTATACGTCACTTACTGAAACTAGGGGTGAAAGTTTATTTTGGTCATCGATCTAATAATATAAATAAGGCCAGTGTTGTGGTTATATCTAGCGCTATTCCTTCAAATAATCCTGAGATTTTAGCTGCCAAACAGGCTAGAATTCCTATTATTCAACGTGCAGAAATGTTATCTGAGCTAATGAGATTTAGATATGGAATAGCTATTTCAGGAACTCACGGTAAAACTACTACTACAACAATGATAGCTAATATTTACGTTGAAGCAGGTTTGGATCCAACTTTTATAAATGGTGGTATAGTAAAATCAGAAGGTGCACATGCTCGTTTTGGATGTAGTCGTTATTTAATAGTAGAAGCAGATGAGAGCGATAGTTCATTTTTATATTTACGTCCTATAGTAGAAGTGATTACTAATATTGATACTGATCATATAAATGCTTATCAAAGAAATTTTGAATATCTTAAAAAAGCGTTTATTAATTTTATACATAATTTGCCGTTTTATGGATATGTCATAGTATGTATTGATGATCCGGTAATTTATAAGATTTTACCTAAAATTAATAGAAAAATAATTACTTATGGTTTTAGTAAAAATGCTGATTTGCATATTTTTAATTATCATCAATATACAGAGAAAAGTAATTTTACCGTATCACGGTTAAATAAAACAGAATTACAAGTAATCTTGAATATTCCTGGTCGTCATAATGTGCTTAATGCTACAGCTGCTATTGCTGTAGCAACTGAAGAAGGAATTAGTGATAAAAGCATATTAAGAACTATGTTAAATTTTCAAGGAACACGTCGTCGTTTTGAGAATTTAGGTCATTATTCTCTAAGTAAAATAAATGGCAAGCCAGGAAAAATTATGTTAATAGATGATTATGGGCATCATCCTGTCGAGCTACGTGTAACTATTGAAACAATCCGAAATGGATGGCCTGGTAGACGATTAATTATGGTGTTTCAACCGCATAGGTATACACGCATAAAAGAGTTATATGATAATTTTATTGATGTGCTTTCAAATGTAGATCTTCTTTTAGTATTAGATGTTTATTCTGCTGGCGAAAAACCTATTTTAGGTGCAGATAGTCAATCCTTATGTAAGTCAATTCAAAAATATGGAAAGATTAATCCAGTGTTTATATCAAATACGGAAACATTGTTAATAAAATTAGCTCAATTCTTAAAAAGTAACGATTTGCTCTTGATTCAAGGTGCTGGTACAATTGGAGAAGTTGTTCGTGGATGTATTGTTAAAAATGGTGACGATAGATCTTGTAAAGAATCATAATGACAAGTCACTTAAAATGGTGATAAATTTTAAGCATGAATAATATAATAATAAGTTCTTGTGAAAAGAAGAATAATCAAGGGATGGATTTCTTACGCGTCTCAAAAAATTATTAAATATGTATGATTATACTATATTTAAATGTTTCTTAAAATCAAGACACTATTGTAATCATCAATTATTTAATTGGATATTATCATCGATAGTTATAATTAGCATTATTTGGGGTGCTTATAGGGTAAGAAAATGGATTTATGATTTCTGTTGTTATCCTATGTCTTATGTAATAGTAACTGGACAGCGTTATTATACTACTGATGCTGATATTAATCAGGCAATAATACAATTAGGCACATTAGAAACATTTCTAACACAAGACGTTAATAGTATTCAAAAACAAATTGAATGTTTACCATGGATTCAACAAGTCAGTGTACGAAAACAATGGCCAGATACTTTGAAGATTCATATAGTAGAGCATATCCCGTTGGCGTATTGGAATGATTCACAGATAATTAGTGTAACAGGCATTATCTTTTCTACGTCAAAAGAAAATCAAGATCATTATATAAAACCAATACCAGTTTTGTATGGACCAGAAGGTAGTGAGCAAATCGTATTAGCTAATTATTATGTGTTTAATGAAATATTAAAATCTAGTAAATTTCAAATAAAATCAATAAAAATGGATGTACGTTGTTCATGGCAACTTGTTTTACAAAATAATATTCATCTAAAATTAGGTAGAAGCAATATAATTGAACGATTATATTGCTTTATTAAAAATTATCCTATTCTTCTTCAAAAAATTAATGAACAAGACAAACATATTGATTATATAGATTTACGTTATCATTCGGGTTTTGCGGTAAAATGGGTTTCTAATTCGATGACGTCTATATTTTGTGATAAATAAATAAAGGCAATCACGAAAATGATTAAAGCTTCAGATAAAAAATTGTTGGTAGGATTAGAAATTGGTACAGCTAAAGTTGCTACTATGGTAGGTGAAATCTTACCTGATGGTATCGTGAATATTATTGGATTAGGACATTGTCCATCGCGCGGTATGGATAAAGGAGGAGTAAATAATTTAGAATCAGTAATAAAATGTGTGCAATATTCTATTAATCAAGCAGAATTAATGGCAGGTTGTCAAATTTCATCTGTTTATCTTTCTTTATCTGGAAAACATATTAGTTGTAAAAATGAAATAGGTATGTTACCTATTTCTGAAGAAGAAGTAACACAGTCAGATGTAAATAATGTAGTACATATAGCTAAATCAGTTAAAGTCAACGATGAACATCGCATATTACATGTGATACCACAAGATTACGTGATTGATTATCAAGAAGGTATAAGAAATCCAATTGGATTATCTGGAGTAAGAATGCAAGCTAAAGTTCATTTGATTACTTGTCATAATGATATGGCCAAGAACATTGTAAAAGCAGTAGAACGATGTGGTCTAAAAGTGGATCAATTAATTTTTTCTGGATTGGCTTCCAGCTACGCTGTGTTAACAGAAGATGAACGTGAACTGGGTGTTTGTGTAGTAGATATTGGAGGGGGTACGATGGATATGGCAATATATACTGCTGGGGCTTTACGTCATACCAAGGTTATTCCATATGCCGGTAATGTAGTAACTAGTGATATAGCTTATGCTTTTGGCACGCCATTATCTGATGCAGAAGTGATTAAGATACATTATGGCTGTGCTTTGGAATCTTTAATTAATAAAGGAGAAAATATAGAAGTTCCAAGTGTTGGAGGGAGACCACCTCGAATTTTGCAACGTCATACGTTGGCTGAAATCATTGAGCCTCGATATATCGAGTTGATGATGCTAATTAATAAAGAAATATTACGATTACAATCACAATTACGTCAACTTAATATTAAACATCATCTTGCAGCAGGTATCGTATTAACTGGAGGGGCTTCTCTTATAGATGGATTGATAGATTGTGCGCAAAAAGTATTTCACACTCAAGTTCGTATTGCTTCTTCAATAAATATAAGTGGAATAATAAATGACATAAAAAGCCCACAGTATTCTACTGTTATTGGATTATTGCATTATGGAAAGGAATCTCATTTAAATAATGAAATAGATATAGAAAAAGAAATAACAATAAAAAATTGGATAAGAAAAATAAACAATTGGCTAAAAAAAGAATTTTAAGATTTTCATTGGTATATTAAAAATGAATGAAATCTATATAAAAAATTAATTTTTATAAAATAAATGAAGATTATTATGTGGAGAAAACTATGTTTGAACCGATGGAATTGACTAGTGATGCAGTAATTAAAGTAGTTGGTATTGGCGGTGGTGGTAGTAATGCGGTAGAACATATGTTGCGTGAACGTATCGAAGGCGTAGATTTTTTTGCTGTTAATACTGACGCCCAAGCTTTAAGAAAAATGACAGTAGGTCAAACTATTCAAATTGGGAGTTCTATTACTAAAGGATTAGGAGCGGGTGCAAATCCGGAAATTGGTCGTAATTCTGCAGAAGAAGATCGTGATGTATTGAAGGCTACCATAGAAGGTGCAGATATGGTATTTATTGCCGCGGGAATGGGTGGTGGGACTGGGACAGGGGCTGCCCCAGTTATAGCGGAAGTGGCCAAGGATTTGGGAATTTTAACTGTAGCTGTGGTTACTAAGCCTTTTAGTTTTGAAGGCAAAAAACGCATGGCATTTGCTGAACAAGGAATTTCTGAGTTGTCTAAATATGTAGATTCATTAATAACTATTCCAAATGACAAGTTATTAAAAGTTTTAGGACGTGGTATTTCATTGTTAGATGCTTTTAGCGCCGCTAATGATGTACTAAAAGGAGCGGTACAAGGCATTGCAGAATTGATTACTAGACCGGGTTTGATGAATGTAGATTTTGCAGATGTACGCACAGTAATGTCAGAAATGGGATATGCTATGATGGGTGCTGGAGTAGGATGCGGAGACAGTAGAGCAGAAGAAGCATCTAAATTAGCTATTGCCAGTCCTTTATTAGAAGACATTGATTTGTCTGGTGCTCGTGGTGTGTTAGTGAATATTACTTCTGGTTTAGATTTACGATTAGATGAGTTTGAAACCGTAGGAAATACCATACGTTCTTTTGCTTCAGATAATGCGACAGTAGTTATAGGTACTGCTTTAGATCCAGATATAAATAATGAATTACGTGTTACTGTAGTTGCAACAGGAATTGGTATTGATACACACTCAAATATTATGTTATCTAATACTAAAGAGGAAAAAAGAATGATACAAGGAAAGAATCATTATCATAATCAATCTTCTCAAGGAGTATCCACCTTTTTTAAAGAACCAAGATGTTCAGCGTCTGATACAGTAGATCAACAAAACACGGTTCTTGATAAAGATATAGATTATTTAGATATTCCTGCTTTTTTAAGAAAACCAGCAGATTGAAAAAGCTTATTTAAAATAATAATTAATTAATGCAAAATGTAATATATATTTATAAAATTTATTTTTCGAAGTAAATAGTAAGTATAATAGTCATGTGAATAAGATATCATAATTATGATAAAACAACGAACATTAAAACGCGCTGTACAAACTACTGGTGTTGGTTTGCATACTGGTAAAAAAGTAACATTAACCTTGCGACCTAATTTAGCAAATACTGGTATTATTTACCGTCGTATTGATTTATATCCCCCTGTGGATTTTCCAGTTAATGTTAAATCGGTAGGAAATACAGCATTATGTACATGTTTAATTAATAAATGTGGTGTGCAGATTTTTACTGTTGAACATTTAAATGCTGCTCAAGCAGGATTAGGTATAGACAATATTATTATAGAACTTAATGCTCCTGAAGTACCAATAATGGATGGTAGTGCTAGTCCTTTTGTATATTTATTGTTGGATGCAGGTATAGAAGAACTTAATAGTGCAAAAAAATTCCTTAGATTAAAACAAAGTGTACGTGTTGAGGATGGAGATAAATGGGCCGAATTAAGACCATTTGATGGGTTTACACTTGATTTTACTATTGATTTTAATCATCCCGCGATTAATGTTAATACACAACATTATTTTTTTAATTTTTCTTCAGAATCTTTTGTGCATAATATTAGCAGTGCACGTACTTTTGGTTTTATGCGTGACATAAAAGACTTGCAATCTCGTGGTTTTGCTTTAGGTGGAAGTTTTAATTCCGCGATAATAGTTGATGATTATCGTGTACTTAATCAAGGTGGTTTGCGTTTTAATAATGAATTTGTCCGTCATAAAATGCTTGATGCTATTGGTGATTTGTTTATGTGTGGGTATAACATCATTGGCTCTTTTATTGCTTTCAAATCTGGACATACTTTGAATAACAAATTATTAAAAACTGTTTTATCACGAAAAGATGCATGGGAAATTACCACTTTTTATAAAACATCAGATTTGCCTGTATTATTTTAATATCTATCATTTATTTTAATTAAAATACAGTAATGTTTCAATAGATTTTTAGTTATGTAATTGTGGATATATATTATTTATAACTAGGTTTGTGTATTATTATGAATTTGTAAAAGTGTATTTATAAATATATAAAGTATATATGTTAAAAAATGTTCTTAACATCAATGTCAATGAAACTTAAAAAGCATTAAAGTATGTAAATATCTTTATAATTTGTAGTAATAGATATAATAAAAATTTATATTTTAATTTATTTATCATGTGGATCGTATAGAACTATAAAACATATATAAACACTTTTTAAATATATTAGATTTGTTATATTTATAAATAATATTAATCAATAACTATCATCATATAATGGTGTTAACAATACTGATATTTATATGTACATAACATTCTTTATAAAAAAGTAAAGTTAACTAATATATAATAATATCCTGTTATTTATAATTTGCGTTTATGTAAATACTCGGTATTATCAAATTAATATATTAATATATGATAATTTTTGTTTTTATTAAGAAATTGATTTAAAAATTTTGGATGAATTTTAGATATTCTTATACTTAGTCTAGTGTACTTAAAATCTTCAATTAATGATTAAATATTATATGATATGTTTAGTAAAAGATATACACTTATATTTTATATAAGTTAGTAACCTATATTTGTTTATATTTTTAATTTTTTAGTTTGTATTATAAAAATATTTATTTTCTTATAATATATTTATTGTATAAGTGAAATGTGTGTAATATATATTATTAAATTAAGATATATAATATAACTTATGAGTATTATTAAAATGCGTGTGATATGTACATATCGCATATAATCAATAAATGTACAACAATATAATTGTTGTATTATTTATCAAATAACACATAGTGATTGTAATGAGATATAAACTACCATGATAGGACCGTTTAAGTTATTTTCTAAAATTTTTAAAAATAGAAACGAACGTGTACTACGTCGCATGGAAAGGGTAGTAGATGTTATAAACAATATGGAGAAGGATATAGAAAAATTAAGTGATAGTCAAATTTTTTATAAAACCAATGAGTTTCGTGAATCTATAAAATTAGGTGTAAGCCTTGAAGAGTTATTACCGCATGCATTTGCTGTAGTACGCGAAGCTATTAAAAGAGTATTTAACATACGTCTTTTTGATGTTCAATTGTTAGGAGGAATAGTTCTTAATAATTGCTGTATTGCAGAAATGAAAACTGGAGAAGGTAAAACTTTAACTGCCACGTTACCTGCTTACCTGAATGCATTAAGTGGAAAAGGAGTGCATATTGTTACGGTTAATAATTATTTAGCACATAGAGATGCAATAAATAATAGACCGTTATTTGAATTTTTAGGATTGACCGTAGGAATTAATTTACCAGGACAATCAATTGCTATGAAACGTGCTGCGTATGCAGCAGATATTACTTACGCTACGAACAATGAATATGGTTTTGATTATTTGCGTGATAATATGGTTTTTGTTCCGGAAGAACGAGTGCAACGTGGATTATATTACGCGTTAATAGACGAAGTAGATTCTATTTTAATTGACGAAGCTCGTACTCCATTAGTTATTTCTGGTCCATCAGATGATACTTCTTTACTATATTCAAAAATTAATGAATTAGTTTTTAGTATAATTCAACAAAATAAAAAAAGAATTAATGATTTAAAAAAAGAGGAATATTTTACGGTTGATGAAAAATCTAGGCAAGTTATATTAACTGAACGTGGATTAGTGTTAATAGAAGAGTTACTAATTAAATCTGAGATCATGAGTAAAGGTGAATCATTATATTCATCAGATAACATCATATTAATGCATCATGTAAATGCAGCATTGCGTGCTCATATTTTGTTTATGTGTGAAGTAGATTATATTGTTAAAGATGGTGAGATACTTATTATTGACGAGCATACAGGACGAGTGATGCCTGGTCGTCGTTGGTCGGATGGCTTACATCAAGCAATAGAAGCTAAAGAACGTGTAACCATTCAAAATGAAAATCAAACATTAGCTTCAATTACATTTCAAAATTATTTTCGATTATATGAAAAATTATCTGGTATGACAGGTACTGCGAATACTGAGGCATTTGAATTTCGATCTATTTATAAGTTAGATACTGTTGTGATACCTACTAATTGTCCTATGATTCGTAATGATCTTCCTGACGTGATTTATATGACGGAAAATGAAAAAATTAATGCTATTATTAATGATATTAAAGATTGCGTTAAACGTGGTCAGCCAGTATTAGTAGGAACTATATCAATTGATAAATCTGAAATTATTTCTCGTGCCTTGAATACAATTGGAATTGCTCATAAAGTCTTGAATGCTAAGTTTCATGCTGCAGAAGCGGATATTATAGCACAAGCGGGGTATCCTGGAGCAGTAACCATTGCTACAAATATGGCTGGACGTGGCACTGATATTGTATTAGGAGGAAATTGGCGCGCAGAAATAGCTGCGCTGCGTAAATCAAATGCATTTAAAATTTTACAGATTAAATCTTCTTGGGAAAAACGTCATAATGCAGTGTTAAAATCTGGGGGATTACATGTAATTGGCACTGAACGGCACGAATCTCGTCGTATCGATAATCAACTTCGTGGACGATCTGGACGACAAGGAGATGTAGGTTCATCTAGATTTTATTTGTCAATGGAAGATTCGTTAATACGTATTTTTGCTTCTGATAGGTTAGTAAGTATGATGAAAAAATTAGGTATAAGACCAGGTGAGGCTATTGAACATCCGTGGATTACTAAAGCTATTGCACGTGCTCAAAAGAAAGTAGAAAATCGTAATTTTGATATTAGAAAACAATTGTTAGAATATGATGATGTAGCGAATGATCAACGTCGTGTTATTTATGAGCAACGTGATAAATTATTGAATATGTCAAATATTAGTGATGTTATAAGCAATATTCGTTGTGATGTTGTTGATAAATTATTTAATATTTATGTTCCTTTGCAAATTGTAGAGAATAAAAGAGATCTAATAAAATTAGAAGAATGTTTAAAGAATGATTTTTATTTAGAATTGTCTATTGTGAAATGGGTAGAGATAGATCCTAAATTATATGAAGACAAAGCAAGATTATATCAGCGTATATTAAAAAAAATGATTCAACAGCACGAATATATTAAAAAAATAATTGGGACGAATACTATGTATTCTGTTGAAAAAGGAATTATGCTGAGGATGTTTGATTTACTCTGGAAAGAACACTTAGCATCAATGGATTATTTACGTCAAGGTATTCATTTAAGAGGGTATGCACAAAAAGATCCTAAGCAGGAATATAAAAGAGAATCATTTGCTATGTTTACTAAAATGTTGGACCATTTAAAATATGAAGTAATACGAGGAATTAGTGAATTATCAACAGAATCTTTTAATAAGAAAGAATCTACTTCGATTAAAAATAACGAACATTGTTACATGCAATCTACGAATTTAAAAGGAATTAATACTGAATCATCATTGATAAGTCAAATTATGTATAAAAATACACTGATTAAAAATAGAGTGATGGGTCGCAATGATTTTTGTCCTTGTGGATCTAATAAAAAATTCAAAGAATGTCATGGTAAACTTTCGTATAAATGTCATTAGTATATGAAAATAATTTAATTTTATATATTAGTTTAATAAATATAAAATTATAGGTCATTTGGTTATTGTGTTGATATTTAAAATGCTAAGGGTTTTAATTTTTGTTAAAACAAATTAATGATTATATGTTAATCAATTATTATTTTTTAAAAACTCACGTATGTGTTTACAATGATTAAAATGATATAGATTGTTTTTATTTGGTTGATTAAAAATGGTATTTTCGGGAGTTTTTATTATTTTTCATGTTCAGATAAGATTGGTGTAGTATAGAAACATATTGGTTGACTTCATTAATATTTTTATTATTTTCAATAACATCATCGGCAAAGGAAAGTCTATGTTGACGGGATGTTTGTGATAACAGAATGTTTGTGATATGCTGTTTGTTGATGTTATCTCTATTAACAATACGATTAAATTGGATATTGGTGTGAGCATCAATTACTAATATGCGATCTGCGTATTTTTGTAAGTTATTTTCTATCAGTAGAGGAACGATCCATAAAATGTAAGATGATTTATTAAGCAATAGGTTTATTGTCTTTTGAGTTTCTTTCCTAATAAGCGGGTGTAGTAGTGTTTCTAACCATCTTTTATTTTTATAATTAAAGAAAATTTTTTTTTTAAGCATAGATCTGTTTAATGATCCATTAGGAAGGAGTATATTAGAGCCAAAATATTTAGTTATAGCAATCAAAGCAATGCTACCAGGTTGTGTAACTTTTCTGGAAATTATATCAGCATCTATGACAGATACTTTTCCTTTTGATAAATTAGAAAATTTTTTAGCTATAGTGCTTTTTCCTGAACAAATACCACCAGTAAGCGCAACAATATAAGACATAATGTATTCTCGCTATAAAAATTATTTTGATAAAGCAAGATATTATATATAAATACAATCAAATTGGTATCTGAAATTTATTCATTTAATATTTATGAAATTAAGATGTAATATGTATATTATTAATTAATAGTAGTCAAGTGTTTTAATTCATAATATTTTAAATGGTTTTTTATTATATTGTATTGGTAGTGTAGTAATTAATAATATTTTTGTTTGTTAAAAACAAAAACTATTATTATGAACAGTGATAATTTTTATGTAATTATATGGGTTTTTTAAAAGTGTTATAGGTGACTTATATGTATAATTAAATTATTATTAAATTTAAGTATATTTAAGATTAAAAGTTATTATAATTTATGTATAAATCTATTTATAGGTTTTGTTATAAATATGTGTGATTATTAATCGAGTAATATTTATGTCAGATACATATAATGTTTATGTATGCATAATATATATGGTAGTTGTATATGTATAGATGTTATTGATATTGTAGATATGGGATGTTTATATGTTATTATATTGATTTAAATAAAAATTATTTTAAAAAATTAAAATTGTAGTCTAGTTGTATTTAATTAAAATTTAAATTTTATAAAGATATTGACATGAGTTGCTTTTAATATTTAGAACGGGAGCAAGTATATGCCAACAAATCCGTCAGGCAGTCGTAAAAATTCTTCTTTGAATGTATTAATCATTGCTGGAGTGACACCATATCAGCTCAAACCTGATGAAGAGTATATGAGTGTGGATCAACTTTTACATTTTAAATGTATTTTAGAGTCGTGGAGGGATCAATTGAAAAACGATTTAGGATACTCTATTTTGTGCAGTCAAAATGAAGGATCTGTTAACTTTCCAGATCCAGTAGATAGAGCGGCACAAGAAGAAGAATTTAATATTAAATTACGTAATCGCGATCGAGAACGTAGACTTATTGAAAAAATTGAAAAAACCTTAAAAAAAATAGATACAAATGAATTTGGATTTTGTACTTCATGTGGCGTAGAAATAGGTATACGGAGACTGGAAGCTCGTCCAACAGCTGATTTGTGTATTGATTGTAAAACTTTGGAAGAAATTAAAGAAAAACAAATGACTGGATAATTTATTTTAATAAAGAATCTTATATGTGTTGTTAATATACAACATATAAGATTCTTTAAATGCTATGAATATAATTTAATACAAAAATAACAGTTGATTTGTATCAGTATTGACATAATGTTATGTCTTGATTGTTATTTAGATTTTGTAATAAACGTATATAGATTAATAATTAATAGAAATGAATAATAAACTGGAACGAGTTTGGATAGGGCTAGGTAGTAATATGTTGAATCCTAAAAAACAAGCGGATCGAGCAATATGGTCACTTTCTAAGCTTCCAATGACTAGACTTATAACTTTTTCTTCTTATTATTGTAGTAAACCATTAGGACAGAAGGATCAACCTTATTTTTTAAATTCAATAGTGATACTGGATACTTATTTATCTCCAACATCTTTATTAAGTTATATGCAATATATTGAGAAAATGCAAGGACGTATACGTATAATTGGCTCTCCTTCTTGGCAGTCACGTACGTTAGATTTAGATATTTTATTATTTGGAAGACATATTATACGTAATTCAATATTAACTATACCACATTATGATATATTTAATCGAGAATTTGTAATTTACCCATTAATTGAATTAGACAGTTATTTAACATTTCCCAATGGAGAGATAATACAAGATATTGCTCAAACTGTACCTAAAAATGGTTTAATTTTTTGGAAAAATAATAATGTTAGGAATATACCTTGATAGGGTGCGCTTATTTTTGAATGAATTATTATTTTTAATAAAAATAAATTATGTAGTATAGTTTCTGTAATTGAGCATATATATAAATAATATATATGTCGTTATGTGTATTGTGTTTGTTAACGGAATAAATGTGTTTTAAGAGTTTGTTATAGATCTATTTGAAAATATGTATTTTTATTCAAGATATGTAGATATTACTGCAATTATAGTAATTACTTATAATATTGATCACAGTTTTAGTTGTTATTCTGAAACAATTATAAAAATTTAGTGTTAATATTAATTGTGTTTTATGTGCAAGAAGTAGTTGTTTTGGTATAAATATTGTATTTTAATTAGCGAATGTATATGATTATAGTTTTTCTATATTTAGTTTATATCAATACTAATACTTAGTAGAGTAATTTATGTTATAATAATTTTGAAAATTATTAATTAAGGAGCATAAATTATTTTATAATAATTATTGCTTAATTTTATTGTTGTAAAAGTTTAACAAATTAAAGAATATATCTAAATATTAGTTTTTTGGTTTACTATTTAAATTTAATGGTTTATTAATTTTTTTATCATTTTAATAAATAAAAATTTAAATTTTTAGATGTTTTCTATAGATTTAATTGATTTTTCAATTATATATATTACAAAAGTAATTTAAGTAATGAATAATATAAAGGATTTTATGTGTTTATATATATATAATAAATATTTTTATATAAAAATTTAATATGAATTATCTTAACAATAAGAAGAACTGTTTTTCTATTAAAAATTAATATTGAAGGGTTAATTCAGATAATATGTAAATGTTTGTATAAGTAATTGGTAATATTAAAAAAATTGTGTCACAACAATAGTGGCACGATATCATTGAAAATAATGGTAGTTTTAAAAAATATGATAATATTCGTGTTTGGAAAGTATGATAGATCTGATTATCGTTTGAGTAAATATATTATTATTCAATAGAATTTCTAAAAAACATTTGATTTCTCTTTAGTTGAGAGAAGATTGATGGGTTATTATAGTATATAGTATCTATTGTATAGTTTGATTTATTATTTTAACTTCAATGAAAATGTAATTCGTAATTTTGCGTTTTAGATTAATTCATTAAAAAATTGTGTATAACAAGTACTTCTATTTTTTTTATTAGAATATATTAGAATAAATATTATCTTTTATAAATTTAGATGGGTACTTTCAAACAGTACGATAAACAGAAATCATAAGTCTATTATATAAATATTATATTTATATGTATGTTATAAAATTGGGTGAATGCTGTTGATTATATATAACGAACAAATAATAAATTTAAATTTATACACATATTATACTGATTGTATTTTATATTAAGTTGATTTTGTGTCATTGTATTATTTTATAATATGAATGTATATATGTAATAAATGCTTAAATTTTGATGTTTTTAAATAAATAACGACCATGTATCAATTAAATAATCATATATTTATTTGAATATAACTGTATTAATAATATATTTTACAAATTATTATCACTATGTAGTAATGAGTATTACTTCGATGTTTATATATTTAAAAAATTAAAAATTATATGAAATTTATTCATATTCGTTTTTTTGTATTAGGTAAATCAGTAATTGATCCGTCATAGATAGATGATGCTAAAGCTATTGATTCGTATAAAGTTGGATGAGCGTGCATGGTTAAAGTGATGTCTTCTACATCGCAGCCCATTTCTATAGCCAATGCAATTTCTCCTAATATTTCACCAGCGTGTGTACCCAAAATTGTACCTCCAATAATTCTGTTTGTTTTTTTATTAAAGATTAATTTAGTCATACCTTCTGTACAATCTGCAGAAATTGCTCGACCTGAAGCTATCCAAGGAAAAATGGCAGCTTCGTAATCTATATTTTTTTCTTGAGCATCTTTTTCTGTATAACCAACCCATGCTATTTCTGGATCGGTATATACAATAGATGGAATTATTTTTGTGTCAAAATAACGTTTTTTTCCAGAAATGACTTCTGCGGCTATATGTCCTTCGTAAATACTTTTATGAGCTAGCATTGGGTGTCCAATAATATCGCCAATAGCAAAAATATGTTGTACATTAGTACGCATTTGTTGATTTACAGGAATAAATCCATGTTTGTCCACTTTTACTCCTGCATGTTCAATGTTTAATGTATTACCATTTGATGCACGTCCAATTGCTACAAGTAATGCATCATAACGATGAGTATTTTTTGATAAATTTTCTGTATTTTCCATAGTTACATAGATACCATCTTTTTTGGGTTCTACTATATTAATTTTAGTATTTAGAATTACATTAATATTTTTACTAATTATTTTGGTGAAATAATTAGTAATATCTTTATCTAGTACTGGCATAATTTGATTATATATTTCTACTATATCAATTTCTGATCCAAAAGCATGATATATTGTTGCCATTTCTAATCCTATAGCTCCAGAACCTATAATTAATAAGCGTTTGGGTATTGATTGTAAAGATAAAGCATCAGTTGAATTCCAAATACGTTTATCATTAGGAATAAATGGTAAAGATATAGAATGTGATCCTGCTGCTACAATAACGTAATTGAATGTGATGTTCAAAGTTACTTGATTGTTTTCAACTTGAATAGTATGGTCGTCAATAAATTTTCCAACTCCGTCAATGACTTGAATATTTCGCTTTTTTGCCATAGAACTCAAGCTATTTGATAGTTGAGTGATAATTTGATTTTTCCAAGAACGCGTTTTATCAAGGTCAATATGAGTTTCTCCTGGAAGTATGCCATATTTATGCAAATGTTTTTCTGTTTTAATTAATTTAGCAATATGCAATAATGTTTTAGAAGGAATACAACCAACGTTAAGGCATACTCCACCTAGATCAGGATAACGTTCTACTATTATAGTATCCATTCCTAAATCAGCGCAGCGAAAAGCCGCAGAATAACCCCCTGGTCCTGCACCTAAAACGAGAATATGAGTTTTTATTTGCATATGCATAATTTTGGCCTCTTAGATTTTAATGAAAATATTAATTATTTCATATAGTTTAATCAAATACATATAAATTTTTGTATTATTTATATAAATCTATCCTTGACAACAATCTATTATATATCTTCAGATGGATAGATTGTTGTCTATATAGTTTATAGTATAAAATTACAAATTTTCATAAAAATTTTTTTTCCAGAAATTTATTTTTATATGATTAATAATTTTACATAGATAATAGTCTGATATCAGAAATTATTTTATTAATAAGCGTTATGAATCGAGCGCCATCAGCTCCATCAATAACTCGATGATCATATGATAATGATAAAGGTAACATTAACCGTGGAGTAAACTTTTTTCCAGTCCAAATTGGTTTGATGCAGGATTTAGACATTCCTAAAATAGCGACCTCTGGGGCATTGACAATTGGAGTAAAAGCTGTTCCTCCTATTCCTCCTAAATTAGATATAGTAAAATTTCCTCCTTGTATATTAGTAGGATTCAATTGATTCTTAGAACGAGCTTTCTGTGAAAGTTCTATCAATTCTTGCGATAATGAAATAATATTTTTTTTATTTACATCTCGTAGAACAGGTACTAATAAACCTTTAGGGGTATCTACTGCTATGCCAATATTAATATATTTTTTTAAAATTAATGTTTGACCATCTTGAGATAAAGAACTATTAAATCGCGGTAATTCTTCTAGTGCTTTTGCAACTGCTTTTATAACGAAGACTAGAAGTGTAATTTTACAATTTATTTTTTTCTTTTCAATTTCAAGATTTTGTTGTTTTCTGAAAATTTCTAAATCAGTGATATCAACTTCATCAAATTGTGTTACATGAGGAATGATTATCCGATTTCTTTGTAAATTTGTGCCAGAAATTTTTTGTATTTTATTTAAAATTACAGTTTTGGTCTCGCCAAATTTATTGAAATCTACTTTTGGCCAAGATAATGTAGGTAGTAATTTTTTATTATATTGAATAGATGATGATGTCGTATCTATATGATGTGTCAAAATACTGTTTATATAATTTTGAATATCTTCTTTGAGAATACGACCTTTACGTCCACTACCTGTTATTTTAGATAAATCCACTCCAAATTCTCGAGCCATCTGACGTATTAACGGTGTAGCATGAATATGTGGCATCATGATATTAACTTTAGTATGATTATTATGATTGCTTATATTATGATGAGTATATACTATATTTTCGATGTCATTGCTTGTTACAGGGTCAGAAGAAGGAGGGGTAATATTTTTGATATCATTAGGGGATGGAAGATTGGTATGATGATTTTGAGTATTGATTAGTAAAATCAAAGATCCTGTATGCACTTTGTCTCCTACATGGACGCAAATTTTGGAGATAGTACCAGAGCAGGGAGCTGGGATTTCCATAGATGATTTATCACCTTCTATTACAATGAGAGGTTGATTAATATTGATATTATCTCCAGTTTGCACCATTACTTCCGTGACCTCTAATTCATCCTCACCAATATTTGGTATGTTAATTTCCATTGTCATCGTGTTACTACCTCTCTTATAAAAGGCGTGGATCAATTTTGTCAGGATTAATATCAAACGTTTTAATAGCTTTTATAACTATATCAGTATCAATACGACCTTGTTTTAATAATTGAGATAATGCTGTGATAACTATATAACCTGTATCTACTTCGAAATGATGTCTTAAGTTTTTTCTACTATCAGAACGACCAAATCCATCCGTACCTAAGACAAAAAAATGATTACTTGGGATAAAACCTCTAATTTGTTCTGCGAATAACTTCATATAATCGGTAGCAGCTATAGTAGGGAAATTATTTAATACAGTAGTAACATATGGTATTTTAGGAGTATCTGCGGGATGTAGTAGATTCCAACGTTTGCAATCTTGTCCATCTCGTGCCAATTCAGTGAAAGAAGTAACACTATATACATCAGAACTTATATTGTATTCTTTAGATAATATTTGAGCTGCTTCTCGGACGAGACGTAAAATAGCGCCAGATCCCATTAGTTGAATTTTTCCATTTGATCCTGATAAGGACTCTAATTTGTAAATTCCTTTCTTAATACCTTCCTCAACTCCTGTTGGCATGGTTGGCATATGATATTTTTCATTTAATGTGGTTATGTAATAATATATGTTCTCTGGATTATTGCCATACATACGTACTAGACCATCCTGTATAATAACAGCTATTTCATATGCATATGCCGGATCATAAGAAATACAACTAGGAATTGTTAATGATTGAATATGACTATGTCCATCAGCATGTTGTAATCCTTCTCCGTTTAAAGTAGTTCGTCCAGATGTTCCCCCAATTAAAAATCCTCGAGCTAGCTGATCAGCGGCGGCCCAAAAAAAATCGCCTATTCTTTGAAATCCAAATATTGAGTAATAAACGTAGAATGGGATCATAGGGAAATTATTAGTACTATATGAAGTAGCAGCTGCTAACCAAGAAGCTGCGGCGCCTAGTTCATTGATACCTTCTTGCAAAATTTGACCTTGTTTGTCTTCACGATAGTATGCGAGTAACCCGTAATCTTGTGGAGTATATTGTTGTCCCATAGGATTATAAATGCCTATTTGATGAAATAATCCTTCTATCCCAAAAGTTCGAGCTTCATCGGCAACTATAGGAACTAATCTGTTTTTAATAGGTGTATATTTTAGTAAGATATTTAATATACGTACAAATGCCAGAGTGGTAGAGATATCTTTATTTTGTTGTGTTAATAAAGGATAGAAATGATCTAATGTTGGTAATTCTAATGAATAAGTAGAATCTTTCAATCTGTTAGGAATATATCCGAATAATGTTTTACGTCGTTCATGTAAATATATATATTCTTTAGAATTTTTTTTAAACCTTAGATAGGGTAGGGATTCGATTTGGTTGTCTTTAATGAGATTTAATTCAAATCTATCTCTGACATAACGTATTCCTTGTATATTAATTTTTTTTATTTGATGTGCAATATTCATTCCTTCTATATTAGAACCCATTCCATAACCTTTAACAGTATGTGCTAGTATCACAACGGGTTTTTCAGAGCTGGTTTTAGCTTTTTTTAAAGCGGCGAATATTTTTTTAGGATCGTGTCCTCCGCGATCTAATGCCCAAATTTCAGAGTCGCTCATATCATCTACTAATGCTTTGGTTTCCGGGTATTTACCAAAGAAATGTTTACGTATATATGCGCCATCTTTAGATTTAAATGTTTGATAGTCTCCGTCAATAGTTTCATTCATCAGTTGAATTAATTTGCCACTAGTATCTTTGTCTAATAATGCATCCCATTTGCTTCCCCAAATAACTTTAATTACTTCCCAGCCTGATCCTTTAAATATATTTTCTAAATCATTGATAATTTTCCCATTTCCTATTACCGGGCCGTCTAATCGTTGCAAATTACAATTAATAATAAAAATTAAATTATTTAATTTTTCTCTAGAAGCAATATTAAGCACTCCTTTAGATTCAGGTTCATCCATTTCTCCATCTCCTAAAAAGGCATATACTGTTTGCAAATCAGTATTTTTTAAATTTCTATTTTTTAAGTATTTTAAAAACTTTGCTTGATAAATTGCACTAACTGAAGCAAGACCCATAGAAACTGTTGGAAATTGCCAAAATTCTGGCATAAGTTTTGGATGGGGGTATGAGGGAAGTCCCAAATTTTTTGATTCTTGACGAAAGTTGTTTAATTGTTCTTCACGTAACCGTCCTTCAAGAAAAGCACGTGCGTATATTCCAGGTGAAATATGACCTTGAAAATATACTAGATCACCTTCATCTTGATCGTTACGTCCTCGAAAAAAATGGTTAAAACATACTTCATATAATGTAGCTGCAGATTGAAAAGAAGCGATATGTCCTCCTAATTCTAAGTTTTTTTTCGATGCATGTAGTACCATCATAATGGCATTCCAACGAATAACAGCGCATATATGTTGTTCTATTTCTAAATCTCCAGGATATTTCGGCTCATCTTGGACTGAAATAGTGTTTATGTAATTATTTTTTATTTCGTTATTAGAAACAATTACACCATGATTGCGAGCTTCATGTATAATTTGATTTATTAAAAATTGAGCACGCTCAGTACCTTCTTTGTGAATAACTGAAGAAATAGATTGTAACCAATCTTGTGTTTCTATTGGATCTATATCATTGGATAGATAGTTTGACATTTAGTATTTCCTTTTAATTTATTTAGAATATGTAATTTATTTATATTTTTATTATATAAATATTTATACACGTCTGTGGTTACAATAAACAAAATGATTAAAATATATTGATTATATTGTTTTAGTAATTATATATATTTTTAATAAGACTATTATGTGTTGATTCGAATAAAATCATATGGTTTTTCTGTAATATTATTGTAATGATATTTTTATAAGAGCGATTCATGATGAAGTAAATAAATAAAACATAATATTCAAAAGACATTATTTGTATTTTTCTATAAACAACACTTTATAAAGTGTTGTTTATAGAAATATTAACAATAATAATAGTACAATATATGAATAAATTTTAATTTATGATTAATATTTTAATTTTGTGTATTATTTTTGTAAATATAAGATAATTAATGTTATGTTAAATATGTAATTAGCAACATATAATCATAAGATATAATTATATTTTTAGATTTTAGTAATAATATTTTAAAAAATATCATTTATTTTTAGTCATATTGTTTTTAATAGTAAAATAATTTGTGTATTATGTTAATATTTTAAATTATAATTTTAAATGCAATAAATAATTATTTATATACATTTGAGATATTTGTTAATGATAAGTTATTTATTAAATTATTATTATTATTATTATTATGTTATTATCTATTATATTCGTTAAATAATAATTTTATTAATAAATGTCATGCAATTACAATGATGTACTTATTACGGATTGTTATTTAAATGTTATTTGTTTATATTGTAAGTGTATTATACAAACAAATGGATATGTATATATCACGCGACATACAGGTATGAATAAAAAAGTAATCTATAAAATAATGTACATTATATTTTTCATATCGTAAATTTCGTTTTATATAATAATAAAATTGGATTTGATAAAATTTTTATTTTTGTATCGTGTAACAAAATAATTAAATGATTAATAATATATAGATTATATCTTAGCAAATTATAATGATAGGAACTTTGAAAGAATTATAGTTTTAATTACTGGCTTAAATACAAAATGTATTAGTTTTTGTGATGTGAGATGTGTTATATAATGTTGTAGTACATTATATGTTGTAATGTACTACATATAAGCATATGTATGAGATTTTGGTTGTTTGTAATTTATTTGATATGGATATTATATAAAATTGTTTGACTCCCTCATGGGAGTGTTTCTATTCATAAAAATATAATTTTTGTATTATTAGATCTAACAAATTATTCTTGTAACAGTCAAAAACATTACTGTTGTATTTTTTTTAAAAAATTAAAATTTTATGGGTATAAAGATATTGTTTTTGTTTTATTTTATTTACTTGATATTGATCAAGTATTTTACGCGATATTCTTGTAGATTTATATTAAAAAAATTTGTATTTTGACTTACATTTGTTTATATGTTAGTTATGGAACTTAAAATAATATCTATATGTCTCTTAAATAAATTTAATGCGTAGAATTAATATAAATTTATATGTCATATGATAGTATATTATTGTTGTATACAATGGAGAATTATATCATATATTCCAAAGTAATAATTATTTTGTTTTGATTTTGTAATGTATGTCAAAAAACAAAATTTTACAAAAAAAATCGTTATATAAGCATCGTTTTTTGACTGTGCAAAGAACTTTGTATTTTTTGTATACTGTAGTGTGTATTTTTTTATGTATTATAATTTTAATTATAATGTATGGGATTTTTTTAGATAATAAGATTAAGAGTCGTATAAATGGAAAAATTTGGAAATTACCTGCTGTTATTTATAGTCGTATGATTAATGTAGAACCCAATACAGTGTATAGTAAGCATGATATGATTCATTTATTAAAAACATTACAGTATCGTCAAGTTTCTGAGATTACTCGTTCGGGAGAGTTTACTGTTCATAATAATAATATTGAATTATTTCGCAGATCCTTTAATTTTCCAAATGGAGAGGAAAGGGAAATTCGTGTATCCTTTTTTTTTAATCAGGAAAAATTACTACGTATTTATAATCAAGATACAAAAAATAACTTTGGTCTATTTAGACTTGATCCGAAAATAATCTCTATTTTATATACTCCTAATGGACAACAAAGATTATTTTTACCAAGATCTGGGTTTCCGGATCTATTAATAGATATGTTATTGGCTGTTGAAGATCGTTATTTTTATCAGCATGATGGCATTAAGATATCTTCTATTGGACGCGCTTTTTTCATTAATATCATTTCTAGGCGTACTGTACAGGGCGGAAGTACTTTAACGCAACAATTGGTCAAAAATTTATTTTTAAATAATACACGATCATTATGGCGTAAATTTAACGAAGTTTATATGGCTATAATTTTTGACCATAGATATAGTAAAGATCATATTCTTGAATTATATTTAAATGAAATATATTTTGGTCAAAACGGTAATGATCAGATTCGTGGATTCCCTCTAGCTAGTTTTTATTATTTTGGTCGACCAGTTAATGAATTAAGTTTAGATCAACAAGCAATGTTGGTAGGAATGATAAAAGGCGCGTCTTTATATAATCCCTGGAAAAATCCACAAATAACATTAGAACGTCGTAATCTAATATTGAAATTATTAGAACATAGAAATGTTATTGATAACAGGTTATACTCTATTCTCAGCGCTCGTTCTTTGGGAGTACAATCAAAAGATGAAGTGTTAATTTTACAACCTGCTTTTACACAAATAGTACATGAAGAAATTCAAAATATTAATCAAATTCATGATTTTTCTGGAATAAAAATATTTACTACATTAGATCCTATGTCTCAAAAGTCGGCGGAAAAAGCGATGGCATTAGGTATCCGTAAATTAAGAAATTATTCTGGTATAAAAGATTTAGAAGGAGCTATAGTTATAGTAGATAGATTTAACGGGAAAATACGTGCTGTGGTGGGTGGATCAGATCCTCATTTTTATGGGTTTAATCGTGCTATATATGCTCGTCGTTCTATTGGTTCGTTAGCAAAACCAGCCATTTATTTAGCAGCTTTGAGTGATCCAAAAAAATATCACCTTAATACGTGGATTGCTGACGAACCTATTAATTTGAAACAACCAGATGGGATAATTTGGTCTCCTAAAAATTATGATCGAAAATTTCGAGGTAAAGTGACACTTATTGATGCTTTTGTTAAATCTCTTAATGTACCTACTGTTAATTTAGGATTGATACTAGGGTTGGATATTATTTCTGATATTTTGATAAAGTTGGGTGTTTCATCTGATTATATTTCTTCTTTTCCGTCTATCTTATTAGGATCTATTAATTTAACACCTATAGAAGTAGCACAAAAATTTCAAACTATTGCTAATGGAGGTCAATTTTCTGGTTTATCGTCTATTCGTTATATTGTAAATGAAGAAGGTGTAATTTTATATCAAAATTTTCCTAAGATAGAACGCGTAATTTTTCCTCAAGCAGCTTATTTAACATTATATGCAATGCAACAAGTAGTAACACGAGGAACCTCTTATATTTTATCTTCAAAATTTCCTGATGCTCACTTGGCTGCTAAAACTGGAACTACTAATAATTTTCGTGATAGTTGGATTGTTGGTATCGATGGGAAAGAAGTTACTGTTATTTGGGTAGGGCGTGATAATAATGGGAAAACTAAATTAACAGGTACTCATGGTGCGTTAACTTTGTATAGTTTTTATTTGGAACATCGCAATCCTGATCCTTTATATTTAAAACCACCTAACGGTATTAAATATGTTCCTGTAGATAATTATGGCAATTATACATTAGACGACAGTAAAAAAAAATGTTGTCAATTATTACCAATGTGGATAAATGATTGGGAAGAATTGTATCAACTACCTAAACAATCAAAGATTCTCTCATATGATACAAAATCAATGAATTCTTTAAAAAAGATGGATACATATAATACAAATAAATGGGTTGATAATATTGTTAATGAGTAAAATATTTTTATTTGCTCGTTATCTAAATATAGAATATATTTTCAGATAGTAATATATGATTTTATCAATTTATGTCACTTGTATTTTAAACAATTTTTTATTTTATTTTTTGAAACTGATTTTGTTGATAGTATAAAGTTAAATATCTATTAGTAACAGTTATAAATATTTGTATAATATATATACACAAGACATAATCAGTGTATTTGTAAAAATATATATTTGTGGTTTTTATCGCTGTTATATTAGTTAATTAAATTTTTAGATAAGTTTATACATGTCAAAAGAATAATAATTTTAATTAATTGTTTACTACTGATTAGTATATATAATGATATTTGATGTACAAGGTTGATAATTATGAGTAATGATTCAAATTTTCCTATTCAACTGACTGATATTGCGGCCAGAAAAGTAAATTTTTTTATTAAAAATAAAATGACGAAGAATACAGATTTAAAGTTGCGTATATATATTACAGGAGGAGGTTGTAGCGGGTTTCAATATGGATTTATTTTAGATGATAAAGTTTCTAATGATGATTGTATCATAAAAAATAATGGAGCTACTTTAGTGATAGATCCAGTTAGTTTGCAGTATTTATTTGGGGGTATTGTGGATTATTATGAAGGACTAGAGGGGTCTCGATTTGTTGTGATTAATCCAAATGCTAAGATTACCTGTAGTTGTGGCTCATCTTTCAGTATATAAATGATAATATATCTATAAAAGTAGGTAAAATAGTTGTGTATATTTTAAATTATATTTATACATATAAACTTTTTATTTGAAGTTGTATCGATTTTAAGAATAAAAATTTATATAATTATAATGTATAATTATATATATGTTATATACATAATAAATTATATGTATTTATGATATATGATCAAAATGTTATATTCGGTTTTAATGTACTAATGATTGGACAATCAGATATTTACTGTATTAAATGTTAATTTAATATATGAAATATTCTTTTTAAGAATAATTGTTTATTATTTTTTATCTTGAAAATATAGATACATATATAATAATGATCTATTTAGATGAATAGTTCATAGTGATTAATGGAATGGTTTAAATTATGAAAATCAAATAAAATTTGGATTGACGTGTGAGAATTAATTATATTTTTGTAACTGGTGGGGTAGTTTCGTCTGTAGGTAAGGGTATTGCGACAGCATCATTAGCTGCGGTTTTGGAAGCACGTGGTCTTAGTGTGACTATAATAAAATTAGATCCTTATATAAATGTTGATTCAGGGACGATTAGTCCTGTACAACATGGAGAGGTATTTATTACTGAAGATGGAGCAGAAACTGATTTAGATCTAGGGCATTATGAACGTTTTATTCGTACTAAAATGAGACAGCATAATAATTTTACTGCTGGTAAAATTTATGCTGATGTACTACGGAAAGAGCGTCGTGGTGATTTTTTAGGTGCTACAATACAGATTATCCCGCATGTTACTGATACTATAAAAAAATGGCTTATAGCAGGTGCTTCTGGTTATGATGTTTTGTTAGTAGAAATAGGAGGAACGGTTGGTGATATTGAGTCATTGCCTTTTTTAGAAGCTATTAGACAAATGGCAATAGAAGTGAGCAGAGAACAAATTTTATATATACATCTAACATTAGTACCTTTTATCACAGTATCTGGAGAATTAAAAACTAAACCAACACAGCATTCAGTAAAAGAATTGTTGTCTATCGGTATACAACCTGATATTTTAATTTGTAGATCTAATAAAGTCATAAGTAATAATGAACGAAAGAAGATTTCTCTATTTTGCAATGTACCTGAACGGGCGATAATTTCTCTTAAAGATGTAGATTCTATTTATAAAATACCTGCTTTGTTTAAAGCTCAAAGATTAGATGACTATATTTGTAAGCGTTTTAGCTTAAATTGTCCTGAAGCAAATTTATCTGATTGGGAAGAAGTGATTTATCGTCAAGAACATCCAATAGGGGAAGTTACTATAGGGGTGGTAGGAAAATATGTTGAGTTGATAGATGCTTATAAATCAGTGACAGAAGCTTTAAAACACGCTGGAATAAAAAATCGTTTTATTATTAATGTTCGTTTTATCAATTCTCAAGATGTGGAAGAATTAGGCATAGAAAAAACTCTAAAAGGATTGGATGGTATTTTAGTTCCCGGGGGATTTGGTTATCGTGGAGTGGAGGGAAAAATTTTATCTGCACAATATGCTAGGGAAAATAATATACCATATTTTGGTATTTGCTTAGGTATGCAAGTAGCGCTGATTGAATTTGCTCGTCATGTTGCTGGAATGCCAGACGCTAATTCCACAGAGTTCATAACTAATTGTAAATATCCAGTTATAGCTCTGATAACTGAATGTAAGGATGAAAATGGTATCGCTATTATGTGTAATAATGATAATTATGTTGATTTAGGAGGTACTATGCGTTTAGGTAATCAAGCATGTTATTTACTTCAAGGAAGTTTAACGCGTCAAATGTATGGTAAAAGTGTTGTATTGGAACGTCATAGACATCGTTACGAAGTAAATAATATGTTATTAAAAAATATAAAACATGCAGGATTAAATTGTGTTGGTTTTTCTGAAAAAAATCATTTAGTAGAAGTAATTGAATATTCAAATCACCCATGGTTTATAGGTAGTCAATTTCATCCTGAGTTTAATTCTACGCCACGTGAAGGGCATCCTTTATTTATAGGTTTTATAAAAGCTGCAATAGAGTATCAAAATCGTTATAATAAATTGATTTAATGAAATGATGTATATAATTAGTATTTATGATACTATTTTTTGTGTTGAATCAGAAAGTATGAATTAATAAGATAAAGGAAGTATGCATGTCTAAAATTTTAAATATTATTGGACGCGAAGTTATTGATTCTCGTGGAAATCCAACGGTGGAAGCTGAAGTATATATTAAAGGTGGCTCTAAATTAGCGTCGGTACCATCTGGAGCGTCTGTTGGTTCTCAAGAAGCATTAGAGCTGCGAGATAACGATAAAAATCGTTTTTTCGGTAAAGGGGTAACGAAGGCAGTTAATGCTATAAATGGACCCATTAATAAGGCATTAATCGGTGTAGATGTAATGCAACAACGTGATATAGATACTATCATGATTGATTTAGATGGCACTAATAATAAATCAAAATTTGGTGCTAATGCTATATTAAGTGTTTCTTTAGCAGCGGCGAAGGTTGCTGCGAAATTTAAAAGTGTTCCATTATATCAACACATAGCTGATTTGTATGGAAATTCAACGGATGAATTTATTATGCCACTTCCTATGATGAATATTATTAATGGCGGTAGGCATGCTGATAATAATTTAGATTTCCAAGAGTTTATGATCATTCCGGTTGGAGCGCAAACAATTAGAGAAGCAATTCAAATGGGGTCTGAAATATCATATACTTTAGGTATGATTTTAAAAAATAAGAAAATGTCTGCACAATTAGGAGATGAAGGTGGATATGCTCCTGTTGTTAATTCTCATGCTGTTGCATTAGATTTAATCAAAGAATCTGTAGATCGATCTAAATATATTTTAGGAAAGGACATTAGTTTAGCAATAGATTGTGCTGCTTCTGAGTTATTTGATACCTGTATTTCTAAATATAATATAAAAAGTGAAAAAATGTTTTTTACTTCTAAAGAATTCACTCATTATTTATTGTCATTAACACAAAAATATCCAATAATTTCTATAGAGGATGGACAAAGTGAATATGATTGGGATGGATTTGATTACCAAACAAAGGTACTTGGTGATAAAATTCAATTGGTAGGAGATGATTTGTTTGCAACAAATATAAATTTATTACAAAAAGGTATTAATAAAAATATTGCAAATTCTATTTTAATTAAATGCAATCAAATAGGATCATTAACTGAAACATTAGAGACAGTTAGGATGGCTAAAAATGCTGGGTATGGTACTATTATTTCACATCGTTCCGGTGAAACTGAAGATACAAGTATTTCTGATATAGCAGTAGGTGTTTCTGCGGGGCAGATAAAAGCCGGACCTATTCGTTGTTCTGAGCGTGTTGCAAAATATAACCAATTAATTCGTATAGAAGAAATTTTAGATAAACAGGGAAAATTCTGTAGATTTAAGAATATAACGTCTATATAACATATTTATGAGTGATTGTGTATATGTTGTAAGTGTATTTCAATACGATAGATGCTCGGTTTTTTGTTTTGTATAATATTCATAGAAATGAGTTTTTATGATTAATACTCAAAATGTTGCGGGTGAGTGGTATGTTTTGCATCGTAGTAATGATACCATAATAATAATAGTTTTCCTACAGAGAATTTGAGGATGTTTATGGTTTAAATTTAATTAATCTTTTTGTTATATGATGAGGGATTCATAGCATAGTTGGTGATGTTGTGTGTTTTTTATTTTAATTTAAATGGGTAGAGTTTTTTGTTGTTTATTGTATGTTTTTGAATTATACGATATCGTATAATGATGCTATTTTTATTTAATTGTTGTATAATATATACAAAACACAATGGTGTGTTATATACTGTGTTTTGTTTAAATAGATAAAATTCAGAGCCATAGCGCTATGTATCTCAATTAATATAATTTGAAATGTTAATAAATAATTTTAAAAATGTTATTAATCATATTTTAATAAAGAAATTGATTAGACTAAAATTTGTTAAAATTAATTATGTGATACGTATTACTTAAAATTTAAATGCAATTAAATTATATGTAAAAGTTTAAGCATATAAATGTTTATTTATGTATGCATAATAATTATAAATAGTTTTATTATCTCTGGGGTATAGGTTAGTTTAATTTTAGTGATGAAAAAAGTTATACATGACACAATAACACCGTTAACTTCAGAACAATTAGATCATATTCAATCAGTATTTGTTACTTTGTCTCATGCTCAATTGATTTGGGTATCAGGCTATTTATGGGGATTAGCAAATGTTGCACGATCCAATGTAGTAACCAATATTTCAAAAAAAAATACAATAATAGATTTTTGTACTAATAAAAAAATTACTCTTATATCTGCTTCTCAAACTGGTAATGCACGTAAGTTAGCCGAGCAATTACGTGATGATATGAATGCGGCCAATTTGAATGCTGTATTATTTAATGCTGGAAATTATAAATTTAAACAAATTGCTAAAGAAAAATTGTTAATTATCATTACTTCTACATATGGGGAAGGAGAACCTCCAGAGGAAGCAATTGCTTTATATAGATATTTATTTTCTGATAAAGCGCTTAAAATGGAAAGCACTTATTTTGCGGTATTTAGTTTTGGAGATCGATCATATAAATATTTTGCTAAAGCTGGAAAAGATTTTGATTATCGATTAGAAGCGCTTGGAGCGCATCGATTGCATGATCGAGTTGATGTTGATATTGATTTTGAAGAAGAAGCTAATATATGGAGAAAAAAAATAGTCTCGTTAATCAAGAAAAAAATGGTAGATGGTTTTATATTCAATCAAAATGATAATATTTATAGAACTGAACAGATTAAGAGTATTGTTTATAATAAAGAATCTCCATTAATTGCTTATTTGTCGGAACGACAAAAAATTACTAGTTGTAATTCACTGAAAGATGTGCATCATTTGGAAATTGATGTTACCGATTCTAATCTATATTATCAACCAGGTGATGCGTTAGGAATATGGTATGAAAACGATCCAGATCTTATTAATGAACTATTAGAATTACTGAATTTGAAAGGGACCGAGCTAGTACAAGTCAAAGGAAAATCAATGTTACTTAATGAAGCGTTAAAAAAATATTATGAATTGACACATAATACATCTATTGTTGTGAAAAATATTGCTAATATTACTCATAATAAAGAATTGATTAATTTATTAGATCATCAAAAAAATTTGAGTACGTTTATTTTAACTACTCCTATTGTTGAAATGATGCGTCGTATATCGATTAGACTGAGCCCTCAGGAGTTATTAAAAGTATTAAGTCCCATGAAACCTCGATTTTATTCTATTTCTTCTGCTCAATCAGAAGTGGAAACAGAGGTACATATTACTGTAAGTGTGATACGTTATAAGATTAATGGGCGCTTTAGAACAGGTGCTGCTAGTGGTTATTTGGTGGATCGTATAAAAGAAAACGATAAAATACGTATTTTTGTTGAACCTAATAATAATTTTAGATTACCGAAGAATTTCGATATTCCAGTGATTATGATTGGAGCCGGGACAGGTATTGCTCCATTTCGTGCTTTTATGCAGCAACGGGCTGCAGATGGTGCATCGGGAAAAAATTGGCTATTTTTTGGAAATTTACGGTTTATAGATGATTTTCTTTATCAAGTTGAATGGCAACGTTATTTTAAAGATGGGTTATTAACGAAAATTGATACTGCTTGGTCTAGGGATCAGGATTTCAAGGTCTATATACAAGATAAATTACTTAAAAATGGTGTTGAACTTTGGGCATGGATTCAAGAGGGAGCGCATATTTATGTATGTGGTGATGCTAAGTGTATGGCTCCAGATGTGGATAAAGCTTTAATTATGTTAACGTCTAAACATGGAGGAATGAATGTAGATAAGGCAAATGATTTTTGGAACGAGATGCGTATAAATAATCGTTATCAGAGAGATATTTATTGATGAATAAAAAACATAATAATAATGATGATAAAAATGTAATGTTATTATCTGACAATGAACGAATAAAACAAGTCAGTAATTTTCTAAGAGGTACCATTGCACAAAATTTAGACAATAACTTAACTGGTGGTTTTAATGCAGATGACGCTCAATTAATTAGATTTCACGGTATGTATCAACAAGATGATCGTGATGTGCGTATAGAAAGATTAAATCAAAAATTGGAACCATTAATTAATATGATGTTACGTTGTCGTTTACCAGGTGGTGTGATTACACCAAAACAATGGTTAGCTATAGATGATTTTTCAGAAAAATATACTCTATATGGAACAATACGTCTTACTACTCGGCAAACTTTTCAATTGCATGGTTTGTTAAAACCTAACCTAAAAAGTGCGCATCGTTTATTGAATAAATTAGGATTAGATTCTATAGCTACTGCTGGGGATGTGAATCGTAATGTAATATGTACTGCTAATCCAATGGAATCAGCATTACATTATCAGGTGTGGGAGTTAGCAAAAAATATTTCTGAACATTTATTGCCAAAATCTCGTGCGTATGCAGAAATTTGGTTGGATGAAAAAAAAACAGAATTTACGGATTCAGAGCCAATATTAAGTGCTACTTATTTACCTCGTAAATTTAAAATAGCAATTGCAATACCACCAATTAATGATGTAGATGTACATGCGAATGATCTTAGCTTTGTTGCTATCAAGAATGATAAATCTGACCAGATAATTGGCTTTAACGTATTAGTTGGAGGAGGATTAGCAATGACTTATGGAGATAATACTACATATCCTCGTAAAGCTAGTGAATTTGGATATATTGTTCCTCAGGATATTGTGAAGATTACAGAATCAGTGGTTATGACACAGAGAGATTGGGGAGATCGGTCTGATCGTAAACATGCTAAAACAAAATATACTTTAGATCGAGTTGGAGTGACCGTATTTAAAAAAGAAGTTGAACGTCGTTCTGGAATAAAATTTAGTTCAAGTCGTCCTTATATATTTACAGATAGGGGAGATCAGTTTAAATGGATAAAGGGTATCGATAATAACTGGCATATTACTTTATTTATTGAAAACGGGAGAATATCAAATAACGGCGGTCCTTATAAGTTGTTAAAAAGCGGGATAGCAGAAGTTGCTAGAATACATTCAGGTTATTTCAGATTAACTGCGAACCAAAATTTAATTATTTCTAGAGTATCTGATAGTAATAAATTAGTGATTGAAAATTTATTGAATAAATATGGTATTATAAATAATAATGTTACATTGCAACGAAAAGCGTCTATGGCATGCGTATCCTTTCCTACCTGCCCTTTGGCAATGGCAGAATCAGAACGATTTTTACCAGAATTTATTACTAAAATAGAGAGTATCATGTTGAAGTATAAGTTAGAGAAAGATTCTATTATCTTGCGAGTAACGGGTTGTCCAAATGGTTGTGCTCGTGCAATGTTATCAGAAATTGGGTTAACAGGAAGATCGATAGGACGTTATAATCTTTATTTGGGAGGTGATAAAGTAGGTACACGTATTCCTCGATTATATAAGGAAAATATTACTGAAAGTGATATTTTAGATATTCTTAATGTGACTATTGGACAGTGGGCTAGAGAAAGGATTGATAAGGAATCTTATGGAGATTATGTCATAAGATCTGGAATAGTTAAGGCTGTTGTAAATTCTGAAAAAGATTTTTATGAATAAATTATTAAATATTATTAATCATCGTTGGACTTTTACAGAATTTGATTCATTACATATAAATGAACAGAAAATGATATTAGTTGAAATAAATCAGTATTTAAACGCTCTAAGGGCAGAAGATAGATTCGAGTGGGCTGTAGAATATTTACCTAGACCAGCAATATTATCTTCTAGTTTTGGTATTCAGTCGTCGGTAAGTTTGCATTTAACTAATCGTTATTATCCTAACATTCCAGTTGTTTTAATTGATACTGGTTATTTATTTCCAGAAACATACAGATTTATTGATCGACTGACAGAAAAAATGCAATTAAATTTACATATATTTTCTCCGAAGCAATCTGCAGCGTGGCAAGAAGCACGATATGGTAAATTATGGGAAAAAGGAATAAAGGGTATAAAGCAATATAATGCTATTAATAAAGTCGAGCCTATGTATCGTGCTCTAAAAACACTAAGAGTAAAAACATGGTTTGCGGGGTTACGACGAGATCAATCAGATAGTCGCAAAAATCTACCAGTAATAACAATTAAAAATGGTATTTTTAAGTTATTACCTATTGTTGATTGGAATAATCTTCAAATTCATAAATATATTAAAAAACATGCTTTGGAATATAATCCATTATGGGAACAAGGATATATATCAATAGGGGATGTACATACGAGTAGAAAATGGGAGCCTGGAATGAGAGAAGAAGATACACGTTTTTTTGGTTTACAGCGTGAATGTGGTTTGCATCTTATTGATTAAGATTTATGTTTTTGTTTATATATGTTATATAGCATTTGTGAATATATAAAATTTAAATTTATAAAGTTAATATATCTTAAATATAAGAGAATATATGCGAGAATATGACTGTATTTTCTATATTTATTATTTTTGTAATGGTCATTATTTATATATTAATCGTTTTGGTATTTATTAAATTTAGTTATAAGTACAATTTTGTGGAATATTTACCGTTATTTATTGATCTAAAAAATAGGCCGGTTTTAGTGATTGGAGGAGGTAGTGTTGCTGTACGTAAAATACAGATGTTACAGAGAGCGAATGCTATTATTACTATAATAGCTCGAAGTATTTGTTCAGAGTTAAAAAAAATTATACTTATTAATCAAAACATTAACTGGATTAGCGAGAATTTTGAACCTACAATGTTAGATAAGGCAATTTTGGTAATTGTAGCAACTAATAATACTAGATTAAATACTTTAATATATCAAAATGCTGAAAAACGTCATATTTTAATTAATACTGTAGATGATAAGAAAAAATGTTCGTGTATTTTTCCTGCTATTATTGATCGAGATCCTATTATAATAGGAATTTCTTCTTGCGGAAAAGCGCCTACATTGGTACGTATTTTACGTGAGAAACTTGAATCGTTGTTACCCAAGTCTGTGAGTTTTATAGCAGAATTTGCTGGAAAGTGGCGTAATCAAGTAAAACAACATATCGTCAGTACAGTATGTAGGCGTCGGTTTTGGGAAAAAATATTTTATGATGGTTATGTTACCGCATTACTCGAACAAGGATGTTCTAAAGAAGCCAACAAGTTTTTTAAGCGTGTTCTTGAGACAGGGGATTATAATAATAAAAAAGGTCATGTAACATTAGTAGGAGCAGGACCTGGAGATTCGGGATTATTGACTATTAGAGGTTTACAGGTTATGCAGCAAGCAGATGTAGTATTATATGACCATTTAGTAAGTTCAGATGTGTTAGATTTAGCGCGACGAGATTCTAATAAAATTTATGTTGGCAAACGTGTTGGAAATCATTCAATTTCTCAGACAGAACTGAATCAATTTATGGTGCAATTAGCACAACAAGGAAATAAGGTTGTCAGACTTAAGGGAGGAGATCCATTTATTTTCGGTCGTGGAGGAGAAG
The DNA here is from genome assembly GCF_059935855.1 of Candidatus Blochmannia sayi (nom. nud.). Lineage (NCBI taxonomy): Bacteria > Pseudomonadati > Pseudomonadota > Gammaproteobacteria > Enterobacterales > Enterobacteriaceae > Candidatus Blochmanniella > Candidatus Blochmannia sayi (nom. nud.). Next base: position 213,870 of record NZ_CP011796.1, read on the forward strand.
AGTTGCAGGCAGTAATAAAAGCGGGCATTCCTATTCAAATAGTTCCGGGTATTACAGCGGGTATAGGAGCTGCAGCTTATACTGGTATTCCATTAACTCATAGAAAGTATGCTCATAGTGTTACTTTTATTACAGGACATAATATTAGTAATGATAACTATCAATTTAATTGGAATGCTTTGTCAATTACTCAACAAACATTAGTAGTTTACATGGGTAAATTAAATGTTAAAAGTATTAGTAATAATTTAATCGCTCATGGATTAAGTATACATACTCCGGTAGCTGTCATCAGTCGAGGAACGTATCAGAATCAAAAAAAAATAATTGGCACTTTAGTTGAGTTAGAAAAATTGGTACAAATAGCTGATCACCCTGTTTTGTTGATTATTGGAGATGTAGTGTCATTGCATGATAAAATGAATTGGTTTGATCAAGAACCGTTGGATTATTATCGAATTAATTCGATTATTCGTTTGATGTAAATTGAAAAGGATAATATATGATTCAAACCCAACAATGTATCACTTGTTTAGATAAATTGGAGTCAGAAAGCATTTATATTATTCGTGAAGTAGCTGCCGAGTTCCATAAACCAGTGATGTTGTATTCTATTGGTAAAGATTCTTCGGTAATGTTACATTTAGCACGAAAAGCATTTTATCCTAGTACGTTGCCTTTTCCTGTATTACATATTGATACTGGGTGGAAATTTCAAGAAATGTATATGTTTCGCGATAATACTGCTAAATCGTATGGTTTTGAGTTGTTGGTGTACAAAAATTTAGAAGGGATGTCTATGGGTATTAATCCATTTATTCATGGTAGTGCTAAATTTACAGATATTATGAAAACAGAGGGATTAAAACAAGCATTGAATAAATATGGGTTTGATGCAGCTTTTGGAGGTGCGCGTCGTGATGAAGAAAAGATTAGAGCCAAAGAACGTATTTATTCATTTCGAGATAAATTTCATTGCTGGAATCCTAGAAGACAGCGTCCAGAATTATGGTATAATTACAATGGGAGAATTAACAAAGGGGAAAGTATTCGTGTATTTCCATTATCTAATTGGACAGAATTAGATATTTGGCAATATATTTTTATGGAAAAAATTGATATAGTACCATTATATTTGGCTAAAAGTCGCCCTGTAGTGTATAGAGACGGAAATTTAATTATGGTAGATGATGATCGTATTAATCTTCAGCCTCATGAAGTTGTAGAAAAACGTATGATACGATTTCGTACATTAGGGTGTTGGCCATTGACTGGAGCGGTAGAATCTCAAGCAGAAACATTACCTAAAATGATTGAAGAGATGTTAATATCTAATACAAGTGAGCGTCAAGGACGTATTATTGATTTTGATCAATCTGGTTCGATGGAAAGCAAAAAACGTCAAGGTTATTTTTAAGGAATCGTTGTGACCAGCTCTATAGAAGAAGAAATTATTAATCACAGAGGTATTGAAAATTATTTATATGCACAACAACATAAAACGTTGTTGCGTTTTCTTACATGTGGTAGCGTAGATGATGGAAAAAGCACTTTAATAGGGCGATTGTTGTACGATTCTTATCAAATTTATGATGATCAATTATCTATTCTTCATGTAGATAGTAAAAAAAATAGCACTCAAAAAAATAAATTAGACTTAGCTTTGTTGGTAGATGGATTGCAATCAGAACGTACTCAAGGTATTACTATTGATGTTGCTTATCGTTATTTTTTTACTAAAAAACGTAAATTTATTATTGCTGATACACCAGGACATACAGAATATACGAAAAATATGATTACTGGTGCTTCTACTAGTGAATTGGCTATTTTATTAGTTGATTCTCGTAAAGGAATACAAAGTCAGACTAGACGGCATTGGTTTATAAGTGTACTTTTGGGTATTCGATATATTATAGTCGCAGTAAATAAGATGGATTTAGTGCATTACAATGAAGAGGTATTTCGAAAAATTAGCAAGGAATATTTAGAATTTACTAAAAATTTTTCTACTAATATATATACTAAATTTATTCCAATATCTGCTTTAGAGGGAGATAATATCACGGAATCGTCAAAAAATATGAGGTGGTATTCTGGGTCCACTTTATTAGGGATATTAGAAAACATTGATATTAATAGAATTAAAAGTAATGCTACTATGATGTGTACCAAAGAACAGGAATTGCGCTTTCCTATACAATACGTGATTCGTCATAATTTAGATTTTAGAGGTTATTCTGGTACTATCGCTTCTGGCAGTATGCATACTGGACAACATATTAATGTTTTTCCGTCAAATATTACTTCTGATATTCAACGTATTATTGTATCTGATAAAGATCAATCACATGCTTGTGCTGGAGACGCGGTGACTATTACCTTAAAAGATAATCTTGATGTCAGTCGAGGAGATATGATTACTGATACTCTTGCAATTATTACACCCGCGCAATCTGCATTAGTAGATATAGTATGGATGAGAAAAGAGGCGTTGAAAGAAGGTCAATATTTTGATATAAAGATCACCACTAAGATTATAAGAGTACAGGTAAAAGATATAAAATATCAAATTAATATATGTACTTTAAAGTCTCAAAAAACGAACTCAATTCCGCTTAATGGAATTGGATTGGTTGAATTGTTGTTTGATGAACCGTTGTTATTAGATCGGTATTCTTGTTGTCCAGTAACTGGGAGTATGATATTTATTGATTTATTGACTAACGAAACTGTAGGGGCTGGCATGGTTCGAATGCCTATAAATTGCCCGAAATCTGAACATGATAAAAATTATAGTGAATTCGAATTAGCTCTGCATGCATTAATTCGTATTCATTTTCCCCATTGGAATATTCAAGATTTATCATGATTATTACATACACTGATTCATAAGAATACTAACTATAATATGTCCAGAAATATCTTTTGGCATCCTTATCGTATTAATCGAAAGGACCGAGAATTGTTACATAAACATCGTGCTATGTTGTTATGGTTTACAGGGTTATCGGGATCTGGTAAATCGATTTTAGCTAATGTTTTAGAGGAAAAATTATATCATCAAAATATTAGTACATATATATTAGATGGGGATAATATACGACATGGATTATGTAGTGATTTAGGATTTAGTGATCATGATAGATATGAAAATATACGTCGAGCAGGAGAAACAGCTCGGTTAATGGTGGATTCTGGTATAGTAGTGCTGGCTACTTTTATTGCTCCTTATCATGCTGAACGGGAAATGGTGCGCAATATGTTTTCTATTGATCATTTTATTGAAATATTTGTTGATACGCCTTTATATATTTGTGAACAGAGAGATCCAAAGGGTTTGTATAAAAAAGCTAGATCTGGTGAAATAGAAAATTTTACCGGTATAAGCTCTCCTTATGAACATCCAAAACGACCAGATATATATTTAGATGGTCGGAAACCGATATTAGAATTAATTAATCAAATATTGCAATCATCATATTTATCTCGCATTGTTATTTAAAATGAATAATCATGTTAAGTAATATATGTAACATAGATTTATGTACGTAATGTTGTTTTTGTGAATATTGTGGTTCTTTGATAAAGTAAGTAGTATAATATTAATCATAATAAAACTATTTAGTTGTATTATCAGAAACTGTTTGTATAGTTAACTTGTAAGAAACATCTCTAAAAAATAGAAATTTTAACAATAAAAATAAATTATTACTTTAATTTAGATTTCTTTATTTTAGTATGTATAAATAGTCATATTTATGATTTAAATATTATTTATTTGGGGTAAATGTGGTTATATTTTGCTATAAGTTAAACTTATTTTTAACGAGAATAGATAATTGGAGTATATAATTAAAGTATTATGTGTTGACCTACATATCAAGTGTGATGGATTATAGTGTAGATATGAATAAACTAAGTTATTTATTATTAATGTTATTTACTTGGTTGCAATATTCATTTTGGTTGGGTAAAAATGGTGTTTTTGATTTAATATATATGCATAATACAATTAAATTATATACAAGTATGAATAACTTTGATGAAATGAAAGTTCGTAATAATAAATTGTTGCATGAAATTTATGATTTAATTCATGGATATGAATCTGTTGAAGAGCGTTCGAGATATGAACTTGGTATGATTAAATGCGATGAAACTTTTTATCAGATAGAACTACGGGAGCAATATTGATTTAATATAATAGTATTGATAATAATTTAATGATATTGTTTATTATGTAAATATGGTATTTTGCGCTAAACATGTTAGTAAAAGTAATATATCTGACATAACTGCCATTATTTTAGCAGCAGGAATTGGAAAGCGGATGAGGAGTGTGTTGCCTAAACAATATTGTACAATTGGGAATAAAACTTTGTTAGAACATTCTATTACTGCTTTGTTATGTCAACCACGTATACATCAGTATATAGTGGTGATTAATGCGCACGATCGTTGGTTTAGTCAATTATCTATTTCTTATGATCCTAGAATTAGTGTAGTTGTGGGAGGTAAAACACGAGCTGATTCGGTTATGGCTGGATTGCAACATGTGAAAAACTCAGAGTGGGTTATTGTGCATGATGCAGTACGTCCTTGTTTGCATCATGAAGATTTATTAAGATTATTTGAAATTACAAAATTTTCTCAAATAGGGGGAATTTTAGCAATACCAATTTTCAATACTGTTAAACGAACTTATTGGGGTACTAATCTTATAAAATATACTTTAAATCGTGATAATTTGTGGCACGCTTTGACACCACAGTTATTTAACTATAGTCTCTTGAAACGTTGCCTTAAGAAATCTTTAAAAAATAAAGTCATTGTTACTGATGAAGCATCAGCTATAGAATATTGTGGATATACATCGATTTTGATACACGGTCGAACAGATAATATCAAAGTTACTAATCAAGATGATTTAAAATTGGCTAGTTTTTATTTATCTGTATTAAATAAAAAAGAATAATGGAATTGTATACAATATGTTGCGTATTGGTTATGGTTTTGATGTTCATAAATTTGGAGGGTGTAGACCGCTTGTCATTGGTGGTGTAAATATTCCTTATATGCAAGGGATCATAGCGCATTCTGATGGAGATGTTATGATGCATGCATTAATTGATGCATTGTTAGGAGCTGCTTGTTCTGGTGACATTGGATCAATGTTTCCAGATACTGATGCTCAATATAATAACGTAAGTAGTCGTAAATTATTGAGAATTTCCTGGAATAAAATTATATCACAAGGATATTCGTTAGGAAATATAGATATTACTACAGTTTTGCAAACTCCCAAGATAAATATGTATATTTATCAAATGCGTCTTCATATTTCTAAAGATTTAAATTGCTCAATAACTAGTGTGAATATTAAAGCAACTACTACTGATACATTAGGGTATATTGGTCGATCTGAAGGTATTGCGTGTGTAGCAGTGGTATTATTGATGCGTTGACATTGATTTATGTAAATTATATGCTTAATAGTTTTTATGAAAAAAATGACTTATACGTTTTATAAACGTGAAGTAGTATTTATTCAAAAAGTTGATTATTTTCTTATAGTTTAGTTTTAATTGTTGGTATGAAATTATCTAATAACACACAACAAATGTGTCAATATTCATCGTTATATATGTTAGCTATTTTTTAAATTTGAAAAAATTGTTGACTTGGTGTACACACATCATGTATATGATTATAAATTGTTTTATCTTCGTATATATGAATATGAAGATACAATATAAGTGATTTTTGTAAATAAGTAAGTACTAAATCATCAGAATTTTTATAGCAAAATATTGTTTATTTATTTAATGGAAATTGATTATAATATTAGTGTGTAATAATTGTAAATATTATATGAACACTCAAAGTGTTATATCAAAATAATTATATTATTACCCCCATTTAATATAAGTATTGCATATTAATACAGGGTATCTATAAGATGTTATATGTACTTAATATAAATCTCGTAATTATATAATTTCATATATATAGTTGTAATGATTTAAATAAATCAGTTATCAATAAAATCAGTAGGGAACATAGGAGTTCCATGCATCTATGATGCTATGTAGCACATCGATAATTTACGTGGTAACTATTCTTATATTCTTAGGAGAATGTTTTAACAACAATATCCACAGATGTAGTAGCCAAGGTGTATCACATTATATGAATTCTGATGCCATTATTTATGTATCATCTCAGGATAAAAAAATAAATACGTGGCATGAAGAAGAAAAAATGTCAATTACTTCAACCCATAAATATAATAGTATTAATTATTGTTCATATCACAAACCTATCTATATAGTAAAATCTGGTGATACTCTGTTTTATATCGCTTGGATCACAGGAAATAATTGCTTGGATTTGTCAAAAATAAATAATATTAAAGATATAAATGTGTTAAAAGTAGGTCAGGTATTAAAAGTGAAGAATCGCTCGACATTATTGTGTTTTGAAAATTTTTTTAAAAAATCTTTTATTTTTTTTTGTAAAAATAGTCTTTTTTTCAAAAGAGTATTTTTTTTTATAAAAAAACAATTAGTGTTCTCATGTATACACCATAATAATAATAATATTTATTGCGATATGGATAAATTTTATCAGGGTATGCCTAATGACTCAAAAAAATCAAAATTGGTAGCATTTAAAAGTTGGTATTGGCCAGCAAATGGCGCAATTATTAATACTTTTTCTGATACTGAAAGAGGTAATAAAGGAATTGATATCTCTGGAATTTTAGGTCAACCTGTATTAGCCACTGCTAGTGGAAAGGTGGTGTATGTTGGTAATACCTTGAAAGGATACGGTAATTTGATTATTATCAAACATGATAAAAATTATCTTAGTGCTTATGCACACAATGACATAATATTAGTTACTGAACAACAAAATGTTAGAATGGGTGATAAAATTGCCACTATGGGTAGTAGCGGAACTAATGAAGTAAAATTGCATTTCGAAATAAGATACAAAGGTAAATCGGTAAATCCTTTATCTTATTTGCAAAGATAGTTAATTCGACTTTATTGTTAAATTTAAGTAGATAGCATTAAATATAAAAATTGAATATATACAATGTAATTTATATGTTTTTTAGAGTATTTTAATTATAGATAAAATATTTTTAATTTTAGTACTTGAATAATCAGGTTTATCGATATGATAAAGAATCATGTATTATTATATATTTTGTTTAATTATGGAAAATTTGTTCAATGAGTACCTAACATCGTAGATAGAATCTATAGTGTTAGATAAGTTATAAATTATGTTATATTTGTGTTATGTTTAAAAATAATTAAAAAATAAATTTTTATAAATTACAGATATGTATTGTTTAATATGTAACAAAATATTAATCAGACTGTTTGTATTATTGGCAATGGGAATTTTTAGTGCAGTTTTTATTTTTGTAAGTAAAGAATTGGAATAAATTTTAAGTATATATTCCAATCAAATGCTATGATGAGTTGAACTTAAACAAAGCGGCATACGGATTTTATAAAATAATGATCAAAATATAGTAACACATGTATTTTGAATTATAAATAATTCCGTTGGAATATTCGATGTTGAATATACATATAATATATATTATCTATATATTTTTATGTATCGTATTGTATCAATTAATGGAAACTGATTATAAATTATTGTATTTATGGTACAAGTATAAATTTTAATGATATTAAATGTGAATAAGTTTAATTTTCAAATTATTTTTTTAATCTGTCATATTTAAATATCCATTAAGTATAAATAAGTATAAAAATTATTAAATTTTATAAATTTTTATTTTTAATTTTTATTTATTTTGTAAATGAAAAGTTATTTCATTTTATTGTTATGAAAGTGAATAAATTTACATATAAATTATAAGAAATAATATTTGTGATTGTGATTTTCTATCTTTTAAAAAATTGTTATAATGCATTGGTTGTGCAGTTATATGTATAACCTTTTTATATGATGGAATTTATATGTACAAAGGTATTAATAACATTCGTCAAGAGTTTCTGAATTTTTTTAAAAAAAAGGAACATAAAATTATTTCAAGTAGCACTTTAGTTCCTGATAATGATCAAACTTTATTATTTACTAATTCTGGTATGAATCAGTTTAAAAATATATTTTTAGGTATTGATAAACCATTATTTAAGCGTGTTGTTACTATACAACGTTGTTTACGTGCTGGAGGTAAACACAATGATTTGGATAATGTTGGATACACTGATAGGCATTTGACATTTTTTGAGATGTTAGGTAATTTTAGTTTTGGGGATTATTTTAAATATGAAGCTATACAGTTTGCTTGGGAGTTATTAACTGATAAAAATTGGTTTAATTTACCTAAAAATCGATTGTGGGCAACAGTACATATTTGTGATGACGAGTCTTATGGTATCTGGAAAAAACAAATAGATATACCCAATACACATATTGTGCAGATTGGAACTGATACAAAAAATAATTTTTGTTGTGATTCTGAGAATTTTTGGCAAATGGGTCCCATTGGCCCTTGTGGGCCTTGTTCAGAAATATTTTATGATCGTGGTGATCATTTTCAAGGATCCCCTCCTGGTAGTTTACAGACATTAGGAGATAGATATATTGAAATTTGGAATTTAGTATTTATGCAATTTAATCGTCAAAGAGATGGTCGTCTTTTGTCGCTTCCCATGTTATCAGTAGATACTGGAATGGGGTTAGAACGTATTGCTGCAATATTACAGGGAGTGTGTAGTAATTATTCCATTGATATATTTGAGAATTTAATATCTTCTATATACAGAATTATTAATGTTAATGATATACCTACTACAGATAGATCTGTATATGTCATAGCTGACCATATTCGTGCGTGTGTGTTTTTGATTAAAGACGGAGTTATTCCTTCTAATGAAGGACGTGGTTATGTATTGCGTCGTATTATTCGTAGAGCTATTCTTCATGGAAAAAAATTAGGTATAAATGATGTTTTTTTTTATAAATTGGTATCTCCGCTTATTAAATATATGCAACATATAGTTGCTAAGTTATATACAAAGAAAGATTTTATAGAGAAAATTTTATTTAATGAAGAAAAGTTATTCGAAAACACTTTAAAAAAAGGATTGGCGTTGTTAAAGAAACAATTGACACAATTAGACGGAAATATTTTAGATGGAGAGATAGCGTTTTATTTATATGATACTTATGGTTTTCCATTAGAACTAACTAAAGATGTGTGTTTAGAACATGCAATATATATAGATCAGGTGGGATTTGATCAAGCTATGTTAAAACAAAAAAAATACTCAAAGGAATCAAATAAATTTTGCATAACTTTTGAAAATATGTCATTTTCAAATTTATCAAGTGTATTTGTCGGATACAATCAACTTGTTTGTAAAGCTCAAATAATAGCGTTATTTCAACAGAACAAACCAGTCGATAAAATTTATGCAGAAGAAGAAGGAATAGTGGTTTTAAATAATACTCCATTTTATGGTGAATCTGGAGGGCAAATAGGTGATTGCGGTCAATTAAAAACTATATCTGGATTTTTTAAAGTTATAAATACAAAAAAATATGGACAAGCAATAGGTCATTTAGGAACAGTTAGTAGTGGTACTATTAGCGTAGGAGAAGAAATAATAGCGAAAGTGGATCAAGGTATAAGAAAGGATATTTCTTTAAATCATTCTGCTACACATTTGTTGCGTGCTGCATTATCTCAAGTTCTTGGATTTCAAGTAATACAAAGAGGTTCATTAGTAAATAATAAATATTTACGTTTTGATTTTTCTCATCATGAAGCAATGACGGAGATACAAATTAATACAGTAGAAAATATTGTAAATTATAAAATTTGGAATAACATGCCTATCTCGGTCAAAACTATGTCAATAGAAACTGCTAAAGATAGAGGCGTGGTTATGCTCTTAAATACACAATATGATAAAATGGTTCGTGTTGTAAGCATGGATCATTTTTCTGTTGAATTATGCGGAGGAACTCATGCTACATATACTGGAGAGATTGGTATATTTATAATTACTAAAGAATCCAGTATCGCTTCTGGTGTTAGGCGTATTGAAGCAGTAACTAATAATTCAGCGTTATCTGTAATATATCGACATAAAACATTGCTTAGAAATATGTTTCAATTAACACAAAGTGATGATAAGAATATTTTAAATAAAATACATGAACTTAAATTATACTGTAAAAGATTAGAAAAAGAAATCAAACATTTAAGAAACACACAAGATATACAACAAAGTTTATCTTTAGTTCAGGACATTTATTATGTTAAAGACGTGCAAGTATTAACAAAACAAGTTACGAATTTAGCGCAAAAAACATTACTTAATATGGTAAATAATCTTAAAAATCAATTACAATCGGGAGTAGTTGTTCTTATTAATGTGAATAAGAATAACAAAATTAATTTAGTCGTAACTGTGACTAGAGATTTATTGGAATACAATCGAATAAATGCTTTAGATTTAGTGCATTATATTGTAAATAATTTTGGTGGAAAGGGTGGAGGTAAATCTGATATTGCTCAAGTTGGCATCAGCAATATAATGACTACTCGTCAGGTGTCTGTTGAAATAAACTCATTGTTGCATAAAATACTGTAATGAATTGAATAATATATTAAAATAGTTTAAAACAAAGTAATTTTGATATTTGATCAAAGTAGTACATTAATAAAAAATATAAAAAAATTTACAATATCATATAAAGTATTTATTTAGTGTTTTTATAATATAAAACATGAAATTTTAGAATTTCGGTTATTCGAATTTTTCAAGGAGTAAAGAATGCTTATTCTGACTCGACGAGTTGGTGAAACTCTTATTATTGGGGATGAAGTTACAGTAACTGTGTTAGGTATTAAAGGGAATCAAGTTCGTATTGGTGTAAATGCTCCTAAAGAGATATCTATACACCGAGAAGAGATTTATCAACGTATTAAGGCTGAAAAATCACAACAAACGTTATGTTAAATTTTGTTATTTTTAAATAATTTTTTATGTAAATCAATTGGTATTAATTAGAAATAAAAATTTAGTTGTAAACTCTATAGAAATAACGTAGTGTGATCAAAGGATTTGTTAATTGTAAAAAAAACAAAAAATTAGATAAATAGCTAAATTTATACAGTCAAGATGGAATTGTTATAATTATTCAGTGAGGTGGCCGAGTGGCTGAAGGCACTCCCCTGCTAAGGGAGTATATAGTGTAAAAAACTGTATCGAGGGTTCGAATCTCTCCCTCACTGCTAATCAAACGATGCACCCGTAGCTCAATTGGATAGAGCACTCGGCTACGAACTGAGCGATTGGAGGTTCAAGTCCTCTCGGGTGTGTTGTATATTTCGTTTAGTTATTTTTTATATAAGAAAATAATCCATACAATATTGTTTTTACAATTATGATCTTTATTTTTAGTAGAAAATTTTTATATGATTATTTAAAGGTTTTTAATTAAAAGGCAAAATATATATACTATATTGGAGATTGTCGTCAATAATTCAACTAATATAGTTTTGTATAAATTTGTTTATAACATTCACTTTTATTTTGAGCGATAGAGATGTTTGAAAAGATATCTAATAAAATATCACAATCAATACGTAAGATTATGAGTTCTGGACGTTTGACAGAAAAAAACATTAAAGATACTTTGGATACGGTTAAAGTTTCTTTATTAGAAGGGGATGTAGCATTACCCGTGATACAGAGTTTTATTAATCAAGTGAAAGAAAGTATTATTGGAAAAAATGTAAATAATAATTTAACGCCAGGTCAAGAGTTTATTAAAATAATTCATGCTTCTTTAGCAAAGACCATGGGAGAAGGGTTTAATGACTTAAATTTGAATGCTCAAATACCGGCAATAATATTAATAGTGGGCACACAAGGTGTTGGTAAGACTACTACTGTAGGTAAACTTGCGAAATTTTTAAAAGCAAAAAAAAATAAAAAAGTATTGGTAGTATCCATTGATATATATAGGCCAGCAGGCGTGCAACAGTTAAAAAACTTAATAAGATCTGAAGATATTAGTTTTTTTTCAGATTATAATATTAGCGACAAACCAATTGATATAGTTAAATCAGCAATGGTTTCATCGCAATCATTATTTTATGATGTTTTGTTGATAGACACTGCTGGTTGTTTAGATACAGATCATTCTTTACTTTCAGAGTTGACTGAGGTTCATAGAGTCATTAATCCGATAGAGACTTTATTTGTTATAGATTCTATGACGGGACAAGTAGCTGTTAATAGCGTAAATGTATTTAATAAATCTTTTTCATTGACTGGCGTTATTCTTACTAAATTAGATGGAGATTCGCGTGGAGGTGCAGCTTTATCTGTGAAGTATCTAACTGGAAAACCCATAAAATTTATAGGAACGGGGGAAAAAATTGATGATCTAGAATCCTTTAATGCTCATAGAATAGCTGGACGGATACTTGGAATGGGCGATATACTTTCATTGATTGAAGAGCTTGATAATCAATCAGAGTGGGTTAAAGAAAAAAAATATGTAAAAAAAGGTAGTATGGACTTTAATTTATGTGATTTTTTAGGTTATATAAAACAAATACGAAGTATGGGTGGAATTCATAAAATAATAGGTAGATTACCTAATTTAGGGATGAATTTAGATAGCGTTCAATCATATTTACATGATGCTACATTTATACGTATGGAAGCTATAATAAATTCTATGACTATTGAAGAACGTAGTAATCCAGACATAATCAAAGGATCTAGGAAAAAGCGTATCGCTGCTGGATCTGGAGTACATGTACATGATGTGACTAAACTATTGGATAGATTTAAGCATATGCGTACTATAATACAAAGAATAAATAAAAATGAAATATTCCGTATGATACGTACATTAAAAAATAAAATATCGTCTAAGTTTCCAATTAATTAAAATTTATAAGATATATGTATATGTGAAAATTAGTGCGTATATATACGCATTTGTGTAATTTATCATTACTCTATTTGTTTTATTGAGGTTTTAAATAAAAGGTGCAGATTTATGGTGAGAATTAGATTAGCGCGAGGAGGGCATAAGAAAGCTCCTTTTTATCACATAGTTGTTACTGATAGTAGAAATGCACGGGATTGTAGCTTTATTGAACGAGTTGGGTTTTTTAATCCAATTGAGCGTGATAATCATATGGCGCTACATATAAATACAGAACGAATAAAATATTGGTTACATAAGGGAGCTAGTCCTTCTGTACGTGTCTTAATGTTAATAAAGAAAAATATAAAAAATAAGTAAATATGCAACGTGATACAAAAGATGGATTAACGGTACCTGTTAATCCTGTAACAATAGGAAAAATTACAGGTGCATATGGTATATTAGGATGGATACGTATAATTTCATTTACTGAACAACGTGATAGTATTTTTAATTATCATCCGTGTTTTGTTATCATGGAATCTAAATGGAAATCAATTTATTTAGATAAGTGGAAATTTGTTGGAAAGTGTTATATTGCTAAAATCCGAGGAATATCAAATAGAGATTCTGCTCAACTATTGACTCATTGCGAAATTATTATAGATTCAGAATTATTATCGCATATAAATGATGACGAATATTATTGGAAAGATTTAATAGGATGTAAAGTAATAACGGTAAAAGGTATTTTTTTAGGGAATATTATTAATATAATAGACACTACTGCAAATGACGTTTTAGTCATAAGAAAGCATAAAGAAGATTCTATTAAAATAAAAGATTGTCTTGTTCCTTTTCTTTTGAAGAAAGTTGTAAAAAATATTGATCTTTCCATGCGTACTGTTATTGTAGATTGGGATCCTGATTTTTAATCATTTATTAAAAATAAAATTATTTAAAATATATGCAGTTAGGTGTAATTACTTTATTTCCAGAAATGTTTGACGCTATTATTTGTCATGGGGTAGTAGGTCGATCTGTTAGGAACAATATCATTTCTGTAAAACTATGGAATCCACGTGTATTTACATACGACTTACATCATAGTGTGGATGATCGTCCTTATGGAGGAGGACCAGGCATGGTAATGATGATTCAACCATTAAAAGATGCAATTAATCAAGCAAAAAATGAATTAGAGGGTAATGTTAAGGTAATTTATCTTTCCCCTCAAGGGAAAAAGCTCAATCAAAAACATGTACGTACATTAGCACATGATAATCAAAAACTAATTTTAGTCTGTGGTAGATATCAAGGTGTTGATGAAAGATTTATCCAAACAGAAATTGATGAAGAATGGTCTATAGGGGATTATATACTTAGCGGAGGGGAATTAGCAGCGATGGTATTAATAGATGCGATATCCAGAATACTTCCTGGTGTATTAGGTAACCGACATTCAAAGGATTCGGATTCTTTTTCTAAAGGAAAATTGGATTGTCCACATTATACACGTCCAAAAATTTTTGCAGGTATAAAAGTACCGTCAGTATTGTTATCAGGAAATCACAAGAATATTGATCGTTGGAAACAAAAACAAGCGCTGGGTCGTACTTGGATAAAAAGACCAGATTTACTTAGTGATATGCAATTAACTGATGAAGAAAAAGAATTGCTTGTTGAATTTAAAAATGAATACTTTTATTGTTTAAACAAAGATTAAGGAAATAATGTATATGCATGCATTAATAAATGATTTTGAAATAAAACAAATTAAAAAGAATGTACCACATTTACATTCAGGTTATTCAGTAGAAGTGAAGGCTTGGATAATTGAAGGTAGCAAAAAACGTTTACAGATTTTTGATGGTATAATTATTTCTGTTAAAAATCGTGGATTACATTCTGCGTTTACTGTAAGGAAGATTTCTAGTGGTGAAGGGGTAGAACGAGTATTTCAAACACATTCTCCTGTTATTGAAGAAATTAAGATTAAACGATTTGGAATTGTTCGTCGTGCCAAGTTATATTATTTACGAAACCTTAGTGGAAAATCTGCGCGTATTAGAACAAAGCACATATGATCTGATATTTCAGATAAGATTCTGTTGTTAACATTATCAGGTTACTAATTTATTTTTTTGTATATATACATATATGTATATATTGTGTTTGAGTTTTTGTGTATGTTTTGAAATCGTCCGTAATAGTATTGATTTTAAATATAATTAAAATTTTTTATATATGTCATCGATTGTCTTGACATATGGATTATCTCATGATTTTTTTTCAAACATCTATTCAATGTAAAATGTAATATTAAAAAAATAAACACAGTCTTTTATTGTAAGTATAATGTATAGATTTTTAATTATTAATTCAATATGTATATGTTTTGTATTTAATGTATCTAGTATATAGATAGAGTTCGTATTTTGAATGATAAAAATTTTAAAATAATCTATTGTCATTAGAACTTATTTTTTTATAAATCAAAAATTAAATATAGTCTAATTAATCAATTTATAATAATTTATTAACAATTATAAGTAAAAACTATATTTACATTAGTTTTATATGTGTATCATAATATGATTATATATTATCATTTTTTAATAATCATTTTAGTATTTATAGTTTAAAATACTATAAATACCTTATTATATTAAGGCTAATAATATGCAAAAAAATGAGCAAAATAACATTCATATTTACAATATACATCCAATGATTACTCCTGATCAATTAAAAAGTCAATTTCCTATAACACGTTCAGAACAACAAACTATTGCTGATTCTCGAAATGTTATTATGAATATTATTCATAGAAGAGATCCACGTTTATTAGTAATATGTGGTCCTTGTTCTATTCATGATGTTGATTCTACTGTTGATTACGCTAATAAATTGAAAATTTTATCATCAGAATTACAAGATCAATTATATATTGTTATGCGTGTATATCTAGAAAAACCTCGTACTACTATTGGTTGGAAAGGCTTAATTAATGATCCACATATGAATGGTTCTTATGATATTGAATTAGGTTTAAGAACCTCTCGAAATCTATTGATACAATTAACAAAAATTGGATTACCACTTGCCACTGAAGTGTTAAATCCAAATATTCCACAATATATTGGAGAGCTCTTTAGTTGGTCATCTATTGGAGCTCGTACTACAGAATCTCAAATACATCGAGAAATTGCTTCTGGGCTATGTACGCCTATAGGTTTTAAAAATAGTACTAATGGCAATCTTTCTAATGCAATTAATGCAATACGAACTGCTATGATATCTCATCGATATATTAGTATTAATCAGTTAGGTCAAGTATCTTTAGTGCATACTAAAGGCAATCTTAATACTCATATAATTTTACGTGGGGGGGAAAATCCCAATTATTATCCAGAAGATATTATTTATTGCGAAAAAAGAATAATAGAAGCAGGATTACCATTAGCATTAATGATAGATTGTAGTCATGGTAATTCTAATAAGAATTATCGTTATCAAATTGATGTAGCGCGATCTGTTTTGAATCAAATTAAATGTGGAAATCGTTCTATTATTGGTTTGATGTTGGAAAGTTATATTCATTCTGGTAACCAACCTGTAAATTTATCATGTTCTACAACAATACAATATGGAGTATCAGTGACTGATGCTTGTATAGATTGGGAAACGACTGAACATTTGTTACATTCTTTATATAAAGAATTAAAACCATTTCTTATTAACCGTATATCAGGAGCCGAAATGGCATGATAGAGGAATTAAATATTTTACGAAATAAAATCGATAAAATAGATCAAGATTTATTAAGGTTATTATCTAAACGACTCTCTTTAGTTTCTGAAATAGGAAAAATAAAAAACCGTTACGGATTGTTTATCTATGTACCAGATAGAGAAGAAATGATAATCGATTGCCGCAGACAAGAAGCAGTAAAATTAGGTATTTCTCCAGATTTAGTCGAAGATATATTACGTCTCGTTATGAATGAATCTTATTGTAATGAAAATGAGCAAGGATTTAAGACACTACGCCCGAATTTAGGTCCAATTGTTATAATTGGGGGTCAAGGACAAATGGGTCAGTTTTTTTTCAAAATGTTAATTTTATCAGGATATAATGTACGAATTTTAGATAAAGATGATTGGATGAATGCAAAATCAATATTGAAAGATGTTGGCATGGTGATAATTAGCGTCCCTATTCATTCAGTTGTTGATGTTGTTGATAAATTACCATGTTTATCTAACAATTGTATTATAGTAGATTTATCGTCTATAAAAGAAATATCTTTAAACGCTATATTAGCTAATCATACTGGCCCGGTATTAGGATTGCACCCTATGTTTAATCCGGATCATGGAAGTATGGTAAAACAAGTAGTAATTTATTGTGAAGGACGTCATCCAGAAGCGTATCAATGGTTATTAGAACAAATAAAACTTTGGGGTGCAAAATTATATTTGTGTGACGCAACAGAGCATGATCAATATATGAGTTTCATTCAAGGATTATTTCATTTTATTACTTTTGTAGTTGGATATCATTTGTCAAAAGAAAATATTGATTTAGAAAAAATGTTATCTTTTTCTTCGCCAATATTTCGATTAAGGTTAATAACAATAGGGCGATTATTTGCTCAAGATCCTCAATTATATGCAGATATAATTATGAATTCTAAAAATAGTCTTATGTTGATCAGACGGTATTATAAAAGGCTAGGTGGGATTTTAACATTATTGGAACGAAATAAGAAACAAGAATTTATTAATCAATTTCAAAAAATTCAAGATTGGTTTGGTATATATACTGATCTTTTTTATAAAGAAAGTCGAAAAATATTGCGTCAAATTAATCATATACAAAAATAAAGAAATGGTTTTGATAATTACTTACATAAATGATTATTATTTTTAATTTTTTAGATTGTTTTGCATTAAAATTGAAACATATATATGTTTGATAACAAAATTTGTTATTGTAAAATTAATTTTTAATTAAAAATGCTGTTTTGTATATTTGACCGCATGTTTGTATTTTTAGATATTATATTATCATGTATTGCGCGGTTATTTGTTTATTATTCATTATTGCGTGTGTTTTTTATAAATAAAACGTTTTACATGATATAAAAATATCTGAATATGATACTTTCTGAAAGGTTGTTTATACTATTTTTTCGTTGTAATTGTTAATTATATTTATGTCAGATGTAATTGGATAGCAACCTAGTATTTTTAATGAATGAGAAATTTTATTTAATTCTATGAAAATTTGTTGCACGTATATGTTGTGTATATGCGCCATTACTTCAATAATAACTATATTTTTTGATGTGTTGTGTAATAATAAACGTGATTTAAAGTAGGTTTTCTTAATATTGTAATATTGCAATATTTTTGAAATTTCGTCTAATTTTTTATATTGTTGTTCAATGGAGATAATTAGTATAGTTTTTGTAGCTATAAATTCATCGAATATTTTAATATTTGCTTTTTTTAAGATAATAAATCTAGTTATATTTTTTTGAGAATTAGATAAATTATATGTTGATAATGCACGTAATCCATAAAATTTTCCTCCTTGTATACTGCCTAAAGCTGCCAAGTTAGATTGATTGAGTGCTGCTACTGTTTTCATAGCAGTTGCGCTGCTTTCACAGAATATGATTTTCCATGTCGAGAAATGTTTTAAAAATTTACTGCATTGTTGAACAGGTTGTGGGTGACTATATATGATTTGAATTTTATTTATATTATTAGTACAGTTTTTTGTTAAAATACAATGTTTTATAGGAATAACAATTTCGTCCACTAATAGTATTTGAGTATCTAGCAATAAATCACATACTTCATCAATTAATCCAGAGTTAGAATTTTCAATAGGTACTACACCATATTCTACGTAGTTACATTCCACTAATGAAAAAATATCATTAAAATTTTTACAACTACACTCTATTATTTTATCAAAATAACGATTCGCATATTGTATGGCAGCAATATGGGAATATGAACCTTTAGGGCCCAAAAAAGCTATATGTGTTGTAGATTTATAAATCATGATTTGACTCATTTTTTTTGTGATGTTCTAATATTAGTATATTATTTGTATAATAATTGCAGTGATCGTAATAATAATAGCGCGTGTTAAAGTTAAATATTGATTTATGTAGTTTAAATAGTCGTTATTTATTCATAAATATAAGATTATACTTCATTATGCTACATAACTTTAAATATTGGTTTGATTGTACGATTGAAATAATTATAGTTAATACATTTATAAAATAATTGTTTGTTGAGAGTTAGTATATTGGATTGATAGCGATAATTTTTGCTACTTTATCAGCTTGATCAGATAAGTATATATTTTGATAAGCACGTTGCATATAATACAGTGCTTTACGGGTTGCTTGAGTATCTGGAAAATAATATAACATTTTTTTTGCACGGGTTATTACTGATATATGAGCATTTCTTTTAGAATAAAACTTTATAATAGAGAGTTCATATTCAGCTATCCTGTTTTTCAAAAATATTAAACGTTTATGTGCATCTGCAGAGTATTGACTATCGGGATATTTGCGAATAAGTTCTACAAAACTATAGAATGCTGTGTGTGCATATGTAGGATCGCGATCAAACCAATTTATATGTAAGTATTTTATTAATGTTTTATTTTTAGAATCTAAGGACATATTAACTAAACCATGCATATATAATACATAATCATAATATTTATGATTGGGATACGATTTTAGAAAATACTTAGTATAATTATTTGCTGACTTTAAATCATGTAATTTATAATAAGCGTAAATTAAATCCAAATAAATTTGCTGAGGACAGGGATCGAACAAATGTAAATTTTTTAGATTTTCTAAATTTTGTATAGCTTCTGTATAGTTAGCATTATATAATTTGTCTTGAGCGGACTTATAAATATTGTAAGTAGAATAATTTATATTATGAACAGCCGCAGTTGCATGGGAAATAACGATGATACTAATACTTGATATAATTACTGTTATGTAGAGTTTAATTCGTGTCATGATATTTTTTATTAGTATTTTATAAAAAGTATTCAAATGTTCATAAATAATATTTTACAAAACATTCATTTTAATAAACGTATTATATAACAATTTAGCTAAATTTAATATTCGATTGATGTATTGGTGATGATAAAGTTACCTGAATATTATGTTATAAAACCTGTAATAGTACACGCATCTCAATCTGGTCAGCGATTAGATTGTGTGCTTTCTGAGTTATTGCCAAATTATTCTCGTTCTCAAATAAAACGTTGGATTCTTTCTGAGAAAGTGAGCGTCAATAATAGAGTAGTTATTATGCCTAAAAAAAAAATGATGGGTGGTGAGCTTATTGAAATAAAAAATATTGTTAACATTCAAAATAATGTTGTTCCTCAAGATATACCTCTTGAAATTGTATATGAAGACGATGATATTATAGTGATAAATAAAGAGAAGAATATGGTAGTTCATCCTGGAGCTGGTAATTATTCGGGTACTGTATTAAATGCGCTGTTGTACAAATATCCATCTATTATAGATGTATTCAGAGCGGGTATTGTTCAGCGTTTAGATAAAGATACTACTGGTTTAATGGTTGTAGCTAAAAATGTTATTGCATATAATAATTTATTACAATTATTTAAAAAACGAAAAATTATTAGAGAGTATGAAGCGATTGTTTTTGGAAGTTTTTCCCATAATGATGGGATGATAGATAAACCAATTCGAAGACATACAATTCATCGCACTCGCATGACAGTAGATGTTGCGGGAAAACCAGCAATTACTTATTATTCAGTTATAGAAACATTCAGAATGCACACTAGAGTGCGTGTGCGTCTTGATACTGGAAGAACTCATCAAATTCGTGTACACATGGCTTATATTAATCATCCTTTGGTAGGAGATCAAAAATATGGGAAAATCACTTATTTCATTAAAGATAAGTCTAATGGATTAAATAGCTATTTATATCGTTTCCGTCGTCAAGCGTTACATGCTATCACGCTGAAATTGTGTCATCCTATTACTCAAATTAAAATGGTATGGAATATACCTTTGCCTCAAGATATAATAAATTTAATAAATATATTAAGAAAAAATGAATAATTTTTTAATGATATTGTTGTTCCTGTAATAAATACTGCAGATATTTCTGTTATAGTTTTTTTATTACATAGAGCACAGATTATTAATCTAAATTTATTAAATAAATTCAATATTATAAATTAACTATAATGAAATAATTAATATAATAATAAGGTTTATATTTTATATTTAGTGTTTAGAGAATCTCGATATATATGTTTTAATTTTTAGTAAATTTTAAATGCTTGAATTTTGGTGCTTAATCGCCATATCATCAGATAGCTGTGATCTATATTTTGATTGATTTGTTATATTATTGTACAAGGAAAAATATTATGCGATTAGATCGTTTTACTCATAATTTTCAATTGGCTCTTTCTGATGCTCAATCTATAGCGCTTAAAAAAGATAATCAATTTGTCGAACCTATACATGTTATGCTTGCTTTTTTGAATGATCGAAATGGATCGGTATATCAATTGTTAGTATGTGCTGGATCAAATATTTCTCAGTTAATTGCATCAATTGAGCAAGCATGTGATAATCTACCTAAAGTAGAAGGCATTGGTGGAGATATTCAATGTTCCTATGATTTAATCAAAATGCTAAATTTGTGTGATAAATTAGCACAAAAATATAATGATACTTTTATTGCATCAGAAATGTTTATTTTAGCGGCTATTGAATCTAGCGGAATATTAAGTGATTTATTAAAAAAATCTGGAATAATTACAGAAAATATGAAACAAGTAATAAATGATATACGTAATAATCATTCAGTTAATGATCAATCAGCAGAATTTCGACGTCAAGCATTACAAAAATTTACTGTAGATATAACTAAACTTGCAGAACGAGGCGAGCTTGATCCTGTCATTGGTAGAGATGAGGAAATTCGTCGTACTATTCAGGTGTTACAGAGGCGTACCAAGAATAATCCTGTTCTTATAGGAGAACCTGGAGTAGGAAAAACTGCTATAGTAGAGGGATTAGCTCAACGTATTGTTAATAATGAAGTGCCAGAAGGATTAAAAAATAATCGTATATTGGCTTTAGATATGGGATTATTATTGGCAGGAACGAAATATAGAGGAGAGTTTGAAGAACGCTTAAAAAGCGTGTTGAGTGATGTATCTAAAGAAGATAGTAATATAGTTTTGTTCATCGATGAACTACATGTTATGGTTGGGGCTGGTAAAGCTGATGGAGCAATGGATGCAAGTAACATGCTTAAACCAAGATTAGCTAGAGGAGAATTGCATTGTGTAGGAGCAACTACACTTAATGAATATAGCAAATATATTGAAAAAGATGCGGCTTTAGAAAGACGTTTTCAAAAAATATTTATTGCTGAACCTAGTGTTGAAGATACTATAGCTATTCTTCGTGGATTAAAAGAACGTTATGAATTACATCATAATGTTCACATTACTGATCCGGCAATAGTGGCTGCTGCAACTTTATCGTATCGATATATTTTTGATCGCCAGTTGCCGGATAAAGCTATTGATTTGATTGACGAAGCTGCTTCAAGCATTCGTATACAAATAGATTCTAAACCAGAAGAATTGGATAGATTGGAACGGCGAATAATACAGTTAAAATTAGAACAACAAGCATTAAAAAAAGAATCAGATGATTCTAGCATAAAACGCTTGGAAACATTAACTACTGAATTAGTACAAAAAGAAAATGATTATATTGTACTTGAAAAAGAATGGAAAAATGAAAAAACATCATTATCTGATGCTCAAAATATAAAATCTGATTTAGAACAGGCAAAAATTGCTATTGATCAAGCACGTCGTGTTGGTGATTTAGCGCGTATGTCTGAATTACAATATGGTAAAATTCCAGAATTAGAAAAAAAGCTATCGATAGTATTGCAATCTAATAATAAAAAAATACGTCTTTTACGAAATTGTGTTACTGATGTAGAAATTGCCGAAGTATTGTCTCGTTGGACTGGAATTCCCGTTTCTAAAATGTTGGCTAGTGAAAAAGATAAATTGTTACATATGGAGCATGTTTTGCATAAATTCGTTATTGGTCAGAATGAAGCAGTAAAAGTAGTGTCTAATGCTATTCGTAGAAGTCGTGCTGGATTGTCTGACCTTAAACGTCCGATAGGTTCTTTTATGTTTTTAGGGCCCACTGGAGTAGGTAAAACTGAATTATGTAAAGCGCTGTCTGTATTTCTTTTTGATACTAATCATGCGATGGTTCGTATTGATATGTCTGAATTTATGGAGAAACATTCTGTATCAAGGTTATTAGGTGCTCCTCCTGGTTATATTGGATATGAAGAAGGGGGATATTTAACTGAATCAGTACGTCGTAGGCCGTATTCTGTTATTTTGTTAGATGAAATAGAAAAAGCGCACGCGGAAATTTTTAATGTATTATTACAAGTGTTAGATGACGGACGATTGACAGATGGGCATGGTCGTACAGTCAATTTTAGTAATACTGTTATTATTATGACATCTAATTTAGGATCAGATATGATTCCAAAAAACTTTAGAATTACAGATTATCGAGAAGTTAAGTCTACGATGTTAAATGTGGTTCATAAATATTTCCGTCCGGAATTTGTTAACAGAATAGATGAAATAGTGGTATTTCATCCGTTAAATTCTGATCATCTTATTAAGATTGCTGATATTCAATTGAAAAATCTGTGTAATCGTTTAGAAGAGAAAGGATATCCTAATACTAGTATTACTGATGCAGTTTTAGTGTTTTTATCAAAAGTGGGATTTGACCCAAATTATGGTGCACGTCCATTAAAACGTGCTATACAACAATATATTGAAAATTCGTTATCTCAAGAAATATTGTCTGGCAACTTATTACCGGGTAAAAAAATTACCGTAGATGTTTCAAACAATACAATAGTTTTTGTTCAGTGATTTAATAATTAGATTTACAAAATCATTAAGTTATATTTATAAAATGAAAATTATTAAAGATTGCGTGGTTTAATGTAAGTTAGCGCAATTTTTGTTGTGAGAATTTTATAATAATTATTGTTTGTTGATTATAAAATGTGATAGATCGAAAAATTAATGTATTAGTTTTTGGTGTTATTTTGGTGTGAGTGTCTGATATAATTTTTGTGTTTATTTTATCATGTGTATGTGAAATGATTTTTTTTTGTAATTTTTAGGAAGATAAAATTCAACATTAAACAGTTAATATGTTTAAAATAAAAAAGTATACTTATTTATGTGAATAAGTGCGTGAATATAGTCTGAGCGTATATTTAATATTTTTATTAAATAGCAACGAATGTATGAGAAGTAAAATTAGATTAAAATCGTTAAATACTTTTTCGATTGATGTATTCGCTGAGCATGTAATTATAGTGCATAATGAATGTACATTATTAAAATTGTGGGAAAAAGCTTATAATCAAGGGAAACCTGTTCTTATTTTGGGAGAGGGTAGTAATGTTTTATTTTTAGAACATTATGCTGGTGTAATATTGTTAAATAGAATAAAAGGTGTTTTTATCACTGAAAATAAAACGACATGGAAGTTGCATGTTGGAGCTGGAGAAAAATGGAATAAATTAGTAATTTATACTTTAAATAAAAATATACCAGGTTTAGAAAATTTAGCATGTATACCAGGATATGTTGGAGCTGCTCCGATTCAAAATATTGGGGCTTATGGACTTGAGTTATCTCAAGTATGTGAATATGTAGATGTTATAGATTTGTGTAACGGAAAGAAAATTCGTTTCACTAATTCTGAATGTAATTTTGGATACAGAAATAGTATTTTTAGAATTTTTTTAAAGAAATACGCTATTGTGTTTGTGGGATTAACGTTATATAAAAAATGGAAGCCTGTATTAAATTATCATGAATTCAATCATTTGAATAAACGTAATATCACGCCTCGTCAAATGTTTAATATTATTTATATGATTAGACATACAAAATTGCCGGATCCTATTTTAGTGGGAAATGCTGGCAGTTTTTTTAAAAATCCAGTAATAGATGTTAAAAAAGTTAATGATTTACTTCAAAAGTATCCAAATATGCCTCATTATTATCAAAAAGATGGTAAAGTAAAATTATCAGCAGGATGGTTAATAGAGAGTTGTCAATTAAGAGGTTATGTATTTGGAGAAGCGGCAATTCATTCAAAGCAAGCTTTAGTATTGATTAATACTAATAAAATGGCTACTGGCACTGAAATTGCGGCGTTGGCTCTTTATGTGTATAATAAGGTTGCAGATAAATTTAATATTTATCTGCAACCTGAAGTTAGGTTAATTGGGAGTCGTGGAGAAATAAATCCTCAAAAATTATTTATATACTAAATAATAAATATTTTAATTATTTAGAAAAAATTCAAGAGTTAATGTTTAATTATATATATGTTTTAGAAAAATTATGAAATAAGTATCATATTTATTTTTAGAGATTAGAAGTTTTGATAAGATACAACAAAAACTATAATTTTGTCACCTCTGATTTTTTATTGGATAAATCTGAAATTTTATCACAATTACCTGAAGGTAATGTAATTGTGTTAGATGAAGTTGATTCAACAAATCAATATATAATGGATAATATTTTACATATGACATCAGGAGATGCCTGCGTGACAGAACATCAAACACAAGGAAGAGGAAGACGTGGCAAAATTTGGATTACATCCTTTGGGCAAGGTGTTTGTTTGTCTATTTATTGGAAAATAGAAAAAATACCGTTTTCAATAATTGCATTTAGTTTAATGATAAGTGTTGTCGTAGCGAGAATATTAAAACATTTAGGTGTATCACAGATTAAGATTAAATGGCCGAATGATTTGTACATTTATGGACGAAAATTAGCGGGAATTTTGATTGAAATTATAACAAGTACTGATCGAATTGCTCATGTAATTATAGGTATTGGTATTAATATATCCACCACGTACTTATCATATTCAACATTAGAAACTAAAATGAGTCCAAATTGGATTGGTTTGAAAGATATTGGAATTATAATTGATCGTAATATTTTAGTAATAATGTTGATTGATATATTGCGTCAGAAATTAAAAGATTTTGTTGTTTTTGGATTCACACCATTTATTTCTTATTGGAGTAATTTTGATTATTTATATAATAAATCGATTACTTTGTTAGTAGGTAAGCGCGTTATATATGGTACAGCATTTGGAATAAATGAGCACGGAGCATTAATAGTGAAACAAGCAGGTTTAATGCGACATTATTTAGGAAATAATATTTCTATTTATGTATCTTAGTAAGTATATGTGTAGCGTGAGGAATATTTTATAAATATATTTTAATTTATGAAATATTATTTATTTAAAATTTAGTGTTTTTGGATTGATAGAATTCGAGATATTAACAGTAGTTATAAAAAATAAAATTGTTACTTTGTTTAATTATTGTTATTTTTTAATTGAATATTATCAATCATATGGTTGGTGCCTTTTTTTAGAATTAAATTCGCACGTTCTTTAGTAGGCAAAATATTTTTTTGTAAATTGAGTCTATTTATTTTAGTCCATATTTGAGAAGTTATAGAAATTATTTCTTTTTTAGATAATTGAGAATAATGATAAAAATAAGAATGAGGATGAGAAAAAGTAGTGTTATTACAAAATTTTAAAAATCTATTGATATACCATGTTTGTAGTAAGTTTTCTGGAGCATCAATATAGATAGAAAAATCAATGAAGTCAGATATCAAAGTATTAGGTAAATTACAATATTTTTCATGGTAAGTTTGTAAGATATTTAATCCTTCTAAAATGAGAATATCTGGATGGTGAATTATTTGTTGAACATTAGGAATAATGTCATATTTTGTATGAGAATATATAGGAATAGTGATTGGTTTGGTGCTAGATTTAATTTTTAGAATAAAATTTATTAAATTGGCATAATCATAAGATTGTGGAAAACCTTTTTTTTTCATTAAATTCTGTTTTTTTAGTATTATATTAGAATGTAAAAACCCGTCAGTTGTCACTAGTTCTACAATGCGGTGTTTGGGCCATTTACTAAGTAATATTTGCAATATTTTTGCCGTAGTACTTTTACCTACAGCAACACTACCAGTAATACCAATAATATATGGTATACGTTTTTTTTGAGTACCTAGAAATTGTGCACAACTATTTTGTTGTGTCGTATTTGATGAACAAATATAAAAATTAAGGATGCTAGATAATGGTAAATAAATTTCTATTATTTCATTGATAGAAATATTATTATTTATTTTTTTTAAATTGAGAATTTCTCTTTTAGATAATATTAATGGTATCTTTTTTTGAAGAGATATCCATTCTTTACGAGAAAAAGTTAAAAACGGTATAGATGAAATATGTAGCATAATTATTTATATTATTACAAATAACAGATATTTATTTTATTTTGTAGAACTAAATTTTTATTTAAATTCTTGATCAAAATAAAGTATTTGACTATAATTATGCATTATAGTTGGAGCAATACGAAATGAATAATAGTTTTGTTTTTAGAATAAATAAAAATTTGTTTTTGTGCAAAATGTTTTAAAAAATTTATATATATTAAATGAAAATGAGTAAATTATCAAAAAGGTAATTTACAATATGTATGAATTTAAATAAATCAAATAATGTTTTATTTTTAAAGATAATTGATATAACGCCGGTGTAGCTCAATTGGAAGAGCAACTGATTTGTAATCAGTAGATCAAAGGTTCGAATCCTTTTACCGGCATATTTATAAAACTGTGATGGGGTTCCTGAGTGGCTAAAGGGAGCAGACTGTAAATCTGTCGTCGTAGACTTCGAAGGTTCAAATCCTTCCCCCATCATTTTAAATTATTTGGTCAAGTTTTATGGCACATTTATATTATAATATTGAAAATAGTGATTTTGTTAAGTAAGTGGGCATCGTATAATGGTTATTACCTCAACCTTCCAAGTTGATGATGTGGGTTCGATTCCCACTGTCCGCTTAGTAGTATAAACACTACTATTACAATTATGCTGATATAGCTCAGAAGGCAGAGCACACCCTTGGTAAGGGTGAGGTCAGCAGTTCGAATCTGCTTATCAGCATAATATATTGACGACTGTTAAATTTTAAGAATAAGTCTAATAAAAAAGTTAAATATGGTAAAAATCATTACTTAATTTTAACTAAGTGATGTATAAATAAAAATAAGTACAAGCCTAGATTAGGAGATCTTATGAAAGGAGATGACCATATTATTATTCATCTGAATAATTTATTAAGTGATGAATTTATTGCAATGAATCAATATTTTCTGCATTCAAAAATTTTCAAAAGTTGGGGTTTAGAACGTCTTAATAGTGTAGAATTTAAAGAATGTATGGATGAATTGGATCATGCAGATCTTTATTCACAACGTATTTTGTTTTTGGAAGGTACTCTTTCTTTAAGGAGTTTTGATTCGTTTAATATTAATAAAAATATTGAAGATATTTTGCGTGCTGATCTTAATTTAGAGTATCATAGTGTTAATAATTTACGTGAAAGTATAAAATACGCTGATTCAGTGCAAGATTATGTATCTAAAGATATAATGGTACGGGTACTTAGTGATGAAGAAAAACATATTGATTTTTTAGAAACTGAGCTAGATATCATGATGAAAATTGGTGTACATAATTATATACAATCACAGTTGAAAAAATAATTTTGTACATAATATTTTGTGTCTATATGGTTTGTACTGTTTTAATAATAAAAAGTAATCAGAAATGTTTTAATTTTTTTATTGTAAATTAGTCTTGTTTTTTATTCACTTATTGGTACACTGGGTGGTGCTCGGTACTTAGGTGTCAGAACTAAAATTAGTTAATATTTCATTAAGAGATAAAATAAAAAATTTTTTGAATTAGAACAGTAATAAAAGTGTTGTGTTATTAATTTAAATTATTAGATTATAGAATATAAAGAGTTCTACATATTAAATATTATTTAATCGATAACTCATTTGGAGTTTTAGATTCGTTTATGCAAAATCAAAGAATCCGTATTCGTTTGAAAGCATTTGATCATCGACTAATTGATAGATCAACTATAGAAATTGTTGAAACTGCTAAGCGTACTGGCGCTCAAGTGTATGGTCCTATTCCATTGCCTACTAAAAAAGAGAGATTTACTATTTTAATTTCTCCGCATGTAAATAAAGATGCAAGAGATCAATACGAAATACGCACGCACAAGCGTTTAATCGATATTGTTGAACCTACTGATAAAACAGTAGACGCTCTGATGCGGTTAGATTTAGCAGCAGGGGTAGATGTTCAAATTAGTCTTGATTAGTTAGTTTCGATAAACACAATAAAATAACAAATATATAAAAAAAATGATTGGTTAAAAATTTTTGTTTTAAAATTAGAAAAGAAGGAGTTGTTTTTATAGTTATGAAAGGTTTGATTGGTCAAAAAATAGGTATGACTCGATTATTTAATAAAGATGGTGTATCTATTCCTGTAACTATGATTAAAATAACACCTAATCGTGTAACACAAATAAGAAATATAGAAAATGATGGGTATTGTGCAATTCAAGTTACTACTGGTAATAAAAATATTAAACGTATTAATAAACCAAAAGCAGGTCATATGATAAAATCAGGGATTGATGCTGGTCGGGGTTTGTGGGAGTTTCGGTGTGAAGGTAAAACAAAAATATTGGTAGGTGATATTATTACTATACACATTTTTATAGATATTAAAAAAGTGGATGTTACGGGTATTTCTAAAGGTAAAGGATTTGCAGGCACAGTAAAACGTTGGAATTTTCATATGCAAGATGCAAGTCATGGGAACTCTTTATCACATAGAGCGCCTGGATCTATTGGTCAAAATCAAACCCCTGGTAAAGTATTTAAAGGTAAAAAGATGGCAGGACACTTAGGAAACGATAAAGTGACAGTTCAAAATTTAGATGTTATTAATGTTGATACAAAACTTAATTTGTTATTAGTTAAAGGTGCTGTTCCAGGAGTAATTGGTAGTAATTTAGTTATTAAACAATCTGTTAAACATAATGTAAAAGAGAGTATATAAATGGAATTAGAAATAAGAGATTTTGCAGAAATAGATGTATCGAATTCAACTAGACTTTCTGTATCTGATGAAATCTTTGGTTGTTCTTTTAATTCAGCATTGATACATCAGGTTATTTCTTCTTATTTAACTAATGCTCGTCAAGGCACTAGATCTCAAAAAAGTCGCTCGGAAGTTTCAGGTTCTAACAAAAAGCCTTGGCGTCAAAAAGGTACTGGTCGAGCGCGTTCTGGATCAGTGAAAAGTCCTATTTGGCGTTCTGGAGGAGTGACATTTGCAGCTACGCCTAAATTATATAATCAAAAAATAAATAAAAAAATGTATCGAGGAGCGATAAAAAGTATTTTATCTAGATTAGTTTGTGATAATCGTTTGTTTTTAATAAAAAATTTATCTATAGAAAAACCAAAAACTAAATTATTGTTAGAAAAGTTAAAAATATTAACTTCAAGAAAAAGTGTATTGATATTTACTGATTTTTTAGATAAAAATCTGATTTTAGCTTCTCGTAATCTTCATAAAGTAAAAATAAATACTATTCTACATATGGACCCAGTGAGTTTAATAAATTTTGATATTACTTTAATTACTGATACTATTGTAAAGAAAATTGAGAATCAATTAATATGATGTATCAAGAGCGTTTATTTAAAATAATACGATCCACACATATTTCTGAAAAAACTTCTACTAAATCAGAAAAGTATAGTACATTTGTTTTCAAAGTATTAAGATACTCGAATAAAATAGATATTAAAAATGCTATAAGTATGTTGTTTTCGGTGAAAGTAAATAATGTAAATACTGTGATTATAGCAGGTAAAACTAAAGGTGCAATTAATAAACGAGGAATTTGTAATACTTGGAAAAAAGCGTATGTTGTTTTAGAAAAAGGGCAAAAAATAAATTTTATTAATATGACAGAGCAATAATTACGGAAAATATTAAAAGATATGCCTATTATTAAATGCAATCCAACTTCGCCGGGTAGAAGACATGTTACTAAACTAGTTAATTTTGATTTGTATAAGGGCAATCCTTGTGCTTCATTATTATCTAGTAAGATAAATAAGTCAGGTGGACGTAATAATCGCGGTCGTATTACTGTGCGTCATATTGGAGGGGGGCATAAAAAACGTTATAGAATAATTGATTTTAAACGTAATAAGGATGATGTTCCAGCTGTAATAAAACGTTTGGAATACGATCCAAATCGTTCGGCGCATATAGCGTTACTTGTATATAAAGATGGAGAACGTCGTTATATTTTAGCGCCAAAAAATACAAAAATAGGAGATATTGTTAATTCTGGAGTAAATGTTCCAATAAAACCGGGTAATACTTTACCAATGAGTAGTATTCCTATTGGATCAGCTGTTCATAATGTAGAAATAAAAATAGGAAAAGGAGGACAATTAGCTCGTTCTGCAGGGTCTTATGTACAAATTATAGCCCGTGATGGAAAATACATGATACTTCGTTTACGATCTGGTGAAACACGTAAAATTCGTTGCGAGTGTCGAGCAACTATAGGAGAGGTTGGTAATTCTGAACATATGTTACGCATGTTGGGAAAAGCTGGATCTAATAGATGGCGTGGTATTCGCCCTACTGTACGTGGTACGGCTATGAATCCAATTGATCATCCTCATGGAGGTGGAGAAGGAAAAAATTTTGGAAAGCACCCTGTTTCTCCTTGGGGGATACAAACTAAAGGCAAAAAAACACGTAGTAACAAACGTACTAACAGATTTATATTATCTCGTCGTAATAAATAAAATTGTAGA
The DNA here is from genome assembly GCF_059935855.1 of Candidatus Blochmannia sayi (nom. nud.). Classification (NCBI taxonomy): domain Bacteria; kingdom Pseudomonadati; phylum Pseudomonadota; class Gammaproteobacteria; order Enterobacterales; family Enterobacteriaceae; genus Candidatus Blochmanniella; species Candidatus Blochmannia sayi (nom. nud.). The sequence goes on from NZ_CP011796.1 coordinate 245,823, forward strand.
TTTAGGAAGGAAGTTTATGTCACGTTCTCTCAAGAAGGGTCCGTTTATTGATTTGCATCTTCTAAAAAAAGTAGAAAAAGCAATAGAAACAGGTGATAAAAAACCTATTAAAACTTGGTCACGACGATCAACAATATTTCCAAGGATGATTGGGTTGACTATTTCGATACATAATGGACGTCAACATATACCTATATTTATTTCAGATGAAATGGTCGGGCATAAATTAGGTGAGTTTGCTCCGACTCGTACGTATCGTGGTCATTCAATTGATAAAAAAATAAAAAATACTACTAAAAGGTAATTGTAATTTTGTTGCAATTAAAAATAAAAAAATAAATAAAGGATGTTCTAATATGGGAACAGTCGCTAGATGCCGTTATATTCGTTCTTCTGCTCAAAAAATGCGTTTAGTAGCCAATATGATACGAGGAATAAAAGTATCTCGGGCACTTGATATTTTAAAGTATACCAACAAAAAATCTGCTGAATTAGTAAAAAAGACTTTAGAGTCTGCTATTGCTAATGCAGAACATAATGATGGTGCTGATATAGATAATCTAATAGTGATTAAAATTTTTGTTGACAATGGTCCTAGTATTAAAAGGATGATGCCGCGCGCTAAAGGACGATCAGATAAAATTATAAAACGAACCAGCCATCTTACCATAGTGGTATCTAATTAAAAAAATTATATTTAACGGAGCGTTATAAATGGGTCAAAAAGTACATCCGAATGGAGTGCGTTTGGGTATTACTAAAGCATGGTATTCTACCTGGTATGCAAATAATAAAGATTTTTCTAATAATTTAGGTAATGATTTTAAAGTCCGTCAGTTTTTGACTCAAAAACTTTCGAAAGCTTTAATATCTCGTATAATTATTGAAAGACCCGCTAAAAGCATAAGAGTGACTGTGTATACAGCTAGACCTGGATTAATCATTGGGAAGAAAGGGGAAGATATTGAAAAATTACGTAGGAATGTAGCAAAAATTTCTGGTGTTCCAACACAATTAAATATTGCCGAAATTCGTAAACCGGAATTAGACGCAAAACTATTAGCTGATAATATTGCATCTCAATTAGAACGTAGAGTAATATTTAGACGAGCAATGAAACGCGTTGTACAAAGTGCTATACGTTTGGGAGCTAAAGGAATTAAGGTAGAAGTAAGTGGTAGATTGAGTGGGGCTGAAATTGCTCGTACCGAATGGTATCGAGAGGGCCGTGTTCCTTTGCATACTTTGAGGGCTGATATTGATTATAGTTTTTCAGAAGCACATACTACATATGGTGTTATTGGAGTGAAAGTATGGGTTTTTAAAGGTGAAATTTTAGGAGATCTATTGTTTGATACAGGACATCAGGATCAATCAATCAATAATGTTACTAAGCAAAAACATAAAACTCGCATATAAAGGATAATACGATGTTGTTGCAACCAAAGCGCACAAAATTCCGTAAAATGCATAAAGGGCGTAATCGAGGGGTAATAGTAAATGATAGTATTAGTTTCGGCGAATTTGCTCTAAAAGCTATTAGTCGTGGACGATTGAAAGCTTGTCAAATTGAAGCTGCACGACGTGCTATAAGTCGCGCTATAAAGCGTCAGGGAAAAATATGGATTCGCGTGTTTCCAGACAAACCTATTACTGAAAAACCTTTAGAAGTGCGTATGGGAAAAGGTAAGGGTAATGTAGAATATTGGGTGGCGCTTGTGCAACCAGGAAAGATTTTGTATGAAATCGATGGGGTATCAAAAGAGTTAGCATTTGATGCTTTTAAGTTGGGTGCGTCAAAGTTACCAGTTAAGACTATTTCAATAATAAAATCATGAATAACATAATAAAAAAATTGTTAAATCAAAATAAAGATAATACTACTACAGCGGCGTTACAAATAGAGTTAATAAATGTATTGCGTGAATATTTTAATTTACGCATACAAGCAAAATCAGGTCAATTAAAACAATTACATTTATTAAAAAAAGTGCGTCGTAATATAGCATCCATTAAACACTATTTATCTAAAAACAATGACGTATAAAAGGAGAGTATTACATGATGGATAATGTTCGTATTTTACGAGGTTATGTAATTAGTAATAGAATGGAAAAATCTATTGTTGTTTCTGTAGAAAGATTGGTTAAGCATCCAATATATGAAAAATTTATCAAACGTACTACTAAATTACATGTGCATGATCCTAATAACGAAACTAATATCGGAGATCTTGTAGAAGTACAAGAGTGTCGTCCTATTTCTAAAACAAAAGCTTGGATATTAACTTCTATTATTAAAAGATCTGATTTTTTTAAAGATAAAGTATTATAATGTGTCATGCGTGCATGGTTAAGGATAGGTTATTGGATGTAATTTAATGAATTTAAAATATATGTATTTAGTGTAATTAATGTACTTTTAAAAATTTTTAAATTAATTTTTACTATGGAGTGTCTTGTGATTCAAGAACGTACTGTTTTAAACGTTGCCGATAATTCTGGTGCTCGATTTGTAATGTGTATTAAGGTCTTAGGAGGATCTGGTCGTCGTTATGCTAATATCGGAGATATTATTAAAGTGACTATTAAAGAAGCGATACCACGTGCTAAAGTAAAAAAAGGTGATATATTAAAAGCTGTTGTGATACGCACAAAAAAGGGTGTACGTCGATCAGATGGTTCTATTATTAGATTTGATAGTAACGCTTGTGTATTATTAAACGATATTAATATTCAACCTGTAGGTACTCGGGTTTTTGGGCCAGTCACTCGTGAATTACGTGGTGAAAAATTTATGAAGATTATTTCTTTAGCTCCTGAAGTGCTTTGATGGAGATAATTGTATATGGCAGCAGCTAAAATTAAATGTAATGATGAAGTAATTGTATTAACTGGAAAATATAAAGGAAAAAAAGGTAAAGTGAAGCGTATTTTTCATGATAGAGGCAGAGCTATAGTAACAGGAATAAATTTAGTTAAAAAACATCAAAAACCTATCCCGAATAAAAATCAACCAGGAGGGGTGTTTGAAAAAGAAGCTTCTATTGATATATCCAATCTTGCGATATTTAATGTTACTTTAAATAAAGCAGATCGTGTAGGATTTAAAATACAAAACGGTAAAAAGATACGTGTATTTAAGTCTAGTGGAGGTACAGTAAAATGATTGGAATAATACATGAATAATTTATATGATTATTATAAAAATTATACAGTACAACATTTAATGCAGAAATTTCAGTATCGATCTGTTATGCAGGTTCCTAAAATTAAAAAAATTGTCATCAATATGGGAGTAGGTAAATCTATAATAAATAAAAAATTTTTGGAAAAATCGGTAGAAGAGTTAATGATTATTTCAGGGCAAAAACCCGTTATTACAAAAGCGCGAAAATCTATTTCTAGCTTTAAGATTCGTCAAGATCAACCAATAGGGTGTAAAGTAACTTTACGAGGCGCTCGAATGTGGGAATTTTTGGAAAGATTTATTTTTATTGCTATGCCACGTATTCGTGATTTTCGCGGATTGTCTGTTAAATCTTTTGATGGGCATGGTAATTATAGTATTGGAGTGCGTGAACAAATTATATTTCCAGAGATTGATTATGATACTGTTGATGATATGCGAGGAATGGATATTACGATTACTACTAGCGCAAATTCTGATAATGAAGCATATGCTTTATTGACTGCTTTTCGTTTTCCATTTAAAAAATAATCATATTGTTTAAAAATAGGAGAGTCGATAATGACCAAGGAATCCGTAAAGGCGCGTGAATTAAAACGTTGTAAGTTAGTTAATAAGTATTATGCGCAACGTATTGCCCTTAAAAAAATTATTGTTAATCAAAATGTTTCTATTGAGGAACGTTGGAATGCTGTTTTAAAGTTACAGACTTTACCACGTGATTCTAGTCCTTCTAGGCGACGTAATCGTTGTAGACATACTGGTCGGCCTCATGCTTTTTTAAGAAAATTTGGGTTGAGTCGTATGAAGGTGCGTGAATCTGCTATGCGTGGTGAAATACCTGGTTTAAGAAAAGCTAGTTGGTAAGTTTGTAATAACATAATGATCGATTATTTTAATATTGGAGCGATAATGAGCATGCAAGATCCAATTTCGGAGATGTTAACTGCTATACGTAATGGGCAGGTTTCTAAAAAAGAAAAAATTTGCATTCCGTCTTCTACGATTAAAGTGGCAATTGTTAATGTGTTGACAGAAGAAGGATTTCTATCAAAATATAATATTAAAAATAATACTAAGCCAATTTTAGAGGTATTTTTAAAATATTATCAAAAAAGAAAACCTGTTATTGATAGTATAAAACGTGTTAGTCGTCCTGGATTGCGGATCTATAAAAAGAAAAAAGATTTACCTCAAGTTATGTCTGGAATGGGTATTGTCATACTTTCCACTTCTAAGGGGATAATCACAGATAGTAAAGCTCGTCGACTTAATATAGGTGGGGAGATTATATGTTATGTGTCATAATACCAAAAATGTTTCTGAGTTGGATATATATAAAGTCATAATTCCTGTTCCTAATGTTGTAACAATAAAAATACAGGATCATTATGTTTTTATTACAGGGGCACTTGGTACGTTAACTCATATATTGCATAAATCGATTGCCGCGCAATTCAATGATAAAAAAAATATTTTGATATATACTGAAAATATTAATACTAAAAATAAAGCTTTAATAGGAACGACACGTGCATTAATTAACGGAATGATTACTGGTGTTACAATGGGGTTTATAAAAAAATTACAATTAATAGGAATAGGATATCGCGTAACTATTCAAGATAATATAGTGAACTTGATGATAGGATTGTCTCATTCTATCGACTATGTATTGCCTGTAGAAGTGACGGCGACCTGTCCCAATCAAACTGAAATTGTATTAATGAGCATAAATAAACAACTTGTTGGTCAGGTTGCTGCAGATTTAAGGGCGTTACGTCCTCCTGAGCCTTTTAAGGGGAAAGGTATTCGTTATATCAATGAAGTAGTATATACCAAGGATACTAAGAAAAGATAATTGTTTAAAATAATATAGAGAATAGTGTAATATGAATAAGAAAGACGCTCGTATTAGAAGAGCAGTAAAAATAAGGAAAAAGTTACATAAATTAGGTGTTTTTAGATTAGTAGTACATCGAACTTGTAAACATATTTATGCTCAAATAATTTCAAAAGATAATACGAACGTTTTAGTTGCAGCTTCTACAACAGAAAAATTAATTTCCAATCAATTACAAATAACTAATAATAAAAAAGCTGCAGCTATAATAGGGAAAATAATTGCAGAACGTGCTATAAAAATAGGTATTGCAAATGTTGCTTTTGATCGTTCTGGATTTAAATATCATGGGAAGATAAAAATATTAGCTGATCACGCTAGGCAAGGTGGATTAAGATTTTAAGAAGGTAAATGACATGAAATATTTTGATAAACAGCCTGGTGAATTGCAAGAAAAATTGATTACAGTGAATCGAGTATCTAAAACAGTTAAAGGTGGTCGTGTATTTAGTTTTACTGCACTTACTGTAGTAGGAGATACAAATGGTCGTGTAGGATTTGGTTATGGTAAGGCACGTGAGGTGCCATCAGCAATTCAAAAATCAATGGAGAAAGCGCGTCGTAATATGATACTGATCCCTTTGTACAAAGGGACTCTACAGCATTCAGTTAAAGGGGTATATACGGGGTCTCGTATTTATATGCAACCTGCTTCCGAGGGAACTGGTATTATTGCAGGGACTACAATGCGTGCTATTTTAGAGGTAGTTGGAATACATAATGTATTAGCAAAAGCTTATGGATCTACTAATCCTATTAATGTAGTTCGTGCAACTATGCACGCCTTGCAAAATATGAAATCTCCTGAAATGATTGCAGAAAAACGAGGTAAATCTATTAGAGAAGTTTTAGGTTATTATAGCTATGTTAAAAACTATTAAGCTTACTCAGATTAAAAGTTCTATTGGATGCCTCCCAAAACATAAGGCAACTTTAAATGGTTTGGGATTGCGTCATATAGGAAGTATCGTTGAAAGAATTGATACTCCTGCCATTCGTGGTATGATTAATTTAGTTTATTATATGGTAAAAATGGAGTAATAAGTTATGTATCTTAATACTATTTCTCCGTCTAGAGGATCTAAGCATTTACTTAAACGAGTAGGCCGAGGTATAGGCTCTGGATTAGGAAAAACAGGAGGACGAGGACATAAAGGACAAAAATCCCGTTCTGGGGGTAAAGTACGTCTTGGTTTTGAAGGAGGTCAGACTCCTTTATATCGTAGATTACCAAAATTTGGATTTGTATCTCGCAAATCTGTTCTTACTCAAGAAGTGAGATTATCTGTTTTATCTAGAATTACAAACAAAATAATAGATATAAATGTTTTAAAAGAACATAATATTATTAGGCGCAAAGTTAAGTTTGTTAAAATTATAATGTCTGGAGTAATCAAGCATCCGATTACGATACGTAATTTACGTGTAAGTAAAAGCGTGAAGACTATGATTCAAAGAATGGGTGGTACAATCATAGAATAATAGGGGAATATTTTTAATAAAATGATGATGACACTGGGTAATAAACAACGATCTGCATCTACTTTTCAAAGTATAAAAGGCGGTTTAAATGAACTAAAACGTAGAATTATATTTGTAATTGGAGCTTTAATTATTTTTCGAGCAGGGTCATTTATTCCAATTCCAGGAGTAGATTTAATTGTTTTAGCAAAAATTCTTGATCAACAACAAGGCACTATTATTGAGATGTTCAATATGTTTTCTGGAGGCTCTTTAAGTCGTGCTTCTATTTTTAGCTTAGGAATTATGCCGTATATTTCAGCATCTATTATCGTGCAACTATTAACTGCAGTACATCCCACTTTAATAGAAATTAAAAAAGAAGGAGAAAGTGGCAGAAGAATAATTAATAAATATATTCGTTATGCAACTTTGGTATTGGGAATACTACAATCAGTAGGTATTGTCACAAGCTTACCTACCGTGCCAGGTTTAGTAATTAATCCAGGTTTTTCTTTTTACTGCACAGCAATTATTAGTCTTGTATGTGGTACTGTTTTTTTAATGTGGTTAGGTGAGCAAATTACTAACAGAGGAATAGGAAATGGTATTTCAGTTATTATTTTTTCAGGAATCGTTGCTGGATTACCGATGGCCATAGGACATACCATAGAACAAGTGAGACAAAATGAGTTACATTTTTTTATATTAATTTTAGTTGTATGTTTGGTATTTAGTGTTACTTTTTTTGTTGTGTTTGTAGAAAGAGGTCAACGTCATATTTTAGTGCATTACGCTAAACGTCAACAAGGTCGTAGTATTTATTCTGCCCAATATAGTACAACGACACATTTACCACTTAAAGTAAATATGGCTGGGGTTATTCCTGCGATTTTTGCTTCTAGTGTAATATTGTTTCCAGGTACCATTGTTTCTTGGTTTGGTAGTAGTACTAGTTGGCAGTGGTTAACCGTTGTTTCTATATATTTGCAACCTGGTCAACCATTATATATTTTATTATATGCATCAGCTATTATGTTTTTTTGTTTTTTTTACACATCTTTAGTGTTTAATCCTCGTGAGACAGCCGATAATTTAAAGAAATCTGGGGCATTTGTGCCTGGAATAAGACCAGGAGAACAAACTGCAAAACATATTAACAAAATTATGATTCGTTTGACTTTTATTGGCGCTATATATGTTACATTTATTTGCTTAATACCAGAATTTATGAGAATTGCCATGAAAGTACCTTTTTATTTTGGAGGTACATCTTTATTGATTGTGGTAGTAGTGATTATGGATTTTATGACTCAAATACAAACTTTAATGATGTCTAGCCAATATGAATCTGTATTAAAAAAAGCAAATCTAAAACACTATCATCATTAATCAAAAATTTAAATAATTTTATTTTATATATAGGAAAATCATGAAAGTACGCACATCAGTAAAAAAATTATGTCGTCATTGTGAGATTGTAAGAAGACATAATATAATTCGGGTAGTTTGCCGTGTGGATCCGAAACATAAACAACGGCAAGGATAGTGATTATGAACGCTCAGAAAGAATGGTTAATTTTTTAGGAGTATATGAAAGTGGTACGTATAGCAGGTGTTAATGTTCCTGATAGAAAGCATACCGTTATTGCTTTAATGTCCATATATGGTATTGGAAAATCTCGTGCTCGTTTAATTTGTTCAAATGTAGGTATAAATGAACATATACAGCTTTATAAATTATCTGAAACTCACGTAGAAAAGTTACGTAATGCGGTTGATAAATATATTGTAGAAGGGGACTTACGTCGTGAAGTCACCTTGAATATTAAACGTTTGATGGATCTTGGTACTTATCGAGGATTACGTCATCGTCGTAATTTACCAGTACGAGGGCAGCGAACTCGAACAAATGCAAGAACCCGTAAAGGTCCTCGTAAATTGACAAATAAATAATTTAACAAATTAATAAAAATAAGAGAAGTAGAAATATAAAATGATTAAATCATCCAACCTTCGAGTACGTAAGCGACTTAAAAAACAAATTTTAGATGGTATAGCTCATATACATGCATCTTTTAATAATACTATTATAACAATTAGTGATAGGCAGGGTAATACTTTGGGGTGGGCTACAGCTGGTGGTTCTGGATTTCGTGGATCTCGAAAATCTACGCCGTTTGCTGCACAGGTAGCAGCGGAACGATGTGCTGAAATAGTTCAGGAATATGGAGTAAAAAATTTAGAGATTATGGTTAAAGGACCCGGTCCGGGGCGTGAATCTGCAGTGCGAGCATTAAATGCAGTGGGTTTTCATATTACTAGTATTACTGATGTTACTCCGATTCCTCATAATGGTTGCCGTCCTTCTAAAAAACGTCGTGTCTAAAAAATATTAACTAATTATTTTAAGGAAGTAATATGGCAAAATATTTAGGACCCAAACTTAAACTAAGTCGTCGTGAAGGAACAGATTTATTTTTGAAGTCTGGAATTCGTCCAATCGATTCTAAATGCAAACTTGAAAATCCTCCAGGGCAACATAATATGCGTAAATCCCGATTTTCAGATTACGGAATACAGCTGCGAGAGAAACAAAAAGTTAAACGTATGTATGGTATTTTAGAACGTCAGTTCTCTAACTATTATAAGCAAGCTATGCGTATCAAAGGTAATACTGGTGAAAATTTATTACAATTATTAGAATGTCGATTAGATAATGTTGTATATCGTATGGGATTTGGGGCAACACGCGCAGAAGCTCGCCAATTAGTAAGTCATAAATCTGTTATTGTTAGTAATCGTCTTGTTAATATAGCGTCATATCAAGTTATTCCTAGTACTATTATTAAAATACATAAAAAATCATATAATCAATCTAGGATTCGAGCTGCTTTGGACCTTGCTGAACAACATAGAGAAAAATTGGAATGGATTGAAGTTGATTCAATTAAATTACAGGGTGTATTTAAACGTTATCCGGAACGTAGTGAGTTATCTGCAAATATAGATGAGCACTTGATTGTCGAATTATATTCAAAGTAATTCAAGTTTGTGTGATGATAAAAGAGAGAGGTAATAATGCAGAGTTCTGTAACAGAATTTTTAAAGCCACGTTTAGTAGATATTGAACAAATTACTAAAACACGTGCTAAAGTTATTCTTGAGCCATTGGAGAGAGGGTTTGGTCATACTTTAGGAAATGCTTTGCGTCGTATTTTACTCTCGTCAATGCCTGGATATGCTATAACAGAAGTTGAAATTGATGGTGTGTTGCATGAATATAGTACAAAAGAAGGTGTGCAAGAAGATATTTTAGAAATTTTGTTGAACCTAAAGAAGTTAGCTATTAGAGTAGAAGGCAAAGAGCATGCAATCCTAATTTTAAAAAAATCAGGTATAGGTCCTGTCATTGCAAACGATATTTCATATGATAGTAGTAGCGTCAAAATTATTGCACCAGACCATGTTATATGTCATATAACTGATATACATGCATCTATTGATATGCGTATTAAAGTACAACATGGACGGGGTTATGTTCCAGCTTCTTCCAGATTTAATCCTGAGTCAGATGTTTTATCGGTTGGTAAGTTATTGTTAGATGCATGTTATAGTCCGGTAGAAAGAATTTCTTATAACGTAGAAGCCGCGCGTGTCGCGCAACGTACAGATTTAGATAAATTAATTATTGATATGGAAACGAATGGTACTATAGAACCTGAAGAAGCAATTAGACGTGCAGCAACGATTTTATCTGAACAACTTGAGGCTTTTATTGATTTACGTGATTTACATCAACAAGATCATAAAGAAGAAAAACCAGAATTTGATCCAGTTTTATTACGGCTTGTTGATGATTTAGAGCTTACTGTGCGTTCTGCGAATTGTTTAAAGGCAGAGTCTATTCATTACATTGGTGATTTAGTACAAAAAACAGAAGTAGAGTTATTGAAAACTCCTAATTTAGGAAAAAAGTCTTTAACAGAGATAAAAGATATATTAGCTTCTCGTGGATTATCTTTAGGAATGCGTTTAGAAAATTGGCCTCCAACTAATATTTCAGATAATTAATATGTACTATAATGGTAGTCTTTATATATAAATAAAGGTAATTTGTTATGAATCATCAAAAAAGTGGTTCTAAATTAAATAGAACTAATGCTCATCGTAAGGCTATGTTGAGAAACATGGTTATTTCATTAATAACTTACCAAATGATAAAAACCACTTTGTTTAAAGCTAAAGTATTGCGTCGTGTGATAGAACCATTAATTACATGCGGTAAGTCAGATACTGTTGCTAACCGGCGTTTAGTTTTTTCTAAAATAAGAAATAACAGCGTTGTTACAAAATTATTTACACAAATAAGTCCGCATTTTTTAAATCGTCCTGGAGGATATACTCGTATATTAAAATGTGGATTACGTAAAGGAGATGGTGCTCCAATGGCTTATATAGAGCTGGTGGAACGATCTAAAATAATAGAAAGTAACAATAAGAATAAATAATTAAATTATTTATTTTCATGAATAATATGAAATAATTAAAATATTTTTTAATTTGGTGTTAACTTAATATAGAGTTGGGTATAAACCAATTTCGATATGCGTTAAGAATGTCTCGTGCGGGTGTTTTTTTCTTTCCCGAAATCTGTAACATAGTAAGTATTAGTATTCCAGAACCAGTAATAACATGAATACCATATTTATTGGTTGTTAATATAGTTCCAGGTGTTATTGATGCACATGAATGTTCAGTTATATTATGTTTTGGATTACTTATTTCAGCGTCCCACACTTTAATACGACAATCTTTTACTTGAAAATAACTAATTGGCCATGGATTAAAAGCACGAATGCATCGTTCTAATTGAACTGCTGATAATTTCCAATTAATACGCGCTTCTTGTTTATTTAATTTATGTGCATATGTGTAATAAGTTGCGTTCTGAGGTGTAAATGTACATGTACCTGTCATAAGTTGTTCAATTACTTTTAATAATGATGTAGATCCAATATTTGCTAATCTGTTTGAAAGAGTATAACTAGTATCTTTAGGTAAAATTTTACAGGACATAGTACATAGAATATTACCGGTATCTATACCTGAATCCATTTGTATGATTGTTATTCCAGTAACGCAATCACCATGTTCTAATGAACGTTGAATTGGAGCCGGACCGCGCCAACGAGGTAATAATGAACCATGTACATTAATACACCCCAATCTTGGTATATTTAATATTTTTTGTGATAAAATTAACCCGTAAGATACAACTATTATTAGATCTACATTCATTTTTTTAATAATACATTCAATATCAGACATAGATAGACTGTTAGATCGAAATAATAATATATCATGTTTTTTTGCTATATCATGTAATGGTACAGGCGATGTATGTTCAAATGATTGTTGATTTTCTTGAGTAAATATTGCTATTATTTTATGTGCAGATAAATTAATTAATGCATGTAAATGTGATGCTGCAAAATTTGTAGTTCCAAAAAAAACAATGCGTAACGACTTCGTATTTATCATAATATATTTTAAATAGAAAATTATTTTTTAGGTATTTTAGATAATTTTTTTATTTTTTTATTGATCCTGTTGATTTTTAATGGAGACAAATAATCAATAAAAAGCTTACCAGATAGATGATCTACTTCATGTTGGATGCAAATTGCTAACAAATCATTTGCTTTTATTTCAAAATTTTTTCCGTGTTGATCTAACGATTGAACTGTTATTTCTTTTGCTCGGGGAATAGTTTCGTGTATTTGAGGAATAGATAAACAACTTTCAATGATTTTAATGATTCCTGTTTTTTTGGTAATAAAAGGGTTAATAAAAACTAAGGGTTGTTTATTTTTTGTATAAAGATCAATGACAATGATTTGTTGATGAATATTAACTTGTGTTGCAGCTAAACCAATTCCTTTTTTAAAATACATAGTGTCAAACATGTCATTGATAATCTGATTAGTATCACTAGATATTGTGACAACAGGATTAGCAATTTTTCTGAGTCGTTCATCTGGATAGTGTAATATTTCCAATATTGACATAAAGTATAAAGACTATTAAATTAAAACTTAACTTAAAATTGAATTATATATAATTTTATATTAATATTATATTAGTAAATTCGTTTATTTTTTTTAGATTCTATTTTTTATAAAATATTTTTTAATTTTTAAAATGTGTTATATTTTTGAATGTAAATGGATATACAAATCCATTGTAAACATTATAAAATAAAAAATTTTTAATACAAGATATTCAATTGTATTTGATGAGAAATATGTATATTTTTATTTACTCAAAGTTAAAATGCCTTATAATTTTATATATGAAAGTAAGTAATTAATTTTATTTGACGATTTTCAATTTTTGTGTAATTAAAGCATTGATTTTTTTAGATAAAGAAATATTACGTGATATTATTATCTATAATGTAATGAATAAATTATAATTATAATATATTATGTATGTATTAAGTATGAAAGATTTACTCATGCAATTATATGAAGGTAAGGTGATTGTTTATCCGACAGAATCAATGTTTGGATTAGGATGTGATCCTGATAATAAAAATGCAATTAATACTTTATTAAAGATAAAAAATAGATCATGGAAAAAAGGTTTAATTTTAATTGCTGCTAATTATGCGCAGTTACTTAAATACATTGACGATAGTCATTTAAATAAACAGCAACAATTACAGGTTTTTTCTACTTGGCCTGGTCCAGTAACATGGGTATTTCCTGCTAGAGCCAATAGCCCATATTGGTTAACGGGTCAATTTTATTCTTTGGCAGTACGAATCATTGATTTTGAACCAATTCGACGTCTTTGTTTGGCATTTGGAAAGCCCTTGGTGTCTACTAGTGCAAATTTATCTGGATATCCTCCTGCACGTACTATTATAGAAGTGCATAAGCAATTTGGCTATAGTATAGCTGTGATGCACGAAGATATACTTGGAAGAACTGAACCTTCGGAAATTAGAGATGTTATGACTGGAGAATTAATTCGTGGGTGATTTCTGTTATTTAAGAGGTGATAAATGAGTTCTTTTGCTGTTTTTGGAAATCCAATTAAGCACAGTAAATCAGCAGAAATTTATGCATTATTTGCAAAAGAAATTGGGATACCTAAGGAGTATGATTTAAAATTAATATCACGAGGTGATTTTGATCATTTATTATGTGATTTTTTTAAATTTGGCGGATTAGGAGCGAATATTACTTCTCCGTTTAAAGAACATGCATATTGCATATGTGATAAATTAACCGAACGAGCTAAAACTGCTCGTTCGGTTAATACAATAAAAAAACAAAAAAACGGAGTTTTATTGGGAGATAATACTGATGGTATAGGATTCATTAATGATTTAAAACGTCTTAATTGGATAGATACAGATAATAGTGTTGTTACTACAATAGATGAATCTGTAGTAACAAATATTTTATTAATTGGAGCTGGAGGTGCTGCAAAAGGAATTATTCCTGAGTTATTAACTGTCATAAAAAAATGTTATATAAATATAGTGAATAGAACATTTTCTCGTGCCCAAACGTTAACGTCTTTTTATCATAAGATAGGACATAAAAATATATCATGTATACCTTTGTGTGAATTAATTTATGATACTAATAAATATGATCTAATCATTAATGCTACAACTAGCAGTACATATAATAGTGTTCCTGAAATACCTTCATCTTTTATTACTTCTACAACTAAATGTTATGATTTGTTTTATCAACAGCAGGATACCTCGTTTATAACGTGGTGTAAAAAATATGGATCAAATTATTGTTCAGATGGATTGGGTATGTTAGTAGGACAAGCAGCTTATGCATTTTTTTTATGGCATAATGTATTTCCTTCTATTGATCCTGTATTGAATCATTTAAGATATGCATCTTATATATAACCGTATATTAATCGTGATAAAAATGATAATCACAATTGATTATAATTTAATAAATTTTTATTTAATTTAAATAAATTAGAATGTATCAATAAACAGTAATATAAATTATTTACTTTATAAAAATAAGATATTTAAAAATATTTAATTGATTATTTATTATTTATTTGTGATACTGAAATTGACTTGGCGGCGTTAGCGCGATAGTACCACCTGATACCATTCCGAACTCAGAAGTGAAATGTCGTAGTACCGATGGTAGTGTGGGGTTTCCCCATGCGAGAGTAGGGGGCTGCCAAGTGTTTTGTGAATAAATTTTAGTTAAAAATTAATTAAAAAAAAATCAAATTTACAACATAGTTGAATAAGCAATGTAATAAATAAAATCTCTAAATAGAGATTGAATTTAGTTATTTTAGGTGTGTTTAACAGTAAATTACAAAAATAATAAATATTTGTATAAGCGTAAAACAATGATTTTTACATAAAATATATAGTGTAATTAAATTTTTAACATTATTTATTTCGTTAAGTATTTATAAAATATAAAAAGATGATTTTTTATTTAAAAAATCCATCATATATAATAATATAACATTAAAATTATTATTTAATTTAGTTGATAATATTGATTGTACTTAAAATAGATCTTTTCTCTTACGCAATTCTAAAAAAATTTGCCATTCTTCTTTAAAAGTGCTTGATAAATTTAATGATTTTTTTATATCTAAGTTACTACAACGAAAAAAAGGATTAACTTTTAGTTCCCAATTTAGTGTGGTAGGAACGGTAGGTTGTCCTTTTTTATGTAGCTTAATAAGCTTATTACGATAATTTAAAATGAATTGATTTTGAGGTAATATAGAAATTAAAAAATTAACATTAGACAAAGTGTATTCATGTCCACTAAAAATCAAAGTGTTATGAGGGAGATACTTAATTTTTAAAAAGGATTCATACATATTTCGTTCAAGCCCCATACAAACTTTGCCACAACCTGAAGAAAATACAGTATCTCCACAAAATAACCAAGGCGCACTATAGAAACCAATATGACCTAATGTATGACCAGGTAAAGATAGTACTCTAAATTTTTTTTGTAATAATGTAAAACAATCGCCTTCTGATACTAATATATGGGCGCCACAGTCTTTAGTTTCTACAGGTCCATATATAGTTACTTTTGGAAAATGTTGAAATAATACATCTACCCCTTTAACATGATCAGCATGATTATGAGTTAACAAAATTGCTTGCAGAGTAAATTGAAATTTCTTCAAAATATCTAATATTTTTTTTGTTTCTCCAGGATCAATTACTATACATTCTTTCTTATAATTGTATATGATCCAAATATAATTAGTACTTAGAGCTGGAATTCTAATAATATTTATCATTTCGATATATTGTTAAATAATTTGAATGAAAATATTTAAAAAAAATTAGTAATATACAATACATGAACTATTATGTTTTTGATATTTGCGATTAAATTGTTAAACTTAAATATAATTATAATTTAATGTTAAAAATTTTATAATAATATAATTTTTTTTTAAAATATAAAAACAATATATGCAAATAGATCTATAAAATTTTCAATAAAAAAATAAAAATTATATATGATCGTATTCCAATACAATTTTGATTATTCTATTATATATAGAATAATATAATAATAATATTTTTATATGTTATTTATGCATATGATGTAATTATTTTGAAAAATTGTGTTTTTGTTATTAACAAATATCTTCTAAATAAGGATATTTAGCGGCTAGTCGAGCTAATTTATCACATCGTTCATTGTTCAAGTGACCAGTATGGCTTTTTAACCAGTTCCAATGTGTAATGTTGTGAGATTGTATTGCCGTATCTAATCGTTTCCATAAATCAATATTTTTCACTAATTTATCTTCAGCGGTTTTCCAATGATTTTTTTTCCATACATGAATCCATTGGGTAATACCATGTAATAAATATTGACTATCAGTATTCAAAGTAATTTGACATGGATTTTTAAGTGATTCTAATGCGATAATAGCTGCCATTAATTCCATGCGATTATTAGTAGTTAAGCGATATCCCATACTAAATTCTTTCTTATGTTGTTTATATTGTAAAATAGCGGCACAACCACCTGGTCCCGGGTTGCCAAGGCATGATCCATCAGTAAAAATTTCTATTTTTTTATACATACTGTAAAATATATTTGTAATGTTAATTAATCTAATTTAGTGTGACACAAATGAGGAATTATGAGCACTGATATTGTACGACAAATTGTTTTAGATACTGAAACTACTGGTATGAATAAATTTGGAATTCATTATGAAGGACATAGAGTAATCGAAATAGGCGCGGTAGAGATAATAAATCGTCGTTTAACTGATAAAAAATTTCATGTTTATCTCAAACCAGATCGTATGATTGATATTGAAGCTTTCCAAGTACATGGAATTAGCGATCAATTTTTAGAAAACCAACCAACTTTTTCAGAAATAGTAAATGAATTTATAATGTTTATTCGCGATAGTGAGTTAATTATTCATAATGCTTCATTCGATTTAGGTTTTCTTAATCAAGAATTACGTATATTTGACAAAAATTCAAAAAATATAGAATTTTATTGTACTATAACAGATAGTTTGAAATTAGCTCGTAAAAAGTTTCCGGGGCAACGTAATAATTTAGATGCATTATGTGAACGTTATTTTATTAATACATCTAAACAACGTAATTTACATAGTGCATTAGTTGATGCGCAGCTTTTAGCTCATGTATTTTTATCTATGAGCGGGGGGCAAACAGAAATAAAGTTTAGTGATATAACAGATCTGAATGTATCAGATAATAGAGTGTACAATATAATACGATCAAATAATATAAAAAATATTAAAATAAAATCATTAAAAGTTATCATTGCTAATAAACAGGAAAAATTAGCTCATTCGAAATATTTAGATTGTATGCAACGAATATATAAACATTGTATATGGCGAGAATGAAAGGACTAATAATAAATTAGTTAACTTTATTAAATAAATCAAATTAACAATAATTTGATAATCATGTAGGTTATGTTATTTTTATTGATAAATTGAGGTATTAGTAAATATATTATCAACAATAATTATGAAATTCATGTTTGTAGTTATTTTTTTTAAGAATAAAACATCATTATAATAGTGTTATTGTTTAATTATTTATATGTGTATTATTATATGGAGAATAATTATGTATTATAAAGTGATTTGCGATGAATTCAATGAAACTATAAAAATGTTGAAAACATTTATTCATAATAAATATAATATTAATGCGATAGAATTATCCGCAAAACTTATTGCTGATACTTTTAAAACAGGCGGAAAAGTATTGTCTTGTGGCAATGGCGGATCACATTGTAATGCTATGCATTTTGCAGAGGAATTAACTGGGCGTTATAGAAATAATCGTGTAGGCTATTCAGCAATAGCTATTTCTGATCCATCATATTTATCATGTGTTAGTAATGATTTTGGATATAAGTATGTTTTTTCGCGTTATGTTGAATCTGTTGGAAACGAAAAAGATATATTATTTGCTATTTCTACTTCTGGACAATCAACCAATATTTTATATGCAATAGAAGCAGCACATAAACGAAATATGAAGGTAATTTTTTTGACTGGAGAAAAAAAAGAAACTAAATTATGTAGTTCTACAGATATAGAAATTTGTGCTCCATATTCAAGTTATCCTGATCATATTCAAGAAATACATATTAAAATTATCCATTTACTTATTTTTATTATAGAGAAGGAGATGCAAATTACATCTTAAAATAGTAGGTATATGATATATGGGTAATACACCAAATAACTTTTTATATTTATATTGTATAATCAATAAACGCATGATACTTGATTTTTTACAAATGTTAGCTACAATTGTAAATCGTAACTAACATTTGTAGTAATTTATGTGTTGTTGTTTCGGTTTTAAATGCATAAAGTATACATAATCATAGCGTGTATAATGAAAAGGTCAATGCCGATATAGCTCATAGGTAGAGCAGCGCATTCGTAATGCGAAGGATATAGGTTCAATTCCTATTATCGGCACAAGAAAAAAGCTATTTTTGGTTGAAATATTTTAAAAGACTCCCTCAATTAATTCACAATTAATATAATACAACTAAATACTTCTTTAAAATTATAGAATATGATGCATGTTATAATTTAGAAAAATTATTAGCTAGATAATTAATTACTCCTGTTTGTGATGCCTCTAGTCCTTGTTTGTTTTTATCCCATTGAGCAGGACATAATAAACCATGATTTTCGTGAAATTCTAACGCATCTATCATACGAATTATTTCATCAAAATTTCTGCCAAACGGTAAATCATTAACCACTTGATGTCTTATTATTCCTGATTCATCTATTAAAAACGAAGCGCGTAAAGCAATTCCTTTGTCTGGATGCTCAATACCGTATTTTTTAACAATTTCATGTTTAATATCAGAAACCATAGCGTATCTCACTGCTCCAATTCCACCTTGATTAATAGGAGTTTGTCTCCAAGCATTGTGTACGAAGACAGAATCTATAGAAATTCCAATCACTTCTACATTTCGTTTCTGAAACTCAACGTAACGTTTATCACAAGCAATTAATTCTGACGGACAAACAAAAGTAAAATCCATAGGCCAAAAAAAAACTATTGCTCTTTTTTTATTAATATATTTTAATAAATTAAAATTATCTATAATCTCCCCGTTGCCTAATACAGCGGAAGAAGTAAAATCTGGAGCACAACGACTAACTAATACCATATCGATTTTTAACCCCTCTGTTAATAATAATAGATTTAATGTACTATTATAATAAATTATAAATATACGAATGATTTACTATGAGTAACTTATATTTATTTTACTGTTTAAATTATGTAGATGCAAACGATACTATGAATTTTTTTGATAAAATGATTTGTTTATTTGAGTAAGTATAACTATAAAATTTAAATTATTTTGTAAGTTGATAATTTTTTAGTGATTATCTATTTAATAAAAATAAATTACTAATTTATAGAATGAATAGTTTATTGCAATAAACTTATTAAATATATAGTTTTACATAATAAAATTATTTCAATATTGTAATCAAAATAAATATTTTTTTAAATTTTTATAAATATTTGTATATTTTACTTAAATTATTTAAATATTTGGTAGTTTTATATTTGTGTTTGAATATAAATTTTTATTAATTACTATACATAAAAATGATATCTATAATTATATATATATAATTATAATTATACACTTTAATGTTAATTAATAAATAATATTTCTGTGATGCATTATTTAAGTATATTACTTATATTTAAATAAAAACAAAGTTTGACAATTTTTGTTGGTATTTATTTTAACTAATTGTTATTTATAATCAAATTAATATTAATAAAAATATACGCACTATTATAAGGGAGAGATAGATACCTATCTATAATAATAAAAAATTATATTAAAATCTAAAAATGTGAAGTTATTATAATTATTGTTGTACTAGTTTTAGAAAGATTATTAAATATTGCATCTATATATGCCAAAATGATATAATTTGTCGAATTGTCTTTTAGGATATAAATAATCTAGCTTTATTGTGTTTAAGTAATTATGATTTTATCTTTTTGATAAAAATTGTTGTTAGTTTTATTTGTTAAAATTAATATGTATTTGTTAATAAAATTTTACTAATATCATCACACGTTCGTTGAACGTCATGAAATTACATTATATATGATATCTCTTTTTTATAAAAAGATGAGCTATATAACATTATATTTATTTTTTTATTTGATTAGGATAAGTAAATATCATGACATTTCAATTATTACAGACAGATGGTGATGCTCGTCTCGGTAGATTTGTTTTTAATAAAGGAATAGTAGATACTCCTGCTTTTATGCCAGTTGGAACCTATGGATCTATAAAAACATTAACTCCAGAAGAAATCAGAGAAAGTGGTACTCAAATTATTTTAAGTAATACTTTTCATTTATGGTTGCGACCTGGTTTAGATGTCATAAGATTACATGATGGATTGCATAAATTTATGAGTTGGATGGGTCCTATAATTACAGATTCTGGAGGGTTTCAGGTATTTAGTTTAAGTAAAATGCGTACAGTTACAAAAAAAGGAGTTTATTTTAAAAATCCTATTGATGGTCGTATTGTGTTTTTAACTCCAGAAAAATCTATAGAAATCCAACATAATTTAAAATCTGATATAGTTATGATATTTGATGAGTGTGTGTCTTATCCCAATACTTGGGATTATATAAAAAAATCAGTAGATGTGTCTTTACATTGGGCAAGACGCAGTCGTTTGCATTTCGATACATTACGTAATTCAAATATGTTATTTGCTATTATTCAAGGGGGTATGTATGAAAATCTAAGAGATATATCAATAAAGGAATTAATGAGTATTGGTTTCGATGGATATGCGATAGGAGGTTTGTCAGTAGGAGAACCAAAAAAAGAAATGTATAGAATTTTATCTCATACATGCAGAATGATTCCCGTAAACAAACCGCGTTATTTGATGGGCGCTGGTAAACCGGAAGATTTAGTGGAAGCTGTAAGACAGGGTATTGACATGTTTGATTGTGTTATACCAACGCGTAATGCTCGGAATGGATACTTATTTGTTTCTGACGGATCTATTAAAATCCGTAATACACGATACAAAACGGATACTTCTCCGGTAGATAGTTGTTGTGATTGTTATACTTGTCGATATTATAGTCGTTCATATTTACATCATTTAGACCGTTGTAGAGAAATTCTTGGAATACGTTTAAATACTATTCATAATTTAAGATATTATCAGCGTTTAATGGAAGAATTACGTCAAGCCATAAAAACGAAATCATTGAAAAATTTTATTGATGTTTTTTATCGACGTTTTAATCATATTATAAATTAAATTATAAATTCGATGTGTTTATTTATAACCAAATTGGATGATCTTATCATTTTATACAATGGGAAACATAAATGAATATGCTTACTAATACTGCTTGGGCAAATGTTAATTCTGATTCGCAAGGAAACCCATACTCTTTAATAATTATGTTAACAGTATTTGCTGGAATTTTTTATTTTATGATTTTTAGACCGCAACAAAAACGTAACAGGATCCATAAAGAGTTATTAAATTCTATTTCTAAAGGGGATGAAGTACTAACTACTGGAGGTTTAGTAGGTCGTGTTATTAAAATTACAGAAACAGGCTATCTCTTCATTACGCTCAGTGCACGAAATGACATGAGTAATGGTGGTAGTACAGTACTAATTAAACGTGATTGTATTACTGCGATTTTACCTAAAGGTACGATGAAAGCACTATAGTTATTTATATATTTGTAAATTTTGAGATGATATCTTGTGTTGAATTATTATTCCTTATGGAAAAATATTGTTATTATATTAATATTTGTAACTAGTATAGTTTATGCTCTTCCAAATTTATATGGAAAAAAACCCGTGATATACGTCACTCAACGTATTTCAGAAATAAACGATCAAAAGATTGATAATACTTTGTTATGTCAAATTCAAGAGATATTAACAAATAAAAAAGTAACTTATAAATCTATTTTATTACAAGGAGACAAAATTTTAATACAGTTTCTATATGAACAAGATCAACTTCAAGCTTATCGAGAATTATCCACTATTTTTTTTGAGAAATATCGAGTATTTTTTTGTACTATTCCAATTATGCCATATTGGTTATCTATAATAAAAGCTAGGCCGATAAAATTAGGATTAGATTTATGCGGTGGGATATATTTTATCATACATATAAACACAGAAACGATGTTAGATAAATTTCAAAATCAATACATTGATACTTTAAAAACTATTTTGTATGAAAAAAAAATCTCTTACACAAAAATGTGTAATGTTGAAAATCATGGTATTGAAATTGATTTCAAAAATTCTGATGATAGAAATCAAGCTATGATATCTCTATCTGCAATAGATCGTGATTTAATTTTATATAAAATTGGAATTGATAAATTGAATATCGTTTTTTCTGAAAGAAAAAAATATTCAATTTGTGAATATGCAATACAACAAAATTTGACTATCTTACAACACCGTATATATCAACAATTAAGTATCAATGAGCCATTGATACAGCGCCATGGTATTGATCGTATTATTATAGAATTGCCGGGTATTCAAGATATTACAAAGGTTAAAAAAATACTCAGTACAACCGCAAGTCTTGAGTTTCGTTTAGTTAATTCAGCGATAGGTGAATTTGAAATAAGTCATAATTTAATTCCAGAAGATTCTGAAGTAAAAATTAATGATAAAGGTTACTTAATACCATTATATAAACGAGTAGTCTTATCTGGAGATTATATTACTAACGCTAATGTTAGTGTAGATGAATATAATCGACCTCAAGTAAATGTTGCTTTAAATAAAACGGGTAGCACTATAATTTCGAATTTTACTAAAAATAATATTGGAAAAGTGATGGCTACTTTATTTGTAGAATATAAAGATAGTGGAAAAAAAAATTCTGAAGGTCATGTTATTTTAACTAAACATGAGAAAGTTATAAATATTGCTACTATTCAATCTCAATTGAGTAATAATTTTCGTATTGTTGGAATTAGTGATTTGAATGAAGCGCGCCATCTTGCATTGTTATTACGTATGGGAACGTTAGCTACACCTATTTATATAGAAGAAGAACGAATTATTGGACCTATGCTTGGTAAGAAAAACATTACACAAGGGTTAAGTGCATGTATTTTAGGAATGTTAACTTCTATATGTTTTATGATTTTATGGTACCATTATTTTGGATTAATAGCGAGCATCGCCCTTGTTGCTAATTTAATACTTATAATTAGTATAATGTCTATACTTCCAGGAATAATATTAACTATGCCAAGTATAGCAGGAATAATATTGACTTTGTCCGTAGCCATAGATGCAAATGTACTAATTAACGAGCGAATTAAAGAAGAAATAAAACAAGGAAGACCAATCCAATACGCGATATATACAGGATATAATAAGGCATTGATTAGTATTGTAGATGCGAATGTTACAACCATTATTACTTCTATTATATTATATCTAATTGGAACAGGATCAATTAAAGGATTTGCTATTACTACGATCATTGGAGTCGGAACGTCAATGTTTACATCTATTATTGGTACTCGTGCTATTGTTAATTTAATTTATGGAAAAAGACGTATTAATAAATTGTCTATTTAATTTCTTAGTTTTTATAACTATATAATTACAGCAATTTTTGCGATTGAATGCATTAAAATGAGTAATAGTTATTATGAAGGTTTATGATTTTCTCTCATGGAGACGTGTGATATTTTATTTATCAATAATTTTGTGTTTTATTGCATGCGTTACTATGATAATGCGTGGTTTTAATTGGGGGTTAGATTTTACTGGGGGTATGCTGCTTGAAATTACTTTAGAAGAAAATATAGATCTAGTTAACATTCAAAATGTTTTAATTAAATCGGGGCACAAAAAGATTGTAGTGCAATATTCAAATTCTTCTAAAAATATAATGATTAAATTACCACTAGATACAAATGAAAATAAGATCAATCAAAACGTTATAAATAATATTTTACATATTTTACAAGAAAATATAGCACAAAAATTTTTTGTTAAACAAGTAAACTGGATTGGTCCAAGTGTTAGTAATCAATTAATAAATACAGGAATAATAGCTTTGTTGGTTGCTTTAGCGTGTATGTTCATATATATAACATTTCGTTTTGAATGGAGGTTGGCAACTGGAATTGTTGTATCTTTAATGCATGATATAGTAATTATTTTAGGTGTGTTATCTTTGTTTTTCATTGAAGTAGATGCGACTATTATTGCGGCTCTCATGTCAGCAATTGGTTATTCTATAAACGACAAAATTGTTATTTTTGATAGAATTCGAGAAAATTTTTATCGTATATCTGCAGCAAAATCTGTCGATATATTTAATATATCATTAAGTCAAGTACTGAGTAGAACTATTATAACTTCGGTTACAACTATTATGGTATTACTTATATTACTCATTTTTGGAGGTGCTATGTTACAAGGATTTGCAATAACTTTATTGCTTGGTGCCATTATTGGCACAGTATCTTCTATATATATTGCTTCATCTTTGGCATTTAAGCTTGGTACTACACGAAATCATTTTGTAAAAAAAATAAGTCAAATAAATAACTCTTATTAATCAATACGATATTGATCTTAATTCATAAATTTTAATAATATAATAATATAATAATTAATATATTATTAATAATAAGTAATAACATTGTTGTATTCATTAATCATGAATAGTTGTAATTTAATGTATAAAGACTATATGCTCATATTTTTATATAATCTTTTATATTTATTTCAAAATAATATCATTACATTTGCATAATAAATATATAGATTTAATTTTTGATAAATATTAATATAATAATGGTGTATACAATAATATAAATATATCATTAAATTAATAATATAATTTTAATATTTATAATATAATTAAAAGATTAAAATAACATTGTTCTATCGGATTGAAATAAATAGTTGTTATTTTCAATACAAATCATGTATATGTAAATGTATTCAAATTTTACGATTTTGTGATTTTATAATAGATAAAATATATCATCATGCCACATGATAAAATATATTTGACGCGAGCATTGCAATTGGCATGGAAGGGACGGTTTACTACAATGCCTAATCCTAATGTAGGGTGTGTTATTGTTCTTAATAATAAAGTTGTAGGAGAAGGATATCATATGCGAGCTGGAGAGGACCATGCTGAAATACATGCATTACGTATTGCTGGAAATTTATCAAGAGGAGCAACTGCTTATATTACTTTGGAGCCATGTAGTCATTATGGTCGTACTCCTCCTTGTACTACTGCATTGATAAATGCGGGTATTAAACGTGTTGTTGTAGCGATGTTAGATCCGCATTTTTATGCAAAAGGACGTGGTTTATATTTATTACAACAAGCAGGAATTGAAGTACAACATAATAGTATTATGTTATCTGAAGCTGAATCGATAAATAAAGGATTTATTAAGCGTGTACGTACTGGGTTGCCGTGGGTTACATTAAAATTAGCTGCATCTTTAGATGGTAGAACCGCCATGTCTTCTGGAGAAAGTAAATGGATTACCTCTATTCAGTCACGTCAAGATGTGCAACATTTTCGTGCAGAAAGTGATGTTATTCTTTCTACAGCTGGAACTGTTTTAGCGGATGATCCTAAATTAAATGTTCGTTGGACCTGTTTTTCAGAAGATATGAAATATGTTTATGCAAATAATCAAATTAGGCAGCCATTACGAGTGATTGTAGATAGCTCAAATAGAGTGCTTCCAACACATCGTGTTATTCAAAATGAAGGAAAAATTTTACTTGTTCATTTAAAAAAAGATCACCGAAATTGGCCCCCATCCGTAGAACAATTATTATTATCGTCAATGAACTATAATGGTCATCGTTATGTAAATTTAACAGAGCTCATGCAGTATTTAGCATATCGCGAAATTAATAATATTTGGGTGGAAGCAGGGGCTACTTTTTCGGGAGCTCTTTTAGATATTGGATTGGTAGATGAACTTATTTTGTATCAAGCTACAAAATTTTTAGGATCTGATGCACGACCTTTATGCTTATTACCAAATATTAAATGTCTTAACGATATTAAGTCTTTTAAATTAGTGAATATAAAAAATATTGGACCAGATATTCGTTTAACATTAACACCAACAAATGTAATATGACATATTTTTATATGTTAGATTATTTAAATAATCATGTTATAATTTATTTGGTTATAAATATGAAGAGTTAATTTCTGTGATAGTTTAGTTTGAATAATAATAAGGTTTGTTATGAATGTTATTGAAAGCGATACTGTTGTGGCAAATGAGGCTAAGATTGCTATCGCCATTGCTCGATTTAATCGTTTTATTAATAATAATTTACTTGAAGGAGCTCTAGATGTTTTAAAACGAATAGGGCATGTTGAAGACAAGAATATAACTGTAGTTTGGGTTCCAGGAGCTTATGAATTACCGTTAGTCGCACAAGCATTGGCTATTAGTTATAAATATGATGCAATAATAGCTTTAGGAACAATTATTCGTGGATTTACTATGCATTTCGAGTTTATTGCGAAAGAATGTAGTTCTGGACTATCGAATATTTCTATAAACAATACGTTACCTGTTGGGTTTGGATTATTGACTACAGACAGTATTAGCCAAGCTATAGAACGTTCAGGTATTAAATCTAATAATAAAGGATCGGAAGCTGCTTTAGCTGTATTAGAAATGATTAATATATTAAAAATAATTAAAAAATAACTTTCTTATATCTTAAGTTATTTTAAAGGATTATGATGTGAGAATAATTAGCCGAAGACGTGCTCGAGTATGTGCATTACAAGCGTTGTATTCTTGGAAATTATCTAAAAACGATACTCAAGACATAGAACGTTATGTTATAAACGAACAAGATGTGCAAGATTTTAATATTTCTTATTTTCACAAATTATACATTGGAGTAATTAATTATGCTGAAGAACTTGATAAATTGATGATACCATATTTATCTAGAAATTTAGAAAAATTAGGTTATATTGAACATTTAGTTTTACGTATTGCATTGTTTGAGCTTACACACTGTCAAGATATGCCATATAAAGTTGCTATTAATGAAGCTATTGAGCTTGTTAAAATCTTTGGAGCTGAAAAAAGTCATAAGTTTATTAATGGCGTGTTAGATAAAATAACCACGCAGCTCTGTATGAATAAAAAATAATTATGTTATTACGTATAGATAGATATATTGTGTATGAAATAAAAATTAAATTTAAAACGACAATGTTTATTTTTTTTATTAGAAAAGGGTGAATAATTATTATTATATAAATATGATGCACAATAATATTCAATTGTCTAAAAAAATGTGGTATTTGATTGCTACTGGTTTTGGTTTAGGTGAAATTTATTGGATCCCTGTGGGAACTGTAGCATCGTTATTAGCAATACCAATATGGTGGATATTGATATATTTATTTCCTTATCAGTTTTATTTTTTATTCTTAATAATTGGAACAGGATTGGGTATATATGTTTGTGATAAAACTACCAAACTAATTGGAATACATGATCCTAAATTAATCGTTTGGGATGAATTTATTGGTATGTGGTTTACATTAATTGTAATTCCAAGAAATAGTTGGTTTTGGACAATTATTGCATTTGTGCTATTTAGAGTGTTAGATATTATAAAACCTTGGCCAATTTCTTGGTTTGATCGTAAAATAAAAGGTGGATTCGGAATTATTATTGATGATATTTTGGCGAGTTTTGTTGCTGTATGTATAATTTTATTGTTGATGAGTTTGTGTAATTAAAATGTTTGAATGATGTATGTGTTGTATGGCAGTTGGATTATAGAATGACTTAATTAAGTGTCAATATTTGTATTTATACAATATAATTTAATATATCCATTCTGTAATTTTTTTATAAATACCGGTGCTATCTAATCCAAGTTCAGAAAGTATTTCTGATTGTGAACCTTGTGAGATAAAAAAATCGGGCAAACCAATATTTAAAACTGGAATTGATAGTTTATGTTGCATAACAAACTCATTTACTCCACTTCCTGCGCCGCCTACTATTGTATTTTCTTCTAATGTTATAAAAGCTTGATGGGTTTTAGCAAGTGTTAATATTAATATCTTATCTAACGGTTTAACGAATCTCATATCTACTAATGTTGCATTTAACCTATATGCAACATCATAAGCTGATTGCAATAATGTTCCAAAATTAAGGATAGCGATATACTTACCTTGATGCCGTATTATACCTTTACTTAGCGGTAAAGTATATAATGTTGTATTTAAGTTACCAAGAACAGCATGTCCCTTAGGATAACGTACAACGCTAGGTCCATATCTATAACGATACCCTGTATACAACATTAATTTACATTCATATGCGTCACTTGGGGTCATTATTATCATATTGGGAATACAACGTAAATATGATAAATCGAAAGCACCTTGATGAGTTTGTCCGTCTGCTCCAACAATACCTCCTCTATCAACAGCAAATAATACAGGTAAATTTTGAATTGCTACATCATGAATCACTTGATCATATGCACGTTGTAAAAATGTTGAGTAAATAGCAACAACCGGTTTATAACCTGCTATAGCTAGTCCAGCAGCAAATGTTACAGCATGTTGTTCAGCGATCGCGACGTCAAAATATTGTTTAGGGTATTTCTGAGAAAATAAATTCATTCCAGAACCTTCTCTCATAGCAGGTGTAATCCCTATAATTTTATTGTCATAAGCCGCTATCTGACATAGCCAATCTCCAAAAATTGTCGAATAAGTTGTATTTTTAGGATTTTCTATAGGCAATGAGCCGCTTTTTAGATCGAATTTTGGTACTGCATGCCATTTAACAGGATCTTTTTCTGCTGGTTTATAACCAAATCCTTTTTTAGTAATAATATGTAAAAATTGAGGTCCTTTCATATTACGTATGTTTCTTAAAGTACATACTAATTCTAATATATTATGCCCGTTGACAGGTCCAAGATAATTAAAACCAAGTTGCGAAAATAATGAATTTGATGTGTTTAGATTTTTAATTTCATTGTCAATATTTTTAATTAATTTTTCAGTTGAAAAAGTATCAAATAATAATTTTTTATTGTTTGATTCTAAAATAGAATATATGTTTTTTGACAAAACACGATGGGTATGATAATCATTTAATGCACCTACATTTTTTGAAATAGACATTTCATTATCATTTAATATAATTAATAAATCAGGTTTTATAGATCCAGCATGATTCATTGCTTCAAAAGCCATTCCAGCGGTTATTGCCCCATCTCCAATAACACATACTGTGCGACGTCCTAACATTTCTCGTTCTGCAGCTATCGCTAATCCTAGTCCTGCGCTGATAGAAGTAGAAGAATGTCCTACTGACAGGACATCATATTCACTTTCATCGCGACAAGGAAACGGATGTAATCCATTTCGTTTTCTAATACTAAAAATACGTTCACGTCGACCTGTAAGAATTTTATGTGGATATGCTTGATGCCCAACATCCCATATCAAATAATCAAATGGAGTATTATATACATAATGCAATGCTACAGTAAGTTCTATCATACCTAATCCAGATGCAAAATGCCCACTAGATTTACTAACACTATCTAAAAGAAATTGACGTAACTCATTACACAATTTTATTAAATCATTTTCAGATAACTGACGTAATTCTTTAGGAGTATTTATTAAATTTAATATAGAATACTTAATTAAATTATAGTTCATATACAATTTATTTAATAATTATACATGCAATATTAGTTGTGACGTTTTATGATATAATGTGCAAGCGCGGATAAAATTTCAATGTCATAACCTAGTTTTTTAATATATTTTAAATATCTTAATGATTGGTAATACAAATCTTGAGCTTTATTTCGTGCCGTATTTAATCCCAAAATATTTGGATAGGTATTTTTATTATAATATTTTGATCGCGCATGTTTTTTTTTACATTTTTCATTATCATTTAAAATATCTATAATGTCGTCTTGTACTTGAAACGCTAAACCTATAGTCATAGCATAATGATCCAACAGTGTTAATATATTGTTATTTTTATTGCCTGCCGCTAAAGCTCCTATGCGAACGGCAGCGCGAATTAGTGATCCAGTTTTATATTGACATATAGTTTCTAGTTGTGTGGTTGATATATTTTTATTATTATTCTTAGCAATTAAATCTAAAGATTGTCCTAAACATATTCCGTTAGCACCGCTGGCGGAAGCTAACGTAGCAATCATTTTTAAACGATCTTGATGTGTAATAGTTGGAATATGTGCTTCAGAAAGAATAGTAAATGCTAATGTATGTAACGCATCTCCTGCTAAAATCGCAGTGGCTTCGCCAAATTTAATATGACAGGATGGGTATCCTCTACGTAATGAATCATTATCCATAATAGGTAAATCATCATGGATTAAAGAATAAGCATGCATACATTCAATAGCTGCTGCTGGAGCATCAAGATTTGATGGTCTGATGCCAAATAATTTTCCTGTTTGATATACCAAAAAAGGACGTAACCGTTTGCCTCCTAATAAAATACTGTAACGTATCGCTCGTATAAGTAGAGACATATCGTGTTTTAGAAATATACATAGATAACGTTTAATAGCAGCATCCACTTGCTGATGGTTATCATGTAGCTTATTTATAAGATCAGTTGTGGGCATAGTATTTAAATATAACCATAACAAATACAGCCTATATAAACTATATATTTAAAAATAACTATACATATATTATAACATATAATAAGGATATTTTGTGTTATTATTAATCATAGTTATTTCATAATAATATGTAATATTTATAACGTATCTTATGAGGAAAACAAGAAGTACTGATTATAATTTTTATATAATAAAATCTAATATAGATTAATGATGTATTTGAATAATTAATATTTGGATTTATTATAAAAAATTATATATTGTACGTATGTGATAATTGCAGTATGTTTTGAATTTAAAATATTTACATGAAAATAATTGTTAAATTTTCACCAGAAATTACAATAAAAAGTAAATCTGTAAGGATTTTTTTTGTAAAAGTTCTTATTACAAATATTAAAACTATTTTTAAAAAAAATAATGAGTCAATTTTAATTATAAGATATTGGGATTATCTTGAAATAAGATCTAATAATACTTTGAAAATATGTACTATATTAATTAATATTCCTGGCATTCATCATGTTTTATTAGTAAAAGAAAATATGTTCAATTCTTTACACGATATTTATGAAAAAACCATATTTAGTCTTAGTTATCATAACATGCAATTATCAAAGAAAACTTTTTGCGTACGAGTCAAGCGTAATGGGAAACACTATTTTACTTCTCAAGAAGCTGAACGTTATATAGGGGGTAAGTTGTGTCAAAATATAAATGATGTTGCAGTTAATTTGACAAGACCTGATAAAATTATATTTTTAGAAATTAAAGACAATAAGTTTTTTATAATTTTAAAACGTTACGAAGGATTAGGTGGGTTACCAATAGGTACGCAGCAAGAACTTTTATCATTAATTTCGGGAGGATTTGATTCGACTGTAGCTAGTTACATGTTAATACGTCGGGGATGTAAAGTTCACTATTGTTTTTTTAATTTCGGTGGAGTTACACATTCTATTGAAGTATGCAAAGTAATACATTATCTTTGGGAAAACTTTAGTAGTTCTCATAAAGTGAAATTTGTTTCTATTGATTTTTCAGAAGTAATTAAAGAAATTATTTCTAAAATAAAGGATAACACAATAGGAATAGTTTTAAAACGGATGATGATACGTGCCGCATCATTAATAGCAACTCGATGGAAAATTTCTGCATTGATAACAGGAGAAGTATTAGGACAGGTATCTAGTCAAACTTTGAATAATTTAACTATCATTGATAAAGTATCTGATTATACAATACTGCGTCCTTTAATTTCTTATGATAAAGAAAAGATTGTTAATTTAGCTCGAAAAATAGGTACGGAAATACTTTCAAAGAAAGTTCCAGAATATTGTTCAATAGTATCAAAAAAATCCACTACGAATACAACAAAACAAAGTGTTGAGTTTGAGGAAAATAATTTTGATTTTTCTATATTAGATCGTATAGTATCTAAATCTTACATAATAGATGTACAAAACATTCCTAGCCAAATAATAAATCAACATTTTTTTGAGATAGAAACTAAACAAGTATTGAATCATAATGATGTAATATTGGATATACGTACTGAATCTGAACAATTAAAAAATCCTCTGCATCTGACGACTGATATAGAAATAAAAAAGATACCTTTTTATCAATTAATCGATCAATTTTCTAAATTGGATCCAAATAAGATATATTTATTATATTGTGATCATGGCATAATGAGTCGATTACAGGCGACGCATTTGTACAAACAAGGTTTTCATAATGTGAAGATCTATCGACCAATTTGTAAATTGTGATCGTAACGAATGTATTTTTAAGATTTTAAGAAGATATTTTAATTTTATAATGCGAATAATCATTTAATTAATAATTATATTTCTTAAAATATTGGATTTATTATTTATAGTATTATAATACTATCTTTTTAAATGATTTAAAACATCAAAACCAGTTTTTAATTAATGATATTCTAGATCAGGATGATATAATTTTTGATAATTTCATTTTAAAGAGAGAATTATAATATATTCTATATTCGGGTAAATATAAAAATTTTTATATTTATTATAATCAATTTAACGTATTATTTACTTAGTATGACGCATAATATAGATGTAATTAAAGCAAAACATAATACTAACCATATTCCTTGTATTTCTAGTAAGAAACCACCTAAAATACCTCCAAATCCTATACCTAAAAATTGCCCAATAGAATAAATACTCATGGTGGTTCCTTTATATTTTTTGGGTGATTCTTTACTTATTAAAGTAGGTAGTATGGTTTCTATTAAGTTAAATGCTACAAAAAATAATTGTATACCACATAAAAATACTCGGTAATGATATATGTTTGTCAACATAATTAGTTCAGATATAAATAAAACATGCATACAAATAGTCAGTGTTTTTTTTATATTATCCTGATCTTCAAAATAAATAATATATGTTAATATTACTAATGCGGATATTAACATAACAATACTATAAATTTTCCAATGCATATTAGGAGCGAAGCCTAAGTTTATCATTGCTTTAGGCAAAGCAATGAAATTTAATATTAATATAGTATGTATGTAGAATATACTAATGTTTAATTTTATTAATTGTAAATGAGTTAAAATTTGTTTAACATTATTGAATGTGATATCAAAATTTTTGTTATTTTTTATAAAATTAGAATGATTTGGAGCTAATATGACATGAGCTAGTGCTATAGCTATTATAGTTAATATAGTAATGCTGTGAAACAGACCATGTAATCCAAGTATATCAGCGATGATTGGACCACAAATCATAGAAATGGCAAAAGTTATACCGAATCCCGTTCCAACTAAAGCCATAGCTTTTGTTTTATTCTGTTCTTGAACCGATTCTAATAATAGCGCTATAAGTGAACTACCAATAGCTCCTGTTCCCTGTAATGCACGCCCGATTATAAGTCCCCAAATATTATTAGTAATAGCTGCTATTTCACTACCAAGAGCAAACAAAATTAATCCTGCTATGATAACAGGTTTATGGCCAATTTTGTCAGACATTAATCCAAAAGGTAATTGAAATACTACTTGTATTACACCATATATTCCAATAGCGATACCTATTAGATGTCCGTTTGATCCTTGTAAAGAAACAGCATGAATGGTTAAAACAGGTAGAATCATAAATATTCCTGACATACGGAGTGCTAATATTATACTTACTCCTAGTGTGGTATGTAGTTCTTTTTTAGTCATTTTAATTTTATTTTATGTAATGAAAATTTTGATTATAAAATACTCAAATATATTTGCATATACGAATATTAAAAAATAAAAGTTTGTAAAACGAATAAAAATTTAATGTTTGTTATCGTTTTAAAATAATGTACATGACGAGCTTAGTATATTTTAATTCTCTATTGGATAATTGAAGATAAGAGTCAATAATATTGAATATAACATTTACTTCAATGAATAAATGTTTATATAGAAAATAAGATAAAATCTAAAGATAAAAATAAATTTATAGATACTATGGCGACAATAGAAAGTAAAAACATTTTTTTTGCCCACAAATTATCGTTATTAATTGGTTTATGGCCACATAGCCCAATACATAACCACCATAAATTTATAATGCTAATTACAATCAAAAATACATAACTAGTATATCCCATGATAGTGAACAATATAGTTGATATAATATATCCAATAATATAAAAAATTATATGATTTTTGGTTAACTCTGTTCCCTTTTTGATGGGAAAAGTTGGAATTGAAGCTATTTTGTAGTCATTGAATCGTAATATAGCAATAGAATAAGAATGTGGAATTTGCCATAAACTAAAAATCATTAATAATAATACAGCTCCCATATCAAAATTATTTGTAACAGCACAATAACCAATGACCGGTGGCATTGCTCCTGATATACTACCTACGATTGTACTATAAATAGATTTGCGTTTCATCCATAAACTATACACGCCAACATATATAAACATACCTGTTGCTGCTAAATATATTAGCAATGGTTTTTTTGTAAAACTTAAACATAAAAATCCAAATACACTTAAAGTCACTGCATATAGTATACTTTGATTTAGAAAAGTGTCGCTATGTTGTGCTAATACTCTATTTTTGGTTCTTTCCATAATGGCGTCGATATCTCTATCAATAATATTATTTAATATACAGCTAGCAGCTACAACCAGCGATATTCCTATGATTGTATTGATAAATATAGAATAATATATGTGTTCTTGTGATGCTATTAAAAAACCTCCTATAGATGACATTATATTACTGAGGACAATCCTTGGTTTTATTAAGTAAAAATAATATTTAATTATCATATCTAAAATAGATTGTTTTGTTTAAATCATCAAATTATGATGAAGATGTGTCATAATCCATATACTACCTAATACAAAAATAATAACTATAAATATTGTAAATATTAAAGATATTAAATTCCATAGTTGACGAGATATGCTTACTAAATGTAAAAAGAAAATTAAATGAACAAAAATTTGAATGATCGCACAAGATATAATTATTATTGTTGATATTTTTTTGCTTATTACATCATGTATAACTACATAGAATGGAATAATTGTTAAAATTACAGATAATACAAATCCAAATAAGTATGAATTACATGTATAACCATGTTTCATTAATTATAATACTCCCATTAAATATACTTCAGTGAATACACAGATCCATATAATATCAAGAAAATGCCAAAATATACTTAAACATTGTAATCGAATATGATTGGTAGGTGTTAGTCCTTGATGCGTAATATGTAAAATCATTACTATTATCCAGATAAGACCTGCAATTACATGCAGTCCATGTGTTCCTACTAAGGTGAAAAAAGAAGAAAAAAACGCATTTTGACATGGACTATATCCTGATTTAAGTAAATGATAAAATTCATAAATCTCCATATTAATAAAACATAATCCTAATAAAAAAGTTATTCCCATCCAAGTATTTATCTGTTTGATATTATTTGTTTTTGAATATATTGTAACTTTTCCGTAAGCTAGACTACTTAATAATAAACAACAAGTTTCTATAAACACAAAAGATAATTTAAAAGTATCTTTACCTAATGAAAAATATGCTGTGTTGTTAATTAATACTGAATATGTTGCAAATAAACTGGCAAACAAAACACAATCACTCATTATATATAACCAAAAACCAAATGTTATTTTTGTATTTGTATCATTATGTTGATGCATTGTTGGTGTGCTCAATTTCTTTAATTTTATTTGGTGATACATAGTATTCTGTATCATCATGGAATGTATGAATAACCCAAGTTGCTATTGTTCCTAATACACCTAAAATAACAAGCCACCATATATACCAAATCATACCAAATCCAAATGCTAAACTAAAAAAAGACATCAAAATACCAGAATGAGTATTTTTAGGCATATGTATAGGTTGGTATTGATCGGTATAAGAACAAATATTTCTGTTGTTTTGTACGTACCAAAAAACGTCATGATCGTTGTCTATGATGGGAGTAACTGCAAAATTATAAAATGGTGGCGGAGAAGTAGTAGCCCATTCCAAAGTAGATCCATTCCATGGATTTCCGCTTAAATCTTTATATTTATTACGGTTTAAAATACTGACTGTTATTTGTATACATTGACACATAATACCTAACCCAATTAATATAGTACCTATTGAGGCCATAATTAACATTGGTGAAAATATTGGATCAATATTTTGACTTAATCGACGAGTCATTCCCATAAATCCTAAAATATATAATGGCATAAATGCTATGTAAAATCCAATAATCCAAAACCAAAAAGCTCGTTTTCCCCATTTTTCATTTAAAGTGTAGCCAAAGGCTTTAGGAAACCAATAGGTAACTCCAGCAAAACAACCAAATAATACACCTCCAATGATGACATTATGAAAATGAGCTACTAAAAATAAACTATTGTGTAATATAAAATCAGCTCCAGGTACAGCTAACAATACACCGGTCATTCCTCCTATGGAAAACGTAATGATGAATCCAATAGTCCATAACATAGGAGAAATCAAGATAATTTTTCCGCGACACATAGTAAACAACCAATTAAAAACCTTGACTCCAGTTGGAATAGCTATCACCATAGTCATGATGCCAAAAAAAGCATTAACATTAGCTCCTGCTCCCATAGTAAAAAAATGGTGCAACCATACGCAGAAAGATAACACGGTAATAGCAACAGTTGCCCATACCAATGAAGTGTATCCAAATAGCTTTTTTTGAGAAAAGGTAGAAACAACTTCTGAAAATACACCAAATGCAGGCAATACTAAAATATATACTTCTGGATGTCCCCATGCCCAAAACAAATTGACATACATCATCATATTTCCGCCGAAATCATTGGTGAAAAAATGAGTTCCAAGATAACGATCTAAAGTTAATAATGCAATAGTAGCAGTTAATATTGGAAAAGCTACAATAATTAAAGTATTTGTACATAACGCAGTCCAAGTAAAAACTGGCATTTTCATCATTGATAGCCCTGGAGCTCGCATGTATAAAATTGTGGTGAATAAATTTATACCAGTTAGAGTTGTACCTATTCCGGAGATCTGTATGCTCCATATCCAGTAATCAACACCAACATCAGGGCTATATTCTTTGCTTGATAATGGTGGGTATGCAGCCCATCCTGTTTGAGCAAATTCTCCTATCCCTAAAGAAAGGTTTATTAAAATCACGCCTACCATGAACAACCAAAAACTTAAGGAATTTAAGAAAGGAAAAGCAACATCTCTTGCTCCGATTTGTAATGGAACTACTAAATTCATTAATCCTATTACAAACGGAGTTGCCATAAATATAATCATGATTACGCCGTGCGCGGTAATTACTTGGTTATAATGATGAGCCGAAAGAAATTCATGTGCTCCAGAAGAAGATAAAACTTGTTGTGTTCTCATCATAATAGCATCAGCAAAACCACGTATGAACATAATACATGATATTATAATATACATTATCCCAATTTTTTTATGATCTACAGAAGTAAACCATTCATTCCAAAGATATTCCCATTTTTTATAATAAGTAATGGTACCAATAAGCATTACTCCAATAAAAAAAATTATGATTATTGTAAACATAATAATTGGATCTTCGTATGGAATAGAATGTGTTTTTAATTTTCCAAACATTATCTTTGTTATCCTTATGCATTCATAGTATTGTTAAAAATATACCAATTTTATATTTTGAATATAGTTTCAATTAAACATTAAAAATATCTTGCCTATCAGTGTGTAAATTTATTAATGACGTTGTCAAACAAATCAGGTTGTACATTAGAAAAATATATTACTGGGTGGCATTTACTAGGTTGTGCTAATTTTTCATAAACTGACATGTTATTAATTTGATAGGATGATTTTTTAATTTCTTGTATCCACTGATCAAATTCAATTTTAGTTTTTGTAGCAATCGCAGTAAATTTCATTCCAGAAAAACCCTGACCGCTAAAATTTGATGAAATACCTTTATATTGCCCTGCTTCGTTGGCTATTAAATGTAATTCTGTGCGCATTCCAGCCATTGCATAAATTTGTCCTCCTAACTGAGGAATAAAAAAAGAATTCATAACCGAATTAGAAGTTACATTAAATTTTATTGGCACATATGCAGGAAAAACAACTTCATTAATAGTTGCGATATTTTGTTCGGGATAAATAAAAAGCCATTTCCAATCTAACGAGACAACGTCAATGACTATTGGTTGTTCAAAAGAAGATGAGATGGGTTTTTTAGGATCTAATTTATGAGTAGATTTCCACGTTACAGTTCCTAATAAAATAATTATTAAAATTGGTATGGACCATATTATATATTCTATTTTTTTAGAATGAATCCAATTGGGATCATATTTTGTGTGGTTAGGATTTGATGCTCGATATTTTATGGTAAAAAATATTGTCATTGTAATTACTGGTATTACTATAGTAAGCATTAATATAAATGCTATTAGTATTAATGAACGCTCTTCTATTCCAATTTGTCCTTTGGGATTTAATAAAACTAAATTGCTGCATCCATTTAATATTATTATGAGACTACATAGTAATAATGGCATATATATATTTTTGTATTTGTTTATATTGAATTTCATGTGGCACGCCTTATTTATATATAGGCATGATGTCTATAATCTTTTATCATTCTAAATTAAGTCAATATTAATGTAAATAAATTTATATACAGATACAAATTTATTTACATTAATATTGAAATAAATTTTAGATTTATGATATCAATATAAAAATTAAATAATTTAAGTATTCGAAATAATTGACTGAAATATTCATATTGTAAATTTGCAATTAGTTTTTAATCATTTCTTTATTAGTTTATTTAAAAATTAATTAAGGTAAGATTTTGTTTATCTGGGTAGTTGTTTATTCTAACAAAATAGTATTTTAATACTAATGGCATAATACTTTTAAAAATTTAGTATACGGATAAATTTTAAGAAATATCAATTATTTATTAAATATGATTTTTACATAAAATATATATATGAATATAATTTGTGTATGTTATATTTATTCTGTAACAGACAGACATGCTTTATTTTTTGATCTATAAAATCTAAAAGGTATTTATTAAATAAATGTCAGTCAAGGAACTAGCTCAAAATCAATGAAATTTAATTTCATTGATTTCATAGTAAAAAGAAATACATTTAAATTAATAATCTTACCATATTATAGTATATGGTTTTTTATAATGATACTAGAATTTTTATATTCACTATTATAGCAAAAATATATTTAAATATAAATTGATGAAGATTAAATAATATTATGATTTGAAAAATCATTTATAAAGAAAATCACTAAAATGATATTGGTATGAGTAAAACTATACGTAGTGGCTTATTATATAAATTAATAAAAATAATATTACTCTAATTAATGTTGGAGATTACATGTTTTGAACATTAGTATGATAATGAATAGTGATAATAAATTTTTTTTAGTTTAGAAGAAGATACTTAAATATAATACGAGGAAAGAATATCTTGATTATAAATGTTGATGTTTTAAAATGATCATTATTTAGAACATCTTAAAATGAAATATGTAACTTTTATTGTAATTTGATATAAGTAGGATCCTAAAATCTAAAACACTAGATCTAATTTCCATTTAAAAATTTCAATTCATGTGAAAACAAATAAGTGTAAATTTGCACAAAAATCTGAAAGCTCATTGCATATTATAATAAATAATATTTTTAGATGATATATTGCGTGCTCAAAGAGTAAATAATAAATGGTATGTTGTATTTTGACGACGTTAAGTGTCTTACATGAATAAAACTATGGGTTTATTAATAGTTTTGAATGATAATTAAAAGAGTGTATATAATACAGATAAAAAAATTAAAGTAAAGTCATTATATGGTTTTTATTTATTAAAAAATTTGATTTCGGATTTCAATTTGAGCGTTATGTATAAGTAGCGTTGTTATGTACACGTAACATTAACCAATTAAATTTAATACTGATTAAATTCCTACTTTAATCATTATTAATCATTATGTTAAATATATTTCCATATGATTTTTTTATAAAAAATAACTTAATTTATATATATATTAATGAGTTAATATGTTCTAATTATATCAATATTTATTAAAACATGGGTTATAGAATATTCCAATTTGAAAAACCAGTACTTTATTTTCTTTAAATTTATAACATTAAATCAGTAAATTAAACATTACTAGTTGACAATATTTTGCATTATATTTCATATAATATATACTAATAGTTTAGTATATGTAGTATAACAAAATATTAATAATAAATATTATTTAGTATAAAATGAGTGAATATAATTTTTTATCATGATCTTTTAATATTTTATAATTAAGAATTATCTAAGAACTGTAACTCAAAATGATGTTTATAATTAAGAATAATGTGATTATTAAATTTCAGCTTGAAATTTATAACAGACTGTATTGTATCTAAATTTTAAGAATATGTTATATAACATACATAATAACAGGAAGAATATGACGTAT
This sequence comes from Candidatus Blochmannia sayi (nom. nud.), assembly GCF_059935855.1. NCBI lineage: Bacteria > Pseudomonadati > Pseudomonadota > Gammaproteobacteria > Enterobacterales > Enterobacteriaceae > Candidatus Blochmanniella > Candidatus Blochmannia sayi (nom. nud.). The sequence goes on from NZ_CP011796.1 coordinate 286,781, forward strand.
ACTATGCAATATTCAAATAATTTTAAAACACTTGATTATCATCGTATGATAGTGATTCCAACAGTGATAGAACAAAGTATTCGTGGTGATCGCGTATACGATATTTTTTCTTTATTACTAAAAGAAAGAATTATTTTTATGACAGGAATGATAGAAGATAATATAGCTAATTTAGTTGTTGCTCAAATGATGTTTTTAGAGTCGGAGAATTCAGAAAAAGACATTCATTTGTATATTAATTCTCCAGGAGGATTAATTACTGCAGGAATGTCAATATATGACACTATGCAATTTATTAAACCTGATGTCAGTACATTTTGCATGGGACAGGCTGCATCTATGAGTGCGTTTTTATTAGCTTCTGGTACTAAAGGCAAACGATTTTGTTTGCCAAATGCTAGAATTATGATTCATCAACCGTTAGGATGTTTTCAAGGACAAGCTACTGACATTGCTATTCACACTCAAGAAATATTAAAAATTAAAAATAATATGAATGAACTTATGGCAAAACATACAGGGCAATCCATTGAGATAATAAATAAAGACACTGAACGAGATTGTTTTTTATCTGCTAATGAGGCTATGAATTATGGGTTAGTAGATTGTGTATTATCTCAACGAGTATAAAGTTTTATATGTAGTGGTAATTAGTTGTCGTTTGAATTGCATTATTCTTATTCTTAAGTTTCATTTACAAGAATAAGTTATTATTTAAATTTTAATTAATTCATGGGTCGTTTTTTTATTTTTATTGAAACAGTAAAGAAAGGATAATTCAGTTGTGAATGATAATCATAAAGAAAATGCTAAAAATACGTTGTATTGTTCGTTTTGCGGAAAAGATCAAAATCAAGTATTAAAGTTGATTGCCGGATTATCAGCTCATATTTGTGATACATGTGTTAGTTTTTGTGAGTATGTAATTCATCAGGAACTTAAAGAAAAAATAGTAAGTGAAAAATTACTTAAATTTCCTACACCTTATGAAATTAAAAATCATTTAGATGATTATGTTGTTGGACAAGAACATACTAAGAAAGTACTCGCAGTCGCAGTATACAATCATTACAAACGTTTACGTAACGAAAATATTTATATAAAAAACAGTAATAATATAAATTTATTTAAAAGTAATATTTTATTAGTCGGCCCTACAGGTAGTGGTAAAACATTATTAGCAGAAACATTGGCTCGTTTTCTTAACGTACCATTTGCTATATCAGATGCTACTACGTTAACGGAAGCTGGGTATGTAGGAGAAGACGTGGAAAACGTTGTACAAAAACTGTTACAGCGATGTAATTATGACATTAAGAAAGCACAACAAGGTATTATTTATATCGATGAAATAGACAAAATTTCTAGAAAATCAGAAAATCCTTCTATTACTCGAGATGTTTCAGGAGAAGGAGTACAGCAAGCTTTATTAAAATTAATTGAAGGAACTATAACTGCAGTACCGCCACAAGGGGGTCGTAAACATCCACAGCAAGAATTTGTACAGGTGGATACTACTAATATTCTTTTTATTTGTGGAGGTGCTTTTTTTGGTTTAGATAAAATTATACAACAACGTACTATCGGTAAACGTACAATTGGATTTTGTGTGGTAGAAGATCACGATACATCAAAACGTATAAAACGTTCATTATTAAGACAAATTGAGCCGGAAGATTTAATTAAATTTGGTCTTATTCCAGAATTTGTTGGTCGGCTTCCTATAATTTCTGTTTTAGATGAATTAGGTGAGCAAGAGTTAATTAAAATTTTAAAAGAACCAAAAAATGCATTGATAAGACAATATCAAATACTATTCCATATGGACGGAGTGAAATTAGAATTTTTAGAAACAGCATTGGTTGCTATTGCTAAAAATGCTATGAAAAGAAAAATTGGAGCACGTGGACTTAGAGCTATTTTAGAGGATATATTACTAAATACAATGTACGAGTTACCTTCCCAAAATAACATAGATCGAGTAGTGATTGATGAATCAGTGGTATTTGGAAATTCAAAACCATTACTAATACGCGGTAACCACAAATCAGATTATAATATTGAGTAAAATTTCAGTGAATTGTGTTGTTATTATGATTAAAAATTTTAGGATAGATAATATATATATATATTAATTTAAATTATAAAGTCTACAGTAATTTTGAATATAAAATTTAAAAAAAAGAATATACAAAAAAAAGACTATTTAATTATTATCGTGTAATTATTCTTTTATTATTAAATAATAATTATAACTATATGATCAAATAATCGGTTCTGTTTTGTTTATTAATTAAATATTTTTATCAAAAAATTTTTCCAAACAAAAAAAGTTGCATTTCTTTTTCCAGTATTGTTCTGTCGGATATATTCATCATATTTAGTTTGTTTTCATTTATTAAAATAGTCTGTTTGTTTTTCCATTTAGTCCATGCTTCTTTAGAGATATACTCATAAATATGTTTTCCTAATACCCCCGGATAACATGGCATATCTAATCCTTTAGCGTATTTTTTTAAATATACACAATAAATTATTCTAGACATTATTAAAATTCTCTTATTATAAGGATATTAAAAATTTAAATCTTTAAAATTATATGATTACTATATTATATTTATAATTTTTGTAATATTGTAGAAATTGGTTTAGGTAATCCAATATGTGGAGGATTAATTAAATCATACCAGATACCATCTTTCTTATAATTTAATTTTTTGTTTGTGCTAATCAGTATTGGTTTAATTTCTAAATCAATATTACTTAATTTATGTTTTAAAACGGGTAGATTTACATATTGATTCTTATGGATATTGTAATGTAATAACCATATATTTAACATATCAAGATTAGAAAATTCAGGGCAACAAAATAATCCTTCCCATATTTTTTGATGTAATCGTTTTTCAAGCCATATCATTTTTTCTTTTTGATATTGTAATAATAGTAGTAATAACCAAATGGTTTTTTTTAATAATTTTTTTTGAGGTTTTTTCTTTGGATATTTATTAACATTTTGAGTCACAAAAGCTTGGCAATTTCTTTGAAGAGGACAAGTATTACAAATTGGACGCGTATTAGTACATATCAAACGACCAAGGTTCATCATAGCTTGATTAAATGCTGCTACTTCCGTCGTAGGGAGTAGTTGTGTAATTAAAGACCATAATTTATTATTGATTTTAGATTTTTCTCTTGATAAAGAATAATCAAGAGCATAATACCTAATTAGTATTCGCTTTATATTACCATCAAGAATAGGATAACGTTGATTTAATGTTAAAGATAGTATAGCACCTGCAGTAGATTTACCTATGCCAGGCAAAGAAACAAGAATATTAAAATCTTTTGGAAAACTCCCGTAATAATGGTTTACGATAATTTTAGCTGTTTTATGTAAATTTCTAGCTCGAGCATAATATCCTAATCCGCTCCATAAGAATAATACTTCATCTAATTCTGCTGTTGCTAATTGTATAACTGTTGGAAATTTTGAAATAAATCGCTCATAGTAGTGAATTACGGTTTTTACTTGAGTTTGTTGTAACATAATTTCAGACAACCATATTGTATACATCGTTTTATTTGATTGCCATGGTAAGTTCTGTATTTTGACATTCTGATACCAAAGTAATATTTTTCTTGAAAAAATAAAATTTTGAGTCATTATATAGTAAATAGTATTGTATTGTATTGAGTTAGTTTGTTTTAAATAAAATTTAAACGTTTTGTGTATTTAGATGACATATGTGGAAAATATTTCAACAATTTTATTGTAATAAATATACCATATAGTGGTAATTAGTCTAATTTTATAAATAGAACATAAATTTTATGGATTAAAAATAAAAGCATAATTTACGATTAAATAGCAATTTGTAGATGTTTGTTTTTTTTACAAATGTAATAGTGTTAACATTTATTTAATCAAAACCATTGTCAATTAATCTAATACAACATAATTGTGCTTATATGTAAAATACATGTTGTTATGTTCATTATATCAAAGCTTTTTGTAAAAGCTAGTTTACTTTTTTATTATTAATTTTTTTGTTAATAACGAATGTTATTATATATATATATATAAAATCTTTTAATAGAATTAAATGTATGTGATTTATGTTTAATTAATAATATAAAGTATTTAATTTAAGGGTTTTATTCTTTTTATAACACTGTTTATTTTATAAAATAACGTTGATCTGCACAAGGTTTTGTAAATATTTTTAGATATTGATTATTTAATTAATAAATTTATCTAAAATATTTCAAAATTATTAAAATCAATAAGTTATATTTTATAATTCTATCAATCTTGTTAGATATATAAAATGAATAATTAAAATTTTAAAATCCTATATTAATCGTTTTTATAAATCAATGTATTTATTTAGATTTGTAAGATATAGTTGATTTCGAGATAAGATCTCATGTCAAATGATTATTGTTTTTAGTATAATATTATAATATGCTTATTTTTATAACTTCAATAAATAAGACATCTTGAAAACAATAAAATAATATTACTATTATTTTCAGTAAATCTTATATGCAAAATAAGATTTTTTAATAACTATTTATATTTTATATGTATTTAGATAAATCTAATGCGATCTATGTAAAATGAATTATTTTTTATTTTCGTATATTATCGTCTCATCTTGTAATATTACTAAAAATCTTTTAAAATACGATGATAAAAAATAAATTTTTATATTTTATTATTTTGCTATAGAATATTTCTAATAGAATTCTAATCATTATCATGATAGTAATTTAATATTTTATAATAAATAACATTTAATGTTTTTAAATTTAATTATTATTTAGCCAACTTTTTAAAATAATTCCAGCTGCGAGTGCATTAATATTAATATTTTTACAATTTCTCAAACGAGAATAATACAAGTATTTAGAAAAACAATCTACTCGTGCTTCAATTGTACTAAAACGTTCATCATGCATTTTTACTGTAATACGAAATCGATTTTTCAATTGTGTTGCAAATCTTTTTGCTAGAACGGTAATAGGTTGTTCATTTCCATCTGCTTTTAAAGGTAATCCTACTATCAATATTCCTGGTTGCCATGCATTATAAATGTTTTTTATATGATTCCAATCAGGAACTCCAGATTTTGATTGTAGTACAGTAAGAGGTCGTACTGTACGAGTTAATTTTTGACCAATAGCTACTCCTATATTTTTGATACCGAAATCAAACCCCATGATTATATCCATATTAATTTTCACGCATGACCTGTTTGACCGGTAATGCTACAAATATCAATACCTAATATTTTTGCAGCTGCACGCCAACGAGCAATAATGGGAGTGTGAAATAAAATTGTTTCATTAGCTGGAACAGTAAGCCACGTATTTTCCATCAATTCGTGTTCTAATTGACCTCTAGACCAGCCGGAGTATCCAAGAGCTACCAATATATCTTTTGGTTGATTAGGTGTACCCAAAGTTTCTAAAATATCCTTAGATGTAGTAATCATAGCATTCGAAGAAATGTTTACACTAGATCCAAAACCTTTTTTAGGAGTGTGTAAAATAAAACCTCGATCATCTAATAATGGTCCTCCAGAAAACACTGGATTGTCCAATCGAATAGATGGATCTCGAGGAGAAACAACCTTTAGATTTTTTAATATAGTTTCTATTGTACATCGTTCAACCGGTTTATTAATTACAATGCCCATTGCACCTGAATCGTTATGTTCACAAATATATACTACCGATTGTTTGAATAATGGATCTTGTAGTGTAGGCATAGCAATTAAAAAATAATTTTGTAAATTTGTTATTTCGTGTGTTAGCATAAATCACTCTACAAATGCTTTTGTTAAACATGTGAGATTAAAATGATTGTTAGTTTTTTTTAAAAAAACAGTTTATGGTTTCACTAAAAATTAGTTTATTGGTTTTATACTATATGACTTATCATTCAGTTAGTGCAAGTATTAAAATAATTTTTACAAATCCCTTACAGAAGGATAAGCTATATTTTTTATTAATACAATACTATTCATGATGAAAGTTGACAAATCAAAATAATTAATTTCATAATATTTAAAAGTTAAAAAGATTTAACCAATTAACAATAAAAATTTATCAGCATATAAGTTTTTTAAATAATGGTAATTTTTTATTTACTGTTATTGGTTTTTAATTAAAATTATCTTAATTAATTAAATTATATTATGTATTCAAAATATTTAAACTGCTAGTATAAATATCTTTTTAAGATTAAATGATTATAATAATTATTAATGTATTTTTTGATATAAAGTATGCAAATATTTTAAATTTATCATTAAATTCCTTTATTGCAAAAAAGTATATTTTCTTTTTAAGTACAAAAAGTTACATAAAAATAAATTTCGGCTAGCCATTAATTTTGATCATATAAAGCAAAAGTGTTATTCTTAGTATAAAACTATAAATTTTTATTCGTGTAAATAATTGTATAAATAAATATAAATTAATACTATTGATATAGTAATTATTTTTTCAAAAATCTAATCTGTATACAATAAATTTTTATCAATTCTATAAAAGTATGTAATACGTTGATTATTAAACTTTTTGTTTTATATAAAAAGATAATCATTACAAATGATTTACAAATAAACTATATAATATATAATAGAACATCATGAAGATGTATATTTTAAGCCTGCTGCATCACGAAGAAGTTCTGCTTTATCAACTTTTTCCCAACTAAATAGTTCACGGCCAAAATGTCCATAAACAGCTGTTTTTTTATAAATCGGCTTTAGTAAATCTAACGTAGTGATTAAAGAATATGGACGAAAATCGAAAAAATTGTTTACTAATTTGACTAAAAGTTCATGTGAAGTTTTTTCTGTACCGAAAGTTTCAATACTAATAGAAATAGGATTTGGTATACCAATTGCATAAGATACTTGAAGTTCACAACGATCTGCTAATCCAGCTGCTACAATATTTTTAGCAGCATATCTTGCTCCATAAGCTGCCGAACGATCTACTTTTGATGGATCTTTTCCAGAAAATGATCCCCCTCCATGTCGGGCCATTCCGCCATAAGTGTCCACAATAATTTTTCTTCCAGTTAAACCACAATCACTAATAGGCCCACCAACAATAAAACGACCACCAGGATTAATAAAAAATTTAGTGCTATCAGACAACCATTTTTTAGGTAATACTGGTTTGATAATTTCTTCCATAGCAGCTTCTTGTACATCTGTTAACCTTGTATCGTAATCATGTTGCATAGATAACACGACCGCGGTGATACCAATTATTTTTCCGTTTTCATAAGCAAAAGTTACTTGACTCTTAGCGTCTAATCCTAACCATGGTAATATCCCGTTTTTTCGAACTTGTGATTTTCTTGCAATTAAACGATGCGCATATGTTATTGGAGCGGGCATTAAAACATTAGTTTCATTAGTAGCGTATCCAAACATAAATCCTTGATCACCTGCTGCTTGTTCCATAATATTATCACTGTGATCTATACTATGTTGGATTTCTGAAGATTGTTTATTAATTGCGCTTAATATTACACAGGAATTTGCGTCAAAACCCATGTCTGCATTAACATAACCAATATCGCGAATAGTATTTCGCGCAATTTCTTCCATATTTATGCAAGCAGTAGTGGTAATTTCCCCGCCCATTAATACTATACCTGATTTAATATATGTTTCACACGCAACACGAGCCTTTAGATCTTGCTCTAAAATAGAATCTAATACAGCATCAGAAATTTGATCTGCAACTTTATCTGGATGTCCTTCTGATACAGATTCAGATGTAAATAAACGTTGCGTCATTTGCTGCGCGTTCCTTGAATTTAAAATTCAATAAATTTACTGTTAATAATGTTTAAATTATAATATAGTAAATATATATAAGCTCAACTTATATAAAGATTAAAAACTTTTCATGAATGTCTATGTTTGATATGATATCTTTTTTGTAATATCTTTGTTTGATTATTCAAATAAATGAATATCACTAAATTGACTTAATTATATCAATTTATTTTTATGAAAATGCTTGTTTTAGTCAGTTTGTTAAAAGTTACAAGTAATTATTTATTTGAATAATATTACGGAAATATTAAATTATCAACCTAATAAATATCAATTTTATAAAAAAATTATTCTTATTTGTTTGTATTACATACAATAAAATATTCATGTTTATAGATTTAAATTTAATTTAATTAAAAGATAAATAACATCATACTTTATTTTTACAGTCAATTATTGTAAACAAGATTAAGTTTTCAAGTTTTAAGTAATAATTCAATATATCATTAAATTATAAAAAAAAATCACATATTTTTATAAAAAAATTAGTTTTAGTTATAAATGTATTTTTTATAATTTTTTATATGAAGTTGGTTTCAATATTTTATTTTATAAATAAATGAATTATATAAAAAAATCTAGAGATACTAAATTTTATATAAATACTCCATTTTATTTGACTGAAATTATATTTCATACGTAATAAAATTATTTATCCAGTTAATCAAAATAAGGAAAATATATGTATACTTTGAATGATAAAAATGATTATTCTTTATTTTCAAATGCTTTTAGTTTTTTACGATTTCCATTGGAATTTAATCCTTATGATAGCAACAGCGATTGGGTAATAATCGGAGTTCCTTGTGACATGGCTACTTCTGGGCGTGCTGGAAGTAGGTTTGGTCCTATTGCCATTCGACAAGCATCTATTAATTTGGCATGGGAGCGTTGTCGTTGGCCTTGGAATTTTAACATACGCGAGAATTTACATATAATTGATTGTGGGGATTTAATATATAAATTTGGAGATATGCATGATTTTACAAATTCTTTACAAAATCATGCTGAACGTTTGTTAATTTCTGGAAAAAAAATGTTATCACTCGGAGGTGATCATTACATTACATTGCCTATACTACGTGCGTATGCAAAAATTTTTGGAAAAATGTCGATTATACATTTTGACGCGCATGTAGATTATTATGATAACAATAATAAATATGATCACGGAGCTATTATGTTGCATGCGCTTCGTGAAGAATTAATTGATCCCGTATATTCAGTGCAAATTGGTATTCGCACTGAATATAATAAACACGTTGGATTTACAGTATTAGACATGGAATATATTACTAGCACTAGCACAGACGTCGTTATAAATAAAATAAAATCAATTGTTAAATCTTCTTCTTTACCAATATATTTAACTTTTGATATTGATTGTCTAGATCCATCTGTAGCACCTGGTACTGGTACTCCAGTGATTGGAGGTCTAACGAGTTACTGTGCTCTAAAATTAATACGAGGTTTGCGCAACTTAAATATTATAGGTATTGATTTGGTAGAAGTAGCACCAGCTTATGATTGCGCTCAAATTACTGCTTTAGCTGCCGCTACATTAGGATTAGAAATGTTGTACACTCTCAGCCAAAATCAGAAAAAATAAAAATTAATTAAATAATATTATTTTTTTTGGATTAAATTATTATTTAATGATCTACAAAAAATAACAGCTTTAAATCGTCAAATTATGATATATCTTTAATATATGACAATAACATACAATTATTAATATCACAATATTTGATTAATTATATGAATACTTTATTAATATAACATTATAACGCTAAACACATAATTAATTATTAAATTGTCTATTTAAGTAAATCGAAACAATTATGTTTTTGTAAAATATTACGTGTATATATTTTTATATACATGGAAATTACTGTGAGTATATTATAAACTATTTGTAGCGTGTTAATTTGTAGAGACTTTATAATATGAATTAATGCATTACGGTTTAGTTTTATTCTTTGATTTTACGTATTATTATTTTTTAATTATTAAATAACAACTTAAAGTAATTGAATTATTATATAGTAAAAGAAAATATCGTCCCATATAATATATAATTATTTATATGCTTTATACATACAAGGTTGTCCATCATGACTATGATTAAAATAAATGATTTAAACCTAACGGATAAGCGTGTTTTGATTCGTGCTGATTTAAACGTACCTATTAAAAATGGAATTGTTACTTCTAATAGAAAAATTTACGCATCATTGCCTACTATTAAATTAGCTTTAAATCAAAGCAAATATGTTATGGTAACTTCTCATTTAGGTCGTCCAATAGAAGGAAATTATAATACACAATTTTCTTTACAACCTGTGGTTGAGTGTTTGAAAGAGCATTTGGTCGATCAAAATATCAAAGAAGTTCGGTTAATTAAAGATTATTTAGAAGGAGTAAATTTTACAGAAGGAGAGCTTTTAGTATTAGAAAATGTACGTTTTAATAAAGGAGAAAAGAAAGATGATGATCTTTTATCAAAGAAATATGCTATGTTATGCGATATATTTGTCATGGATGCTTTTGGAAGCGCTCATCGCACGCAAGCTTCTACACATGGTATAGGTAAATTTGTTTCTGTAGCTTGTGCTGGATTGTTATTAGAAAAAGAATTGGAAGCTTTAAGCAAAGCATTATACAATCCTGTCAGACCGATGGTTGCGATAGTTGGAGGATCTAAAGTGTCTACTAAATTGACTGTTTTAGATTCTTTGTCAAGAATCGCAGATTCTCTTATAGTAGGAGGGGGCATTGCAAATACTTTTTTAGCAGCTCAAGGAAAAAAAGTAGGCAAATCTCTGTACGAAGAAGAACTTATACCTACAGCTAAAAGGATTTTAGAAAATTGTGATATACCTATCCCTACTGATGTAAAAGTAAGTACAGAATTTTCTGAAACTGCTCAGGTCACTATGAAAGCTGTGATGGATATTAAAGATGATGAACAGATTCTTGATTTGGGTGATGAGTCTATTGCTCGAATATTAAATATTTTGAGTTATGCTAATACTATTCTTTGGAATGGTCCTATTGGGGTATTTGAATTTCCAAACTTTAGAAAAGGCACAGAAATGATATCTCATACCATCGCCAAGAGTAATGCTTTTTCCATTGTTGGAGGCGGTGATACTTTAATGGCTATTGATTTATTCGGTATTTCTGATCAAATTTCTTATATTTCTACTGGGGGTGGTGCCTTTTTGGAATTTATTGAAGGAAAAACATTCCCATCGATAAAAATGCTCGAAGAGCATGTTGTTAAGTATTAAACATATCATGTGACCATACAATAAGTAATTATATATTAATACAGGATGTTATTATGCGCGTATAAAGAGATATGACTTGTATTTGAGTAATTTCATATATATTTTTAATAAAAAAACAGAAGAGATTAAATGATTAATGTTCTTGATTCTATAAAACCAGGTGTAGTTACCGGAAAAGATGCACAAAAAATATTTGATTTTGCAAAAAAAAAGAATTTTGCTTTACCAGCAGTGAATTGCATAGGAATGGATTCAATTAATGCTGCATTAGAAGCTGCGTCTAATATGCGATCTCCGATTATTTTACAGTTTTCTAATAGAGGTTCTGCTTTTATGGCAGGATATGCTTTAGACAATAATAAAAATAGTGATTGTTCCGCGGCAGTGTTAGGAGCCATTTCTGGAAGTTTGCACGTACATCATATTTCTAATCATTATGGTGTTCCAGTTGTTTTGCATACTGATCATTGCACTAAAAAAAATTTGCCTTGGATAGATGCTTTGTTGGATTTAGGTGAGCAGCACTTTTCTAAAACTGGTAATCCATTATTTTCATCCCATATGATTGATTTATCCGAGGAGCCTTTACAAGAAAATATAAAAATTAGTTCAAAATATTTAGATCGTATGGATAAATTAGATATGATTTTAGAGATAGAACTTGGTTGTACCGGTGGGGAAGAAGATGGAATGGATCATAATTATTTAGATAATTCATTTTTATATACAAATCCGAAGGATATAGCTTACGCTTATGAAAAACTGCATATTATTAGTCCGCGATTTATTATAGCCGCATCATTTGGAAATGTACATGGTGTATATAAATCTGGTAATGTGCGATTAGATCCAAAAATTTTACAAAAATCACAAAAATATGTTTCTGAAAAATTTGGATTACCTAACAACTTTTTAAGTTTGGTATTTCATGGAGGATCTGGATCTACAGAAGAAGAAATCAAAGAAGCTATAAATTATGGTATTGTCAAAATGAATATCGATACTGATATACAGTGGGCTACTTGGGAAGGAATTTTGAAATATTATAAAGACAATAAAAAATTTCTTCAAACTCAGTTGGGTAATCCATACGGATTCGATCAGCCAAATAAAAAGTTTTATGATCCACGTGTTTGGATTCGATCAGGACAAAAATCAATGGTCAAATACTTAGAAAAAATGTTTTGTACTTTAAATGCCGTTAACCTTTTATCGTAGTAATATTGTTATATAAAGAAATTTGTAATAAATTATATTTAGTGTTGTTGTATCAATAAAATAAGAAAAATATAGCATTTGATTTCATAGAGAATATTTATTTAATAATATTTAATTTAAATGTTCAGATGAAACGCATGTATCCTATGTGTAATTAATTATATAATGTGCGGTTGTGTTTGCGTATTAAATATTATTATGATTTATATGGAAAGACTATTTGTTTGGAATCAGATACTATGAATCAAACTGGTATGCACTCAATATATGATATGATATACATTACGTATAGGCGCACAATATGACAAAAGATAAACTAAAAAAATCAGTAGGTTGGGCAGCTTTAGAATATATTCGGTCTAGCAAAATTATTGGAGTAGGAACAGGTTCTACTGTTACATATTTTATCGAAGCGTTAAACAGTATGAAAGAAAAAATAGAAGGTGTAGTTTCCAGTTCAAATCATTCATCTAATCAATTAAAAAAAATAGGTATTCCTTTATGTAATCTTAACAATTTGAATGAATTAGATGTATATGTTGACAGCGCGGATGAAATTGATATGAATATGCAAATGATTAAAGGTGGAGGTGGAGCTTTAACCAAAGAAAAGATTATTGCTGCTGTAGCTAAGAAATTTATTTGTATTGTTGATAGTAGTAAACAAGTAAGTATATTGGGACGTGGACCGTTACCAGTAGAAGTTATTCCTATGGCACGATCATTAGTAGCAAGAGAATTAGTACGTTTGGGTGGTTTACCTGAATATAGATATAATGTAATTACTGATAATGGTAATAATATTTTAGATGTGTATAATCTGAACATTACGAATGCTGTATTATTAGAAACAACTATTAATAATATTCCAGGGGTAGTAAGCGTTGGTATATTTGCGCAAAGACGAGCTGATATCGCATTAATTAGCACAAAAGAAGGTATAAAAATTATTATGTAAATCTTTTGTATTAATAAAAAAATTAATTGTTTGTATTAACTAGTATTAATTTATATTAAATTATTTACTGATAATTAAAACACACAGTATCTTTATAAAATTAAAGTATTATAAATGGTGCTCGATATTTTTGTTTAAAATATATGATATGTATCACTTGTTTAATCGATATTTAATGCCAAATGATAAGATGGGGTAATAATTTTTGGTAATTTTATGTCCCATGTCTCTACAGGAAGTAATTGGTTAGGTATTTTTTGAAAATTATATGCTAATCCTATAGGAACGTAATTGCTTTGATGTTTCCAATTTTGTAAAGTTCTGTCGTAAAAACCACCACCCATACCTAAACGATTTCCCCAATTATCAAATGCAACTAATGGAACAAATATGGTATTTATTTTTTCTATCGGCACGACAGAACTAGCATTCCATTTAGGTTCATATATATTTAGGCGGTTACGTACAAGAGGGGTAGATAATGTATATCGTAAGAACAACAGAGGTTCAGATTGTGAATGAGGTAAAACCGGTAGATATATTTTTTTGTGTGCAAATAGCAAAGTTCTGATTAGTAAAGAAGTGTCTATTTCTCCGTCGTTAGCAATGAATATTGCTATATGCGTTGATTTAGATATATAATCCATAGTCATAATTTTATTAGTTATTAATTGTGCCGCTATATATCTTTCTTCAAATGTTAGGGAACGACGTATAGCACGTATATAAGCACGAATAGATTGACGGAATAGTACTTTTTTATTAGCATGCATACATATAATTGCCACATAAATATAATATATTTGTATGTTACTGATGTTGAAACGTGAATTTTAAATAAAATATCATACGCGTGTTACACCAACAGTTCATTTATTTGAATATAAAAAATGTGAAATAATACACATTATATATATTAGTTAGAATACTCTAATGAACTACTGGAATTTTTAGCAATATGAACGTGAGCAACTAAAGCTTTTTCGATCGTTTGTTGTAATAACAATATATGTTGTTCAATGTTAGTTGCATATTTATGTGTTTTTAATTTTTCTTGATCCAACTCATAACATATATTTAGTGCTGCTATAAATACTAATTGTTCAGCATTAGTTACTTTTGTTTTAATTTTCAAATCTTGCAAACGTTTAGTTAAATCTTTTACTGCTTTATTTAATGCATCTTTTTGTTGAGATGGGCAATTAATACGCAGTGTTCGACCAAAAATTTGAATATCTATTGGTTGTTCCGACATATTTTATCCTTGGTCTCTTAGTTATATGTATTTTAATCGATCTTAAAATATAACAGTAATTGTACATATATTACATATATATGCAAATTTTTTATTTAAAAAAAATAAAAGTTCAATTAAACGTCAATAAATAATAATTTATCTTTTATTTATGAGTCAATTAATAATTATGAATGAATAAAATTTATCTTTTATAATAACATAATTTTAATATATAATTTAAAAACATATCAATATTAATACATATGAAAACTAATTATATAGTTAATTATTTATATAAAATAATAATTATGATTAATAATCAATTATCATTAAACCTAAATGGTATTGATTTATATATCATATATATGATTGTCTATATTATAGACACAATAAGATCTACAAAAAATTTGAATGTTTTAAAATTTTTATCAATATAGTGTATATAAATTATTTATATAGATAGACATCATATTTAGAACATACAACAAAATTTATTTAAATAAATTGACTTCAATAAATATATTTATATTTATATAAATTTGCAATATGTTTAAAACATATGAATTTATTCTTCTGTAAAAATGAATGTCATAATAATGATATTTTATCAACATGTTTGATAATTCAAGAGCAATGATTCTTATAATAAAATTATTTTTGTATATGTTATTATAATTGATAATGAAGTGTTGTTAAAAGTTTCAATATAAAAATTAGTTTGTTTTTTAATTATAAGAATGATTTGTTTTATTACAAAATGATATCTTTAGTTAGATAAATAATTTTTTGAATAATGAATTATTTATGTTAGTTGATATAAAATATCGATATGAATATAATTTTTGATTTTGTACTAAAAATAGTTTATATTACATTGAGTTTAATTACATTTAGTGTATATAAATTATACTTTTTACTTAATGTTGAAATTTTTAATATTGATATATTAGATGATAATGGTTTATGTCTATTGTTATAAATGGCGGAGGAATAACGGGCGCAATATTGGCATTAATATTATCTAAATTAACTAGAGGAAATTTAGAAATATCTTTAATAGAACAAAATAATCCCTATTATCATACTTCTCAAGTACCCTTAAGTATATGTTCTCCTCGTGTGATAGCTTTATCTCGAGGGGCTTATTCTGAATTAATACGAATGAATATAGGTCCAATTTTACTACCGTGTTCAACTGTTATAAAACAAGTAGAAATTAGTGAATATAATAGATTAAATAAAGTATTTATTAATGCTCAAGATTATAAATTATCAGAATTGGGTTATGTTGTTGAATTGAATGTTTTTAGAAAGAAGTTATTTGATTTGTTACATAAAAAATTAACTGTGAATCTACATTGTCCAGCTACTTTAAAACAAATTAGACGTGAAAAAAAAAATAATATAATTACATTAAACAATGGACATCAAATAATTTCAAAATTGATAATAGCCGCAGATGGAGCTTATTCAACGTTAGCTACTCATTGTGGTATACGACAGTTTAGAAGGAATTACCATCAAATTGCTGTAGTTTCTAAAATTATTACTGAAATACCTAATTTTGGACGAGCTTTTGAAAAATTTACAGAGTACGGACCGTTAGCTGTATTACCTATGTCTAATAATATTAGTTTTTTAATTTGGTGTATATCTAATAATCAATATAAAGAAGTAGTATTATGGAATAAAAATAAATTTTCTCAAGAACTACAGAGTATATTTGGATGGAAATTAGGAAAAATTTTAAATATAGGAAAACGATATTTTCATGATCTCTGGTTAATGTATTCTAAAAATCATGTTAGTCATAGATTGGCATTAGTCGGGAATGCAGCACAAACTTTACATCCTATTGCTGGTCAAGGATTGAATCTTGGATTACGTGACGTTATAGTATTATCAAAAATAATTACACAAGCATTATATGAAAACATAGATATTGGAGATTATTCTGTATTAAATGCATATCAGAAACATAGGTATTTAGATCAATATCGGACTATTAAAATTACTGATGGATTAGTACATTTATTTAGTAATCATCATTTGCCATTAGTGATTACTCGAAATTTAGGTTTATTTTTTGTAAGCTATAGTACTTTTTTGAAACGTCTTTTAGTAAACGAGATATTAAATTGGAAAACAGATTAATTTTTATTGAAATCACTGTAATGTGGAAAGTTTTGATATTTTAATTGTGAATAAAGGAGTTGCTGGGTTGGCATTAGCTTGCGGACTAAGTGAGTGTTTTAGTGTTGCAATTATAGAAAACGATCCGTCAGGATTAAATATGTTTGAAATGAATCAATGGGATGAAACAACGTCTTTAATTAATATAACCAGTGCAAAAATACTTCAATATTTAAAAATTTGGAATAAAGATATAGTACATTATTCTAGTTTGTTGGATAAACTAGAAATACTTAAAAGTGGTAATATAAAAAATATTGTTTTTAATTCTGGATACTTAGGATATCTTGAATTAGGATATGTTATTGATAAAAAAATTATATATAAAGCTTTAATTGATCGAGCGAAACAATCAAAAAACATTACTTTTATAGATTCAAATTTACTTGATGTGATAGATTACTATGAAGATTCGGTGCTTATTACGTTATATAATCATGATACATTTCGAACGAAATTGGTGATCGGTGCAGATGGAATTAATTCTCGAGTAAGAGAGAATGCAAATATTTCGTTAATATTCAGAGACACTAAATATTATGGATTAACTCGTATTATTCATACCGAACGGCCCCACAATAATGTTCTTCGATCTATTATTCATGATGATGGTTTATTAATATTATTGCCATTAAAAAACGCATACCTTTCTGTTGTTTTTTGGTTATTACCACCGAATGGGCTTAAAAAGTACCTATATGTCTCTACTTACACTCAATCTATTAATGACGATTTAATTAAAATTTGTAATGTACTAGGTAATTGTGTTGTACATAATAGTAATGATAAAAAAAAAATTTCAATGTTACGAATGCAGTACACACATAATTTTGTAAATCACCGATTAGTTTTATTAGGACCGGCAGCATATAGTATATGTCCTTTATTGTTTCAAAATATTAATTTAGATCTTGCAGACACAGCAGTACTATTAAATTATCTAAAACAACTAAGAAAAAATAATAAAGATATTGGATATTATGATTATTTAAAATATTATGAACGCAACAGAAAGTGTAGAATAATTAAAAATTTCATGTATATTCCGTATATTCATGTGTTGCTTCGCAATAAAAATAATATCCTGAAACACACACAATATCTTATTTTTTATCTAATAAATATAGTCCCTAATTTCAAGATGCGTTTATTACATTACATTATGGGTTTAGATGATATGCCAAAATGGTTATTACAAAAAAATCATTATGATTAAAAATATTATAATGTTTAAACCAAATTATTTGGCGCATTTATGATTATTTATTATGAATAATGGAAAGCATAAAATATTCGTTAGTTTGTGTGTTTGTAATTTTTAGTTCCGAATTTTCTAAAATTGGTATATTTAAGACTGCTTGTACTAAGATGGTGTTATTTGTTTTAATTTGACAAGATTGTAAAACAGTTCCGATATTTTTCCAGTATTGATTATTTGTTTTTGATTCTATTTGATCACCAGCTGTTGGTAATTTGTAGTGATTTTTACAATCAATAATTCCAAAAAAGCAGTATAATTTTTGTTTATTACGACCACGATATTTAATACGAGCAATGGATTCTTGACCCATATAACAACCTTTATTAAAACTAACACCTTGTAATACATCTATATTAATAGATTGAGGTAAAAATAATCCGCTAGTTATAGGTTCAATGATCGGATAACCTGCTTCTATATCTAATAACACCCATTGACGACTATCATTTAACTGTATGAAAGGTTGTGATTTATTCAAAAAATAATCTAATGTTGATTTTTTATTAATAATTAGCAGAAATCGTTCTATTGGATTGCTAAAATGCAACAAAATAACATCTTTATGATGCACCACTGTGTTCGTTTCATTTGGAAGAACTGAAAAAAATACACTTAAATGTTTTCTTGCGTTTATTCCAGCTATGCCTATAAGTATTGCGTTATCATCGGGAATGATAGTGACATCAGAAAATACTGAATATTTTTTCATTTCTGTAATTTGTTGTTTGGATATATTCAAACGTTCAATAAATGCCATTTCTTGACTTCTAAGATGAAAAACATACATATTACTAAAAGTTTTTCCTTGTGGACTACAATGCGCAGAAATACTATATTTATGTTTGTTTAAATTTTTAATATCACAAGTAAATTGGCTGTGTAGATATTGTATAACATCTCGTCCATATAATTTTACCAATGTCCATTCTTCTAAAGATATGCATGTTAATGGTAAATCTTTTGAGAGTATAGGATATCGATTTGGAAAAATTATAGGAAGTGACATCTATCTTTCCTTATAAAATACATAGAAAATAAAAAATAAACACACGCAACATATATCATATATAAATATGATTCAAATTACATTTGATATTTAGACATGATGTAATAATAATTACCACGAATATTAATTGCAATAAATATTATAATTAAATAATTTATTAATTTGTAATTTTGGGTGATTATTATAAATAATAATTACGTTATTTTATGTTAATAGGTATGTTCCTATAATTAATTAAAATATTAACTAATTTATGAGATATATTATTGTTTTGTAATTATAATTTTGTATTTATATTAAAATATAAATACAAAATAGAATATCATGTGATATAAAGTATTACTAAAATATTAGTAGTTGTTATTGTGATCTAATTGTATTTATTTAAATTAGTGGCATAATAACGTATATTATATTTCATGTTTTATATGAACATGATCGTTCATACTGAAATATCAATCGTGTACAACATAATACATCAAATAATGTGAATAAAATATATAAATTAAGGAATAAAAGTTATTATGATAATAGATATGGACCTTACTAAACAGCATATACAAAATATGTTAAATCGAGTGTTTAAATTTAAGGATGATTTTTGAATATGACCTTAAAAAAAAACATCTAAAAATAATCAAGACCAAATTAAAATCACCCGATATTTGGAAAAATCCAGATACAGTAAGGATGTTAAGTAAAAAATCTTCTTCTTTAAAAGTTTCTATTAATATTGTTGATCAGCTTTATAAAAATTTAGTGGATCTAAATGATTTAATCGAATTAACAGAAAAATATGATAACATTTTACTTTCTGAAATTCATGAGCAATTAATTGATGCAGAACATACATTATCTCAATTAGAAATAAGTCGTATGTTTTCGGGAAAACATGATAACTCTAATTGTTATGTTGATATTCAATCAGGATCTGGTGGCATAGAAGCTCAAGATTGGGCAAGTATGTTATTACGTATGTATTTGCGTTGGATGGAGCGTAAAAAATTTATAACTGAAATTATTGAAGAATCAGCTGGAGAAGTTACTGGCATAAAATCTGTAACCATTCAAGTTATCGGGTCTTATGCTTATGGTTGGTTGAACACCGAATGTGGTATACATAGATTAGTACGTAAAAGTCCCTTTGATTCTAGTGGCAAACGTCATACTTCATTTGCTTCAGTGTTTGTATACCCAGAATTAGATAATAATATAAATATTCATATTCGTCCAGAAGATTTACGTTTCGATGTTTATCGAGCTTCTGGGGCAGGAGGCCAGCATGTTAATCGTACGGAATCTGCAGTACGTATTACACATATACCTACAAATATAGTTACTCAATGTCAAAGTGATCGTTCGCAACATAAAAATAAGAATCAAGCAATGAAACAGCTTAAAGCTAAATTATATGAACTTGAGTTGCAAAAAAAAAATTATGAAAAAAAAATAAGAGAAAACAGTAAATCTGATATTACTTGGGGTAACCAAATACGATCTTATATTTTAGATAATGCGAGAGTGAAAGATTTGCGCACTGGTTTTGAAACGCGTGATGTAAAAGCTGTTTTAGATGGAGATTTAGATGATTTTATAAGAGTTAGTATTAAACAATATTCTAAGAGAGTTTTATAATGTCCAAATACATATACTCAAAAGATCGATTTCATCAGAAATTGCATATAAACGAGGATGACAACGAATTAAGTGTTCGTCAAAAAAAATTGTCACAACTTCGTAAAAAAGGTATTGCATTTCCAAATGATTTTCGCCGTGATTTTACTTCTGATCAATTGCGTAAAAAATATGCACATAAATCTAATACAGAATTGATACAATTAAATATTGAAGTAAGTATAGCAGGACGCATAATAAGTCAACGTATTATGGGAAAAGCGTCTTTTATAACTTTAAGAGATGTTAATGGTTGCATGCAGCTATATATTACCGCTAATTCATTAACTATGAGTTTTTATGAAACAGATATAAAACAATGGGATTTAGGAGATATTTTAGGAGCACGTGGTATTTTATTTAAAACACGTACTGGAGAATTATCAATAAATTGCAAAGAAATTCGATTATTAACTAAATCATTACGTCCATTACCAGATAAATTTCATGGTTTAAATAATCAAGAAATAAAATATCGTCAAAGATATTTAGATTTAATTATTAACGAACACACAAGAGAAACGTTTAAAACACGTTCTTTAATTATTTCTGAAATACGTCAATTTATGGAAAAAAATCATTTTATAGAAGTAGAAACACCTATGATGCATACAATTGCGGGAGGAGCTGTAGCAAAGCCTTTTGTTACATATCATAATAAATTGGGTATAAATATGTATTTACGTATTGCCCCGGAGCTGTATTTGAAAAAATTAGTAGTAGGTGGTTTTGAGAAAATATTTGAAATAAATCGTAATTTTCGCAATGAAGGCATGTCTTCTTATCATAATCCTGAGTTTACAATGATGGAAGTATATATGGCTTATGCTGATTATCGTGATATAATAATCTTAGTACAAAATTTATTGCGCTCAGTAACATGGCGAGTATTAGGCAGCAGCATTGTGTGTTATGGAAATTATAAATTGGATTTTAAACATCCTTTTACTCAAATGACTATAAAGGAAGCTATTTTTTATTATATACCAGAAATTAAACATAAAAATATAGACAATATATATACTGCAGTTTCCGTTGCAAAATCGCTTGGAATTGAAGTGAGTGATTGTTGGGAATTAAACAAAATACAAATGGTTATTTTTGAAGAAATAGTAGAAAAAAAAATAATTCAACCAACTTGTATAACTTCTTATCCAATAGAAATATCTCCATTGGCACGTCGTAATGATAATAATCCAAAGTTTACTGATCGTTTTGAACTTTTTGTTGCGGGGCGAGAAATAGGAAATGGTTTTTCAGAATTGAATGATCCTGAAGATCAAAAAGAGCGTTTCTTAAAGCAAGTACAAGAAAAATTGGATAATCAAAAGAATAATCTTCATACAGAAAATATGATAGAGTACGACGAAGATTATTTAACTGCTTTAGAATACGGCTTACCTCCTACGGCAGGTGTTGGAATAGGAATAGATCGTTTGATAATGCTGCTGACTAACCAACACACCATTCGTGATGTTATTTTATTTCCTACTCTTCGTCCAAAATAATATTTAATATTTTCGAATATATCTTTGAAAATCATTATAATCTTGAGTGATGAATTCAATTTCAGTTTTAATTATAAGATTATTTAGTAACAAGAATCGATATTTTAATATTTTATTGATAGATTTAAACAACATATGCATCAAGAGATATTTTATGTTAAAATGGTCTCATTAGTGAAATGCAATAAAAAAATAATATGTTATATAACATTTTTACTAAAAAGAATATTTTCAATTACTACGATAACTTAAAAAAAATACATCGAAAATATAAAGGTCCAGTATGGGCGTACGACGCATCAATTATAATTAATCGTATTGAGCAATTGAAACAATTTGACGTCATACGATTTGCTCAAAAATCTTGTTCTAATATTCATATTTTACGACTGATGTATAATAATGGAGTGAAAGTAGATGCTGTTTCTCTAGGAGAAATTGAACGTGCATTATTAGCTGGTTTCCAAACAGGAAAACAAAATGATGGAATAATTTTCACTGCTGATCTTCTGGAAGAAGAAACGTTATTCAGAATATTAGAATTAGACATTCCTGTTAATGCGGGTTCAATGGATATGTTAAAACAATTGGGTTCTTGTTCTCCTGGACATAAAATATGGTTGCGTATTAATCCTGGATTTGGACATGGCCACAATAAAAAAACTAATACTGGCGGGGAAAATAGTAAACATGGTATTTGGCATGAAGATATACCAATAGCTTTATCCTATGTCCATCAGTACAATTTTCAGTTAATAGGGCTTCACATGCATATTGGCTCTGGAGTTAATTATAATTATTTATCTAAAGTATGTGATGTTATGGTCAAACAAATTTTGAAACACAAAATAGATGTTCAGATTATTTCAGCTGGTGGAGGATTAACAATACCGTATCGGTGTAATGATATAATTTTAAATGTAAATCACTATTTTCAATTATGGAATGATGCAAGACAACAAATTAGTCAATATTTAGGCCATATGGTTAAGTTAGAAATAGAACCTGGTCGTTTTCTTGTTGCTGAATCAGGAATATTAATTACACAAATTAGAGCAGTAAAAAAAATGGGTCGTCGTCATTTTGTGTTAATAGACGCAGGATATAACGATTTAATGCGTCCAGTAATGTATGGTAGTTATCATCATATTTCTCTAATTCCGGGAGATAATAGAAGTATTGTTTCAGAAGAATTGCGTGATACTGTTGTTGGTGGTCCATTATGTGAATCTGGAGATGTTTTTACACAAAATTCAAATGGGATGATATTAGCACGTAAATTACCTTGTTCTGCAAAAGTGGGAGATTATTTAATATTTCATGATGCTGGAGCATATGGGGCTTCCATGTCTTCTAATTACAATACTCGTCCATTATTACCAGAAGTCCTATTTGAAAATGGACAAATTCGTCAAATTCGTCGAAAACAAAAGTTAGAAGATTTATTTAGGTTAGAAATAATGGAGTAATTTATTATAAATAAAATCAACTACAAAATTATTAAATATTATTTAATCAGTATAAACTAATAAACTTATATAAGTTATTTTTAATAAAATAATTTATATAAAAACCTCAAAAAATTACCGCATTATTTTATTAAATAATTGTAAAACTGTATAAATAATACTATATATCAAATATATTTCTTTATTTTTAGTTAAAACATGAGTTGGTTATTATTAATAATCTATATAAAGATTGCTATAAATTAATCATATATATACATCTACTAAAAAGTGCTTACATTAAAATGTAACTACATATATAATTTATAACAATGTATATTTTTTGCCAAATGACTCATAAGTGAGCAAATAAAAAAATTAAATGCATGCTACCATTGTATATAATTTTATAAAAAAATCTTAATAAAATTAATAAAATGCAATAACTTAATTAATAACAACTATTGAACTAATTGCAGAAATTATATTATGTGATTTTTTTTAAATAAAAAATATCAAAATATTATTTAAATAAGTAAGATTAAATCATCAGGATATATGTATGATCGGTTATTAACATGAACTAAATACATGATAATTGATCTCAATGATTTAATTTCTTTCGAAAGATAGACTAATTTTATTATTTAGAAAAGTGGTTTGTTGGATTTTTTTTATTTAAGTATATATTAAATTAATATGATAATAATTTATCCATATAATAACTGAAGATAAATTAATTTATAATGTTTTATATTGTCAAATTTTATTCTTAAAAATATGTATATAAAATATATATTAATTTACTCATTTAATAATATTATCATGACATCAAATAATATAGAATACAAAATAACAATTAAATAATATTAAGTGATTAAAAAAATTGGATTAATCTATAAAATTAGACATATATATATTATAATAAGTAAAATTTTTGTTGATTTTTTCAGTTGATTATTGATTGTTATAATTAAATATTTGGTTTGTAACTAATCAAATAATTTTCAAATAATATGTAATATGCATAATCTTTATTATCACACATTTGATCCGATAATTTTTACAATAGGACCTTTTTCATTTTATTGGTATGGTATAATGTATGGATTGGGTTTTATGTATGCTATGTGGTCGTTTTTGTATCGTATACACTATTCTAATGATATTTTATGGACTCGTAAAGACATAGAATATTTATTATGTTTATGTATTTTAGGAGTGTTGTTAGGCGGGCGTATTGGATATGTATTGTTTTATCAATGGTCTTTTTTCTCTCAAAATGTACTATGGATTTTTAATATCTGGGAAGGAGGCATGTCTTTTCATGGTGGTTTATTAGGGGTAATAATATCAATAAAATGGTTTTCTTGCAAAAAGTGTCAATCTTTTTTTAAAGTATCAGATTTTGTGATTCCAGCGGTTCCATTTGGATTAGGACTCGGAAGATTGGGGAATTTTATTAATGGAGAATTGTGGGGCAGAGTTGCCATTGATATTCCTTGGGCTATGTTGTTTCCTAATTCTGTATATCAAGATTTGTTAATATTGAAGAATCATCCTGAATGGCAATCATTATTTGATTATTATGGAATGTTACCTCGTCATCCATCTCAATTGTATGAAATGTTTTTGGAAGGAATAATTTTATTTATTATTATAAATAAATTTAATTGTAAAGCACGTCCTATAGGTAGTATATCTGGTTTATTTCTTATTTGTTATGGTATATTTCGTATTATTGTAGAATTTTTTCGTCAACCTGATGATCATTTAGGGTTGGTTCATGGGATAGTTACTATGGGTCAAATATTGTCATTTCCTATGATCATATTTGGAATTATTCTTATATATATTGTTTATAAATAATTTAAAATTTGTTATGTGTTTATGTTTATTTATTATAGTTTCTATATTTATACTTATATGTTTACATATACACAGTATACAGCGCGAAATATTTACTAGAGACTATCTGGTCTTGTCAGAATAAGTAAGTTATTTATCTGTACACTATTTTCGAAGATCCATTTATAAACAAAATGTTTTATTTGATATTATATTGCGTAATATAAGTATTTAATACGTAAATGTATAATAATCATTTTGTTTCATAAAACTTTATATTTTGATTGTTATTGCGGTAAGAATCAAAATCATGTATGCATAATATATACACATGCAATTTTATTATATATATAATTATATTATCATTGATTAATTAAAAGAAAAATATATTTTTATTTAATTAAATATTTCAATAAGATTATGTTTACTATTTATCATTCTAATAGCGCAGAATTATTTAAAGAACTATTGATAAATACGATGTCGGATAAATTATTATCTGATCCAATACAATCTGAAATAATATTAACAGAACATAGTAATATTATAGATCAATGGATACAAATAGAGTTAGCTAAACATTTTGGTATTGTATTTAATACTAAATTTATGACTTTAACGTCTTTTATACAAAATGTATTGTGTAAAATATTACTCAATAAATCTGTTGTACAAGATTTTTCCCGCTCTACTATGTATTGGAAATTTATGGAAATATTATCTCGCGAGTATATAACGAAAGAATTTTCTGTGATTAAGAAATATTTACACAATGATATTGATCAACGAAAAATCAGTCAATTTTCTGAACAACTTGCTGAATTATTTAATCAATATTTAATATATCGTCCAGATTGGTTAGATGCTTGGCAATTTAATCGAACAATAGATTATTTAGATAACGTGCATCAAATTTGGCAATCAAAAATATGGCGTATTTTTTTAAAAAGTACATCATTCAGTAATAATCAGGAATTGGATAATAGCGTAAACCCTTTGAAATGTTGTATATCTTATTTAGAACATGCTCAAAATATAAACTGTGATATTCCAAATAGAATATTTATTTTTGGCATGACATTTATACCTCCTATATATTGGGAAATATTGAAACTTTTAAGTTGTCATATTGATATTTATTTATGGTTTATAAATCCCTGTTCTTATAACTGGATAAATATGTCTAATCAAGATCTATGTGATTGCGATATAACACAAAAAATAAATCCGCATAATCAGCATTTATTGAATTTATCTTCGAATATTTTTCAGCATCGTTCCGGTTACAATAGTGATCATGTTCGTATTATTCATCCTTTATTAAATGCATGGGGTAATTTTGGTCGCGATACTTTATCTGTTTTAAATCAATTTAAAAACAAAATTGAGTTAAAATCCTTTAAAATTCCTGAAAAAGATTCTTTACTTCATATTATACAAAAAGATATTCTTGAATCTTATAGTTACATAAAAAACACACATATGCGACACAATACTACTTTATCAAATTATCATAAAAAACATACATTGTTGACTTCAGAAGATCAGTCAATTACTTATCATGTATGTCATAGTATTCAACGAGAAGTAGAAGTATTACATGATAATTTATTATCAATGATTACAAATGACTCGTTATTGTCTCCGGGAGATATAGTAGTTATGGCCGCAGATATAAATTGTTATATATCAGCTATTCAAACTGTATTTAACACACAAGATCGTCATTTACCGTTTGTTATCGCGCATAATTATAAGGACACAATACACCCCATTGTATCAACTTTTCTTAGCATACTTGATTTACCACATAGTAGATTTACTTCTGAAGATATTTTATCATTTTTAACAATATCTTCTATTGCATCTCGATTTAATATAACTAAAGAAGAGTATAAATTATTACGTCAATGGACTATTGAATCAGGTATTAGATGGGGTCTTGATGACATCACTATGAATCATTTAAATTTGCCTATTACCGATAAAAATACTTGGTATTTTGGACTAACTAGGATGTTATTGGGTTATGCTATAAGAAACCAATATGAAATTTGGAAGAAAATCTTACCATATGATTGTTTAAATGAAGAGCATGCTAATGTTATTGGTCAATTAGGAAAATTTTTAAAAACATTAAAAAAATGGAGAAATCGATTTATCTATTCTTATACACTAACAGAATGGATACCTTATTTTAAGGAAATAATTGATGATTTTTTTCATTATGACCACACAGATATGAAAGATAATAAAATTATACTTTTTTTAAAAAATTGTTGTTTAGATACATTGGAAGCAGGGATACAAGCAAATTATACCCAAACCATAAGTATAACAGCGTTACGTAATATCTTACATACTAAATTAACCCAAAATGTTGCGATATATCAATTTTTACCAAATGCAATCAATTTTTGTAATATTAACCCAATATGTTTTATTCCCTATAAAGTAGTATGTTTTTTAGGCATGAATTATGACAAATTTCCTCGTAGTAAAATATTACCAGATTTTAATTTAATAGCTAAAAATCCACGTAAAAATGATGATAATTTATATGATAGAGATTGTTACGTGTTTTTATTGGCATTTTTATTGGCTCAGGAACGAATATATATTAGTTTTATTGGTTGTTCAATTCATGATAATACTATTAACTATCCTTCTGCGTTAATTGATGAACTTTTTGAGTATATTGTTCAAAATTTTTGTTTAGTAGAACACGAAAATGTAGATATAGATGTTAATGCAAAATATATACGTCAAAAATTATATCAATGGCATGATCCATTCCCGTTTTCTCCCAAAAATTTTAATACTAACGATAGTAACCAAAGTTTTGCTAACGAATGGTTACCTGCGGCAAATATTGTTAATGCAAATGTTTATCCATTAATGTGTTCAAATTTTAATACTCCACTCTCTTGTTTTACTGCTAAAACAATAATATTTCAAGATTTATATAATTTTTATCGTCATCCAATACGGATATGGTTTCAAAAACGTTTGAATGTATATTTTGATCAAAAAATATCAAAATTATTAAATGATGAACCTTTCGATGTAGATGGATTGGATCATTATGAATTAAATGTAAAACTAATTGATTATATAATTCATAATAAAGATGTCGATAAATTATATCATATAATTCGTGCTTCTGGGATTTTACCTCATGGTGCATTTGGGGAATTATATTGGATTAAACAACATAAAAAAATGACAATATTGTCAAATCAAATCAAAACATATCATTTGATTGAAAAATATAGCTTAGATATTTCTTTAGAATTTGATGCAATAAAATTAGTTGGAGAATTAACAATGGTTCAAAAAAATGGATTGATTCGTTGGGTACCCAAACATCTTTCTATGAAAGATGTATTATTATTATGGCTTGAACATGTAACATATTGTGCTATGGGTGGGCAAGGAGATAGTCGATTATTTGGTATAAATGATATATGGCATTTTCCTACTTTCTCTGTGCTGCAAGCAAAAAAACTATTACTAATTTTAATATTAGGTTACTGTACTGGTATAAACACACCGTTGTTTTTGTTATATCAATCTGGAGGAGCTTGGATAAATCATATATTTAATTGGGATACTAGAACAATATCTGTAAATCAAACTTGTCAAAAAGAAGCGCTTAAAAAACTAATACAATCTTGGAAAGGTACTAAATATTCTTTTTTTAGAGAGAGTAATGACCCTTATTTACGTAAAGTTATTCCATTTGATTTGAGTGAAGAAAATATTGTAAAAATTACTAAAACTGCAGAACATTATTTTTTTAATGTTATGAAATACAGAGTAATATAATAATTTTTCATATTGTTTGTTATTTATAATATACATTACTATAGTAAAAATTATAAATTACTTATATTTGCGAGATATAAGAATATGGAGTATGTTAAGGATATAGTAAATATAAAGTATAAAATTTAATTCATTGAGTTATATCTCCGTCCATGTGATGTGGTGATGTGATGTGTGTTTTTATTCTTTCATATAGTCCGCTGTAACGTTGTGTAATAGAATTAATACTACTTATAACTACATGATCCGTTGCGTATAAAGAAAGATGCTGACGAGCTCTAGTAACAGCAGTATATAATAATTCTCGAGTTAGTATTGGTATATGCTGATTAGGCAATACTATTGCTATATGTTGAAATTCAGATCCTTGACTTTTGTGTATGGTCATGGCGAAACAAGTTTCATATTCTGGTAGTTGATATATTTGCACGTTTTTAACATTATCTTCTGGTGAAATAAAATAAGCGGAAAGTTTTTTTTGATTGTTTAATAAAAATATTCCAATATCTCCATTATATAGATCTAATGATGGTTTATTGCGTAATATAATAATGGGTTTACCAACATAATTGCCAAAATTATGTAATTGGATTAATCCTTTTTCGTGTAGCATTTGCTCAACATAATAATTAAGTCTTACTACTCCGAATGGTCCGTCACGTAACGCGCATAATATTCGATAATTATTAAAAATTTTTAAAATGTTTATTATATCTATTTTAGTATGTTGTAATTTTTTTAGATAATTAAAATACATCATTGCACAATTGTTAATCATAGTTATATAGCTTTTTTCTTTTATAAGACGAATATATAATAAATCTTTGTATATGTTTGAAGTTAATAATGACATTGCGCGATTATGATTTCCTAAATTTATAGCATTAGCTAATTGATAAATTCCAGAGCTTTCACTAAATCGGTAATTTTTATTTAGTACACATGTGCCATCAACAATACTGTTATAGTTGTGATTTATGATTTTTTTTAAAGAATATACAGTGGTGGGTAATGTATAACCTGTAAGATCCATCAGTTCCTGACGACGTTTAACAGAATAACAAATATTAGAAAACTGACATACATCTTTAAATATAGATCCTGGTTCTATTGAACATAATTGGTGGTGATCACCAAAAAAAATAACTTTTGTTTGAGGTGAAATTGCTAAGGCTAATTGAGCTAAAATAGATAAACTGACCATAGATGCTTCATCAATGATCAAAATATCCAAATTTATAGGGTTGAAATAATTATATTGAATGTTTCTTCTATATAATTTTGTTCCAATCAAGCTATGTAAAGTAATAGCTTTTTCTGGTAAATTGACTGGATAAAATTTATTTAATTGTGGAATATTTTTTATTGTTGCTGTAAAAGATTTAGTTAAAAGTACAGTTGCTTTTCCAGTTGGAGCGGTCATCTTGATATTTAAATTATCATTATTACTATATAATAATAGAGCTGCTATTATTTTAGCTGCGGTAGATGTTTTTCCAGTACCAGGTCCTCCAGAAATTAATACTCTTTGATGTGTCATTGCAATAGCAGTAGCTATTTTATGCCAATCAGTTTGTGTATGAGAAACAGGAAATAATTGATTTAATACATAAATTATTTTTTCTTTCTGAAAAACATTTGATTGGTTTTTGTAATTAAAAAATTGCGCAACTATGCATTCATCTTTCCACATATGATATAAATATAAACGCTTATTATCTAGTACTAATGGAGTAACTTGTGATCCATCACTCACTGCAGGACAAGAAAGTAATAATTCTTGCCAATCATCTATTGATGGGCTTCCCAATTTTTTATACGTTTTACAGGCTAACTCGGTATAATATCCTTGAAATAATTTATTGGAGGTAAGTAAGTATAAAGGCAAACAAACATGCCCAGATCTAACATTGGAACTTAATATTATGCTGGCTAAAATTAATGCTTCTTTTGTATTGTGTTGATAATTATTCGAGATAGATGAAATTAATATATTAGCAAATTCTATGTCTAATGAATGCCATATTTCAAATTTTAAAATTTTTTGAATAATATCTTCCATAAAAATATTAGTTATAATATTACAATATTGTTAATTTATTTAAACAATAAAAACATTATATAATATTTTTAATTAAAAATAAAAATAACCATTAAATGTTGTGGTTTTCATCATGAAAGAGCATAAACATATATATCCTCGTAACCAAAGGAAATATATTTCCTTATATATGCAAAATATGTGTAGTTTATTTAACAATTAACTTTTTTATAGTTTATAAATAAGAAGTATTAGTTTTCCAATGAAGTTTATATCTTATTTATGTGATGGGAGTGTAAGTGGAGATTTTTTTTGTTTTCAAAGAATAAATTCAAGTATTATTTATTTAATGGATATTTGAATTATAATGTTCCGGAAAATAAATTATCTAATTTATCAATAAATCTTAATAATGGACGAAAAAAGCAAATACCGTTACTAAACGGTGTTCCATCCATGCCTCGTATAAATAAGTAATATACTCCTCCGAAATCTTTTTCGTAATTGTAAGATACTAGTCTGTTACGCAAAAACCGGTGTAATGCTAATGTATAAAGTTGATATTGCAATGCATAATTATATTTAATCATTTCTTGTTCCATTTTAGAATGAATATAAGAATTGTTGTTTTTTCCTAGCCAATTAGTTTTATAATCTAATAAATAATATTGGTTATTCCAACGAAAAATTAAATCAATAAATCCATGTAACATACCTTTTATTTCTAAAAAAGTAAGCGATGGAGATCGATGTGATAGAGGATCATAATATTTGCACAAGTAATCTAATTTTTGTGATGTTAAATGTGTATTAATAGGTAAATGAAATTTTAATTCAGTTTTTTTATTTTTAGGAGTTATCTGTGCAAGAGTTAAATATTCATTATTAAGTGGTGTATTGATGATTATATATATCCACCGTTGAATAGTGAATGCCCAAATAGGGTCAATATTATATCTTTCCATACGCATATATAACCATTTTATATCTGTAACTTTTTCAAAATTTAATATTTCAAAAATATGGTGAAAAAAACTACCACATACTTTTCCTTTTGGAAAAGTATGTTGAGTTAATAAAATACTATTTTTTTTAAGCTGAATATCTGCGTTGATTTCTAATTGTTTTTGTAGATCTAAATATGTATCAGAAACATTGTTATGTTTTAATGCACTAAAACTTGTTACATTCCACGAAGTAATGTGTTTTGGTGTTTTCCAGTTTTTTGTGCATAAAGATTGATTTAAATTAGTTATAGATAAATTAGGTATTTTTTTTTGAGACTGTGAAATAACACGAAAAGAAATATCTTCATTTGAACAGATATTCAACATTTTTAAGTGTTGTTTTAACTTTTCTGCATTACCAAAAGTTTTTTTCTGAATTAAATATCCCAAAGCACTATAATGTAAATCATTAATATTAGATTGTTTTTTGTATCTACGCACTATTGGACCAATTCCTATAGAACAATGATAAATACTTCGAGTTATTGCTACGTATAATAATCTCAAGTCTTCTGATAAACGCTCTTCATCTGCCAATATTAAATTTGATTTTGACATGGAAGTATCTAAATAAATTTCATATGATTTTCTATCATGAAAAAATAGATTTTTTTTGTAACTAAAATCTGCCATGAATGGTAAAAATGTTAATGGAAATTCTAATCCCTTAGATTTGTGTATTGTACTAATTTTTATTAATTTATGATTACTACTTAATCGCAAAGTTTGATCGTATAGTTTTCTATTTTGCGGTTGTGTGATTTTTACCGTTAACCATTCTGTTAGAGCATATCTATCTTGTAGTTGTTTTGAAATATTTTGCAGTAATTCACCTAAATGTAAAATATTTATTAAACTAGTTTCACCGTTTTTTATAAATAATAATTTTTCTGGTACTTTATAGTTAAAAATTATTTTTTGTATCATTAATAATATGCCGTGTTTTTTCCAAATAGAATGATATTCAAAAAAATCTTCAAGTATTCGTTCCCATTTAGATTCATTATTGTTAATATTTTCAATGTCAGCTGCGTTTAATCCAAAAAAGACAGTTGTTAGAGCGGTGCAAATCGTACGACGTTCTGGGAATAAAATAGCCTGTAACAATAATAATAATTCGTAGGACTCTATCGTTTCGAAAATATTTTTATGATTAGATAAAAATATTGTTGATATGTTTACGTTAGATAGAGAGGATTTGATAAGTGATGCTTCTTCATGATTTCGTACTAGTATAGTTATATCTGATATTTGTAATTTTCTTTTATGTTCTGAATCTTCTAACCATGCTGTGCCATTATGTATTTCGTATAATAAATTATGCAAATTAGTGGCACATTCTTTCGCCATTGTTTGTTTATATTCATCTATTGTTATTGTTTCCCCAGGATGCAACCAAAAACACATCGCCGATTGTAGTTTGTTATTTATTAAAAATTTATACATATTATTTCTGTTTGTAGTTACTGTGGGAACAAAAGGAATATCTTTAAAAATGAATGGATTAGATACAAATTGAAATAATTTATTAATAGCGTTAACTATATTTGATGATGAACGCCAATTGATATTAAGGGTATATTTATTACATATTGTTCGACGTATATTCATATAAGCAAATATGTCAGCTCTGCGAAAAGCATAAATTGATTGTTTAGGGTCTCCTATTAAAATAAGACCATTTTTTAAACGATTGAAATATAGTATATGAAAAATTTTATATTGTTGCTGATCTGTGTCTTGAAATTCATCAATAATTGCTATTGGGTAACGTGTGCGTATGATATGTGCTAATTTGTTTTCTTTATCTTTAATTAAGCTATTCACTAGTATATCAACAATATCATTAAAAGTGATTTTTGATCTCAAATGTTGAGTGTCATTTAAATTTTTGCGTACTTCATTTATTGCGATATCTAATATTAGTGCTTTAAAAAACAATAATTTTTGATATAATTTTTCTATTATATTAAACAAGTCGTTGACGTAATTAATATTGCTATAGTTGTTATTAACTTTTAATTCTGTTGCTCTAAAATGTTTTAATGCATCAGGTGTGGTATGGTCAATTGTTGGTTGTTTAATCCATTGATTAATTATATCTATCCAGTATGTTAAATTTTTTTTACTATATTTTTTAGGATTAATATTGTAAGAATTGATGATA
Source organism: Candidatus Blochmannia sayi (nom. nud.) (assembly GCF_059935855.1). Lineage (NCBI taxonomy): Bacteria > Pseudomonadati > Pseudomonadota > Gammaproteobacteria > Enterobacterales > Enterobacteriaceae > Candidatus Blochmanniella > Candidatus Blochmannia sayi (nom. nud.). Next base: position 321,339 of record NZ_CP011796.1, read on the forward strand.
GTAATCATATTATGTTTGTTTTCGTGCCATTTTTTTTTAATATTATTTATATAAATAATTATTTCTTCATAATAAGTGATGACATTTTTTTTATCTCCATATATATTAGAGTAAAAAATATTGGGTTTTGATCCGTATATGTAAGGAAGAATGTCATTTAAAAGAGCGTTTGGGTTCTTCCAGTATTTTTCAATTAAACTTATTATATTTAATGGAAGCGAATAAAAATTTCGTCTCCAAAAATCGGCACATATTTGCCGATATAATACTATGTCATCATCAATGATGGTTGTATCAAACAACATGTTTAATTCAACTGTATTATGTTTTAGAATGCTGTGGCAAAAACCATGAATAGTAAATATGGATGCTTGATCTATTTTTTTTTCTGCTTCAAACAATCGGTGAATAGCTAAATTTATATTATGAATTTGTAGTAATAATTTGGAAAATAAAACATTATTACTATATCCGCGCATACAATCTAATCGAAATTGGTGAATATTTTTTCTTATACGATAACGCAGAGTTTGCGCTGCAGATTTAGTAAAAGTTACTACAAGTATCTCTTGTACTGTTAAGGGGCGGAAAAAATCTGATTTATTGCCTAGACACAATAATAATCTAATATAAATTATTATAAGATTATATGTCTTGCCAGTTCCTGCTGAAGCTTCAATTAACTTAGTTCCATGTAAAGGTAATTTTAAAATATCTAGAAGACTGTACATGGATTTATATTATTTAATTATGTTTAAAAGAATAAAAAACAAATTTTATTAAAACAATATATGCAACAACATCTATAACAATATTAAACAACAATAATGAAACCTACTTTCTTCATATACAAAGAAAGATACACTAAATGAGTGTGTAAACATCTTTGGTTTAATCTATATTGCGTAATAATTCGTTGATTTTAACCTTATTCCTAGTTTGAGAATCAACTGTTTTTACTATTACTACGCAATAAGTGCTTACACGACCATCTTTAGAAGGTAAATTTCCAGGAATTACAACAGAGCCAGCCGGAATACGCCCATAAAATATATTTCCGCTATTTCGGTCATATATTTTAGTGCTTTGACCTATAAATACTCCCATAGAAATTACAGAATTTTTTTCAATTATTACTCCTTCTACAATTTCGGAACGAGATCCAATAAAACAATTATCTTCAATGATAGTTGGATTATTTTGTATAGGCTCTAAAACGCCACCAATACCAGCACCTCCAGATAAATGTACATATTTACCAATTTGTGCGCAAGACCCAACTGTAGCCCAAGTATCAATCATTGTTCCTACATCGATATAAGCGCCAACATTTATATAAGAGGGCATAATAACTGTATTAGCAGCAATATAAGCTCCATAGCGCACGGTAGCTGGTGGAATAACGCGTATCTTTTTATTTTGAAACGATTCAGTATTCCATTCGGAAAATTTTATAGGAAATTTATCAAAAAAACGAGCATGTCCCCAAGTGATTAATTTATTATCCATAACGTAAAATGACAACAAAATTGCTTTTTTTAACCATTGATGAGTAATCCACATATTATTAACTTTTTCTGATACACGTAATGTACCATCATCTAGTTTATCTATTACCTCTTGAATAGCATTTTTGATAGTAGAGTCAAAGTAATTTTTTGAAATATTGTCTTTTTTTTCAAAAGCACATTCTATTATTGTTTGTAATTGCTGCATTCGTTTCATATTCATAATAATTAATTTGATTAAAATTTTTATTGTTGTTAATTTCTATATACAATTTATTTATTAAAACAAATCACGACAAATAAACATATAAACATTATATAATTGAATTATTTCTTTTGTATTATGAAAATTTATAAAAATTATTATTTTGATAGATGCATTAACCAAGAAACAATATGTTGTGTTGAAATATGTATGTTATAGTTAAACTCATTTTATTTATCGAGAGATCTAAAAACTTGTACTATAAATACGTATATGTTAATTACAATCTTAAATAATTTCTGATAAAGATTCCTCGGCACGCAACGTTAATACTTCACATCCATTTTGTGTAATAACAACAGTATGTTCATATTGTGCAGATAAACTTTGATCTTTTGTTTTTACCGTCCATCCGTCATTATCAGTATAAATATGGCGACCACCTGCATTTATCATAGGTTCAATTGTTAATGTCATTCCGGGTTTTAACACAACACCACCGTCATCAGCGTTATAATGTAATACATAGGGAGCTTCATGAAAAAATTTTCCAATCCCATGCCCACAATATTCCCGGACTATTGAAAAATTTTGTTTTTCAACAAATTTTTGAATAGATTGACCTATTCTTTTCAACCGCATTCCTGGTTTAATTGTACGAATTGCTAAATAAAGACTTTCTTGAGTAATTTGACATAATCGATGTCCTAAATTTGTTGATTGACCAACAATAAACATTTTAGAAGTATCAGCGTATAACCCGTCTTTAATTACCGTAATGTCAATGTTGACGATATCTCCTTCTTTTAAGGTGTCTAAGTTATTTGGAATTCCGTGACAAACTACATCATTGATTGAAGTACAAATAGATTTTGGAAATCCATTATAACCGAGAGGAGCGGAGATAGCATGTTGTATTTGTGTAATATAATTATGACAGATAGTATCTAATTTTCCAGTACTCATTCCAGGTTGAATATAAGATTCAATCATTTCTAATACTTCTGCGGCTAATTTTCCCGCAATGCGCATTTTTGCTATATCCGCAGGTGTTTTAATAATAATATTCATAATATTTATATTAGATGTATAATTAATAAAATCACAATATTATAATATTTAAACTATACGATATAATAAATATACCAACAATTTTTTAAATTAAAATGAAATACGTAACTATAAATTCTATCATGTATACTTGAAGTACGTAAACGGACGTATTTTGTTTCAAAACATGTATTAACTATTTGTCTTTTTAGTTTATTTTAGAACGATGTTCGACATCCAAATTACTAGATCTAGTATAACATGTATTATGTAATCTATCTATATTTGGATGTTAATAATTATTAACATTGTAAGCAACATATTTTTATATTTAACTGAGAGGTGTATGATGGAAAAACTTTCTATGCGTGACATGCTTAAAGCCGGTGTTCATTTTGGTCATCAAACTCGTTATTGGAATCCAAAAATGAAGCCTTTTATTTTCGGCGTACGTAATAAAATACATATTATTAATTTAGAAATAACTATTACAATGTTTAAAAAAGCTTTAATTGAGTTAAGTAAAATTGTTTCGTTAAAGGGAAAAATTTTATTTGTAGGCACTAAACGCGCAGCTAGTGAATCAGTAAAAAAAACAGCGATTATCTGTAATCAATTTTTTGTTAATCATCGTTGGTTAGGCGGGATGTTAACTAATTGGAAAACAGTACGTCAATCTATAAAACGTCTAAAGGATTTAGAAGTTCAATCTAAAGATGGTACGTTTAAAAAATTAACTAAAAAAGAAGTGTTAATTTTAAATCGTGAACTAACTAACCTAGAAAATAGTTTGGGAGGTATTAAAAATATGGGTGGACTTCCAGATGCAATTTTTGCTATAGGATCAGCGCACGAACATATTGCTATAAAAGAAGCAAATAGCTTGGGTATTCCGGTTTTTGCGATAGTTGATACTAATTCTAATCCGGACGGAATAGATTTTATTATTCCAGGTAATGATGACGCCACGAGATCTATTAATTTATACTTGGATACAATATGTAACACAATATGCACAAATTGTATTCAGTAATTTGTATAAATGATTGCAGCTGCATGTATTATACAATAATTATTAAATATATATAGGATTGTACATATTATAAATATTAATACAACGATATGATTTATGAGAAAATGACTAATATTAACAATGATTTAATTAAAGAATTGCGTAAACGTACCGGTATTGGCATTGTAGAATGTAAACAAGCTTTAGTTCAGGCTAATGGAGATATTGAGTTAGCTATAGATATAATAAGAAAATCCGGTTTAGAGACTGTTTTAAAAAAATCTAGTCGCGTGACACCATCAGGTTTAATTGTAGTAGAAATCACATCTAATAACCAACGTGGTATTATGATAGAAATAAATTGCGAAACTGATTTTGTAGCCAAAGATAATAATTTTCAAGCATTTGCTAAAACTGTTACCATGACAGCATTAAACGAAGAGATTAATGATATTAATATATTGAAAGCTAAACTGTCAAAACAACTTTCTAATGTAATTGCAAGATTTGGTGAGAATATTAATATTCGTAGATTTATTGTATTAAAAGGCGATTTGTTAGGGTGCTATGTGCATCATGGTGCAAAAATTGGTGTAATAGTAACTGCTGTTGGAAAATCAACTACAAAATTCATCAAACATATTGCTATGCATATTGCAGCCAAAAACCCTAAGTACATTAATGTGAATAATATACCAAAAAATGTAATGGCTCGTGAATATAACATTCAAATGGATATTGTTATGAAATCTTCAAAATCACACAAAATTTCAGAAAAAATAATTGAAGGGCGTATGAATAAATTTATAAATGAAATTGTATTAACAAAACAAACCTTTATAATGGATACAAACAAAACAGTAGGACAGTTATTAACTGAACATCATGTCATAATTAATAATTTTGCTCGTTTTGAATTAGGTGAAGACGTATAATTTATGTTATATATTTCTATATGTATAAATTATTTAATTATTTAAAAAAAATGATCTTTAATTTTTATAGTAATATCTTTAATTTTTCAACAATAATTTGTATTCATCGAATTAGTAAATTTAGAACAATTGTTGACATATATATTCTACTTTAATACTTTAATTAAGTTAGTGCTTGATTTTGTTTATGCTATTTTTGTGAGGAATATAATTCATGGTAACTCACACAAAACCAATTTATCGGCGCATCGTGCTTAAAGTGAGCGGAGAGGCTTTGCAAGGCGCAGAAGGTTTTGGGATAGATGCCACTGTATTGAATCGTATGGTTATAGAAGTTAAAGAATTAGTTAACATCGGTGTACAAATAGGTATAGTGATGGGAGGCGGTAATTTATTTCGTGGAGCCGGATTGGTGAAAGTTGGTATTAATCGTGTTGTTGGAGATCATATAGGTATGTTAGCAACTATAATGAATGGATTGGCTATGAGAAGTGCATTACATAATGCTTATATTCATTCTCGTTTAATGTCAGCTATTCCATTACATGGAGTGTGTGACCATTATAATTGGATAAAAGCTATTCATTTGTTGTCGAACAAATGGGTTGTAATTTTTGCGGCTGGAACTGGAAATCCTTTGTTCACAACTGATTCTGCTGCTTGTTTGCGTGGTATTGAAGTTAAGGCAGATGCAGTACTTAAAGGAACTAAAGTAGATGGTGTATTTTCTACTGATCCAATTAAACATCCTGATGCTACATTATATGAACAATTAAGTTATCAAGATGTATTAGAACGTGAATTAAAAGTTATGGATTTAACAGCGTTTACTTTAGCACGAGACCATAATTTACCAATACGTATTTTTAATATCAATAAGTTTGGGGCATTAAAAAGAATATTAATGGGGTATAAAGAAGGAACTTTGATAACTAAATCATCATAAATTTGAACTAAAAGAAATAATTGTGCTAATTTTTTATAAATTATTTTAAAATAAAAGAATTTAAATTAAAGGTATATGATGTGATGAATAAAATTAATAATATTCAAGTAGATTCAGAGATACACATGAAAAATTGTGTTAAAAACTTTAAAATAAATATAAATAATATTCATATGGGACGTATTTCTACAAATATATTAAATAATATTCAAGTAGACTACCATGGAGTATCAACTTCATTATATCGATTAGCAAGTGTTATAGTAGAAAATTCGCGTACATTGGCTATTACTGTTTTTGATGATAAAACTATTAAATTAATAGAAAAAGCTATTTTTATGTCTAATTTAGGATTAATCCCTATTTCTTATGGCAACATTATTCGAGTTACGTTACCTCCGTTAACTGAAGAACGTCGTCATACTTTAATAAAAATGATACGTGCTGAAGCAGAAAAAAGTAAGATTTCTATACGAAATATACGTCGCATTGCTAATGACAAATCCAAAATTTTACTTAAAAATAAAGAAATCAATGAAGACAAAGAGCATTTTTATCAAAATGAAATTCAAAAATTAACTAACGTTTGGATTAAGAAAATTGATGGTATTTTAACAGAAAAAGAATTAGAATTAATGAAATTTTAAATTATGACTGTGTGACAATACATACGAGTATTATTGTGTATAATGCATAATAAAAAGTAAATTAATTTATACAATTTAATACACATCGGCTACACATATGAAATCCATCACAATTTTAGGTAGCACTGGATCTATTGGAAAAGCTACTATTTCTGTAATACAGCAACATGTTGATAAATTTTTTGTATTTGCATTAGTAGCTAAAAGTAATGTTGCTGTAATGACAGAACAGTGCTTGCAAATGAATCCAAAATATGTATGTATGATACATTCAGATGCTGCGAAAATGTTGAAAAACAATTTAATCTCAGCTGGAAAATGTGATATTCAAGTATTATCTGGAGCAATAAACGCCTGCGAATTAGCTGCAATAGATGACGTTGATATCGTTATGTCTGCTATAGTTGGAATTGCTGGATTGAAACCTACTTTTTCCGCATTACGTGCTGGCAAGAAGATATTGTTAGCAAATAAAGAAACTTTAGTTACTTGTGGGCAATTCTTTATGAAAGCAGCCAGACAATATCATGCTTGTATATTACCTATAGATAGTGAACATAATGCAATTTTTCAAAATTTGCCAATGGCATGCCAGAATAATTTAGGACATATTCCTTTGTCTGAATATGGTGTTTCTCGTATTGTGTTAACAGCATCTGGAGGAATTTTTCTTAAAATGCCAAAGGAAAAATTGTCTGCAGTAACACCAGAGCAAGCCTGTGTGCATCCTAATTGGATTATGGGTCGTAAAATATCAGTAGATTCTGCCACCATGATGAATAAAGGATTGGAATATATAGAAGCGCGCTATTTATTCAATGCTACACCTGATGAGATAGAAATATTATTGCATCCTCAGTCTGTTGTTCATGCTATGGTATACTATAAAGATGGAAATGTACTAGCACATTTCGCTCCTCCAGATATGAGGATTCCCATTGCTTATGCAATGGCTTATCCTGATAGGATTCAATTAAAGATGTTATCTAATGATGTAAATATACATTGTTTTAATAAATTATATTTTGAAAAATTAAACAATAAACATTATCCTTGTTTACAATTAGCAATAGATGCTAGCAATTGTAGTCAAGCTGCAATTATTGTCTTAAATGCAGCAAATGAAGTTGCAGTAGACGCGTTTTTACGTAGAGTAATTTCTTTTACCACAATTCCTGATATTATTAGTCGTGTTCTGAATGCAATAAATTTCAAAAATCCTAGTGATATAGAAGAAGTATTATATATTGATCAAAAGGCTCGTGAAAAAGCGATATCGATATGTATGTTATAAATTAACAAATATTATTTTTTATTAAAGAAATTATTATTTATTCACATGATTTGTATATATAGTATATAATATGGTCGTTGTGTTGCTAATTATATCATATAAAAGTTGCGAAAAATTTTAATAATCTGACAATTACAGTAACTAACTGTCAATTATATATTTTTTAATTAATATAAGCAAAGTATTTAGTTTGGGAAATAAATAAGTGTGATATTATCTCAACATAATCAAGATCTTAGTACTTTTTCATCTAATTTATTGCCACGCCATGTAGCTATTATCATGGATGGCAATGGTCGTTGGGCAAGAACACGAGGAAAATTGCGTATTGTTGGACATCAAGCTGGATTTAACGCGGTCCGACGCGCTGTCCATTTCGCTGTAAATTACAGATTTGATGCATTGACATTATATGCGTTTAGCAGTGAAAACTGGAAACGTCCTGATAAAGAAATAGATTCCTTGATGCAATTATTCTCTCATGCACTAAATAATGAAATAGATGTTCTTCATAAAAATAATATAAAACTACGAATTATAGGAGATATTGATAGGTTTACTGTTGAATTACAAAAAAATATACACCGTTCCGAAAAATTAACTTCTAATAATAGCGGTCTTACACTTAATATTGCTGCAAATTATGGAGGTCGATGGGATATTATTCAAGGAGTAAAACAACTTGCTACACAGGTAAAAGAAGGCATATTGAATCCTAACCAAATTAATGAAGACTCTTTGTGTAAATGTGTTTGTATGAACGAGTTAGCTCCAGTAGATTTAGTTATTCGAACAGGAGGTGAGCATCGTATTAGTAATTTTTTGCTTTGGCAAATTGCGTATGCTGAATTATTTTTTACAGATGTATTGTGGCCTGATTTTAATGATGTCATTTTTAAAAGAGCATTAAATACTTTTATGAGACGAGAACGTCGATTTGGTAATAGTACATCTACTTAATATAATTTAAATAAAAGATACAGATTTGGAGAAAATATGTGTTCAAAAATCGTTTAGTTAGTATGTTAATATTGATTCCTGTTACAGTTTCTATGTTGTTTTTATTATCTGTTATGCAATTCTTAATTTTTATATTTATCGTTTGTTTAGTCGGGGCATGGGAATGGAGTAAAATGATGCATTTTTCTATTTATGTGCATCGTATGTGGATGTGTGTTATGTTTGGGTTATTGTGTATCGCGATGATGATGACAACGTCTCAAAGTTATTTGTGTTGCGATAACTGGAATATTTTTCGGCATATTTATATTATCATGACTATGGTATGGTGGATATTAGCGTTTTTATTAACATTATTTTATCCTAGTTCTGCTATTTTTTGGATAAAATCTAATGTATTACGTTTTTGCTTTGGAATATTAACAATATTACCATTTTTTTTAGGAGTATCAACATTACGTCAATTTCATTATATAAATGATAATTTCATTGGAACGTGGTGGTTGCTATATATTATAACATTGGTTTGGATTAATGATTCTAGTGCGTATATTGTTGGTAAAACATTAGGACGGAATAAATTATTAAAAATTGTATCTCCGCAGAAAACGTGGGAAGGATTCATCGGAGGTATGTTAGCATCAACAATAACCGCGTATTTACTCAGTAAATATGTTTCAATAAGTATTATTATACATTCATCTATTACATTGATTTATTCCATAGTAGCAATTATAGCTGCGATAATAGGAGATTTAACTGAGAGTATGTTTAAACGAGAAGCTGGGGTTAAAAATAGTGGAAATTTAATTCCTGGACATGGAGGCGTTTTAGATCGTATAGACAGTTTAGTTGCTGCAGTATCTGTTTTTACTTGTCTCTTGTTATTGAATCTATGTTGATTTTTTTATTAAAAGTAGAGAATTGATAATAGTTATGTTATTGCATTTTATCTGGAACTTAATTGCATTTATTTTTGCATTGGGGATATTAATTACAGTGCATGAGTATGGTCATTTTTTGGCAGCGCGTTTTTTTAAAGTAAAAGTAGAACGTTTTTCTATAGGATTTGGTCCTGTTTTGTGGAAATGGCAAGATTCAAATAATACTGAATATGTGATTTCCGCTATTCTTTTCGGTGGATATGTTAAATTATGTCATACACAAAAAACAATGACATCTTGTAATAAAGAATATAATAATGCATTTAACTATAAGCGTAGTTGGGAAAAAAGTATTATTGTAATCTCTGGGCCTATTTTTAATTTTATTTTTTCTGTTTTATCGTATACCATAGTTTTTATGATAGGCGTTCCTATCCACAAACCAATTATCCATTCTGTTATACCTAATTCTATTATTGCTCAATCAAATATACCATCTGGAGTAGAAATTAAATCAATTAATCATATTAAGGTTTATGATTGGGATGCAATATGTTTAGAAATTTTTAATAGTATAGGTAAAAAAGAAATTACTATTTCTACAGGATCAATGAATAGCGCGTGTACTAATCAAACCTATATTATTCATTTACCTAATGACTGGTTTAATAATTTTACTAATACTAAAGATCCTATAACTTCATTAGGAATTATTCCTTTTAATACACATATAGTACCAATATTATCAGAAATCAAACCTGATTCCGCTGCTCAACGAGCTGGATTACAAATCGGAGATAAAATTCTGTATATTAACGAACATCCAATATATAATTGGGAAGCATTTATTATATTTATTAAAAATAATTCAGAAAAAAAATTTAAAATTACTGTAGAACGAAATAATAAAATATTTAACTTAAATTTAATATTAAATAAAAAAAACTTGATACATTATTTTGATCAAGTAGAAGACCTGATAGGTATTGTACCAAAGACTATAATTGTTCCGTCAGAATATCATACAGTTACTCAATACGGATTAATTGTATCGATCCTAAAAGCATGTGAAAAAACTTGGAAATTGATATACTTAACAACTAATACATTATTCAAATTAGTTACTGGGAATATTAAAATAAGTAATCTCGGTGGGCCAATTTCGATAGCACAAGGAGCAGGAAGATCAGCTCAATCTGGAGTAATCTATTATCTTATGTTTTTATCTTTAATCAGTATTAATTTGGGAATTATTAATTTATTACCTCTCCCAGCATTAGATGGAGGGCATCTTCTTTTTTTAATAATAGAAAAAATAAAAGGTAAATCAATATCTAAAACAATACAAAACTTTGGTTATATTATAGGATCTATAATACTCATGTTGATTATGTGTTTAGCTCTTTTTAATGACATATCTAGATTGTGGTATCATCAATGCATTTAAATCTTAAAAAAAGTTAAGATAATAATTATATGATGAAAAAAATATTTATGTCATTATTATTATTGACAGTTAGTAGCATAACATACAGTGCTGATACTGTAGTAAATAAAATTTTTTTCAACGGATTAAAAAGAATTTCTTTAGATACAGTGTTATCTAGGCTATCTTTACAAGCTGGAACTATTGTTGATGATGAAGGTATCGCTAATAACATTAAAGTATTATTTGATACAGGATATTTTTCAGAAGTTACCATATCTAGTGATGAAACAGGGATTATTATAATATCGGTAAAAGAACGCCCAGTAATTGATAGTATTAGCTTTCGTGGAAATAAAATAATTAAAGAAGATGTAATAAAAAAAATATTAAGTGTAAAAAAAATACAATCGGGTGAAATATTTAATGAATGCTCTATTTTTGAAGCAAAACAAGAATTGGAGAACTTATATCATGATTTTGGTAAATTCACTAATACTATTAAAATAGTAGTTAAACCTTTATCTAGGAACCGTGTTAATTTGCAGATAATATTTACTGAAGGTAAGACAGCTAAAATGCGACAAATCAATATTTTTGGTAATAGTGTGTTTCCTGAAAAAACATTATTATCACAATTCAAATTATATAAAAAAAATAAATGGTGGAATATACTATCTAACAAACAATATCAAAAACAAAAATTATTTCATGATTTAGATGTATTACGTAATTTTTATTTCAATCATGGTTACATAAAGTTTCATGTAAATGAAACACAAATTGATTTAACGCGAGATAAAAAAAATGTTGATCTTTCTTTATACATTACTGAAGGCATGCAATATGTATTTGATTCCTTAATATTACACGGAAACGTACTAAATTATTTTCCTAATATTAAAGAATATATCCAGATTTCTCCTGGAGAATTATATAGCAATAATAAAATTCAAGAGGTAGAATATAACATACGATGTATGTTAAGCGAAAATGGTTATATTAAACCTATAATATCGATTGAACCTGATATTAATGAACAAAATAAAACAGTCAAGTTACATATATATGTTGACACAGGGCATCATTTTTACGTACGTGAAATACGTTTTGAAGGTAATAATATCACTAAAGATGAAGTAATGCGAAGAGAAGTTAATCAAATAGAACGAACACAATTAAATTATATTTGTGTCATGAAAGATCAAGAACGATTAAAACGCCTTAGTTACTTCAAAAGTATAAATACTCATATTAAACACGTTCCAGATACATTAAATCAAGTGGATGTTATTTATAAAGTGGAAGAACGTAATACTGGTAATTTAAATTTAAGTATGGGAGTAGGAACAGAAAGCGGGATAAACGTACAGTTCGGAATGTATCAAGATAATATTTTAGGTTCGGGGAATTCTGTATCTATTTCAGGTGCTAATAATTATTATCAGACTTATGCTGAGATATCAGCTTTGAAAACTTATTGTAATATCAATAATATTAACGTAGGTGGAAAATTATTCTATAATGATTTAAATACTAATAATACAAGTTTGTCAAGTTATAGTCTAAAAGATTATGGTGTTAATATCAATTGTTCATACCCACTTGTTGAATACAATAGATTCAATGTAGGATTAAATTATATATCTAATCATCTAAATAACATCGTCCCTCAAATAGCGATATTGCGTTATTTAAAATCTATAGGTATTTATTCGCAGTTATTAATGAATAATAACTCTTGTAAAAATTATATTAATTTTCATACAAATGATTTTCTGATCATCTCAAGTTGGACATTTAATAATTCTAATCATGCCTATTTTCCTACGATTGGGTCTCGAACTAATATATCAAGTACGTTAGCATTACCAGGATCTTATAATAAATACTATAAAGTATTAATTGATAGTAACAATTATATACCTTTAGATCGACATGACAATTGGATATTAATGAGTTCTATACATGTTGGTTATGCTGGAAGCATACATAAAAAAGAGAGTCCTTTTTATGATAACTTTTATGCCGGTGGTATTGAAACAATACGTGGATTTAGATCAAATAGTATAGGTCCAAAGGCCGTTTATTACAATTGTGATTGTTGTTTTGAGACAAATTGTATCGCATGTCCCATAGAACAATCTCAGGATGTGATTGGTGGAAATGCAATGGCTCTGTTCAAAACTGAATTAATTGTTCCTATTGCATATTTAAATACAGAATACTCTGATGTTGCACGCATTTCTCTTTTTTTAGATACAGGAACTATATGGGATACTTTTTGGAAAAATACAGAAGCAACGCGAACAGCAGGTATTGCAGATTATAGTATCCCAAATAATATTCGTGTGTCTGGAGGAGTAGCGTTAAAGTGGATGTCTCCAATTGGACCAATAATTTTTTCTTATTCAAAATTAATAAAAAAATATACAGGAGATATAGAAGAGCCATTTCAATTCAGTATTGGAAAAATATGGTAAATTTGAATATGTAATACACGAATAGCAAAATATATATAAAAATATAATAAAAAAGAATTTACATTTTAATGAGCCAAGAGGTTTACAGTGAAAAAATGGGCATATATATTAAGTATAATTATTTGGACAACACAAATCAATTCTATTGGTGCTGCAGATAAAATAGCGGTAGTCAATATTTCTAATGTTTTTCAACAATCTTCACAACGTGCCAAAGTAATTAAGCAACTTGAATATGAATTCAAAGATCGCGCTGCTGAATTAGAAAGAATGGAACATGATTTACAAATGAAAATACAGGTATTACAACGAGATGGTGTTACTATGAAAACAACAGAACGTAATGAATTAGAAAAATCGTTAATAAATCAACGTGAAATTTTTTCTAATAAGGCTAAAGAATTCCAACAAGATAATCATTTACGCCAAACAGAGGAAAGAGATAAGATTCTCAATATAATACAGAATATAGTTGAAAGTATTGCAAAAAAAGAAAATTACGACATAGTAATTGATACTAATGCTGTAGTATATTGTGGCGCTCATGTTGCAGATATTACCAATTTTGTAATGAAGCAAATTGGGTAAATTATGATTGCAATGCGACTAGCTGATTTAGCACAACAGTTAGATGCTCAGTTATATGGAGACAAAAATACTATCATTACTGGTGTTGCTTCTATACATAATGCTCAATCGGGTCATATTACTTTTTTAAAAGATCAACGTTTTTTAGCTCAACTAAGTTCTTGTCGAGCTTCAGCAGTAATATTATCTAAAAATCATTTAATTTTCTGTAGAGTAGCTGCATTGGTAGTGAAAGATCCGTATCTTGCATATATTAAAGTAGCACAATTAATGGATGCTACTCCTCAACCAGAAAAAAATATTGCATCTGAAGCTGTAATAGCTCCAGATGCAATATTAGGCAAAAGAATAGGAATTGGGGCTAATGTAGTTATAGAATCCGGAGTAATATTAGGCGATGATGTCATCATTGGACCAGGTAGTTTTATAGGAAAAAAATCAAAAATAGGAACAGGTACACGTTTGTGGGCTAATGTTACTATACATCATGAAGTAGAAATTGGCGAGTGTTGTTTAATCCAGTCTGGAGCGATAATTGGTTCTGATGGATTTGGATATATTAATGATCATGATGTTTGGATTAAAATACCTCATTTAGGTAAAGTGAAAATTGGAAATAATGTAGAAATAGGATCCTGTACTACCATTGACCGTGGAACGTTGGATGATACTAAAATTGAAAATGGAGTAATTATTGATAATCAGTGCCAAGTTGCACATAATGTTGTAATTGGGGCGCACACAGCAATAGCTGGTGGTGTTATTATGGCTGGCAGTTTAACTATAGGACAATATTGTATGATAGGTGGGGCCAGTGTGATTAATGGTCATATAAATATTTGTGATAGAGTTACAGTGACGGGAATGGGTATGGTCATAAAATCAATAACCCAACCCGGTGTTTATTCATCAGGCATTCCTGTTCAATCAAATACAGTATGGTGGAAAACTGCGGCATTAATTATGCGGATTAGTAGTATAAATAAACGTATGAAAAATATAGAGCAAAAATTAAAAAAATTATTGTGTCTATAATAAAATTTTTTTTGAGATAGTAGCGGGGTAATTTAGTTTTTATTTTGTTAGGATAAACAGGATCTATTCTGTTAGCATGACTTTCGTTTTAAACGGGAATAAAATATTGATTACTGATACTTGTATTTTACATATTGAGGAAGTTTTAGATCTTTTGCCACATCGATTTCCATTTTTATTAGTTGATCGCGTATTAAATTTTGAGAAAGGAAAATTTTTAAGAGCAGTAAAAAATGTCTCTTTTAATGAACCATTTTTTCAAGGTCATTTTCCCGGAAAACCTATCTTTCCTGGAGTACTAATTTTAGAAGCTATGGCTCAAGCTACAGGAATTTTAGCTTTTAAGAGTACAGGTAAATTAGCACCAGGAGAATTATATTATTTTGCCGCTATCGATTCAGCTCGGTTTAAGCGCCCAGTACAACCTGGGGATCAAATGATACTTAACGTTGAATTTATTAAAGAAAGAAGAGGTATTGCCCGTTTTAAAGGAGTTGCTACAGTAGATAAAGAAATGGCTTGTGAAGCATCAATGATGTGTGCTCGTAGAAAGGACATTTAAACTGATGATTGATCAATCTGCCATTATACATCCTAGCTCTGTAATAGAAAAAGGAGCTATTATTCATAATGATGTATATATTGGTCCATTTTGTTTTATTGGAGCGCAAGTTGAAATAGGAGCGCGAACTTTATTAAAATCTCATATTGTGATTAACGGTATTACTCAAATCGGTAAAGATAATCAAATTTATCAATTTGCTTCCCTTGGTGAGGTAAATCAAGATCTAAAATACGCAAAAGAACCTACTCGTATAGAAATTGGAGATTCTAATCAAATTAGAGAAAGCGTTACTATTCATCGTGGCACTATACAAGGAAAACAAGTTACCAAAATAGGGAATAGTAATTTATTTATGATTAACGTACATATTGCTCATGATTGTATAATAGGAGATCATTGTGTTATGGCTAATAATGTCACATTGGGTGGACATGTAAAAGTAGATGATCATACTATTATTGGAGGAATGACTGCAGTTCATCAATTTTGTCTTATTGGATCACATGTTATGATTGGAGGTTGTTCTGGGGTAGTACAAGATATTCCACCGTTTATAATAGCTCAAGGAAATCATGCTACACCTTTTGGATTAAACATTGAAGGCTTAAAAAGACGAGGGTTTAGTCGAACCGCTGTACATGCTATTCGAAATGCTTATAAAATATTATATCGTAGTAATAACACTGTTGAAGGTGCTAAGATGGCATTAAAAATATTAGCAATGGAACATCCAATTATTAATGAATTTGTAGATTTTTTAACACGTTCTCAAAGAGGAATTATTCGTTGAATATGTCTATACAACATCATCGAACCATTATTATAGGTATAGTAGCAGGAGAAGTTTCTGGAGATATTTTGGGAGCAAGATTAATTCGAACATTAAAAAAATATTTAAAAAAAGTATGTTTTTACGGGATTGGTGGTCCTTATATGTTATCTGAAAATATGGAGTCTTGGTATGATATAGAAGAGTTATCAGTTATGGGTATTGTTGAAATAGTCATGAAGTTACCACGATTATTATACATTCGTAAAAATTTGACTCATAAATTTTTTAACTTAAAACCTGATGTTTTTGTTGGTATTGACTCTCCAGATTTTAATATTACATTAGAAAATCGTTTAAAAAAACATGGAATTCGCACTATTCATTATGTTAGTCCATCAGTGTGGGCATGGAGAAAAAAACGAATTTTCAAACTTAAAAAAGCTACCGATAATATTTTAGTTCTTTTGCCATTCGAAAAGAAAATATACGATCATTTTAATATACCATGTCAATTTATTGGGCATTCATTAGCTGATCAAATACCACTTTATCCAGATAAAATCTCTGCTCGTCAAAAATTAGGTATTTCTCGTGACGCATATTGTTTGGCATTACTACCAGGCAGTCGAATAAGAGAAATTAAAATGTTAACTCGTGATTTTTTAACATGTGCTGAATTATTAAAAAATCGTTTTCCTAATCTTGAAATTTTAATACCATTAACCAATCGTACATCTGTCAAACAATTTCTTAATATAGCATCAACATCGGTACAATATCGTATATTAAATCATCAAAAAACATGGGAGATAATGATAGCTGCAGATGTTGCTTTGATGACTGCTGGTACGGCAACTTTAGAGTGCATGTTAGCAAAATGTCCAATGGTTGTAGCTTACCGTATGAATCCTTTGACATATATATTGTTGAAGTACTTAATAAACGTTTCTTGGATATCATTACCTAATTTATTAGCAAACTATGAATTGGTGAAAGAATTTATTCAAAAAGACTGTTGTCCTGAAAATTTAGCCCAAACATTAATTAATTTGTTAAATTATAATGATACCCAACGTATGGCATTACAAAAAAAATTTAGACAACTACATTACAGTATCAGATGCAACGCAGATGAACAAGCAGCTCACGCTATTTTGAAATTAATTAAATAATAATAAATAATGTATTTTTATGGAAGAAAAAATTAATGAAGTATCAAAAATGCTATTTGTCAAAAAAAATACAACTAATCGCAGGTGTGGATGAAGCAGGATGTGGAGCATTGGTTGGATCAGTAGTAGCTGCAGCAGTTATATTAAACCCAATAAGACCAATTTTTGGATTAGCCGATTCTAAAGTACTAAATAAAAATAAGCGAATTAATTTATATAAAAATATTATACAATATGCATTAGCCTGGAGTATTGGATGTGCTGATGCCGCAGAAATTGATTATTTTAATGTTTTACAAGCTCGCTTGCTGGCAATGACACGTGCAATACATAATTTGTCTATGAAACCAGATTTGATTTTAGTAGATGGAAATCGTTCTCCGGCGTTTAAAAAAATACCTTATCAATGTTTTAATAAAGGAGATGCGTTGATACCAAGTATAAGCGCGGCTTCTATTATCGCTAAAGTTACTCGTGATAAAGACATGATTATATTAGATAAGCAGTATCCACAATATGGATTCGCTCAAAATAAAGGATATCCAACCACTTTTCATTTAAAACAACTAACATTATATGGCCCTATACCGTGTCATCGAAAAAGTTTCATGCCAATAAAAAATATAACTTAGTATGTTAGTAATTAAGTTAGTAATTAAATTTGTACTTGGTGTAATTAAACATAATATATATACATAAATTATAATGATTGTTTAACTATGATAGAACCACGTTTTGTTCATTTACATGTACATAGCGACTATTCTATGATTGATGGATTAGCCACGATAAATAAATTGATTGAAAAAGCAGTATCTCTTAAAATGCCTGCTCTAGCTCTTACTGATTTTAATAACCTATTTGGATTAATTAAATTTTATGATTACGCCCGTCAATCGGGCATCAAACCAATTATTGGTGTTGACTTTTTAATACAAGATAAAGACATCATTATCAATCATGAATTCAGTTCATTAACTTGCTTAGCTTCCGATAAACAGGGTTATTATAATTTAATTATGCTCATTTCAAAAGCATATAAAAATAAATATAACAATACTACTATTCCTACAATTCAACGTCATTGGTTGATAGAACATAATAAAGGTTTAATTATACTCTCTGGTGGACGCAATGGAGATATTGGTAAACATTTGTTAAGAAATGAAAAATCAAAAATAGAACGATGTTTATATTTTTATGGAAAATATTTTCCAGATAGATACTATTTAGAATTGATACGCACTGGTCGTCAACACGAAGAATATTATATACAATTAGCAATAGAATTATCAGTAATTAAAGGATTACCGGTAGTAGCTACCAACGATGTGCGATTTATGAATGAACAGGATTTTTTAGCACATAATATTCGTGTAGCTATTCACGATGGGACTACGTTAAATAATACTAAAAAATTTTGTAAATATAGTGCGCAACAATTTATGAAAAGTGAACAAGAAATGTGCGCTTTATTTAATGATATACCAGAATCTTTAACAAATAGTATAGAAATTGCTTATAGATGTAATGTTACTATTGATGTAGGAGGATCTTTTTTACCAAAATTTCCTACTGGTTCTATGTCCACTCAAGATTTTCTTATTACACATGCAAAAAGAGGGTTAGAAGAACGCTTAACTTTTTTATTTCCAAAAACAGAGGAACGTTTCGTTAAACGAAAACCATATGATTTGCGATTAGAGCATGAATTACAAGTAATTAATGATATGGGTTTTCCCGGTTACTTTTTGATCGTCATGGAATTTATTAAATGGGCAAAAAGTAATAACATTCCGGTAGGACCTGGAAGAGGTTCTGGTGCTAGTTCACTAGTGGCTTATGTTTTAAAAATTACAGAAATTGATCCATTAAAATTTGATTTGTTATTTGAAAGATTTCTTAATCCAGAACGTATATCTATGCCTGACTTAGATGTTGATTTTTGTATGGAATGTCGTGATTTAGTAATAGACCATGTTTCAAAGATTTACGGACCAGATGCTGTATCTCAAATTATTACATTCGGAACCATGACTGCTAAAGCAGTTATTCGTGATGTAGGACGTGTACTAGGCCATTCTTATACATTTATTAATCGACTCGCTAAATTAATTCCACTAGAACCAGGAATAACTTTGAAAAAAGCTTTTTCTATTGAACCGCAACTTAAATTACTTTATAAAAACGATGAAGACATTAGAACATTGATAGATATGTCTTGTCAATTAGAAGGAATTGTTAGAAATGTGAGTAAACATGCAGGAGGAGTAGTTATTACTCCTACAAAAATTACAGATTTTTCTCCCTTGTATTATGATCACGATAACATTCGTTCAATGACTCAATTTGATAAAAATGATATAGAACGTATTGGTTTAATAAAATTTGATTTTCTTGGTTTACGTACTTTAACAATTATTAATCATGCATTAAAACTAATTAACAATACGCGCTTTAAACATGATCTTCCTGCTATCAATATATATTCAATTTCATTGAACGATCAAAAAAGTTTTTACATGCTTCAATCTGCAAAAACTACTGCAGTGTTTCAATTAGAATCACATGGTATACAAGAATTAATTAAACGTTTAAAACCGGACCGCTTTGAAGATTTGATAGCGTTAATTGCGTTATTTCGTCCTGGTCCATTGCAATCAGGCATGGTAGATAATTTTATAAACAGAAAGCATGGTTATGAAATTATTTCTTATCCAGACAGTACATGGCAACACGAATCTTTACGTCCAGTATTAGAATCAACTTATGGAATTATTTTGTATCAAGAGCAAGTAATGCAAATAGCGCAAATATTGGCAGGTTATACTCTTGGTCATGCGGATATATTGAGACGTGCTATTGGTAAAAAAAAGCCGAAAGAGATGGCTAAACAACGTTATTTTTTTAATTTAGGTGCTACAAAAAATGGCATTGATAGTACGTTATCAATGAAGATTTTTGATCTTGTAGAAAAATTCGCCGGATATGGCTTTAACAAAGCCCATTCTACTGCTTATTCATTAATATCTTATCAAACATTATGGTTAAAAACACATTATCCTTCTGAATTTATGGCAGCAGCATTGAGTTCCGATATGGATAATTTAAATAAAGTGATACATCTAATAGGTGAGTGTCAAAAAATGAAACTTACAGTATTACCACCAAATATTAATATTAGTCAATATTGTTTTTGCGTTAATGAAAATAAAGAAATTGTTTATGGTATGGGGGCTATAAAAGGAATAGGAAAAAATTCCATAGAAGCTATAATAACATCTCGTAACCAATACGGTAATTTTAAAGAACTATTTGATTTCTGCGTTCGAGTTGATAATACAAAAATAAATTATCGTATGATTGAAAAGTTAATTTTTGCAGGAGCCTTTGATTCTTTTGGAATACATCGTTCAGAATTAATATCATCGCTTGATGACGCTCTAAAGCATGCTCATCAATACAATAAAAGAAGATATAGTAAACAAACAGATATGTTCGGAATACATTCAAAATATACCACTATTGTATCATATGATAGTAATCAAATTATACCGCAATGGTCTGATCAGATGTTATTGGAAAAAGAAAAAGAAACTCTTGGATTATATTTAACTAATCACCCTACTATCCAATATATAAAAACAATAAAACATTATATACCCAATGTTATAAACATCGAAGATATTATTTCGAAACAAAATAATGATACTATATATGTCTTTGGTTTACTTATATCAATACGGATAAAATTAAATAAACAGGGTAATCATATGATGTTTTGTGTTTTAGAGGATTATTCTGGTAAATTAGAGATAATAATATTTAAAAAAATTATTAATAAATATCAATATTGCTTAAAAGAAAACAACTTATTACTTGTTACGGGAATACTTAGGAATTTCGATAAAAGGAATGGTCATTGTAAACTAATCGTGCAAGAATTAAAAGATATAAACGATATTCACCAAAAATATGCGCGTAGTCTGTCAATTGAGTTAAATAATGAACAAATAAACAATAGGTTATTAAATACTCTTCGTTGTTTTTTAGAAAAAAATAAATTTGGAATTTTACCAGTATGTTTTTATTATAAAAAAAATGGAATACGAATAAAATTATATTGTGGAAAGCAATGGTATGTCACTCCAACTAATCAGTTGCTAGTTAATCTACGTAATCTTATTGGGGACAAACAAATTGAATTAGAATTATATTAATTAATTAAATAAATAGGAACGTTATGGGTCTAAATTTTCTTGATTTTGAACAACCTATTTTAGATTTAGAAGAAAAAATTCATTCTTTAACTTCTATCACACACCCAGACAAAAAATTAGAAAAAAACATTAGTAAAGAAATTGATTATCTTCATTCAAAAAGGATTAATCTTATAAAAAAAATTTTTTCTAATTTAAATTCTTGGCAGATTGCTCAGTTAGCACGACATCCTAAACGACCGCATACTTTAGACTATATAGAACGTATTTTTAACGATTTCGATGAATTATCTGGTGATCGAGTGTATGCTGATGATAAAGCGATTGTCGGAGGAATAGCTAGATTAGATTCTCGTCCAGTTATGATTATTGGACATCAAAAAGGTCGAAACACTAAAGAAAAAATTAAACGGAATTTTGGTATGCCTGCTCCAGAGGGGTATCGAAAGACATTGCGCCTCATGAAAATGGCAGAGAGATTTAAAATGCCTCTTATTACGTTTATAGATACTCCAGGAGCTTATCCAGGGATAGGTGCTGAAGAACGTGGACAATCTGCTGCAATTGCTGAAAATTTACGTATGATGTCAATATTGAAAATACCAATCATTTGTACTGTAATCGGAGAAGGTGGTTCTGGAGGAGCTTTAGCCATTAGTATTGGAGATAAAGTTAATATGTTGGAGCATAGCATATATTCTGTGATATCCCCAGAGGGATGCGCATCAATTTTATGGAAAAACGTTAAAAAGGCACCTGTAGCTGCTGAAGCAATGTGTATTACTGCTCATCGATTAAAAAATCTTAAATTGATTGATAGTGTGATTCCTGAACCATTAGGAGGCGCTCATAGAGATATCTTAACCACGTCTATTTCATTAAAAACTCAGTTATTATCAGATTTGACTGAATTAGATTCTTTTGAAGAAAAAAAATTGTTAAATCGACGATATTATAGATTAATGCATTACGGATATTGCTAATGTTACACAACATATATATATATTAATTTTTTTAAAATAATTAATTTATTAGATAGATAAATTTCTCTATTAAGAGAAATTAAATAAATTTTAATATTGATTATATGAATATAGTTGTTAACTTAACATAAGTTTATATTATCTATATTAGTGAAAATATCATGATTACCATTGATACATCATCAAAATATTGGGATTTATACAATAAAGTATCGCGTTGTCTTTCTGGATATAACAATTTATTATTATCTTACAGTGGAGGATTAGATTCTACAGTACTTTTAGATGTATTAACAATTTTAAAAAAAGGTATTAATAATTTTTTACCATCACTACCATTAATTGTGCGTGCAATTCATGTACACCATGGTCTTAATGATTATGCTGATATATGGGCTAATCACTGTGCTGAACAATGCAAGATACGTAGCATACCTTTTTATACAATCTATATTAATTGTAATAATCTAAAAAATAAACAATGTAATATAGAAGCATTAGCACGAGATCTTCGTTATCAAGCATTATGTAATCAGTTAAATTCAGAAGAAATACTTTTGACTGCTCATCACATGGACGATCAAGTGGAAAGTTTATTTCTTGCATTAAAAAGAGGAAGTGGACCATCTGGATTAGCCAGTATGACTGAAAACACGCTATTTTTCAAAAAATATAAATTATTAAGGCCTTTGTTACATTGTTCTCGTAAACAGTTAGAAGTATATGCTCATCAAAAAAAATTAACTTGGATTGAAGATGATACAAATGCAGATATTCGTTTTGATCGCAATTTTTTACGTATAAAAATTTTACCGTTATTATATCAACGTTGGCCTTTTTTTAATCAAGTTGTTACACGTACTGCTCAATTGTGCAGAGATCAAGAAAATGTACTAAATGAATTTTTATCAGAACTTTTAAAAAAAATAATTGATACATCAGATTGTTCTTTATTCTTCAAACCATTATTTCAATATAGTACGGCAAAAAGACATGCTTTATTACGTTATTGGTTAGCTAATTTTTCTGTGAAAATGCCTTCTTATCAACTTATGAATCGTATTTGGCAAGAATTAGTGTTAAGTCGAAGAGATGCTGCTCCAATGCTGCAATTAGATAAATGCTTATGTCGTCGTTTTCGCGAAAAATTGTATATTTTACCGTTAAATATGAAATTTTCTTTAAAAAAAATTGAAATACCTTGGGAAATAGCACACAATAAAATATTATTGCCACATAATCTAGGAATGTTAATTTATCAATCATTAGACATGAATAAATATTCATCTGAAAATATTTTACATTCAAATTTAAATGCAGATTTAAATTTAAATTATTTTCCTAATCTTTTTGAAAAATCTATAAAAGTATTAACACATTGTTTTGTTAGATCTCCAAAATACGATGAAAAAATATCAATTACATTTGGCAATGTAGATGGATTATTATATATTTTTGGTAGAAATCATGGTCGAAAACTAAAAAAAATTTGGCAAGAATTAAATATACCTCCATGGTTAAGAAGCCGTATTCCTTTATTGTTTTATAATAAAACTTTAATTACAGCTTTAGGTGTATTCATTACTCACAACGGTAAAATTAATGACAAACATACTACATCGTGGAAGATATCTTGGTTATTACAAAATACATTATATTATAAAACATTCAAAAATAGTGTTAATTATCATCTAAAATAAATATTAAATTTTTTATTAATTATCTTTATATTACTTATTAATACTTCTTGTAATGCAAGGAATATTTATCTTTAAAAATATAAAATCTATCTGAAATGATTTTAATTAAATGTCATTCACTATGTATTCTTTTAGTCTAAGCATAAATACTTATTTTGAATATTATTATTTTGTTATTAAAATTTATAATTATTTCATGAGGAAATAATTTTTTCAGTTAGATATCGTATTAATATTTCAAGTTTAATTCTCTTTATTTTGTTATTTTTACGATATTTGTACTCTACCTCTTGACTAGCTAAACTATTGTCGCTGACTATAAGAATATGTGGTATTCCAATTAAATCTATATCCGCAAACATTGTACCTGGATATTCTTTACGATCGTCAATTAGTACATCTTTTCCTATAATAGATAAAAGTTGCTTATAAATTTTTTCTGTAACATTCTTTACCTTAACAGAACTATGCATATTAATTGGTATAATAGCTAATTTGAACGGTGCAATTGAATCTGGCCATATAATACCATTTTGGTCATGATTTTGTTCAATAATTGCAGCAACAATCCGTGTAATTCCTATACCATAACAACCCATTTCTACTATTAAATTACGTTTATTATTTTTTTGTATATAACTATAATTTGAATTTGAGTATTTTTGCCCTAATTGAAAGATGTGTCCTATTTCGATACAATTATGGATTGATAACATGCTTTTTTCATTGACATGTATATTGTTATTTGATATTTCGTGTAAATCTGCTATTTTTGGAAGTGGTATATCGCGATTCCAATTCATTCCAAAAAAATATCTACCAATTACATTGGACCCAGCGACGAAATCACTCATTTCAGCCACTTTGTAATCTATAATTAATGGTATAGATAAATTAATAGGACCTAATAAATTAGGCTGTGCTCCAGTAAATATGTAAATTTCTTCTGGGTTCAAATAAGATAAAGGAGTAGATATTTGCAGAATCATCGCAATTTTTTTGTTACTAATCTGATGATCGGCACGTACTACTAATCCCAATAAATTATAAGTGTTATGTACATGTTGATTTTTAATACGTACGATTATTGTTTTAACTATTTGACGTATAGATAAATTAAATTGTTTAATTAATGATTCTATGGATTTAATATGAGGTGCTTCTATTAATCGCATAGTTTCTATAGATTTGTTTGTTTGTATTTTCACAGGAACAACATTGTGTAATTTTTTTAAATTATTTACATTGTTATTATCTAGTATTACAGGAATAGCAACATTATCTTCACCATTTTCAGAGTATGCTTGAAATTCATGAGACAACATCCCTCCAATCCTACCAGGATCAGCTTGAACAACACAAAAATTTAATCCAATACGTCTGAAAATAGTATGGTAAGAATCGTACATATTATCATATGTAATTTTAAGAGATTCTTGATTTGGATGAAAAGAATATCCATCTTTCATAATAAATTCTCTGGCACGTATTATTCCAGCGCGAGGACGTGCTTCATCGCGATATTTAGTATTAATTTGATATACGTTTAGTGGAAATTGTTTATAAAGCATAATTTCTTTACAAATAATTTCAGCAACTATTTCTTCATGAGTAGGTCCTAATACAAATTCTTGATTATTACGGTTTTTAAAACGCAGTAATTCTGTACCATATTCTGACCAACGGCCGCTTTTTTTCCATAATTTCGCGGGTTGAACTATTGGCATGGATATTTCTATGGCATTTATTTTACTCATTTCCTCGCGAATAATATTTTCTATTTTTCGCAATACACGTAGTCCTGTTGGTAGCCAAGTATACAGACCAGATGATACTTGGCGTATCAATCCTGCTCGTAACATTAATTGATGGCTAATTGTTGTACAATTTTTAGGTGTTTCTTTAAGAGTAGCTAGTAAATACTGACTGATACGCATTATTATTACCCAAATAAAAAAAAGCCTATTAGTATAATACTAGTATAATGATTACTAATAAAACTTTTTATATATCTAATATATATTTTAAAACCAATACAGATTAAATCTATCTGTGTAGATGAATTAAACATAGAATATTTTGATTTATTTTTATAAAATATACAATTAAATAGTACGTACGGTATGCTGTTTGTTATAGAGTATTTATTAATTATTAATACATAACCTAATTAATACCGCGTTAATCATATCATATTTTTAATCAAAAAATATTAAATAATTATATTTATAAATTATAAAAATAATTATCATTAATATTGTTTGAATTATATAGATACGAGTCATACACGTGAAGAATGCTATATTTATAGATCGAGATGGTACAATCAATATTGATAATCATTATGTATATAACATTAATGATTTTTTTTTCATTGATAATGTTATACATGCGATGATAGAATTAAAAAAAATGAATTTTTTTTTAATTATCGTTACTAATCAGTCTGGAATAGCACGAGGTGTATTTACTCAACAAGATTTTATATTTTTAACAAAATGGATGATTTCTTATTTACAATTATATTGCGTACATATAGATGCAGTGTATTTTTGTCCACATCATTTGCAAGGAGTAGTAAAACAATTTAAGCAGAATTGCTTATGCCGAAAACCTGGTCCAGGGATGTTATTAGATGCTCAAAAACGTTTTAACATCAATATGACTACTTCTTATATGGTAGGAGATACTGCAAATGATATGTTGGCAGGGCAATTAGCAGGTGTTGGCACTAATGTGTTAGTATGTAGCGGAAAAAAGATAACAAAAAAAACTATGAATACAGCAAATTGGATCATTAAAAGTCTAGCATCATTACCAAATATAATTAAAAAACAGCGATATAGAAATATTTAGACATTTTAAGGTTTTGTATACTATAATTAGTAATATTTTATTTTATTTATTAATAACGTAAAAATTTGTTTTGTTGTTAATTGATTTAGTTATTTAAATATTGAGTCTATTTTTTAAATAATTAACATTAATTTTATTACCTTTTTGAAAAATTTCATCAGTTATGATTTTTCGTTGTAATTCAATATTAGTATCAATACCATCAATAATTAATTCTGACAATGCATTTTTCATACGAGCAATAGCTATGTCACGTGTTTCTCCAAAACAAATTAATTTACCTATCATTGAGTCATAATAAGGTGGTACTGAGTATCCAGAATAAATATGAGATTCCCAACGCACTCCTAATCCACCAGGAGCATGAAATCTAGTAATACGTCCCGAATTAGGTATAAAATTGTGAGAATCTTCAGCGTTAATACGACATTCTATTGCATGGCCTATCGACTGAACTGATTGTTGTGTAATATTTAATGTATATCCAGACGCAATCTTTAATTGTTCTTTAATTAAATCGATTCCGGTAATCATTTCTGTAATTGGATGTTCTACTTGAATACGGGTATTCATTTCTATAAAAAAAAATTCGTTATTTTCATACAAAAATTCAAATGTACCTACTCCACGGTATCCAATATTATAACAAGCTTTTACGCAACTCTCTCCGATATACTTCCTAATTTCAGGACTAATGCCTAATGCAGGGGTTTCTTCTACTATTTTTTGATGTCTTCTTTGTATAGAACAGTCACGTTCTGTCAAGTAAATTATGTTTCCTTTCCCATCAGATAAAACTTGTATTTCTATATGTCTTGGATTTTCTAAATATTGTTCTATATAAATTATATCATTGTTAAACATATTTTTAGCTTCTAAACGCATCATTCGTATAGAATCTTTTAAATCTGACTCTTTGCGTACCACACACATACCACGTCCTCCTGCACCATGGGCAGATTTTATAATAATTGGATAATTAATGTGTAAACTTTGATATGAACAATCATAGATGTCATTATTTATATTATTATTCAGTTCACAGTTCCAACCTGGAACAGTCATTATTCCTGACTTTTTCATAATAGCTATAGCAGATATTTTATTTCCCATTAAACGAATAGTATCTGAGCTCGGTCCAATAAAAATAAAACCAGAACGTTCAACCTGTTCTGCAAAATTAGCGTCTTCTGATAAAAATCCATAACCAGGATGAATTCCTGATGATCCAGTAATTTCTGCAGCTGAAATAATAGCTGGAATATTTAAATAACTGTGTATTGCAGGTGGGGGTCCTATACAAACGGTTTCATCAGATAAAAGTACATGTTTCAAACCACGATCTATAGTTGAATATACAGCTACTGTCTTTATTCCTAATTCTTTACATGTACGTAAAATACGTAATGCTATTTCTCCTCTATTTGCGATAACAATTTTATCTAACATTTTTCTCTCGTTATTCAATAATGACTAATGGCTGGTTAAACTCAATGGGCTGCCCATTATCAGGTAAAATAGCTTTTATTACACCTGATTTATCTGATTGGATTTGGTTCATTACTTTCATGGCTTCAACAATACATAAAGTGTCTCCAATTTCAACTGTCTGTCCTATTGATATAAAGGGATCAGAATGTGGACTAGGACTGATATAAAAAATACCTACCATTGGAGAACGCACAACATGTTCACGAGCTATATTATCACTTTTTGTAGGTATAACATTGTCTGCGTTTGAAAGATTACATGTTGATGATAGTTTCGAATCTTGTGTTGTAGGTAAACACGTCGAAGAAGACGATATTTTAAACGTAGAACGAGTAATGCGTATTATTTTATTTCCTTCAGAAATTTCTAATTTAGAGATACTAGACCCTTCAATTAATGCAATCAATTTTTTAATTTTACGAATATCCATAGTAAAACCTATGTTATATCATTATTCATTAATTTTTAGACAAATATTTATGAGCCATATGTAGAGCAAATCGGTATCCGTCTATCCCAAATCCACAAATAACACCCAGAGCGATATCAGATAAATATGAATAATGTCTAAATTTTTCTCTCGTATATATATTGGAAAGATGAATTTCAATAAAAGGAATATTAACAGCCAAAAATGCATCTCGTAATGCTATACTAGTATGGGTAAAAGCTGCAGGATTAATTATAATAAAATCCATATTATAACTTTGATGTATACGATTAATTAATTCATGTTCTGCGTTAGATTGAAAATGATCCATTTTTACACCTAAAGAATTAGATATTTTATACAAATCTGTCAAAATATCGGATAAAGTGCTACTCCCATATATATTCAATTCACGTGTTCCTAATAAATTTAAATTAGGTCCATTTATCAATACAATATGAAATATGTCTTTCATAATTCTTAAATATTCTTATTAAATTTAAATATATATAATTGATCTATATTTTTTCGATGTAAAACATCATTTTGTTATTTAAATAAAGTATGTGTCATATGATTCAAAATTAAAATTTTTTCATTGTTCTCAAAAAAAAATAATCATACATAAAAACTTATTTAAACAATGAAATAATATACATTTGTTTTAGTTTTACGATTAAACATCGACATTTTTCAAAATAATATATTATTATTGTATTTAAAAATTATTTTTTCAACATTAATATTGTAATATAATATTATAATATTTTCAATGTATATACAGATTGAAAATATTAATTATATGTTGTTGTAAATGTTGTACCATATAACTTACAATATATATATATCTGAAATTTATATTCCATAATAAATATGGATCTATATTGCTTTAGTATAACAGTGATATAGATATGAATTATTGTGCATTTTATATAAAATAAAACACATAAAAATGATTTAACAACATTCAATATATCGAATAATGATTTTAAAAATATGTGTAAGTGATATTTAGTGTAATTTTATATTTATAATTCTTCAGGAGATTCCGCATAAATGAATGCCTTAGATAAATTGAATAATATTATTACAAATTATTATGTTTAAAAAGTTTCGTGGTATATTTTCTAGTGATCTATCTATTGATCTCGGAACCGCTAACACTCTTATATATTTGAAAGGGCAAGGTATTGTTTTAAACGAACCTTCCGTTGTCGCTATTCGACAGGATCGTGGAGGAATGCCAAAAAGTGTAGCTGCTGTTGGATATGCAGCAAAACAAATGCTAGGAAGAACACCAGGTAACATAGCAGCTATTCGTCCTATGAAAGATGGAGTAATAGCTGATTTTTTTGTTACTGAAAAAATGTTACAGCATTTCATTAAACAGGTACACAGTAATAGTTTTATGCGACCAAGCCCAAGAGTATTAGTATGTGTTCCGGTAGGTGCTACACAAGTCGAACGTAGAGCTATACGTGAATCTGCACAAGGAGCAGGAGCCCGTGAAGTTTTTTTAATAGAAGAGCCTATGGCTGCGGCTATAGGAGCTGGGTTGCCAGTATCTGAAGCCACTGGTTCAATGGTAGTAGATATTGGAGGGGGGACAACTGAGGTTGCAGTGATTTCTCTAAATGGGGTAGTATATTCGTCATCCGTTAGAATTGGAGGAGATCGTTTTGATGAAGCTATTATCAGTTATGTACGGCGTCATTACGGTTCTTTAATTGGAGAAGTAACTTCAGAGAGGATAAAACACACTATAGGTTCTGCATATTTAGATGATGAACTTCGTGAAATAAAAGTACGTGGAAGAAATTTAGCAGAAGGTATACCACGAAGTTTTGTATTAAACAATAATGAAATATTAGAAGCATTACAAGAACCATTAACCGGTATAGTGAGTGCGGTTATGGCAGCTCTAGAGCAGTGTCCTCCAGAATTAGCATCTGATATTTCTGAATATGGTATGGTATTGACTGGTGGAGGAGCTCTATTAAAAAATATCGATCGTTTATTGATAAAGGAAACTAGTATCCCTGTAGTAATAGCAGATGACCCACTTACTTGTGTTGCACGAGGTGGCGGTAAAGCTCTTGATATGATCGATCTACATGGTCGAGATTTATTTAGCGAAGAATAATGTCTTTAAATAAAAAATGTTACAAATAATTTTTACATTCTATGATCTAACAAAATTGAATCAATTAAAATATGTTTTTAATACATTGAACGAGTATCAATAAGATCAAGGTACCTTTTTATGTATAGCGCTGTAAACAGTAAACTTTATTATTTAGAGTTACGCTTATTTTTAGCCATAATCGCGTCTATTGTTGTCATCATGGCTGATGGAAAATTGAATATGTTTTTACAATTCAGAAATTATATAGAAAGTTCTGTTTATTTTTTTCATTATTTATGTGATAAACCATACTACGTATTAGATTATACTTTAAAAATGTTTAAAGAACATAATAAATTAATCTTAGAAAATCATGCATTACGCCAAGAATTGTTTTTAAAAAATAGTGAATTATTATTAATAGATCAATATAAACAGGAAAATTATAAATTGCATGCATTACTTAATTCTCCCTTATGTAACAATAAACGCAAAGTAATTACTAGAATTCTCTTAGTTAACTCAGATCCATATTGTAGTAAAGTTATTATAAATCAAGGAAACAATAATAACGTATACATTGGTCAACCGGTAATTACTGATTTAGGAATAGTAGGACAAGTAATTTCTACTAACGCATTTAGCAGTCGTGTTATGTTAATTTGTGATCCAGCACATGCTTTATCCGTACAAATAAAACGCAACAACATCCGTCTTATTTTAATAGGTTGTGGATATAACATAGATTTACGCGCAAAATATCCAGGAAATTTAGATATATATATTGGTGATATCTTAGTAACATCCGGATTAGATGGTCAATTTCCAGCAGGTTATCCGGTAGCAACAGTGTCTAACATCATAAAAAACCCGGAACAAGACTTCACTACAATTTACGCTCGTCCAATAGTTAAATTACAATGTTTACGTTATGCAATGTTAATTTGGGAATAATGCATATCTTAATTTAAGTACTAAATATTTTTCATATATTTTATAAAAACGATCATAATTTATTAATTAAAAAATAATTTAACAAATGCATAAATTTTATTATTATAAACCATGGGTAGTATACAGTTCCTTTATGATTGCAATTATTTTGCAAATTACATCTTTTCTTTCAAAACCGTTGTGTTTACAACCATCCTGGATAATGATATTATTAATATATTGGGTCGTAATATTTCCAAATCAGGTGAATATAGGCACTGGTTTTGCGTTAGGATTAATTACAGATATAATTTTAGGATCTACTTTAGGAATACATTCTTTATCTTTAAGTATACTTACATATTTAACAATACGGAGAATTAATTTTTTCAGACACATGCTGATTTGGCAGCAGTCTTTTATTATCGCGTTTTTTTCTTTCATTAATCAAAGTATTATATTTTTAATAAAATTTATGATGACTAAAGTCGTATGTGCTCCAGAATTATTTTGGAGTTGTTTATTTGATGGTGGATTATGGCCATTTTTAATTTTTTTAATGCGTAAAATTTATCAAAATTAATTAATAATTTACAGTTTATTAATATATAATGTATGTCACTATAATTTAACATTAATATAATATGCCATGCTATTAAATAAATTAACAACACATTAAACTTTACAAATTAATAGTTATGATTATTATGAGTGATAGTTATAAATTTAAGTAAAATTATTATGAACATATTGTTAAAAAATTTAAATATAATTAAACACTAACATCTTAAAACATTGTATATGATAAATTATATATTTAAATCATTTTTATAATTTGTTGACATTAATTACTTAATTGATTCAATAAATTATAAAATATTGCTATAATAAATAAATTAATAAATTATATAACTTATGTATACGTTTTTTTATTCATAATAAAATAATAATATTTAAATACATTATTGAATCTATAAAGATTCTAGTATTCTTAAAATATTTGTTAATAACAACTAGACACTCATTCATATATAGTTGACGTGTTTTCGTTAGAAAAATAATTAAATAAATTAAATTCAAAGATTGTAATATTTAAAAAAGGTACATCAATAGAAATTCTACTTTTTTTAGCAAAAAGAGTATATAATAATTTGAAAAAATATTTGATTTATGAATCAACGGATGGTATGTATTTGATTATATTAATAGAATGATGATAATAGGAATGGTATGAACTTAAATTTTGTGAGTGAACAATTGCTTACACCTAATAAACTACAACACAGCGATCTTTTATGCTTATTAGATCTAACAAAAAAATTTCAAATAGATTATGCTGATATTTATTTTCAATCATGTACTCATGAAACATGGACTTTAGAAGATAGCATTATAAAGTCTGGATCTTATACTATAGATCAAGGTGCTGGCGTTCGAGTAATTACAGGTGAAAAAACTGGATTTTCTTACACTGATCAATTAACTTTAGATGCATTAATGCGTAGCGTTAATGCATCTATCAGCGTGACAAATGAACGTCATTGCAGCAGTAATACTTTACTTGCTTCCAAAAATCAACAATTTTCTTATAATACATCTCAATGTTCTCCTGTATATTCTTGTTCAAATCCCTTGTCTAGTGTATCTAAAGAAGAAAAAATTGATTTATTGATGAGAATAGATAAAACAGCACGGATTACAGATTCTAGAGTACAAAAAGTTACTGCCAATCTGTCCGGTATATACGAACAAATTTTAATAGTAGCTACAGATGGAACGTTAGCTGCAGATATAAGACCATTAGTACGCTTGTCTATATCAGTACAAGTGGAGCAACGCGGAAAAAGAGAGCAAGGGACAAGCGGTGGCGGAGGACGATGTGGATACGATTTTTTTTTAGATACTACTACAGAAGGAGATATCATAGCTGATTGTTGGGCTAAAGATGCTGTACGTATGGGTTTAACTAACCTTGAATCTATAGCAGCGCCAGCTGGAACTATGACAGTGGTGTTAGGATCTGGTTGGCCTGGTATTTTATTACACGAAGCAGTGGGACATGGATTAGAAGGCGATTTTAATAGGAGAGGTAGCTCAATGTTTTCTAAAAAAATTGGAGAACTAGTAACATCTGAGTTATGCACGATAGTGGATGATGCTACACTAAAAGGATTACGCGGATCATTAACTATTGATGATGAAGGTACTCCTGGTCAATATAATATTTTAATCAAAAATGGAATTTTGAAAAAATATATGCAAGATAAATTAAATGCTAGACTTATGGAGACCATTTCAACAGGTAATGGCAGACGAGAATCTTATGCTACTTTACCCATGCCAAGAATGACTAATACCTATATGTTAGCAGGGCAATCAACACCAGAAGAAATTATCAATAGTGTAAATTACGGAGTGTATGCTTCAAATTTTGCTGGCGGACAAGTAGATATCACATCAGGTAAGTTTGTATTTTCTGCATCTGAAGCATTCTTAATAGAAAAAGGTTGTATCACTAAATCGATAAAAGGAGTTACCTTAATAGGATCAGGTATTGAAATCATGCAAAATATTTCAATGGTTGGAGATGATTTATCTTTAGATAAAGGTGTAGGTTTATGTGCAAAAAATGGACAAAATATACCAGTTGGTGTAGGTCAACCGACAATAAAATTAGAGAAAATTATTGTTGGGGGAACGAATTAACCAGTATGTGCGTGTTACATGGTAATAATTAAGCATTGAGATAAAGTTTTTCATTACGATGTAATAAAATTGTTATTTGGTTTACATATAATTTATTAACATTCGATAAATATTTATCATCATTATGATTGGTAGTATTAATCATATCAATGTCCAAATTAAATAATAATAAATACAATTATATATTATTTTAGAATGATTTTAATTTTAATATCAGAGATATGTTGTTGTTTAATTATTTTTATATTATTCGTATTGTTAATTATATCAAATAAATACATCCATACAGTTTTGCAAATCAAAACTCATAATTTGTTAAAACAAATATTTTTATTAAATATAATATTCATATATAAATATGAACCAGAATTATGTTAATCGTATAATTTATATTTTTAATAAATCTATTATAATCAAAAATTATTATTATTATTATAGGAGGTAATATGCATGTAACTAATGATATGATACAACAACATAATTTTCTAGAAAATATAGTAGATCAAGTATTAAATTTAGCACATACATATTCTAATGAGGTAGAAGTTTCAATAACCAAGACCACGGGGATTACTGTAAGTACTCGTTATGGAAAACTTGAAAATGTAGAATTTAATAATAATAGTATCTTGGGTATAACTATATTTCGTCAAAAAAGAAAAGGGAATGCTTTTTCGAATGATTTGCAAAATCAATCATTAACTCGTACTGTTGAAGCTGCAGTAAATATAACACATTATACTTCACCAGATTCATATGCCGGTATTGCTGATAAAGAATTGTTGGCATTTAGTGCTATAAATCTTGATTTATTCCACCCTATAAACTTAGATACTAAATTCGGCGTAAATTTAGCATCTAGAGCAGAACAAACAGCATTACAATATGATAAACGTATAATTTGCACTGAAGGAGGTAAATTTAATAGTTGTTTTACTACTAGAGTATTTGGAAATAGTCATGGTATGTTACAAAGTTATACTAGTAGTCAACATTCTTTATTTTGTAGTGTAGTTGCTGCAAGTGATGGAATGATGGAACAAAATTATGCATATACATTAAGTCGTTCATTTAATGATTTACGTTCACCAGAATGGGTTGGAAAAGAATGTGCCCGTAGAACATTAGAACGTTTAAATCCCAAAAAATTAAAAACAATGGAGTCCCCAATACTATTTGTCGCGGAAGTAGCTACAAGTTTATTTCATCATTTAGCAAACGCGATTCATGGAGATAACGTATGTCGTAAATCTACTTTTTTGCTTAATGATTTGAAAAAACAAATATTTCCTTCTTGGATATCAATACAAGAACATCCCCATATATTAAAAGGATGGGGATCTGCTCCATTTGACAGTGAAGGCGTACGAACGTTAGATCGCATTATTATAGAAAATGGTATGTTAAATAGTTGGCTTTTAAATAGTTATTCTGCACGTAAAATAGGACTAAAAAATACTGGACACGCTGATGGAATTTACAATTGGAATATCAGTTATAAAGATATTAGTTTTACGGAATTAGTAAAAAATATGCATTGTGGACTTGTTGTGACTGGTATTATGGGACAAGGAATTAACATGATCTCTGGGGATTATTCGCGCGGAATATCTGGTTTTTGGGTAGAAAACGGTAGAATTCAATATCCAGTAAATGAGATCACTATAGCTGGAAATTTAAAAGAAATGTTTAGCAATATTGTTGCTATTGGAAATGACATTGAAACACGAGGTTGTATTCACTGTGGGTCTGTTTTAATTTCTTCTATGAAAATAGCAGGAACTTAAAATATTAAATAATTAAAAAATTTTTATTGACAAATGATAATTTTTCAAACTGAAACAGTTGCTATCTAATAAAAGATAATTATTATTATTATTATTATTATTGTATATTAATAATGTATTTATTTTATATTTAATATTATAGTATATAAATACTGATACAGTTTTTATTATCGACTGTATTTAAAAATTTATATGTATACGCATGCTTTTCTGTTAAAAGCATATTTATAAAATACAATTTTATATAAAAAATATAAATTTATAAACAACATTTATACGTAACTTATATTATTTGGAATATTTTTAATATCTATTAAAGGATTTAGTTAATAAATAACTCAGGTGTTAATGATTTAACTAATTTAGATACAGCTAATAATATTAAATATAACGTTAATATTAATTTTAATCAATTAATTAATTCTGGTATTATTTGTTATATATTAAATTATACAATGTATTGTATCATTAAGAATTACAAATGTTAAAGTATTACAAAATACGAAAGAATTATTAATTTTTTATGAAATTTATTGATAAAAACTTTAATAAAATTAAACTAAAATTAGTTAGTAATTCAGTACTTCTTATATAATCATATAATAAATATATTTTTTAAAAGATAGAATAAATAATATTTTACGATACTATATATTACATGGTTATTAATATTATAAATTAAAATTGCTGATAAATTGATTATCATATAAATTTAAAATATAGTATAATTATGCGTGTATAATGTGCTATATGTTATAATCATTTATAAAAATATTGGAATATAGTTTGGATATATAATTTATACTTGTACAATTAGATGATTTCTATAAAAAATACGTTTAAAAAATTTTAAATAATTTTTATTATATTATTAATTTTTATTAAATTTATATAAATAAAAAATTTTTGCAGTATCATTGATATTATTGTATGAATATATCACATTTTAAAATAAATAATAAAATTTATAAATTTAAATAGTTAATAATTTTATTTAAATAAAAAACAAACATTAAATATACAAAAAAATTTAAAAAATATATTTATTTAAAAATGATTTTTAAAAATCATTAAAATTTAATTGAATATTAATTAATAAATAATTTTTTAACTAAAATTGTTTATTTTTCTTTTCATAATACTCAATGTTGAATATAATTGATTCGTCCCCATATATATCGGATATCTGGTTATCAAAAAATAGTGTAACTGAGTATTTAAAAATTGTGGTAATGATGTGTTAAGCTATAACCAAGAGAGATGGCTCTATGAATACTGAGCAACTTGAGCGCATAGAAATTCCTGTATTGCCTTTACGTGATGTGGTAGTATACCCACATATGGTGATTCCATTATTTGTAGGCCGAGATAAATCAATTAGATGTCTTGAATCTGCTATGAGTGGTGATAAAAAAATAATGTTGATAGCTCAAAAAGAAGCGTCTACTGATGAGCCGAGTATTAATGATCTTTTTTCAGTCGGGACAATATCTACGATATTGCAAATGTTGAAGTTACCGGATGGCACGGTTAAAGTATTAGTGGAAGGACTAATGAGAGCTAGAATAATCGAGTTAACGGATACTGGGAATCATTTTCAAGCTAATGCAACTTCTTTTCATCCTAAAGAATTGAACGAACATGAAAAAAAAATATTAATTCGAGCTGTTATTAATCAATTTGAAGGATATCTTAAACTTAATAAAAAAATACCTCCTGAGGTTCTAACATCGTTGAATAACATTGATAGTGCAGATCGTCTTGCTGACACTATTGCTGCTCATATGCCACTAAAATTAAATGATAAACAATCTATATTGGAAATGTCGGATATTACAGAACGATTAGAATATTTAATAGCAATGATAGAATCTGAAATTGAATTGCTACAAATTGAAAAACGTATCCGTAATCGCGTAAAAAAACAAATGGAAAAGAGTCAACGAGAATATTATTTAAATGAACAAATGAAAGCTATACAAAAAGAACTAGGAGAACTGGACGATATTATCGACGAAAATGAATCTCTTAGACGTAAAATAGAAGCAGCTAAAATGCCTAAAGAAGCAAGAACCAAAATAGAATCAGAATGGCAAAAGTTAAAAATGATGTCTCCTATGTCAGCCGAAGCCACTGTAGTTCGTGGATATATTGATTGGATATTATCAGTACCTTGGCACGCAAGAAGTAAAATGAAAAAAAATCTTATTAAAGCTCAAGAAAGCTTAGATAAAGATCATTATGGATTAGAACGTGTTAAAGATCGTATTTTAGAATATTTAGCAGTACAAAATAGAATAAATAAAATTAAAGGTCCTATTTTATGTTTAGTGGGTCCACCAGGAGTAGGTAAGACATCTCTTGGACAATCTATTGCTAAAGCAACTGGTCGTAAATATATACGTATGGCTTTAGGTGGCATGCGCGATGAAGCAGAAATCAGAGGACACCGTCGTACATACATTGGCTCTATGCCAGGTAAACTTATACAAAAAATGTCTAAAGTTGGTGTAAAAAATCCTCTATTTCTTTTAGATGAAATAGATAAGATGTCTTTGGACATGCGTGGAGATCCAGCTGCTGCCTTGTTAGAAGTGTTAGATCCCGAACAAAATACTACTTTTAATGATCATTATTTAGAAATAGACTATGATTTATCTGATGTTATGTTTGTTGCTACTTCTAATTCAATGGATATCCCAAGCCCATTACTTGACAGAATGGAGGTAATTCGTTTATCTGGTTATACCGAAGACGAAAAATTAAATATAGCACGACGACATTTATTAACTAAACAAGTAGAACGTAATGCTTTAAAACCAGGAGAATTAACAATACAAGATAATGCTTTAATAGGTATTATTCGATATTATACACGTGAAGCTGGAGTACGTAATTTAGAACGCGAAATTTCTAAATTGTGCCGCAAAACGGTAAAAATATTATTAATGAATAAAAAAATTAGATGTATAACTATTGATGAAAATAATTTAAAGGATTTTCTTGGGGTACAACGTTATGATTGTACTCATGCAGATCAAGAAAATCGAGTTGGACAAGTCACTGGATTAGCCTGGACCGAAGTTGGTGGAGATCTTTTGACTATTGAAACTGCTTGTGTTCCTGGAAAAGGAAAATTAACTTATACTGGTTCCTTAGGTGAAGTTATGCAAGAATCTATTCAAGCTGCATTAACTGTAGTAAGAGCACGTGCTGATAAATTAGGTATTAATATAGATTTTTATGAGAAAAAAGATATTCATGTACATGTACCAGAAGGAGCTACTCCAAAAGATGGTCCAAGCGCTGGGATTGCTATGTGTACTGCGTTAGTTTCTTGTTTGACAGGAAATTCTGTTAAGTCAAGCGTAGCTATGACAGGAGAAATAACTCTACGAGGACAAATATTACCTATTGGTGGACTAAAAGAAAAATTGTTAGCAGCGCACCGGGGAGGTATTAAAACAGTACTAATACCATATGAAAATAAACGAGACTTAGAAGATATGCCCTCCGTTGTAGTAAATAATTTAGATATTTATCCAGTGAAACAAATAGACGAAGTATTAATTTTAGCGTTGCAAAATGCCCCATTTAATTCCAAAATAACACCTAACATATCATTAGTATAAATACGTATACGTGTATTTTATATATTTGAAAAGCTTATAATTAAATATAATTAATAAAAATGTTCGTATATATATATTACATTTATGATACGCAAATATTTGTTGTGTTTATAAAAAAATCAATTATAAATGTTTATCGCTAAGATGACTAAGTAAAATACATAAAACATATAATAATTAATTAATAAGGATAGTGCAGGTCTTTATTGTAAAGAATAATAATAACTATAATATTAATTTTGTGATTGATTCAGTTACTTAAATTGTAAAAAAAATAAGAAATAATGTCAGTAAAACTGATGTTTTCATATATATTTAATATCGAAAAATTATTTTTGTATTTACAAATTTGTTACCACATCATGGATAAATTGATTGTATTAATATAATTAGAATTGTTATAAGAGTATATATATTATTAATTCTATAAATAGAACAGAGGTAGTAACGCACCGATAAATCAATTTAAATATTTAATTATTACTTGAAAATATTAAAATAATCATGGATAATACCCCAAAGGGATGTTATTTTAATTTACTTATAATAATTTTTGTAAAAACCGGTCAGGTCTGGAAAGAAGCAGCCGTAACAAAAATTGTTTAATATGTTGATTTAGCATCCCGATCAAATCTGTTTAGATTTTATAATATTTTATTATTTTGCCAAAAATTATAATACACGTTTTTAACGTTAGGTAGGTTTATGTCTAAAACAATAAACATTAGTATTGTTATTTAACATGAAAATGGTTTTTTATAAATTTTACGTATAAATAATTGATTGTTAAATTTATGATTATTTAATTTTATCAAAATGTTTATTTTGAATTATTCATAATATAT
The DNA here is from genome assembly GCF_059935855.1 of Candidatus Blochmannia sayi (nom. nud.). Lineage (NCBI taxonomy): Bacteria > Pseudomonadati > Pseudomonadota > Gammaproteobacteria > Enterobacterales > Enterobacteriaceae > Candidatus Blochmanniella > Candidatus Blochmannia sayi (nom. nud.). The sequence continues at coordinate 362,529 of NZ_CP011796.1, forward strand.
AATCTTTCGATAGTGTTGTTGTTCATGGTTGATTAATTGTATAATAAATAATTAATTTGAAGAACCAAACAATAATTAAAAGATTAAAATAATTACAATTTTTAATTTTCGTATATTATTTTTTGTATAATTCTTATTATTTGCGGGTATATAATAGTGTATAATTTTTTCTTTAATTATTATTCGATAAATATGAAAGATACAAGTGTTTAGGTGAAAAATATTTAAGTATTATATGATATATAAGTATTTGTAAATAAATCTATTGTAGTTGTTTTTATTATTTTATTAATGAAATTAAATTAATCATTAACCACCAGATTATTTAATTTATTAAACAGTATTGTGTAACTAATTCAAATGAATATAAAATATTTATATATACAAAACGTTAAAAAACGTAAATACAATTTAATATATTTTAACTTAGAATTAGAATATTCATATTGTTATTGAATATTCAGTATTTGATACTTGTTTTTTTATTATATTCAATAATTTAAAATAAAATAATTAGCTGTTATCAATTTATAATAAATTGTATTCCAAAAATTTTTTAATTAACATGGATAGTACCATTATTAACTTAAAATATTAAATTTGCATAAACTCATACTCATAAAAATCATAATAATTAGTATTGCCGATGTTCATTGTTTTTATAATAGAACTCACGTGAGGTATATTTAACTAGGTTATGTGTATATTTATTTTCAAATAAATACTTGAAATTTTCATTAAAAATATATATGTACTATATTACAATGATAAAGTTGTTGATTATGTCGATTAACTGTAAAATTTGATATATATATATATCAAATCACAGTCTATATATAGAATAATTTTATGTTGAAATTAAAACAATTTTAACATATACGAATGTTTTCAAATTATACTATGGCTTGTACAAAATATAGTATTCATATTTTTATATGAGTATACTTATAAAAATTTATGCAGTTTAATAAAAAACTTATTTTTATATTTAAATATATCAAATTAAGTAACTGTTTATATTTTGGAAAAAATATGATAAATGTTATGGATCAACAGTTAAAATTGATCAAAAAAAGTATTAGATTTGTACCTAATTATCCAAAACAAGGTATTTTGTTTCGCGATATCACCGAATTACTCAAAAATCCTCAAGCATATGCAGCAAGTATTACCCTTTTAGCTAATCATTACAAAAATTACAAATTGACTAAAGTGATAGGTATAGAAGCTAGAGGATTTTTATTTAGCGCTCCATTAGCATTAATACTAAAGTTAGGTTTTGTTCCTGCTCGTAAAGCAAGAAGATTACCACGCACTACTATCAGTGAACCATATATTTTAGAATATGATAGTGGATATTTAGAAATACACTCTGATGCTATTATTCCAGGTGATAAAGTTTTAATTATAGATGATTTATTAGCAACAGGCGGAACGATCGAAGCAGTAGTAAAATTAATTAGACGTTTAGGGGGAGAAGTCAATCATGCTGGATTTGTAATAGCTTTAAAAAATTTAGGAGGTGAATCATTATTAAAAAAAATAGAAATAAATTCTTATAATTTAGTGACATTTTCTGATGATTAAAATATATTCATTAAATCAATTAAATTTTTTTATTATTCTATTTACAACGATTAATTATATGAGTTATATTTTATGAGCTATAAGGTACTTGCCCGTAAATGGCGTCCAAAAAAATTTTCTGATATTGTAGGTCAAAAACATATCATTCAAGCGATCACACATAGTTTTTCATTAAATAAAATTCATCATGCTTACATATTAACTGGTACTAGAGGTATAGGAAAAACGACTATCGCTCGATTATTGGCAAAAGGGTTGAACTGTGAACAAGGCATAACATCTATTATGTGTGAAGAATGCAATAGCTGTAAAGATTTTGAATCAGGTTATTTTATTGATCTTATTGAAATAGATGCAGCTTCACGTACCAAGGTAGAAGATACTCGAGAATTTTTAGATAATGCACAATATATGCCAGTTAAAGGACGTTTCAAAATATATCTTATAGATGAAGTACATATGTTATCACGTTACAGTTTTAATGCTTTATTAAAAATATTAGAAGAGCCACCTGAACATGTCAAATTTATTTTGATTACTACTGAGTATCAAAAATTACCAGAAACTATATTATCTAGATGTTTACAATTTTATTTAAAACCACTCAGTATTTCTCAAATTATAACTCAATTAACATATATCTTTAATGAAGAAAAAATAAAGACAGAGTCTTCTGCTTTAGAAGCATTAGCATATGCTGCAAAGGGGAGCATGCGTGATGCTTTGAATTTAGCAGAACAAGCTATCGTTTTAGGAAATAACAATATAACTAACGACGTTATCAATAATATGTTTGGTCTATTAAATATAGCACATCCATTATGTTTAATTGAAAGCTTAGTCGATGGAAATATACACAATGTGATGCAACAAATAAATGATTACTCTATTTTAGGGGTGAATTGGGACTATTTTTTGAGTGAAATGCTTATTATTTTACAAAAAATAGCTATGAATCATTTTTCATTAAATTCTATAAAAAAATCAAATAATAATATAATGAAAGATCAAGATATCAATCAACGTCTGCTCACGTTGAGTAATCGTATTAATCCAGAAAATGTACAATTATATTATCAAATACTATTATTAGGTCGTCGAGAATTACCTTATGCACCTAACCATCGCGTGGGAATAGAAATGACCATGTTACGAGCATTAGCTTTTCGTCCTGATGTAAATATAACAAATCAAAATAATAATATATCTTCAGATTTAGCAAATTCAAATAATAATTATAAATGTAATACAAATGATACACAATATACTGTCGATCACATTGATTTTGAATTGAAACATTTCAAGGAAAATGATAGTACATCGAATATAAAAAAATTAAAAGAAATAAATAATACATTACAATTAAATTCGAACAAATCTAAATGTAATCTTGATGATACTAAATCAAAAATTTTAATACCTATATCTGATGTTGATCCCAAAAATACTACTTCTAAAATATTAGAAGCTCGTTCAAAGCTCTTGCAGTATAAAGAAAACAACAAATTAAATACAACAGAAAAAATATCAAATTTAACCTTAGAATTCAAAAAAACAACAAAAAATATACTAGATCGATTCTCTAATATCAATAAAAATGTATCAAAACATGTAGAACTTAATAACGATATTAATATAGAGAATTTTTATAAACATGATATAAATATATCTGATTGTATAAAACAAATAATTCAAGAAGCAACAAAAAATGATCCATGGATATTACAAATATATCAATTATCATTGCCAAAATTAGCAAAAAAATTAGTTATGAATTCTTGGAAAGAAAAAATTTCTTCAAATGAGATTTGCTTGCATATTCGTTCTGATTGTCAACATTTAAATTCGTTAACATTACACAACATAATACAAGAATCACTTAGTAACAATATGGGCATCCCAATTAAATTATATATTAAACCAAGCAACAATTATGAGATGAAAACACCAATAGAATATATCCATATTTTATATAAAGAAAAAATATTAAAAGTAAAACAAGAATTTTCACAAGATCCATGTATTGAAATGATAAAAAAATTTTTTGACGCTGAACTTGATATAAATAGTATTGAAATACTTTAGTATTAAAATTGAATTATGCTAAACTAGTTAATGAAACATACAATAATATTTATTGTGCACTATACTAATAATAATATGATAAAAAATCACATTGATAATGAATATATTAAATGATATATCTTTATTAGATAAAAATGAATATTAAAATAAATAATAATCAGTAATACAGCTATGTTAATAGCTAGTTAACTTTACTGATTTAATTATTGAGGTGATTGTATAGCAATATGTATATTATTACATAATTTTATATTATGTAATATGTAAAATAAAGTACTTATATTTATTACCATTATTTTAAATTTATCGATTGATTAAAAGTAATGTTACGTAATTTTTTATTATGAATATCAATACACATAATAATTATATTTATCAGCTATATAATATACGTGTGTATTTGATATTCAGAACATTATTTAATGAAATTTAATATAGTTTAAGTTGAGAATTAAATTTGATACGAATTATATTTTTAGGGCCTCCTGGATCCGGAAAAGGCACACAAGCTCATCTTATTTCTAAAAAATATAATATTCCTAATATTTCTACAGGTTTGATGTTACGTCAAACTTTCTCTGAAAATCCATCTACATATCATGATAAAACTCAACAAAATATGATCAATATCATAAATTCTGGTGACTTAATAAATGATACGTTTATGGTTCAGTTAATTAATACGCGTATTAATAAAAATGATTGTTGTAATGGATTTTTGTTAGATGGGTTTCCTAGAACAATTAGGCAAGCATTATTTATGGAACAATATAAAATTTTTGTAGATTACATTATAGAATTTGTTATTCCAGATGATGTATTAATTAATCGTATTACAGGTAGACGAATACATATTAAATCTGGTAGAACGTATCATATTAAATTTAATCCGCCTCAAAATTATGGGTTAGATGATGTTACTGGAGAAAATTTAACTATCCGACAAGACGATTGCGAAGAAACTATACGTAAACGATTAAATAATTACTATCAATATACTAAACCATTATTAAATTATTATCAAAAACAATCTAAACACAAAAAATTACGATACTTTTCTATTAACGGAAACCGTCAAATTTCTGAAATTTATAAAGAATTAATTAACATTATTCATTAAAAAATCGCATCATTTAAATAATAAATACTATTTAAAATAACCATATTTAATAATTTTTTTATCTAAATTAATTAATATAAACATAAATAAAGTAATATACACAACACACTATATATATACCTATCGTATAGGTACAACCAATAATTAATTGTAACATAATCATAAATTGATTATATGACATCATATATACTTTTGTTGACCAAATTAAAAATTAAAAAATTTGGTGATATAACATAAATTAATTAAAAAATTTTTTCTATTTTTTATGGATTTAACGATAATATTTTTTATTTATCCAATAAATAAAAATGAACACTAATTACAATATTTGTTTTAATTTATATTAGATTTTATTTCTGATCTATCTACAAGTTCCTTAAAAATTCACATTTTAACCTATTATCAGACTGTGTATTTTATTATCGATAATTTAAAATAAAATATCTAATATATAAAGATTTTCTTTTTATTTTAAAAAAATTATTTCATCAAAATTTATCTGCTAAAAAATAAAAAAATTATATAATTTAAGATATTTATATTTTATATCTAAAATACTATTTATTAAAAAATCTATAATTTTATATAATGCAATATAAAATAAATTGATTATAGATAAAACTATTAATTAAATATTAGCTTTTAATAAGAAAACAATGTATGATATATTGATGTATGTTATATATTATATACAATATAAATAAATATGGAAATTTCATTATATTTGTACACATAAAATATGTATAAAACACTGTTTTTAATATGAAGTTAAATAACATTATATTTAAAATAGTAACACATATGAATTATTTAGTATTTTATTATTTTATTTAATGGAAATTCTATAAATGTAATGTTATTATTTTCTTCATTTATTTTTATCATTGAACCATATTCCTTCCAATGCCCCAATACCATTATTTTAAAAAATTCTTTTTTTGATTTATAAAGCTTGTGAATGGCTGGTCGATGAATATGTCCATGAATCATAATTTCTGCATTATTCTGAATTAATATATCTGTAATCATCTTGAAGTTAGTATTTAATTTTTTAGACTTATATTGTTTAAATTTCATACAACAAGTACGTACAAAATTAAATATACGAAGACGCACAAATAACGGTAATGACAAAAAAACATGTTGCGTTACAATATGATTTAAGTATTTTCGAAATAATTGATAAGAATCATCATTCGTGCACAGAGTATCTCCGTGCAAAATCACTATTTTTTTACCTGATTTCAATTTTAATACTTGTTTAGAAGGCAACAAGGTCATGCCACAAGAATTAGCATACTTTTTCCCTAATAAAAAATCATGATTTCCATGAATAAAATAACACGAAATATTTTTTTGATTTAAAGTTTTTAATGCTTTAGCGATATTAATATGTAACGAATTATGATCGTCATCTCCTAACCATATTTCAAATAAATCCCCTAATATATAAAGAGCTCGAGCACGCATTGCATAATAATTTAAAAAATACAAAAACCCATCAGTAACATCCGGAGTTTTCATACATAAATGAACATCTGAAATAATCAAAATAGACATACATTTATATATTTAAATAGAATAATAATTCCATAATATTTTTTAAAATTTATATTAGAGCGATTTAATTAAATTATTTTATCTATATAATAATCAATCATATAATGATAATATTTAGTATACAATAAATATTATTATACATTTAGTTTAATGTAAAATACACGGTATTTATTTCCAATAAAATAAAAATATTAACACTATACCAAGTTATATTGTTATTTAACGTTATTAAAAATCCTGCAAATCTATACATCCCTATTTAAAGACTGTATTTTACATCATATATACGTTACGGAATAAATTAAAATGCTCAAAATTTTTAATAGTTTAACAAAAAAAAAAGAAGAATTTAAATCTATTACTGCTGGAAAAATTAAAATGTATATTTGTGGCGTTACTGTTTACGATTTGTGTCATCTTGGGCACGCTAGAACATTTATAGTATTTGATAGTATTGTTCGTTATTTAAGTTACTGTGGATATCAAGTAAATTACGTACGCAATATTACAGATATAGATGATAAAATTATAAAAAGAGCCTACGAAAATAACGAAACTATCACACAATTAACCAATCGTATGATTCAAGAAATGCACTTAGATTTAGATGCATTAAATATAATACGTCCAAATTATGAACCAAAAGCAACCGAGTATATTGATGTTATTATTAAATTTATTTGTCTATTAATTAAAAAAAAACATGCATATATAGCTTCCAACGGAGATATAATGTTTTCTGTAAAAACTATGCACAATTATGGTGTATTATCCAATCGAAAAAAAACATCTAAAATACAGCGTAATATATTAAAAATATCAAACACAAAAATAAATCCTATAGATTTTGTTCTTTGGAAGAGAACAAAACCAGGGGAACCTTTTTGGTTATCTCCATGGGGGGCAGGGCGTCCAGGATGGCATATTGAATGTTCTGCTATGGGTTATTCCATTTTTGGCAATCAACTAGATATTCATGGTGGAGGATCAGATTTAATTTTTCCCCATCATGATAATGAAATTGCTCAATCTATTTGCGCCTATAATACTACTTGTGCAAATATATGGATGCATTCTGGTCTGTTGTTATTGAATCACGAAAAAATGTCAAAATCATCAAATAATTTTTTCACTATACGTGATACTTTAGCACGTTATGATCCCGAAACAATAAGATATTTTTTAATGTCTGCTCATTACCGCAGTCAATTAAAATATAATAATGATAATCTTAAAAATGCACAAGCTTCTTTAAAAAGGCTTTATATTGCTTTAAGAGATACTAATCCCACAATCAAACCTAACGGGGGAGAACATTTTATATCAAAATTTGAATCCAAAATGAATGATGATTTCAATACACCAGCAGCATATTCAGTATTATTTGATATAGCGCATAAATTAAATTATCTAAAAATCAAACATCATTCACTTACTAACGGTATAGCAGCTACTCTGAAATATTTAGCAAATATTATTGGTTTACTATACCAACATCCAGAAATATTTTTAAAAAAACTAACATCAAAAAATAATAAGAATTATTATCATACTGATGAAATTCAAAAATTAATTCAGTATCGCGAAGAAGCACGTAGAAACAATAAATGGGAATTGGCTGATAAGATACGATCAAAGCTAAATTCTATGGGAATAACAGTAGAAGATGACTCTACAGGCACGACAAAGTGGCATTACAATTGATATAGATGTCTATCTGATAATTTTATTAAATTAAACTAAAATAAAATATAAAAAACTATAATAAGTAATAATTAATTTGTCTTAATATAAATGATTGTAATAAGCCTTTAAGGTATTTTGAACAAGCGTAGCTACTGTCATTGGACCTACTCCACCCGGAACAGGTGTAATATATGCAGCTCGTTCATAAGCGCTAGGAAAATGCACATCACCTACTATATCTCCGTTATTTAATCGATTAATTCCAACATCGATTACTATAGACCCTTGTTTTATCCAATCTCCAGGAATAAAATTTGCTCTTCCGACCGCTACAATTAATAAATCAGCATTTTCAACATATATTTTTAAATTTTGGGTAAAGCGATGAGTTACAGACACAGTACAGCCAGCTAATAATAATTCCATTGTCATAGGACGACCAACAATATTCGATGCCCCAACTATAACTGCATGCAATACAAACATGTCTACATGATACCATTCTAATAAAGTGATAATACCTCGAGAAGTACAAGGACGTAACATAGGAGATCTTTGGCATAAACGTCCTATATTATATGGATGAAAACCGTCTACATCTTTATCAGGAGATATATGCTCTAAAATCTTTATTTTATTTAACTTAATTGGCAACGGTAATTGAATTAAAATACCATCTACACGATTATCTTTATTAAGATTTTCAATTAATTGTAAAATTTCTCTTTCAGTTACTGTAATAGGTAAAGTATAAAGAAATGAAATAAAACCAACTTGTGCACATGCCTTTTTTTTATTAGTTACGTATATTTTGGAAATGGGATTATGTCCTACTAGAATCATAGCTAATCCAGGGGCACGTTTCCCAGAATTTGTATTTTTATGTACTTGAATAGCTATTTCTTCCTGTATTTTATTAGAAACATACTTACCATCAATTACTTTAGCAACCATTTTGATAATATATCCATATCATATATTCATGTAATAATGTCATTTTTTTAAAAAATATACTATTATTATTTTCAAATTATATTATTGTTTTAATATTTATTTTATTATAAAGAAATTATTTAAATTTTTTTAATTATATTTTATCGAAACAATGTTATTTTAATATAACACCGTATAAACAAATAATGCACCCTTAACTCAATTGGATAGAGTAACAGCCTTCTAAGCTGTAAGTTATAGGTTCGAATCCTATAGGGTGTACTACTTATTAAGTATTAATATTTATTAATATTTATATATATAATGTAGTATATAATAACTTACTTAATAAGTATACATAAACAAGGTCGTAATTAAATAATCAAATAACAACCCTATTTATCTTAAAGAAATATACATACAATAATGTATACTATATTTATAGAAATAAATTTTCTATTAAATAATAGTATTAAAATACATTTATTCATTAGTATAGTAAAAATTATTATGATATTAGGAATTATTTTTGCTGTAACCTCGGGACTACTATGGGGATTAATTTTTGTTGGTCCTTTATTGATACCAGAATATCCTAGCATATTACAAGCCTCTGGTCGTTATATTGCATTCGGTTTAATTTCATTACCATTGTCATGGTATGACAGAGTACGTTTGCGTAAGTTACTATTAAAAGATTGGTTGGAAGCAATAAAATTAGTTCTAATGGGACATTTGATATATTATACATGTTTAACAAGTGCCATTCAGCGTGTGGGTGCACCAATTTCAACAGCTATTATTGGCACTTTACCTATAATGTTAACTATAACAACTCATGTTATTTCTCGTAATGAACAAAAATTACCAAATCATATTTTATTAACATCACTGTGTTTGATGGGAATGGGTTTATTATGTGTGAATATTTCCGAATGGAACTCTGAATTCTCTATATTTGGTATATGGCAATATGTAAGTGGAATATTTTTAGCAATTATTTCTGTCATATGTTGGGCATGGTACGCTTTAAGAAATGCACATTGGTTAAAAACACATCCGTATAATAAACCTATGACTTGGGCTACTGCTCAAGGAGTAGTAACATTGCCATTATCATGTCTAGTTTATTGTTTTGTGTGTATCTGCTGTTCAGGTTTTATTCAAGACGAATTCAAACTGCCTTTTGGTCCCAGACCAGTTTTTTTTGTCGTATTAATGATTTTAATTGGATTTTGTTGTTCTTGGTTAGGCACATTATTTTGGAACGAAGCTAGTCAAAGATTACCAACTACACTTATCGGTCCATTGATTGTATTTGAAACAATAGCAGGTTTAATATATTCATTTATACATAGACAATTATGGCCATCTCCATTAATTTTAATTGGAATATTCTTATTAATTTCCGGAGTAACATGTATAATGCAAATTCGTAAGAATTCACATTAAAAAACTTTGCAAGTTAGTTATATCAAATTATTTTAAATAAAAAAAATGAATAAAACAATGTTTTAAGAATGTTACTAAATTATCTATTAGTTTCACAGTTTAAAAATTAACATAATCTAATGCGTAATTATACCATTCACTCAGTATTTTTTACTTATTATTTTTATAAAGTATGCAATTTTTATTAAAATATAATCATTTTATCTTTATAAGATTCTTATTATTCATATTAAAATACTAATTATATGGATACAATATTAAATTTAATTATATATAAATGATAACTATTATTGTGTATAATAATAGTTATTACAGCCTATCATAATTTTTTTTAAAAAAAATAATGAAAACTGTTGTTATATAATTGGCAATATTAATTATTAATCATATTTTTACTAATTTTATAAATTTTTAGAAATCATTTTTTTATGTCCATTTATCGACATAACTATACCAAACCCCGCCATCAGTACTAATAGAGATGAACCACCATAACTTATTAGTGGCAACGGAATTCCTACAACCGGCAATAATCCGCTAACCATACCAATATTTACAAAAATATACATAAATAACGTTAACATCAAACTACCAATAATTACTCGTCCGAACATATGTTGTATTTTAACAGCAATAAAAAATCCACGTAATATAATTCCCAGATACAGCAACAACAATACCGATATTCCAAAAAATCCTAATTCTTCTCCTATTACGGAAAAAATAAAATCAGTATGACGTTCTGGTAAAAATTCTAGTTGCGACTGAGTGCCCTGCAGCCATCCCTTTCCAGTTAAGCCACCTGAACCTATAGCAATCTTTGATTGAATAATATGATACCCAGAACCTAATGGATCAACTTCTGGATGTAATAACATTATTATTCGAGATCGTTGATATTCATGCATACAAAAAAACCAAAATACAGGAATAAATAAAATCATTAAAAATAAAGTAAACATAATTAATTTCCAACTAATTCCGGATAAAAATAACACAAACAATCCAGAACTAACTGTCAAAATTGCTGTTCCTAAATCTGGTTGTAATAACATAAGTATAGTAGGAATCATGATTAATAATAATGCTATTCCAACATTTTTAAATGATGGAGGATGTTGTTCTCTATTAAGATAATATGCTACCATCAATAGAACAGAAATTTTAACTATTTCTGATGGTTGAAACCTTATTATCCCAAAATCTAACCAACGTTGAGCTCCTTTGCTGATTTGACCAATATTATTAACTAGTATTAATAATATAATACATAAGCAATATGTATAAGGAGCCCAAAATTCATAAATTCTAGGTGGCACTTGTGCGAATAAAAACATAATCAATAATCCTAATATAATTTGGAATACTTTTAGTCGTATCATTTCACAATTTTGACCGCATGCACTCCACATTATGAAAATTCCGTATAATAATAAAACGATAATAAATAGAAATAATATTAAATCAATATGACATTTATTCCATAATGAATTTTGTTGAATAATTTGATTCATGAGTGTATTATGATCATCAAGTTAGATTGACTAATAAAGACAATAGAAAATTATTTATTTATCGTAATAATATATAATCCAATATTTTTCTTGTCATTGTTCCTATTGATATTCCAACTCCACCGTTTTCTAAAATAATTACTACAGCGACAGTAGGATTTTCATATGGCGCAAAAGCAGTCATCAATTTATGATCTCTAAGATATTCAGAAATTTTACTCGGATCATAATTTTGATTATCTTTTAAACTAAACAATTGCGCTGTCCCAGATTTCGCTGCCGCTTTATATGAAGCATTAGAAAAACTACTACTTATCGTACCGTTCGGTCGATTAGCTGCACCAAACATCCCATCTTTAGCAATTTTCCAAACATCTGATTTTGGATCTCCCACTTGATCACATTTAGTTTGATGATATGGGATATGATCCTTTTCCATTAAAATACTATTTAGTAAATGTGGAATTCGTACATTACCATCGTTAATTAAAGTGATTAAAGCCTTAGACATCTGTACAGGAGTAGCGGTCCAATATCCCTGTCCTATACCTACTGGTATAGTATCACCTTGATACCATGGTTTTTTAAAACGCTGAATTTTCCATGATTTTGTAGGCATAACACCAGTCAATTCTTCTAACAAATCAATACCGGTATATTTACCATACCCAAATTTTTTCATCCATTCTGACAAATTATCTATTCCCATCTTATAAGCTATTTGATAGAAAAAAGTGTCAGAAGATTCCTCAAGAGCTTTTGTAACATTTAACTCTCCATGTCCCCATTTCTTCCAATCCCTAAAACGTTTTTCCGAACCAGGTAATTGCCACCAACCAGGATCAAAAAACAAGAAATTTTGATTAATCACTCCTAATATTAAAGCTGATACTGAAATATAAGGTTTTACTGTAGATGCAGGAGGGTATACTCCTTGAGTAGCACGATTAAGTAAAGGATAATTATTATCTTTTAGTAACATACGAAACTCTCTATTAGAAATACCATCAACGAATAAATTTGGATCATAACTAGGATGAGAAATTAAAGCTTGGATTCCACCATCTCTCGGATCAATAACTATTACAGAAGAACGACTTCCTGATAATAATTTTGTAATATATCGCTGTAAATTAAGATCTAATGTTAGAACGATATTTTTACCTGGTATTGGTGATTTTTTATATAATTTTCTAATGATTTTACCACGATTATTTATTTCTATAGCTCCATAACCTGGTGTACCATGTAAAATATTTTCATAATAACGTTCAATTCCCAATTTTCCTATATCATCATGAGTTATAACATATCGACTTAAAATACCCTGATTACTTAACCGCTTGATCTCCTCCCCATTAATTTTAGAAACATATCCAATAACGTGAGTTAAATCAGATCCATAAGGGTAATAACGACGTTGATAACCTTTTATTGTCACTCCAGAAAACCTAAATTTATTAACAGCAAATTTGGCTTGTTGTTCTTCCGTTAAACCAATCTTAATAGGCAATGATACAAATTGAGAAGAACGTTTTCGTAATTTTTCAAAACATTTTATATCACATTCACTCAAATTTAATAACAATTTCAATTCATGAATTGTTCTATTTATATTAATTGTATCTTTCGGTATTATTTCTAATTGGTAAATAGTGCGATTTAATGCTAAAGCTATGCCGTTACGATCATAAATAATACCTCTTTTAGATGGAATAGGAATAATTTTAATACGATTTTCATTAGAACGAGTGGTATACATACGAAAATGAATTGTTTGTAAGCGATATAAATGAATAAATAGTATACTAGTGATTAATACAACAAAAACACACGCTATCGTTATACGACGTGTAAACAGTAACGATTCAGTTGAATAATTACGAAAAATTTGAAAACCATTTTTTTTCATTTAAAACTCACTCATATCTAAATATTAGATATAAGCGATCATGTATTTTATTTAAATAAATGAATTTTATTATTATCACGTAAATACATATAATCTAAATAAATATTATATTTTATATTAACTCCAAATTTTTTCCAATTCGTACAATTTACGCATTTCTTTCTTCATTATGTGTGTCACTACATCACCTAAATCTACTAAAACCCACTCACCTTCTATCATACCTTCTATACTATAAGGTTTAAAACCTATAAGACGAGATTTATATAATATATCTTGAGAAATAGAAATCACATGACGATTAGATACACCAGTACAAATAATTATAATATCTGTAATATTAGATTTGTCGCGCACATCGCAACATACAATATCTTGACCCTGTAATTTATTGATAACATCAACTATAATTTCTTTTAGAATACTAGATTGCACAGTTTTATAGCCCAAATATATATATTACGTGTATTTTTAATCATTGTATTAATAGAATATTTTATTTATAATCACGTATGCTTACATAATGATAATAATTGTTTTGTTAGTATTAATTTTTAAATAAACATAAAAATTATTGTAAACTAATATTTAATAATATATACCTATATCCTATTATAAAAGAACACTATTATGTAAAAGTAAAAAACTATTTATTCTAACGTCAAAACATTAATTCAATTAATATCAACCATATAAGTAGCTGTATTAATAAAATGCAACCTAACATTTCATTTTCTAATTATTAGTATATTATACATTAGCTATATTATACAGCTGTAAAGTTTAAATGTCATAATAAAGTTATAAATGCTATTATATAATAATATTGATCATTAATGATAATTATAATCTGTAAATTTAATATAACTCTTAATAACACATCAATTTATAAACATTATATGATAGAAACTATATTCTAATTACAACACAATATTTCCGATAATAATTCAAAATTCAATCGTGATAAATAAGTATAATTTTTATTATAATTTAACTCTATTTGTACCAATAACTCAACTGCCTGATATAATTGACGTATATTTAATCTATTTATTGCTCTAGATAATAATATGCAGTTATATTTTTTGAATATTTTATATTGTTTTAACAAACTAAATAATGATTTTTGTTGTTTTATTCCATATTTGATATTAATTATCATTAATATTTCGTATTTAATTTTACTTAATAATACTTCTAAATCAACACCTATATCTTCTAATTTGTATAAAATGCGGTTAGCACGCTGTTTATTACCCACTAAAACTGCTTCTATCCAATGATTTACATTAAAACATGCTGAATCAGTTACTATTTTTTTAACACGCATAAAATTTAGATTACCATCAGGATAAATTAAAGACAAATGTTGTAGTATTTGCTTTAATACAATTAAATTACCTTCATAATAGTGACATAATAATTGACAAGCTAAGTTTTCTATAACTAGTTTCATATTTTTAGCTTGATTTTTTATCCATATTATTAAGCGCGCATGTGTAAGTCTAGTACAATCAACAAATACTCCTTTTCCATTAAAATTTTGCAACCAAATACTATTTCTATTAATTTGATTTGATTCATTAACATGCAAAATTAACACTAAATCTTCACGAAGAAACGGAAATAATAAAGAGATATTTTTTTTTAAATAAACGATAGGATAATTTTGAGAAAAATTTAATGATAATATTTTTTGTTTCTTAAACAAACTAGATATTTTAAATAAATTAAATATATCTTTCCAATTGGAATACACATCCACTTCTATAGAAACATGCTCATCGAAATTAAATAACTTAGCCATCTTAATAATAGCAAGATGACTGTCTTGTAATAAATAAGAATCATTTCCTAATAATATATAAATAGGCTTAATTTTTTTTTTTAATTCTATAAATAATTGTTCTGGATATATCCAAATCATAACATTGTTTTATATAATGAGATTGTATATGTATGATATAAATTATATAATACATCTTAATGAAAATCTTCATATCTCATAAATACTTGAGATATAAGTTGTCGAGCCGCATCTTGATACATTTCTTTGCGCATATCATTTTCTTGCACATCATTATGTAAACATTGGGAAGGATTTTTTAAAAATGCACGACACACGCGAATACGAATAGGATAAGAATCTTTATTTGGTATAAATAAATTAGCTTGAATATGCAATATTAATTGATATCCAGCTTTTTGTCCATTATTAAACACAGAATTAGTTATATAATTTTCCAAGGTATTAATAATATATAAACAAGGAATCTGTGTTTCTTGTTGATATGAAAAATCATTTAAATTATTAAAAACATTGATTCTATTCGAATATAATTCATTTCTTATAGTACGAGTGATTAATCCAAATGGATCATAACTACATAATATTATAGAATTCATATAACCTGTTGTTTGTGGTTTATCTTTTGTTATATCTGTGCACAATTGATAACCACAACTCGAAAACATGAATGCACATACAATATTTGTAATGATTACAAAGTAATTGTTTTTATATAAAAAGTCTGTGTTGTTCACTTGACAAGAATATTAATTACTCTATTCGGAACATAGATAACCTTATTTATTCTTTTTTTAATAATATATTTATTTATAATACCTTCTATTTCTAATAATTTATATACTACATCCTTATTACTATTTAATGGTACATAAATTTTATGTCTCATTTTTCCATTAATTTGAACTATAATGAGTTTTCTTTCATTTTGAATTGCTTGCCAATCTATAATTGGCCACGTAACATTATCGATATCCTCTAATTCTCCTAAGGCTTTCCACAAAACAAAACTAATATGAGGAGTAAATGGATATAACAATCGCACAACTACTGACAAAGATTCCTGTAAAACCGCTCTATCTTGTACGCTTGTTTTTGGCGCATCGTATAATTTATTGACTAACTTCATAATAGCAGCTAAAGCAGTATTAAATGACTGTCGACGATCAATATCATCGGTAACTTTTTCTATAGTTTTATGTGTATTATATCGAATCATTCTTTGTGTATGAGTAAGCATAACAACATGTAACGTATCGACAGGTCCATCTTGAATGTGTTGATATACTAGATTCCAAATACGTTTCAGAAAACGCTGAGCGCCTTCTAACCCAGATTCTTTCCATTCTAATGCTGTCTCGATTGGAGCAGAAAACATTATAAAAAAACGTACTACATCTGCACCATATTGTTTTATAATTAAATTTGGATCAATACCATTGTTTTTTGACTTTGACATCTTACACATTCCAGCGTGAATCAAATTATTCCCATTTGTATCAATAGCTTTAATAACGCGTCCCATTTTGTCACGTGTCGTTGTTACATTAGTTGGATCCACCCATACGCGTTGACCATCACAAGAAAAATAATAAAATGAATCTGCTAATACCATACCTTGACATAATAAGCGTATTACAGGTTCATTAGAATTGACTAATCCTTCATCACGCATTAATTTATGATAAAAACGAAAATACAATAAATGCATGATCGCATGCTCAATTCCACCTATATATTGATCAACAGGTAACCAATAATTGGCAGCATGTATATCCAACATGGCTTTATTATAGTTAGGGCAAGTATAACGCGCATAATACCAAGAAGATTCCATAAAAGTATCAAAAGTTTCAGTATCACGTGTAGCTGATTGTCCCTCATAAGTAGTACAGATCCAATTAGAACGTATTTTTAAATCATTATTAATATCTCTGTTATTCTTTTTATTCCATACTTGCATAGATGATACACTTTCTGGCAGAACTACTGGCAATTGATCAAAAGACACTGGTTTAATGACACCATTGTTTAATGTTATCATAGGAATAGGTACACCCCAATAACGCTGACGAGAAATGCACCAATCTTTTAAACGATAATTTACTTTATATTGAGCTACACCGTGTTTGATTAACGCTTTAGCAATTATACTAGAAGCTTTAGAAGAACTTAATCCATTAAATTCTCCAGAATTGAATAATACTCCATTACTAATCATTGGTTTTATTGTAATATTTGGTTCGGGCTCATCTGGATTTTTTATCACAGGTTTAATTAATAAATTATACTTACGAGCAAACTCCCAATCCTGTTGGTTATGAGCTGGAACTGATGCAGCTGCTCCTACTCCGTCACACTCGATAGGTATTACAAAATTAGTTACCCAAATTGGTAATCTGCTATTATTGATTGGATGTATCGCATAAATATTAGTGAACATTCCTTTTTTTTCAAAAGAAAAAATATTATTTTTACTGAATTTAGTATTAAAATTACTATACTTTCGAATAAAATGAGCTAAATTTGGATTATTTTCTGCTGCTTGTAATGCTATTGGATGATCAATAGATACTACTAAATAAGTAATGCCCATAAAAATATCTAGTTGTGTTGTATATATTATCAACGTATTTGTATTGTTATTGTAATTAGTAGTTTTGAAAGTAATATTCATTCCTTCTGAACGTCCTATCCAATTACGTTGCATTTTTTTCACTTGTTTAGGCCAATATTTTAACGTATCCAGCCCATATAACAGTTGATCAGCATAATGAGTAATTTTTATAAACCATTGCGGAACTTTTTTATAAGTTATACGAGTATTGCAACGCCAACAACAATGGTTAATAACCTGTTCATTTGCTAAAACTGTTTTATGATATGAACACCAATTAACTAATGCAGTTTTTTTATATACCAAACCTTTCCTATACAAAACGGTAAAAAACCATTGTTCCCATCGATAATATTCTGGTTGACAAGTTATAAGTTCTCTATTCCAATCATAAGCAAAACCTAATGATTGCAATTGACTTTTCATATAACTAATATTAGAATACGTCCAATTTTCTGGATCAGTGTTATTAGTAATTGCAGCATGCTCTGCAGGTAATCCAAAAGCGTCCCAACCTATAGGTTGTAACACGTTCTTACCAAGCATGCGTTGATATCTAGAAATGACATCTCCAATCGTGTAATTACGAACATGGCCCATATGTAAATTTCCAGAGGGATATGGCATCATAGATAAACAATAATACTTTTTTTTATCGCTATTTTCCGTTACTGAAAATGTCTTATGTTGATACCAATAATTTTGAACAGTGCTTTCAATTTCACTTGGAGAATATGATTTATGCATAATAATTTCACTGAAAATAAAAGAATATCGGTTAATAACTAAAAATTTTTGAATTAATTTTAATTAATTAAATGATTTAAAAAATAAAATTATTTTTTTTACAAAAAAAAATCGTTATCATAATGTAATAATAATTATTAAATATTTAATGGATTTTATATATTTATATAAAATATTCATTTGTATTATTAAATAAAAATAAATTCAAAGTTAATTTTTAAAACTTTGCATAATTGTACATTATAATCTTTAAAGATTTAACAATAAATTTGTGTTAGAATTACATACAGTATCTATATCTACAAACTAGAACCGTGTGCATATAAAATACAACAATTATCCAAAATAACCAAGATCCAAATTTTGCATATGGTGTTAAACCTGTAGTTGGGACAACCTCAGCATTGAGTACCTCGGAAATAAATTGAGGTAATTTCGCTTGAATAGAACCATTTGCATTAATAATTGCAGTGATTCCATTATTTGTGCCACATAACAAAGGCCTACCTAATTCTAAAGCACGCATACGAACCATTTGAAAATACTGCCACGGTTCTAAAGAATGACCAAACCATGCATTATTTGCAATAGTTAATAAAAAATCAGTATCAGGTTTAAAATTATCACGTATTTGTTTACCAAAAATTATTTCATAGCAAATAACAGCAGTCATTTTTACATGTGCTACGGTCAATTGTGGTTGAAAATAACAACCTTCTTGTATACAAGAAACAGGAATGTTAAAAAAATTTAGTAATGGCTCAAAAATACCTTGTAATGGAAATCTTTCAGACCATAATACCAGATGATGTTTATCATATCGATTATTACTTGGATATTGATAAGGTTTGGATTCTCCAATTACTATAATACTATTATAATAATGACAACTATCTTGAGTGTAACGAATACCAATGATTCCAGTGATCAAATTTGTTTGATATTGTCTTAATTGATTATCTAATAACGTTAAAATTTTATTATGATCAACTTCATTTCCTGGAATTGCAGATTCTGGCCAAATAATTACTTTAGTTTTTCCAAGTAAAGGTAAAGTATGGTTTAAATATATTTGAATTATCTTTTCTATATAATTAGAATCCCATTTAATATGTTGATCAATATTGCCTTGCACTAAAGAAATATTAGTAGTACGTTGTGGTTGAAAATCATACCATTGTATCCATTGTAAGGGCCACAAAAATGATAATATTCCTAAAGATACAATCATTGGTAATAGATGGATTTCTTTGATTGATACCGTCAATAACCCACTAATTAAAATTAGAATAAATGTAATACCTTCTACTCCTAAAATGGGAGCAATACCTTTGAGTGGGCCATCCACTTGACTATAACCAAATTGTAACCATGGAAATCCAGTAAATATATGTCCTCTAATATATTCAATTACTGACCATAACACTGGTGCAATAATAACTACATACCATATATTTTTATAATATGACTGCACTATTATTAATACAATAGAAAATAATACAGGAAATAATATCAGATATGATATAAAGAAAATCATTAATAAAATGTTAATGCAGTTACACATATTACTAAATTGATCTATACTAATATAAATCCATTGCAATCCACTACCAAAAAACCCAATACCCCAAAAAAATGCGTGCTGTACAGATTTTTTCCATGTAGAATCTAAAATCATTACTAATAAACCAGTTAAAGAAATAATACTAGCTGGCCAAAAATTATATGGAGAAAAACCTAAAATCCCAAATAATCCAAACAATAATGTAGTACATAACCAAAAATATTGTTGATATCTATAATATATAGGAATAATAGCAATCATGCTTATAAATTACTTTTTTTTGAGAGTATATAGTGAATTTTTAGGAATTTGTACAAGCAATTGTACAATACGATGACTATCTGCAAGAGTAACTTTAAAATTATAACCTAAAATATTAATAGATTCTCCATTAACAGGTAAATGTCCAAAAGATTGCATAATAAAACCACCAATAGTATCTATTTCTTCATTATAAAAACAAGTATTAAACATTTTGTTAAAATCTACAACAGGAGTTAATGCATTAACAACAAAATTATATTGACTTATTTGACAAATATTACAATTATCTTCATTATCATATTCATCTTCGATTTCACCCACAATCAATTCTAATATATCTTCTATCGTAATGAGTCCTGACATTCCACCAAATTCATCAATTACAATAGCCATATGACAACGCTGTAATCGAAATTCTTGCAACATTCTATCTACACCTTTGTGTTCGGGTACTACCATTGCTGGGCGTAAAATTTTATCAATACTACATGGTTTAGATTTTTTTAATATAAATGGTAATAAATCTTTGGCAATCAAAAGACCTTTAATTCTATCTTGATTACCATGTAAAACCGGAAACCTTGAATGAGCAGACTCTATAATAATCTTAAGCTGCTCATCCCAAGATTGAGTATTTTTTAAAAAAATAATCTGAGCTCTAGGCACCATAATATCTCTGACTTTTTGTTCAACAATGTCCATAACTCCTTCTAACATATCTTTAGTATCTGAATCTATCAAAGCATTTTGTTCAAAATCACGTATTAAATTTAACAAATCATTGCGATTCTTAGGACTGCTATGAAAAAGATGATGTAATATAAAGGTAAAAAAACTTTTTTTACGAATAGAATTAAAATTCTCCTCGAAATTATTATTATTCATAATATTATTTACGATTTCTTATAGAAATTTAAATTCACTATATATGTGTAATATAACAACATGGCTTGTATCCGCATCGTTGGATCATGTTTATTTCTATATATTTCATTAGAGCAGCGTCTTTATCGTAAGTATGATCATATCCTAACAGATGTAATGAACCATGAATAATCATATGCGCCCAGTGCACAGTAGAAGATATATTTCTTTGTTTAGATTCATACTCTATAATTTGGCGACAAATTACTATATCTCCAAGTAATAGTGATTTAATACCTAACGGAGGCTTAAAGGGAAACGACAAAACATTAGTAGGATAATTTTTTCCTAAGTAATACCAGTTTAAATAACGCATCTCTTTTATGTCTACTATGCGAATGGTCAATTCTATTTCTTTTTTATACACAGAGAATATATTGCATAACCATTTCTGAAACAACGCGCGAGCAGGCAATCCATATAAATTTTTACATGCTAACTGCAAATCAAGAATCACCCGATTATTTACCATCAATAAATCCTTAAATTAAAAATTATCATTATTATTACTTTACTATTTATAATTTTATAATTTTTTATTTATCATCATGTTTACATTTATTTTTATATATACTTAAATATCTAAAACACTTTTTTATTTTTATCCCATATTTCATATGCATCTAGTATGCGAGTTACAACTGAATGACGTACTGAGTCTTCTTTAGTAAAAAAATTAAAACTAATATCTTTAATCATAGATAGTACTTTAATAGCGTGTGTTAATCCAGATGTTTGATTAATTGGTAAGTCAATTTGAGTAATATCTCCAGTAATCACAACTGTGGAATGAAATCCGATGCGTGTTAAAAACATTTTCATTTGTGTAATAGTCGTGTTTTGACTTTCATCAAGAATAATGATAGCTTCGTTAAGAGTACGTCCGCGCATATAAGCTAACGGAGCTACCTCTATTATGTTTTTTTGAATCAAATGCTCTACTTTTTCACGTCCAAGTATATCAAATAAAGCATCATATAACGGGCGTACATAAGGATCTGCTTTTTGATTAAGATCTCCTGGTAAAAATCCTAACTTTTCTCCAGCTTCAATAGCAGGACGAGTTAAAATGATATGTTTAATTTTTTGACGTTCTAATAAATCTATCGCCACGGCTATTGCTAAATATGTTTTTCCAGTTCCTGCGGGTCCGATACCAAAAGTAACATCATGATTTAAAATATTAAAAATATACCGTGCCTGATTTGGTGTACGAGGTTTTACTATTCCATATTTTGTCTCTATGCTAATCTTAGAATTACAAATATTTTCTGCAATTTTTGATTTATTTTTTAAGATTTGTATTTGTTTAATAGTCAAATATACTTGTTTTGGATTAATATCATTAATAACCCCGTTTTTTGACTCTGTATCTGCATACAAAGATACTAAGGCATGAGTGGCTATATCAATAGATAACGAAGTGCCCGTCAACTTAAAAAAATTATCATTTCTATTAATGATGATTCCTAATTGGCATTCTAATTGTTTTAAATTATCGTCAAAAGGTCCACATAGGCTTATTAAACGTTTATTATTTGCTGGTTGTAATCTAATTTTTTTGATTTTTATACTCAAATATTAACTCCCAGCTTTTCGGAAGTAAAGATAATAATACTACTACTATTACGCATATAAGCATAAATAATGACGAAAATACACAAAAAATAAATGGAATGTATATTTGTACAATAATTTAAAACAATAATATTTTTACACAAACTTTTATTTAAAATAAAAAAAATATGACATTAAATATCATATACGTACTGAGAATATAATTATTATTTAAAATTAATTCAATCATTTACTTAACCTACATAAAATTTAACTTTTTTAAAAAAAAATCAAATGTCCTCCAATAGTATATTAAAGATACTATTTTTTCAATTAAATCTATACATATTTTAAACATCTATTGTATTATAATATTTTTTATATATCATACACTTATATTTAATAATATTTACTGGTGTGAAGTATTAAGACTATTAATTATAGCACGTATCATATGGTGTTTCATTGTATACTTTATATAATCTTGTAAGATATTATGAATAAGTTATTCTGCGATGTGTTAATATTTGGCGCTGGAATCGTAGGAGCTTCTTTGGCATTACGTCTTTCTCAATCTGGCATTAAAATAATTATAGTAGATCATCAATATCCTACACCAATTAAAAAAACAACAAAACCGCATATTAGAGTAGCAGCTATTAATCACGCTTCAGTAGAATTTTTAAAAAAAATTGATACATGGCAAAAAATTCCTTCCAATTTTTGCACTGCATATCATCGTTTGGAAATATGGGAGTGGCCATTATCAAAAATAGTTTTTCATGCCATGTCTGTAGGTTTATCCAAAATGGGATACATCGTTGAAAATAACCGTTTACAATCGGCGCTGTGGGAAAATCTCATAAAATTAAAAACTATAAAATTATATTGTCCATCTATATTTACTTCTATATATTATGATGGTTTTTATTGGAGATGTATTCTTGACAACAATATTATAGTCATCAGTCGTTTGTTAATAGGAGCTGATGGAATGTATTCCCAAATTCGAAAAAAATTAGGAATAGGAATAATTGGATGGAAGTATCGCCAATATTGTATGTTACTTACTATCAAAACAGAGAAATACGAACGCGGAACAATCTGGCAAATATTTACTCCTTATGGACCTATAGGATTTTTACCTCTATATAGTCACTGGGGGGCATTAATGTGGTACGATACTCCTGAGCATGTTCAGGAGTTCCAACAATTACCTCTAGTAGCATTAGAAGAAAAAATAAAAAATAATTTTAAAAAAAAACTGGGTGATATTAAATTACATAATATGACTGTAATTCCTTTAATTGGTCAACGCGCGCATTATTATGCAACTCCAGGAGGAGCATTGATTGGAGATGCTGCACATTCTTTACATCCCTTAGCGGGGCAAGGAATAAATTTAGGACTTCGTGATGTTTCAAGTTTATCAAAATTATTAATTAATTCTCGTGTTTTTGATGAACATGCGAGCATTTCAGAAATTTTAAGAGTATACCAAAATGACCGAAAATATGATGTCTTTCTTATGCAATCTAGTATAGATTTATTGTATGTTCTTTTTCACAATGATTTTACACCACTAAAAATAGCAAGAAATATTGCATTTATGATAATCGAACGTTCTTTTGTTTTAAAAAAACAAATATTAAAATATGCTCTAGGTATATGAATGAAAAATGTGATTATTAATCAAAATTCTTGTATCAGCTTTACATGAATCTCTATTGTATACATAAAGATCATAATTATATAACGCAGAATATTTATTAATTTTTATCATATTAATAATTGTGAACTAGTCATAGGATCAAATCTTTTTCATTTTTATTTGACGTAATTGTTTATTTTTTACTGGGGCACCAGGATTCGAACCTAGACATGGCGGGATCAAAACCCGCTGCCTTACCGTTTGGCTATGCCCCACCACCACGTTCTTTATTATAAATAAAAGATATTGATTGATTTACTATACTATTACATTATATTTTTAATATATATTTAATTAACAAATAACATGCGGGAGGCGAGATTTGAACTCGCATACTTTGCAGTATCAGAACCTAACTCTGACGCGTCTACCTATTTCGCCACTCCCGCATGTTATATTTATTCAAATAATACAAATAATAATATAATATAGCTACGACAGGAATTGAACCTGTGACCTCAGCATTATGAGTGCTGTGCTCTAACCAACTGAGCTACGTAGCCAAATTTCAATTAATATAATTATATATCATTCTGTTACAAATAATTATCAAATATTTTTTTAATTTCTTTCATACTTATTTCAATAATAATATGAATACAATTTATCCATATAACTTTATAAAAAGTATCACAAGAAATTATTAAAAATCGCGCAACATAACCTTATATTTCATTTTTCAAAAAAAATTTTATAATTTAAAAAATCATACCAAATAATAGCTATCTCTTTAATTTTTACTTGACTTGTATGAATAAAACTATAATTTAAGATATCTCATAAATAATAAAGCGACAAATAATTTATACAGTAATAAAAAAATTAAAAAACACTAACTATTTTTATAGTTTATTAAAAATCATAAAACACCTCTTAACACATAAATAAGAATATATTATGGTTATTAACATATTAAATTACGTAAATAATGTATTCGTTATTTTACCATTAACGATCGTTTTTTTTATTTGATAAGCTTGATCAAAAACGGTTAAATTAGCAATTTTATTAGCTTCCAAACTACCTAAACAATGATCCACTCCGATAGCTTGTGCAGGGTATAAAGTAGCCATGCGTAAGGCTTCATCTAACGGTATCCCAACGTGTTCAACGCTATTTTTTATTGCTTGTATCATTGTTAAAGCCGATCCGCTCAATATACCTTCATCATTCACACACATATGATTATTATAATGTATAATTCTATTAGAAAAAATAAAATCAGATATTGCCTTATTCGTGCCTACAGGACTAGTAGCATCAGTTACTAAGATTAAACGATCTCCTTTAATTTTTTTAGCATATCTAATATTAGCCCAATGAACATGCAAACCATCTGCTATAATACTACAATATATTTCTGGAAAATCAAAAATAGCACCTATCACACCTGGCTCACGAGCAATTAATGGAGGCATAGCATTGAATAAATGAGTTCCGAAACTAACACCATGTAAAAAACTAGACTGTGTTTGTTTATAAGTAGCATTAGAATGTCCGATAGCAATACAAATTCCTGATTTTTGTAACTTTTGAATAAAATTCATATCTAATTGTTCAGGAGCAAGGGTTATTTGTCTAATGACATCACTGTTATCACACAAATAATCTATCATTTTTTCTGTTGGAAAACGGATTAAACCAGAATCGTGTATACCTTTTTTTATGGGATTTAAAAATGGACCTTCTAAATGTAATCCTAAAGCCTGATTTTTATTTTTAGATAAAAAAATCCGCATAACTTTAACAGCTTGTTTCATCAACATATCACTACTAGTAATTAAAGTCGGAAGAAAACTAGTACAACCTGAAAATTGATTGGTTATCTGCATAGTTTCTAATGTAGATACTGATATCGCACTCATGTGATCATTAAATTGTACACCACCGCATCCGTTAATTTGTAAATCTATAAATCCAGGTGCTAATATAGTTCCTGATAAATCATATATATATATATTTTTAGGTAATGTGTCAATTAAACAAACATCCCTAATAACACCCTTAGAAATTACAAGAGCATGACCATTAAGAATCTTTTTACCAGTGAAAATTCTACCATTAATTAAAGCATACATATTTTAAACAATTATTTTGTAATTATTTGACTATTTAATTCTAATTCTCTAAAATATCTAATAGTTTTCATTTTTAATTCCATAGTTGACAATTCATCACATACTAATATTGATTTAGGATGCAACTGCAAACAACTAACAGTCCACATATGGTTAACATTTCCTTCAATTGCCGCTTGTACTGCTGCAGCCTTACTTAATCCAGTTGCAATGATAATTATTTCTTGTGATTCTAACAATGTAGCGATGCCAATAGTTAATGCAAACTTAGGAACCAACTCAATATCATCATTGAAAAATCTAGCGTTTGACAAACGAGTTTCTTTACTTAAATTTTTAACTCTAGTACGCGATGTTAAAGAAGATCCTGGTTCATTAAAAGCAAGATGCCCATCATTCCCGACCCCACCCATAAACAAGTGAATATTTCCATATGATTTGATCCGATTTTCATATCGTTGACATTCAGCGTTTATGTCATCAGTATTTCCATTTAAAACATAAACATTTTCTTTCGGAATATCAATATAATCAATAAAATTTGTATGTATAAAAGCATGATAACTCTTCGGATCTTCATAAGATAAACCTAGATATTCGTCCATAGTAAATATCACGACATGCTTAAAACTTATTTGTTTGGATTGATATATTTTTATTA
This sequence comes from Candidatus Blochmannia sayi (nom. nud.), assembly GCF_059935855.1. Taxonomy (NCBI): domain Bacteria; kingdom Pseudomonadati; phylum Pseudomonadota; class Gammaproteobacteria; order Enterobacterales; family Enterobacteriaceae; genus Candidatus Blochmanniella; species Candidatus Blochmannia sayi (nom. nud.). Next base: position 390,308 of record NZ_CP011796.1, read on the forward strand.
TATTTTTATACGTTTGTATCGGTGTTCTACCAGCCGGTAACCCAAGTACAAATGGATTATTAACAGTAGGGTTAAAAGAATTAATACGACAAACAACATAATGAGCAACCCACTTAGCAACGTGATCAGCAGTGTCTAAAAATACAACCCTCATACGGAAATCCTTACCTCTTTACGTCACTAATAAATTAATTTTTGATTGTTTAAAACATTTAGGCATAACTAAAATTATCGTACATATATAATTAATTTATTTGTAATATTTTATATTAAATTTTTAAAATAAATTTTTTCGTTTCAATACCATTGGTTGCAGCGTATGTTAACGAAACATAATGAAATGTAATTTATTAAAATCTTAAATTTATTAATTCATATAAATTTTATTAAATAATGCAAGATTAATTTTAAAAATTACTTTAATAATTATTTCAGTTATAATTTAACATACTTACATTACTCATATATTATCAATTTCAATATAAGCACACATACCAATTTTTATATAATTGCACTGCATAAAACTCCATATTTACAACGTGTATACAAGTACTTTATTAATAAAAGAACTAGACAAAATACATTATATCAAATATAATGAAAATTGCAACGACGGAATAAAATTTAGACATATTCCAATTTCATAAGTAACACATTTCTATACTCCAATTCTTACTATTTTTGAATGCATAATAATTATTATGCTATTGTTACAGATAGCCTACGTAAACTATTACATAAATGCTGATATACTATATAAATTAGTGTTTTTATAAAAAACCACAAATTTATAAAAATAGATATTATTCTAATTTTAGAAATAATTTAAATGATCATTAAAATGACATAATTTACATATGTTATTTACCATAACAATTATTGCAGTTTTCATGTATCTTGAAAATAATAATATTTATCAAACTACTGTAAAAAATATTATAGTAGATAGTATACAATTTAATAATTTTCAGAAATTAATTTAAATATTTCTATATAAACAATTAAAATAAAAAAATTATCATTCTCAACAATAAAATATATTGTCTACATACTAAAAAATATACCAATATATCTTAAAAAATAAACAAAGTGAAAATATTTATGAATTACAGATCTAATTTTATTTACCATATTATTAATAAAGATTTAAAATCAAAAAAATATACTAACATACGGACACGTTTTCCTCCAGAACCTAATGGATATCTACATATTGGACATGCTAAAGCTATTTGTTTAAATTTTGGTATTGCTCAATACTATAATGGTCAGTGCAACTTACGATTCGACGACACTAATCCTGAAAAAGAACACAAAAAATATATTGAAGCTATTAAATATGATATTAAATGGCTTGGTTTTACATGGTATGGAAACGTACATTACTCATCAGATTATGTTGAAGAATTATATAAATATGCCATTAAATTAATTAAAAAAGGGCTAGCATACGTAGATGAATTATCTACAAATGAAATTAGAAAATACAGAGGAACGCTAATACATGCCGGAAAAAATAGTCCATACCGATCCCGCAGTATTCAAGAAAATTTGACTTGTTTTTATAAAATGAAAAACGGAGATTTTCCAGAGGGCGGTGCTTGTTTACGCGCTAAGATTGATATGTCTTCTTCTTATATGGTGATGAGGGATCCAGTATTGTATCGTATTAAATATACCCCACATCATCGTATTGGAAACAGTTGGTGCATTTATCCAACATATGATTTTAGTCATTGCATTTCAGATGCAATAGAAGGTATTACCCATTCTTTATGCACTTTAGAATTCCAAGATAATCGTATTTTATATAACTGGATACTAAATCATATTGATATTAATATACACCCTGTGCAATATGAATTTTCTCGTCTTAACTTAAAATATGTAATAACATCTAAACGTACACTCAAAATATTGGTTACAAAAAATATAGTCAACGGATGGAATGACCCTCGTATGCCTACAATTTCTGGATTACGACATAGAGGATATACAGCTGAATCAATTCGAGAATTTTGTCATCGCATCGGAATCAGTAAACAAGAAAGTCGAATAGAATTATCACTCTTGGAAGAGTGTATTCGTTCAGGCTTAAATAAACACACACCACGACTTATGGCTGTAATTAATCCAATAAAAATCATTATTAACAATTTACCTTCAGGATATGAAGAAAAAATTCAGATACCAAATCACCCTAATGATCCCAATATGGGAATGCGGTATATTTTTTTTAGTAAAGAAATTTTTATTGATAGTTTTGACTTTTATGAAACATTAAATAGTGATAAATGTCGTAAATTAGCATTAGGAAAAGAAATACGACTAAGATACGCATATGTAATAAAAGCGGAATATATAGAAAAAGATGATCATGGAAACATTATTTGCATTTATTGTAGTTATGACGCACATACTTTAAACAAGCACCCAACAGACGGTAGAAAAATTATTGGAGTAATTCATTGGGTATCAGCCACAAAAAACATACAAGCAGAATTCCATTTATACAATAAACTATTTAATCATCCTAATCCTTCAAACACAGCAAACTTATTGGAACATGTAAACCCTCAATCTTTAGTGATTTCCCATGGAGTTGTTGAAAAAACCATCGTCCAAATTGATGATTGCGGCCCATATCAGATAGAACGTGAAGGTTATTTCATTATAGATCGTAAACTGTCAAAAGAATCTCGTTTAGTATTCAGTAGAATAGTAACTTTAAAAAATTCCAAACCTTATTAAAAAATAATTAATACATCCCATATGTACTTACTTTCAAATAATCCACTATTTGATTAAATACATCACAATATAACACAATATTATTTAATAACGATAAAATATTAAATATTAGTTAATTCATGAACAATCAATATTCATCTCGTTACGAATTTGTTCAACCCAATGTTTCACTCGCGTCTCCGTCATTTCAGGTTGACGGTCTTCATCAATAACCAATCCAACAAACTTATCTTCATCAATTACACTTTTTGACATATTGAAATGATAACCAGATATAGGCCATGATCCTGTAACTATAGCGCCATTTTTCAAAATAATATCATATAAAATACTCATTGCATCACAAAAATATTCTGAATAATCTTCTTGATCTCCACATCCAAAAATTGCTACTTTTTTATTAGAAAAATCAATATTCCTAAGTATCGGTAAAAAAGAATCCCAATCACACTGAGGTTCACCATAATACCAAGTAGGAATGCCAAATAATAACTTGTCATAACTTTCTATATCTTCTTTAGAACTTACAGCTATGTCAAAGACATCGACAATATTCTTTCCTAAATTCTCTCGAATCATGTTGGCAATTTTTTCAGTGTTACCTGTATCACTACTAAAAAAAATACCTACAGATGCTGTTCTCATAATTTTAAAACCCCATATTTATATGATTACAAGTCTATTTTTATTATTTCCTCGAAAAACATTATTTTCATAATGACATTTAAATATTAATTACTAATATGGTTTTATTATACATCTATGTAATATTTAATATCAATCAAAATAATCATCAAGACTATTGCTAGTATTAACTTTTAAAATTTAAAATAATAAATAAAACTTTACACAACATCAAGCATAACATAATTAATGAACAATAAATTTATTAATTATGCTAAATACACGCGAGGGATTATCTCGATGTACCCAATGTCCTGCGTTAGGTATAGTACATATATGTGTATTCGGAAATTGATGGTAAACATCATGCATATAATGATCTGAAAGATATGAAGATAATGCGCCTTTAATAAATAATGCTGGCCCCCACCAAGTGTGGTATGTACTCCAATCACTAATAAAAATATAATTATTTTTAATAAATGAAAAATTAAAATCCCAAAATCCTCGATGAAAAGATTTTAATAAAAATAAAATTAAATCCTGATCAATAAGATCTTGTCGCATGAAATATATCGCTTCACTCCTATTTTTTACTCCAGATGAATTAACACGTTCAATTGCACGAAAAACATTATCGTGCTGATGTATGTTATATTTTATTGGAGCTATATCAATAATAACTATCTTACTCACACGTAGAGCCGCCAACATACACAATTTCATGGCAACTTTACCTCCCATTGAGTAACCAATAATTATGCATTTTTTTATAAATAATTTATCCAATAAATCTAAAATATCTGTTGCCATTACGGTATAATTCATGGATTGCGCGTGAGGAGAATTCCCATGATTGCGCAAATCAACTTGCACAACACAATAACGACGCGCTAAACTTTCAGCAAGCATTCCAAGATTACTAAGACTGCCAAATAACCCATGAATCATTATTATTGGAGTTGTTTTATATATAGTTTTAGATATTCGTAATCTATAATTGAGTTCCATATTATAATTACAACATAAAAATACATAATTTATCAATAAACAATTCAGAAAACGTGATCACAATATTCTTGCCATAAACCGAATTACTTTATCTGAATCAAAATAACACCAATGTATATCTATAAATCCATTTATTTTTGAAAAAATAATGCAACGTATTTTTAAAAACATATTCTAATATTTTAAAATATAATAAAAAAAATTGTAAAAATCAATACGTTAATTAATACTAATTAATATTACAACGTTTATCAAATTACAAAAAAATTATTCAAGGAAATTCTATATGAAAAACCATATTCGCTCTGGACAACTTGCATTACGCAATGAAATTATTAATACATCCCAATTAATAACAAAATACTATACTTTATCTCCAGATCCAAATGTTAAAGCTCATAGTGTTGTATTCGGAACATCTGGACATCGTGGAAGCTCTCAACGACGTAGTTTTAATGAAGCGCATGTATTAGCAATTAGCCAATCAATTGCGCAAATACGTATACAACAAGGTATAACCGGGCCATGTTATATTGGAAAAGATACACATGCCTTGTCTGAATCAGCTTTTATATCTGTACTTGAAGTATTAACAGCTAATTCCATCAATATTATTATACAAAAAGATAATGGTTATACTCCTACTCCTGTCATTTCTCATGCTATTATTCAATATAATAAAAATTACAGTAATCATGCAAAAAAAGCTGATGGTATTATTATTACATCTTCTCATAACCCACCTGAAGATGGTGGAATCAAATATAATTCAATATTTGGAGGACCAGCGCCTACTCATGTAACTCGCATAATCGAACGAACTGCCAATGAATTTTTAATAAATAATTTAAAAAATATAAATCGTATAACATTAAATAACGCTTGGAAAAGTGGTTATATACATACACAAGATTTGATTTTAAATTATGTTAAAAAATTATCTACAATAATTAATATTCAAGCCATAAAAACATCTGGTTTAAAATTAGGAGTTAATCCTTTAAGTGGGGCAGGTATAGCTTATTGGCAAAATATTGCTCAATATTATCAATTAGATTTAAATTTAATTAATGAAAAAGTCGACAAAACTTTCAGTTTTATGCATCTTGATTATGATGGTTGCATTCGCATAGATTGTTCTTCTGAATTTGCAATGACTGGAATGTTGAAATTAAACAATAATTTAGATTTACTTTTCGTTAATGATCCTGATTGCGATAGACATGGAATCATCACTTCTTTTGGTTTAATGAAACCCAATCATTACCTTGCCATTGCAGCAAATTATCTTTTTCACAATCGTCCACTATGGTATGATCATCCATTAGTTATAGGCAAAACTTATGTATCTAGTATGATGATAAATCGTCTAGCATATAGATTCAATCGTAAATTATTAGAAGTTCCAGTAGGTTTTAAATGGTTTACACAAGGATTATTTAATAGTTGTTTAGGTTTTGCAAGTGAAGAAAGTGCAGGGGCATCTTTTTTAGATTTTTACTGTTCTCCATGGTCTACTGATAAAGATGGGTTTATTATGTGTCTATTGGCGGCTGAAATAATGGCTGTTAGTGGTAAATCACTACAAAATTACTACAGTCAATTGGTTCAGAATTTTGGAATATGTAGTTACAATCGCATTCAATTGCCTATTAGTTACGCGCAACAATCTCTTATCTCAAAAGCATCCTTCAATCAAATAAATATAACAGAATTAGCAAATGATCCTATCATTAAAATAATAAATATAATTCCATCAAAAAATAAAATATCTATGGATAACATAAAAATAATCACACCTAATGGTTGGGTAGCGTGTCGCCTATCAGGCACTGAACTAGTATACAAAATTTATTGTGAAAGTTTTTTAGATACGTCTCATAGAAAAAAAATTGAAAAAGAAATAATAGACATGATCCACCCTATCGCTAATTTTATTTTTTAACAAAAAGATTAATAACAAAAAATCAAAAAAATTAAATAATTATTAATATTGTTGATTTTTTGTTATTATCCGACAATTATTTCAACTAAAAATATCAGATACACGTGTATCGTATATACACGTTATGTGATATTTAATACTAAATACCTTAAATAAAAGTTCAAATTATTTGAATGATCGTTGATATTAATAATTAACTTTATAAATTCAAATATTATAAAATTAATGTTCACACTCATTTAAATAATAATATATATGTTATTGACATAACAGTGTATTTAGATTTAAATGCACTCTATTACCTTAGAACACATACCGTATGAAAATATTATAACGAATATTATAATATTATGAAATTTATATTCAATCTTTAAAAATTATTATTTGTGTAGACAATATAAATATATTGTTAAACAAAACTATATATCAACATAATATTAAATTATAGTAACAATATATCTTGATTTTATAACCATTTTTAAAAAATCGTTAAAATACTTAATTTTTAATATTCTGCAACACATCTTATACGTATCAAAAAATACACACCATTATCGTAACCTTATATGTTAATTGTATAGATTTCGTCGCACGATAACAACATTATCATTATATCTATATAACACTTATGAAGATAAAAACATTTATACTTCTATCAATTATATTTTATATATAAACATAATTAATATATACACATATATTAAAGGTTCAATTTGTTATTAGTACTCGCATTAAGTATATATATCATCCATTTCATAAGAACGAATACAACACATACTTAATAATAATTTGTAGTTAAATTATTTTAAAATAAATAAAATTTAGTTCCTAACCAGTTTATACACACAACAATATACATATTATTCAGTATGTTAAAAATATATTGAACATATAGTAAGTTATAATATACGATAACTAATATCATCATTTTAATACCAAAATTAATACTACATACAACGTATACAAATTTTGTCCTAATTCTACAAGCATCATTTATTAATTTTTATTCGAAAAAATTTTTCAAAATAATAATAAATATATTATAAAAAATATATAGTTTTTATACCATTCCCTAATTACGAGATAACGTCACCGAGCACAGTTTTGATTATAATTAATAATGACATAATTTAAACAATAAAAACTAGAGATATGTGAAAAGATCACATCAAAAGTAAATGTAAATAACATAAATATTCTATTATAGAAGATATCTTCTTTTCAGAAAACATATCATAAATATTCAGACTCATTGTTATATAAATTACTTTTTAACTAAAAATATGATTTAAATAATCCCATTACAAACATAAATTACTCCATTAAAATATTTTACAATATAAAAATATAATTTATAATTTAAATTATTATTATATGTTCGTAAAAATATTCTTCCTAAACATCAAATCAAAATAAAAATAATTTCTAATTTTATAATATTATTAAATTGTTAATAATATACAAGATACTGTATTACATATAATGTAATTATTTGTTATAATGTTTTCGAATATTGATATAATTTGAAGATATCAGATTAAAAATGACAAATATAAAATATCTATGCTACTCAAATAAAATATTAGATTAATTATTAGTCTGTTTAATTTTAATTATTTTTTTATTTACTAATATTTTAAATATAAAAGCATAATCATAACATGTGGTTGCTATCATGTAACTTAAGAGTGTTTATATGATTAAAAAAAATGAAAATCCAACAAATTTAAATATACAAACCATACGATTTCCCATAACCGCTGTGGCTTCGATTCTACATAGAATATCTGGAATATTATTGTTTGTAACAATCGGCCCGATTCTTTGGATATTAAAATTATCTTTATCCTCTAGTGATTCTTTTTTTTACATTTATCATTTTTTACTAACGAATAATTATGTTTTCAAATTATTATTTTGGATAATTACAATAATACTTAGTTATCATATAATAGCTGGTGTTCGTCATATTTTAATGGATTTCGGATATTTAGATCAAACATTACTGATAGGAAAAATTAGCGTAAAAATTGTATTTATACTAACTATTTTATTATCTATTTTCAGTGGAATTTTGATATGGGGTCCATTAAATCTATTTTAAAATATCATGGAGTATATGAATGGCTGTTGGTACGGTGTTCTGCTGTAGCAATGTTGTTATATATTATATATATATCTTATTTTATTGCTTCTGTTAACACTTTATCTTACGATAAATGGTATGATTTTTTCAGCGAAAATATTACGAAAACATTCAGTATCATAGCTTTACTTTCTGCTTTAAGTCATACTTGGATTGGGATGCGCCATGTATTGGAAGATTATATAAAACTATCTGCATTAAGACAAGTAGGGATATGGATGATTAGTACCATATTATTCATATATTTATTATGCGGAATAATTATCATTTGGAGTATATAGATGCATCATTTACCAGTTAAAGAATTTTTTTCTGTTGTCGTTGGAGCTGGCGGCGCAGGTATGCGTGTTGCATTACAAATTTCTAAAATGGGATTCTCTTGTGCTTTAATTTCTAAAGTGTTTCCTACACGGTCACACACAGTCTCAGCTCAAGGTGGCATTACAGTTGCTCTTGGTAATAATCACGAAGATGATTGGCAATGGCATATGTATGATACCGTCAAAGGATCAGATTATATAGGTGATCAAAACGCTATTGAATATATGTGCAAAACAGGACCTAAAGCAGTCTTAGAATTGGAACATATGGGATTGCCATTTTCCAGATTAAAAAATGGTCGTATTTATCAACGCCCATTTGGAGGTCAAACATTATATTATGGAAAAAAACAAGCAGCACGTACTGCCGCGGCTGCTGATCGAACTGGTCATGCATTACTACATACCTTATATCAACAAAATTTAAATACTAAAACAACTATATTTTCAGAATGGTACGCACTAGATCTAGTAAAAAATCAAGACGGAAGAATACTTGGCTGTATTGCGTTTTCCATTGAAACAGGAGAATTAGTATACTTTAAAGCTCGAGCTACGGTGCTTGCGACCGGAGGAGGAGGTCGTATTTATCAATCAACTACTAATGCTCATATAAATACCGGTGATGGAATTGGTATGGTATTGCGCGCAGGTATTCCTGCCCAAGATATGGAAATGTGGCAATTTCATCCAACTGGTATCGCTGGTGTTGGGATCTTAGTAAGTGAAGGGTGTCGTGGAGAAGGAGGTTATCTTTTAAATATTATGGGAGAAAGATTCATGGAACGATATGCTCCCAATGTCAAAGATTTAGCTGGAAGAGATGTAGTAGCTCGTGCAATTATGTTAGAAATTCAAGAAGGACGAGGTTATTCAGGATCATGTGGTCCTCATGTTAAACTAAAAATAGATCATTTGGGGAAAGAATTATTAGAATTACGATTACCTGGAATTTTAGAATTAGTGCGTACTTTTTCCTGTATAGACCCTGTGAAAGAATTGATCCCAGTATTTCCTACATGTCATTATATGATGGGCGGGATTCCTACTACAATATATGGAGAAGTAATCAATATAAACAATATGGGCGTAGATGTAATAGTTCCAGGTTTATTTGCAGTTGGAGAAACTGCTTGTGTATCAGTACACGGAGCTAATAGACTTGGTGGAAATTCTTTATTAGATTTAATAGTATTTGGATATGCTACTGGAACACACATACAAACATATTTATCAGAAGAAGAATGGCCAGTTCGTGGCCCCACTAATTCCGATATAGAAGCATCATTGGCACGATATATGCGTTGGAATAATAATCGATCAAATTCAAAAGAAGACCCAACAACAATACGTCAAGACTTACAATCATGTATGCAAAAAAATTTTTCTGTTTTTAGAGAAAAACAAAAAATGATTCAAGGTTTGAAAGAACTAAAAGAAATACGTAATCGATTGAATTATGCTACCTTATCAGATAAATCTCATACGTTTAATACACAACGTATTGAATGCTTAGAATTAGATAATTTGTTAGAAACTGCCTATGTAACTGCTATGGCAGCAATTTTTAGAACCGAAAGCAGAGGGGCTCATAGTCGTTATGACTTTCCCATGCGTGACGATAAAAATTGGTTATGTCATACATTATATTTACCAAAAAATGACACTATGGTTCGCCGTAATGTGAATATGAATCCAAAATTTAGACCACCTTTTCCTCCAAAAGCTCGAGTATATTAAAAATGGAGTTTAAATATGAAAATTAAATTTTCCATTTATCGTTATCATCCTGAAATTAATAAGAAAGCTTATATGCAAAATTATACGCTTAATCTGTTAAATGAAAAAAATCTAACATTATTAGATGCTTTAATTAAATTAAAAGAACAAGATCCAACTTTAACATTTCGACGATCTTGTAGAGAGGGCGTATGTGGTTCTGATGGAATGAATGTTAACGGTATAAATAACTTAGCATGTATTACTTCGTTAAAAAAATTATGTAATAATAATTATAATAATATCATTGTAGTTCGTCCATTGATTGGATTTCCAATAATTCGCGATCTAGTAGTGAATATGAATCAATTTTATCGTCAATATGAAAAAGTCAAGCCATTCTTAATGCATGATCAGCACAATCAACAATCGCAACAACCATCTCATGAATATTTGCAATCTCCAGAAGAACGTTCTAAATTAGATGGATCTTATGAATGCATATTATGCGCATGTTGCTCTAGCTCTTGTCCTTCTTTTTGGTGGAATCCGGATAAATTCATCGGACCTGCTGGATTATTAACCTTATACCGTTTTTTAATGGATAGTCGCGACACTAATCATGAAGAACGACTAAAGCATTTTCAAGATTCTTTTAGTGTTTTTCGTTGTCATAATATTATGAATTGCGTTAGTGTATGCCCCAAAAAATTAAATCCAGCTAAAGCTATAGGTCACATTAAACGAATGTTAGTGAAAAATATGATAAGAATAATTAATGTTTAAACATTAATTATTCTGACTAAATATAATTTAAAAAACATAGAGATATCAACTCTATAACATTTAATATACATCTGTGTATAAATAATAATAATCAACAACTTAGAAAAAGATTAATTATTTTATTAAAAATTAAATGTTAGAAATTTAAAGATATAATGAAATATAAGGATACATTATCATGTATAATGCAACGCTTAAAAATTGGCTAGATTCTTCTTATTTATCAAAAAATAATCAATCTTACATAGAACAAATTTATGAGGATTTTTTAAAAAAACCTGATTCTATAGATTCTAGTTGGTTTGAAATTTTCAGACAATTATCTCTTGAAAAAAACTCTGAAAACAAATCTTTTGTTAATTTAACAAATAACATACATTCTCAGTCAAAAAAAAATACTGGATATAACGAATTATATATACAAACTAATGCTTATGATCATATTACTTATACACAGATATTACAATTAATAAATTCTTTTAGAGCATATGGTCACCAATATGCTACGCTAGATCCATTAAAACTACATGAAAAAAAACCTAAAAACTATCTTTTAGAATTAGACCATTATCGCTCCATTTTTCAAAATGTTCAAAAAAAAATTGACGTAGTTCCTTTTGGCATAAAAAAAGATCCAATGACTCCGTTAGAAATATATAAATTCCTTAAAATAACTTATTGCGGATCTATCGGAGTCGAATACACACATATTCTTGATATAAACACAACGCTGTGGATTCAAAATTATTTTGAATCCACAGCGGGGATGTTTGATTTTCATGATAAAGAAAAAAAACAATTCCTCGAAGAAATAATAGCGGCAGAAGGAATAGAACGTTATTTAGGAACAAAATTTCCAGGAGTTAAAAGATTTTCATTAGAAGGAGGCGACGCTTTAATTCCTATGCTAAAAGAAATAATACGTTATTCTGTTTATCATCACAATATTAAAGAAATATTTTTAGGAATGGCTCACCGTGGGCGTTTAAATGTTTTAGTTAATATCTTAGGTAAAAATACTCAAGATTTATTTAATGAATTTTCTGGTAAACACCAAAGTCCCTTTGGTAGCGGTGATGTAAAATATCATCAAGGATTTTATTCAGACATTACAGTTAATGGACAAATAGTGCATTTATCTTTACTATGCAATCCTTCTCATCTTGAAATTATTAGCCCAGTAGTTATGGGGTCCACTCGAGCTCGTATTGACAAATTACTAAAAAACTCAATTTATCACCATAATAGTGCAGCAATAAAACATAATGTAGTATTACCTATAACAATACACGGAGATGCAGCTGTTAGTGCTCAAGGAATAGTCCAAGAAACCTTTAATATGTCTCAAACTCATGCTTACGATGTAGGAGGTACAGTTCATATTGTTATAAATAATCAAATAGGATTTACTACGTCAAATATACATGATATTCGTTCTACACAATATTGCACAGATATCGCGAAAATGATACAAGCTCCCATATTGCACGTTAACGCAGACGATGTAGAAGCAGTCATATATGTTACTCGCATTGCATTAAATTTTCGCAATACATTCAAACGCGATATAATAATTGACTTAATATGTTATCGTAGACATGGACATAACGAAGCTGATGAACCAAGCGTCACTCAACCTGTAATGTATAAAAAAATTCGTAATCATCCAACATTACTTAATATTTATTCCGATAAATTAATAAAAAATAAAACTATAAATATAGATGACAGTTTTAAAATAATTAATGCGTACCGCGAAAAACTAAACAAACAACACTGTGTGCTACAACAATGGCAACCGATCCATATTCGAACTGCATTACATACAAATAATAATTTAAACAAAAATAAAAAAACATTAAATTTTGATAAAATAAGCAATCAATATTTAAAGAATTTAGCATATTGTATCAATGATATTCCATCAAGTATAACCATGCATTCTAGAGTAAAAAAAATTTATAACGACAGGATAGAGATGGCATTAGGCAACAAACTATTTGATTGGGGAGCAGCAGAAGTTTTAGCATACGCAACATTATTAGATCAAGGAATCTCTATTCGATTATCCGGAGAAGATGTTGCTCGTGGAACATTTTTTCATAGACATGTTGCAATATATGATCAAAATAATGGTACAAAATACATCCCTTTAACACACATTAATAACGAAAAAAATAAACAACAAGGATTTTTCTCAATTTGGGATTCAGTATTATCTGAAGAAGCAGCTTTAGCATTTGAATATGGTTATGCCAGTGTATCAAACGATATGTTAGTAATTTGGGAAGCACAATTTGGAGATTTTTCTAACGGCGCTCAAATTGTCATAGATCAATTTATCAGTTCTAGTGAACAAAAATGGAATCAACTATGTGGTTTGGTAATGCTTCTACCTCATGGATATGAGGGGCAAGGTCCAGAACATTCTTCCGCACGTATAGAACGATATTTGCAACTATGTTCTGAAGACAATATTCGCGTCTGCATACCCTCCACTCCGGGCCAGTTGTACCATGTATTACGCCAACAAGCAAGATATGCTATTAAAAAACCACTAATCATTATATCACCAAAATCTTTATTGAGGCATCCGATGGTAACTACTTCATTAGAAAATCTAGTAAATGGATCGTTTAAAACGATATTTAATGAAATAGACAATAATATCACTTCAAATCAAATAGCTCGTGTGGTATTATGCACTGGAAAAATATATTATGATTTATTGAGTCAACGACGTAAAAATAAGCAATATAACATAGTCATCATTCGTATTGAACAACTATATCCTTTTCCCTATGCAGATACACAAATTATTCTTTCCTCCTATTCAAATGTACAAGATTTCGTTTGGTGTCAGGAGGAACCTAAAAATCAAGGAGCTTGGAATTACATACAGCATTGTCTTCATAGTATAATACCAAAAAATGGTATATTAAACTATATAGGGCGTCCCGATTCTGCTGCGCCTGCGGTAGGATATTTATCAGTACATCAACAACAACAAAAAAAATTAATTGACGATGCATTAAACATAAACATCAGTTAATTTTTTCAAAAGGATATAAAATGAGCAGCAGTATAATAGATATTTTGGTGCCAAACTTACCCGAATCAGTTTCAGATGCTACTGTGGCAGCATGGCATAAAAAACCAGGAGATAAAATTCAACAAGATGATATTTTACTTGAAATTGAAACCGATAAAATAATGTTAGAAGTTCCTGCTCCAAACACAGGAATATTAGAAGTAATCTTAGAACAAGAAGGAGCAATAGTTACATCTGGACAAATTTTAGGACGTATAAACCTAAATTATATAGTTTCTAAAACAGACACAAAAGAATCGATTCAAAACCAAGAATTTAAAAAATCAATACTGCCTCAACCAGAACATATTATCACTCAAAATAATGAAAATCACAAAATATTAACTCCATCCATTCGAAAATTAATAGCAGAACATAATTTGCAACCAAAAAACATTCAAAGTAGCGGAGTAAAAGGGCGTTTAACTCGTCAAGACATAGAAGAACATATGCATCTTACAAAAAAAACACACTATATTGATCAAAAAAATGACACAAATATAGATCATCATCAAATAAAAAAGATAAAAAACGATCGCAAAGAAACACGTATTTTAATGAATCGTTTACGAAAAAAAATTGCAGAACGTTTGCTAGCTGTAACTAATACTACAGCAATGTTAACTACCTTTAATGAAGTAAACATGCAACCCATCATGATATTACGAAAAAAATATGGAGAATTGTTTGAAAAACGTTATGGAATTAAATTGGGTTTAATGTCTTTTTATGTAAAAGCAGTTTTAGAAGGTTTACGAAGTTTTCCTGAAATTAATGCGTCCATTGATGGGGAAGAAATAGTGTACTACAATTATTTCGACATAAGTATTGCAGTGTCTACGATACGTGGTTTAATTACACCAGTATTACGAGACGTTAATATGTTAAGTATAGCCGATATAGAAAAAAATATAAAATCTTTAGCTGAAAGAGGGAAAACTGGAAAACTAACAATTGAAGAATTAAGTGGAGGTAATTTTACTATTACTAATGGCGGAATTTTTGGTTCATTGATGTCTACTCCCATCATTAACCCTCCACAAAGCGCAATTCTTGGCATGCATGCAATAAAAGATCGACCAGTAGCATTAGATGGTCAAGTAGTAATATTACCCATGATGTATTTGGCATTATCGTATGATCATAGATTAATCGACGGAAAAGACTCAGTAAGTTTTTTAGTATATATTAAAGAATTGTTAGAAGATCCAATGCGTTTACTTTTAGAAATTTAGTAAAATACACAGAAATATACATTAAACACAATACAATAACTTATTAGCATTAACATTACATAATGTATACAAATAGACACATCAAAAATACTACAATACATACGGTCACATATCATGAATTTATATGAATATCAAGCAAAAAATATGTTATTAAAATATGATTTACCTGTTTTAAAAGGTTATGTATGTACTACTTTAAATGAGGTAAATCACTATATCTCGTCAAATAATATAGGGAATGGTCCATGGGCAGTAAAATGTCAAGTGCAAGCAGGAGGACGTGGAAAATCTGGAGGAATTTGTATTGCACACGATACAACTGATATATTGTCATTTTCTAATAAATGGCTTAATAATAAATTAATCACACATCAAACTACTGATACTGGAGAATTAGTAAATTCTATTTTAATAGAACCAGCTGTTGAAATTATTAAAGAATTTTATTTAAGCATATTAATTGATAGAGACGAATCCCTAATAATATGTATGGCCTCTACACACGGCGGTATTAATATTGAAAACATAGGAAAAAAGGAACCTAATTTCATTCATAAGATCACAATAAATCCTTTAATTGGAATATATCCCTATCAAGGGAGATTGTTGGCATGTAAATTAGGATTATTTGGATCCAAAATTAATCAATTTTCAGAAATTATTGTTAAAATAACACATATGTTGCTGAAAAAAGATTTAATGTTAATTGAAATCAATCCATTGGTTATAACCAATGACAATGATTTTATTTGTTTAGATGCTAAAATTATTGGTGATGATAATGCGATATTTAGACAACCAGAATTGCTAAACATATATCATACAAATCAAACAAATAATATGTTATCTAGTCAATTAAGTTCTATAAACTATGTTCCTCTGGAAGGAAACATCGGTTGTATGGTAAACGGAGCTGGATTAGCAATGGCTACTATGGATATGATTACATCATTAGGAGGAATGCCTGCTAACTTTCTAGATATCGGAGGAGGAGTCAATAAAGAATGTATAGTATCAGCTTTTCATATGATGTTAAATGATACTAAAATACAAGCAATACTTGTAAATATTTTTGGTGGCATTGTATGTTGTCATTTAGTTGCTAATAGCATTATAACAGCATTATCAACACATAATACAAAAAACAAAAAACACATCCCTATTGTGATCCGATTAGAAGGAAACAATGCTAAATTAGGCTCTAAAAAATTAATTGATAGTCCCTTCGATATTATAGTTACTGATAATTTAATCCATGCAATCCAGACAATTTTAAAAATGGTAAATAAAAATGTCAATTTTGATTAATAAAAATACAAAAATAATTTGTCAAGGATTTACTGGTAAAAATGCTAGTTTTCACTCTCAACAAGCATTAAACTATGGCACAAAAATAGTAGGTGGAGTTACTCCAGGAAAAGGAGGATCCATCCACCTTGGATTGCCAGTATTTAATACCGTCAATGAATCGGTAAATAGCACCAACGCAAATACTTCTATTATTTATGTACCTGCTCCTTTTTGCAAAGATGCGATTTTAGAATCAATCCATTCAGGTATCGAATTAATTATTTGTATTACTGAAGGCATTCCAATATTAGATATGTTATTTATAAAACAACAATTAAAAAAACATAATACACGTATGATTGGTCCAAATTGTCCGGGACTCATCGTTCCGGATCAATGTAAACTTGGTATAATGCCGAGTTCTATTCATAAACCAGGTTGTATAGGGATTGTATCTAGATCAGGCACTCTAACATACGAAGTAGTGAAACAAATAACTGATCTTGGATTAGGTCAATCTACATGTGTTGGTATTGGAGGAGATCCAATACTTGGTTCTGATTTTATCGATATATTAACATTATTTGAACAAGATCCTCAAACCTCATTAATAGTAATGATTGGTGAAATCGGAGGTAAATCTGAAGAAAAAGCAGCTGACTATATTAATAAACATATAAAAAAAACAGTAGTCGCATATATAGCTGGAGACACTGCTCCTCAAGGGAAACGTATGGGACATGCAGGTGCCATCATTTCTGGCTCAGGAAGCACAGCGCGTGAAAAATGTTCAATTTTATCTAAATCAGGAGTACATGTTGTAAAAAATTTTATTAAAATCGGTCAACACGTGAAATTTATTCTAACACAACAACAAAAAGTAAATATACAGTGAGTAAAACGAACAGCATATGTAAAAATTGTATGATATTAACATATAATAAATATAAAATAACGATGATGCGCTAATGATAATTAATGTGCTATTTTGCTGTATTTAGTGTAGGTAAGTAAATAGATTATTTTTCTGTATTATTTTAAATTTTTTAAGTAAATACATAATTACATTTTATTCATATATCTTCTTAGAAACTAAGGCTTCTATATAGATAATTGTTTTTATAGAAAATTTTTTAGAATACTGTACATAATAAATAATTAAATTTAAAGAATCAAATTGCTTTCAGTAATTATAAGTTTTTTATATAAATTATATAATCCACTTTTGATATAAACATATAATTAATATTAATATGGATATTTTTGATTTATTTTTAAAAGCTGATATTTTAGTACAAATTAGTGTATTCATACTAATTGTATTTTCTATATTATCTTGGAGTATTATTTTTAATCGCATCTTCATACTTAAAATTGCGCATAGCAAATTAAAAGCATTTGAAAAAAAGTTTTGGTCTGGAATAGACTTATCTGATTTGTATCAAAAAATTTCAATTCAACGCAACGAATTAAATGGAGTCGAACAAATATTTTATTTGGGTTTTAAAGAATTTTCTAAATTATGTCAAATAAAATATTTATCTCCTAGAATGATAATATCTAGAACATTTCATGCTATGGATGTCGCAATAAACACAGAACTAAAAATATTAGAAGATTATATTCCATTGATAGGTACAATTGGATCTATTAGCCCATATCTTGGATTATTTGGAACTGTATTAGGCATTATACATGTTTTTGTTGAATTAGGAAAAATAACCGACGACACCGCTATTACTCAAACGATTCATATACAAATTATCGCGCCAGGAATCGCTGAATCATTAATTTCTACAGCTCTTGGCTTGTTTGTAGCTATTCCTGCGGTCATGGCATTTAATTATTTAAGTGCACAAGTAAATAACATAGATCAAAATTATAATAACTTTATAGAAGAATTTATTTCAGTTCTGTATCGACAAATTTTTTATAATATTGATCCTACACTAAATAAGGAAAATAAATATGAAGAGACCGCGTACAAGACATATGATTAAATCTGAAATTAACATTATACCATTTTTAGATATTTTATTAGTTCTTTTAATGATTTTAATGATGACACCATCTAAATTGATGCAAAGTTTTGAAGTAAATCTTCCAAATAGTAAAATAGCAACAAATATCATCAATAATGAAAAATTGATAATTACCATTGAAATTTTAGGAATGGGACTTTACAATCTTGTCATTAATAATAAATATGTGGGACAAATACACTTGAATCAACTTTCGTCAAATATCAAATATCAACAAACACATACAACTCCCAATATAACATGTCTAATAGCTGCCTCTAAAACTATAGAATACGACGAAGTTATTAAAGTTTTAAATTTATTAAACAATATAGGTATACATTCAATTGGAATGCTGACAAATCCTTCTAATTAAATATACAGTAAATATTTTTATAAAAATTAAATGATATTACATTTGTTAAAAATACATAACAAAAAATTTAAATTTTATATTGGAATATCAATTATTTTACATATTTTCATCTGTTTGTTGTTGTACCAACACATCATCACAAAAAAACAAAAATATACTAACAATATCATTAATCATAAAAAAACAATTAATACATTCGTTGATGTTCCTAATATACAAATAGAACAAAACAACACGCAAGACCAACCAAAACGTTTCAAAATAACAGAACCACAACATCAATTAAAAGAAGAAACAACATCTAACACTCCTAAAAAGAAACAGAATCAAGACCAACCAAAACGTTTCAAAATAACAGAACCACAACATCAATTAAAAGAAGAAACAACATCTAACACTCCTAAAAAGAAACAGAATCAAGACCAACCAAAACGTTTCAAAATAACAGAACCACAACATCAATTAAAAGAAGAAACAACATCTAACACTCCTAAAAAGAAACAGAATCAAGACCAACCAAAACGTTTCAAAATAACAGAACCACAACATCAATTAAAAGAAGAAACAACATCTAACACTCCTAAAAAGAAACAGAATCAAGACCAACCAAAACGTTTCAAAATAACAGAACCACAACATCAATTAAAAGAAGAAACAACATCTAACACTCCTAAAAAGAAACAGAATCAAGACCAACCAAAACGTTTCAAAATAACAGAACCACAACATCAATTAAAAGAAGAAACAACATCTAACACTCCTAAAAAGAAACAGAATCAAGACCAACCAAAACGTTTCAAAATAACAGAACCACAACATCAATTAAAAGAAGAAACAACATCTAACACTCCTAAAAAGAAACAGAATCAAGACCAACCAAAACGTTTCAAAATAACAGAACCACAACATCAATTAAAAGAAGAAACAACATCTAACACTCCTAAAAAGAAACAGAATCAAGACCAACCAAAACGTTTCAAAATAACAGAACCACAACATCAATTAAAAGAAGAAACAACATCTAACACTCCTAAAAAGAAACAGAATCAAGACACAACGAAAAAAAATACATTAACTCATAGTAACAATGTACAAGATATGACTATTAACTTGAAAGAATTCAACGACTTACTAAATACGTTAGTTAATCAAAAAAATTCTACAGAAAACAACAAAAAAATTGAATTGAATCTCACAACAAAAAAAGATAATAAAAACAATTATATTGTAAATAATATGACTGAAAATAATAACATTAACACATATAAACGTATGATCAGTGAATCCATACAACTTAAATTTTATAATGCTTCTAATTATTCCGGTAAGACATGTAAACTATGTATTAGATTGGCACCTGATGGAACATTACTATCAATAACTAATGTATCCGGAGATGCTGATCTATGTCAAGCAGCAATTGTGGCTACCAAATTAGCAAAAATTCCCACACCACCAAACACAAACACATATGAAATCTTTAAAAACATAACATTAAATTTTTCTCCGCAATAAACTAAATATTTACACATTCATAAAATAAGAATATATTGATCCATTAAGTAGTCTAATTTTTTTATACAGAATTTTTAATATATTTAATAAAAAATTAATAAACTATAAATATAGGAGATTTTATTGAAACAAATATTTCTATTAATAATATTGAAATTATTTATTTTATGCTTTTGGCAATCTTCATTGCTTGCAGATATGAATATTAAAATCACACAGGGAGTAAATACCACACATCCCATTGCTGTAATACCTTTTAAATATATTGATAATAAATATGACAAATTTACACCCGTTGAAGATATAGCATCGATCATAGCTTCCGACTTACGTAATAGTGGTAAGTTTAATACAGTGCCCGTAGAATATTTACCACATAAACCTACTAAAATATCCGACGTAATTCCAATGTTTTGGGAAAAATTAGGCGTCAGTATCATTGTATTAGGAACAATACACACAACAAACCACGATGACAACTATATTGTCTCATATAACTTAATAGATACTTCTAGTAATCCTGCACTGATAATTTTAGAAAATCAATATTCAGTAGAAAAAAAATGGCTACGTTACATAGCTCACACTATAAGTGATGAAATTTTTGAAAAATTAACTGGTATACAAGGTGTATTTTGTACACGTATTGCTTATATATTACGTGCGAATAATAATCATCAATATCCTTATGAATTATATATTTCTGATTACGATGGATATAACCAAACTTCAATTTGTCGATCACCAGAGCCTTTGATGTCTCCAGCTTGGTCTCCAGATGGAAAAAAAATTTCTTACGTCACTTTTGCTTCCGGGCATTCAGAATTAGTCATACAAACATTAAATACTGGACTAGTTAATAATATTGTTGATTTTCCACAACATAATGGTGCACCTGCCTTTTCACCTGATTCTAAGAAACTAGCTTTCTCTTCATCAAAAACAGGTAGTTTAAATTTATATATTATGGATTTAACATCCGGAACAGTTAAACAATTAACCAACAACAGAAATAATAATACCGAACCTAGTTGGTTTCCAGACAACGCAAATATAGCTTATACTTCTGATCGGGGAGGAAATCCGCAAATATACAAAATTAATATTAATACTTTTGACGTCCAGAGACTATCTTGGATGCATACTAGTAATCACAATCCAAATGTCAGTTCAGATGGAACATTTATAATTATGGTAAACAGACTGCAGGGAAAACAAAATATTGCTAAGTTGAATTTATTAACTGGAAAAGAAGAAATATTAACAGATACCTTTTTAGCTGATACACCCAGTATAGCACCTAATAATACCATGGTAATATACAGTAATATCAAGAATTTGAAAATATCTAATTTAGAAGTAATGTCTATTGATGGGAAATTTAAAACCCATTTAAAAAGAAATGAAGGTGATATGAGATTTCCAAAATGGGCATCATTATATTCACATTCGCAATAAATATGCAATTATTTTGATATAATTGTTAAATTGATAAATAAAAATAATGGATATATAAATGAAATTAAATAATGTTTTTAAACAACTGATATTATCAATAAGTATAGGCTCAACTCTAACTGCATGCTCTTTGTCAAGTAAATACACTCATAATACCTATGATCAAAAAAACACTAAACCAAATTATTTTAACAATATTAACACACAAAATAATAAACAACCTAATAAACAAGTACAACTAAAAATACAAGAGTTAAAAGCTGTTAATATCATTTATTTTCCTCTAGATCAATATGACATTCCTTCTCATTTTTTTTGTGCGCTAAATATCCATGCTGATTTTTTATGTCATAATCCACTGTATCACATTAAAATTGAAGGGCATACAGACGAACGTGGCACACCAGAATACAATATTGCACTAGGTGAGCGTCGAGCTAATTCTGTAAAATTATATCTACAAAGTAAAGGCGTATTATCTGAACAAATCTTCACTGTTTCTTATGGCAAAGAAAAACCCGCTGTATTAGGTCATAATGAAGAAGCTTATTCTAAAAATAGACGCGTTACATTAATATATAAATAATTCTACATATGATGAAATTTATACTATTTTTATTTAAAACATACATAATCATAATCATGGCTATTAAATACTCTGAAAATATTACCAATCACATTGCATACGCTAAAGATTTTAATAACAAATTAGATAATAATGATCAACGTATCATGCGGTTACATCAAATATCTGATGCACACAGTCAATGCCTTATTAAAATACAACAACAATTATCTGAAAATCAACAAGATATTGATACATTGCGTGGGCACATTCAGGATATTCAACATCACATCTCAAAAATTATAAATAATCAAACAGAATCATGTCACAAAACAAATAATACTTCGCACACAGATAATAACGACACATCATATCATTCTAATAATATTTCTGATAAATTATCTGTTAATTCAAATGTTAAAAATTATAAAGAAATCAATAACGAAATAATAGCTGAAGTAGATACTGCTTATAAAAAAGCGGTAGCGTTAGTACTAGAAAAAAAACAATATAACCAAGCAATAGAATCCTTTCAAAACTTCATAAAAAATTATCCTAAATCAATCTATCAATCTAATTCTCATTATTGGTTAGGACAACTTTATTATAATCAAGGTAACAAAGATAATGCCTCTCACCATTTTGCTATAGTTGTAAAAAACTATCCCAAATCATTAAAAGCACCAGACGCATTATTAAAAATTGGAATTATCATGCAAGAAACAGAACAAAAAGATAAAGCTAAAACAATATATCGACAAGTAGGCAAATTATACCCTAACAGCAATGCATCTAAAGAAGCACAAAAGCGATTAATACATTTAAAATAAATTACAACAAACAAATAATAATAAACAAATAAATAAAATATAACTTACAACTAATTTCTTTTTGATTAACATAATGTAACACACAAATACTACCATTTATAAAAATACAACACACGAAACTATATTTTAATAATATAGTACATAATAATTTTTTTTAATTAACTACTTTGTCATATAATTAATCCGATAAATATTGGATTAATCTTAATATTAAGATTAAAGATATGTGTATATTCATAAAATAATACATTATAAAACATTATAGATTAATTATTAAAACTAAACACTTATAATAAGTAGAATTAAATATTTGCAATCTAACAAACAATATTCATTATATTAAGTCAAAAGTATGTGTTTAAAATTCTATCGCTGTCTGTATTCAAACTTATTGCAAATATTCTATATACTAAAACAACCGTAAGTTACAATCACAAATAAATCACACTGATACTAATTAATTGCTAAAACATATAATACCCAAAATCGTAAAATCAAATAAAAATCATATACAATAATCACCTTATCATAATAAAAACATTCAAAAAACTTGTTATGATATAAAAATAAAAAATTATGTATAACATAAGATTACAAAATATTATATAGATCATGATCTTAAGACTATTAAACACATAATACATACATTTATTTTTTATCATACGTAAATTATAAAAAATAAAAGTTATACATTCAATTACAAAAATATACGTAACTATTAGCTGTCTACGTTATACACAGCACATTTACTGATATATAAAATTTAAACGAAATCATTATTTTAACTTTGTTACTAATACTGTCGTCATCAATACATCTGTATATATTATCGCCCCTTTTTATTTATACTCATAATAAAATGACACTATAGTAACCCACATAGGACCTTTTCCTGATGAATAACGAGATAACATAGTTAACTTTCCACTATTTTTATCAATACTATATAAAGAAATATAATTTGATTTTTGACCCGCAACAACTAAAAATTTTCCTTGACTATCAATCGCAAACCCACGCGGTTGAGCTTCAGTTAATTGATAACTAATAAATTTTAATTGCTTTGTATTCTTAAACACCTCAAAACAACTAATAATACTAGCAACTCTATCAGAACAATATAACCAACGCTTATTGGGAGTAATATGTATATCAGCTGCCCAACACTGTCTAATATTCATACTTTTAGGAATTATATCTAATGTTTGTACGATACGTGGTACTTTTTGACAATCATCATATTTTATAACATCAACAGTACTCGTTAATTCGTTAATTACATACGCATAGTAACCGAAATCGTAAAAAGTCATATGCCGCGGACCTGAATTAACATTAGATTTAATAAAACATGGATCCCATTTTGTTAAAAATCCAGCTGTACTCATTTTAAACAATCTAATAGAATGTTCTTTTAAACAAGGAACCCAAATCAATTCTTTACTCTTATCTACATTCGCAGAATGACAACCTAGCAAATCTTCTATAATTTGTATAGGCTTTCCAAGCGCACCTGATATACTTATAGGTATCACACTAATCATATTATTTCTATAAGACGTACAGTACAAAAATGTACCCTTTATATCACTGGATAAATGGGTGGGACTGCTAATAATCTTCATCGTTCCAATATCCGTCAATAATCCCGATTCATTAATTTGATAAGTAGTAATTCCAAAATCAGGACGCACTCCAACATATAAAAACTGTTTGTTAGGATGAACGATTATAGGTTGTGCTTGGCCAGGGGTATTTACTACTTGAACTAATTCTAATGCACTAGAAATATTATTTAATTTCCAAACATAAATTTGTTGACTATCTGGACTTGCTACATAAACAATTTGTTTCATATATTTACTCATTTTATAGTAGCGTATCAAATATAAACTATGATACAGTAATCTCTAAACTTTGTTTATTAACAAAACATAAACTCCAAAAATTGTGACTATTCGTGTTATGATTGATTAAATTTATATTAATTCAAAGTCATCTATATACATACTATATAGCAAAAAATAAATAACATATAATAATTTATCTAAAATATATTACAGCAAAAAAATGCTACCTCGATAAAATTGTATAACCCGTATACTCAATTTAAACGTTTATAAACAAAAATAAGAGAAAAATAAACATCATGAACATAACTAAACTGGTTCTTATAAGAC
Organism: Candidatus Blochmannia sayi (nom. nud.); assembly: GCF_059935855.1. Classification (NCBI taxonomy): domain Bacteria; kingdom Pseudomonadati; phylum Pseudomonadota; class Gammaproteobacteria; order Enterobacterales; family Enterobacteriaceae; genus Candidatus Blochmanniella; species Candidatus Blochmannia sayi (nom. nud.). The sequence continues at coordinate 416,171 of NZ_CP011796.1, forward strand.
ATGGAGAAAGTCAATGGAATAAAGAAAATAGATTTACTGGATGGGTCGATGTAGATTTATCAGATAAAGGATGCACTGAAGCTCAACATGCTGCCCAAACATTAAAAAAAAATGGTTACATTTTTCATTACGGATATACTTCAGTATTAAAACGAGCAATTCGTACTTTATGGATCATATTAGATCAATTAGATCAAATGTGGTTACCAATAGAAAAATCTTGGAGACTTAATGAGCGACATTATGGTATTCTACAAGGATTAAATAAAGATGAAGCCGTAAAAAAATATGGTTACGAAACAGTCCAGCAATGGCGTCGTAGTTTTAATGCTATTCCTCCAATGATTTCTGAAAATAATAAATTTATTGCAACAAATGATAATCGTTATAATATTCGCTCTAATGAATTACCTAATGGTGAAAGTTTAGCGTTAACATTAAAAAGAATAATTCCTTATTGGAATAAATCTATACTACCTCATATTAAAAATAATAAAAATGTCATCATTGTTGCTCACGGAAACTCTATACGTGCTATAATAAAATTTATAAATGAATTAAATGAATCAGAAATATTTCAAATTAATATACCTACTGGTATTCCGTTAATATATGAATTTGATCAAAATGGATGTCCCATTCAACATTATTTTTTAAACAACGTTACGTAACATTTTGTTGATCACATGCTGGGCTTACGATATAATATGTAGAAAAATTTTATATTCTAATTATTTTTAGGTGATGATTATGGATCGGTTTCCTCGTTTTCAAAATACAATATCAGAGAGAGCTAATAATATAATTCAGCCATATATATTACAAGTATTTGGTTGGATGTCTTGCGGATTATTACTTACTGCATTTGTTGCTTGGTACGCTTCTAGAACTCCAGCGATACTTCAATTATTATTTGCTAATCAACTGATATTTTTTAGTTTAGTTATTGGTCAATTGGCATTAGTATTCGTTTTATCTGGAATGGTTACGCGATTAAGTGGATCTTTGGCGACTACATTATTTATGTTATATTCAATGCTAACAGGTTTAACTTTATCTAGCATATTTATATTATATACTACATCCTCGATATCTAGTGCTTTCGTAGTGACATCTGGTATGTTCGGTGCTATGACATTATATGGATATACTACCAAACGAGATTTAAGTAGTTTTGGTAATTTATTATTTATGGCATTAATTGGAATAGTATTAGCTTCAATCGTTAATCTATTGTTAAAAAATACAGCTTTAATGTGGTTAATTACATATATTGGTGTTATTATATTCGTCGGGTTAACCGCATATGACACTCAAAAATTAAAATCTATAGGAGCATCTTTATCTGTAGATAATCCAGATCAATTTCGTAAATATTCGATTATAGGTGCGTTAACCTTATATTTAGATTTTATTAATTTATTTTTAATGATGATCCGTATTTTTGGAAATCGCCGTTGATTATAATACATAAACAGACAGATCAAATATATTTCTGAACATATTTGATCTGTCTGTTTATGTATACAAAAATATCAATCTAAATTTGAACTAAATGCAATTTAATGCAATTGAAGGTTAAATTTGAAATAAAAATTTCAATATGTCGCCATCTTGTATACAATAGCTTTTGCCCTCATAGCGAACTTTTCCGGCTTTTTTTACACCCAACTCTCCTTTGTATATAATAAAATCATTAAAATTAATAACTTGAACGCGAATAAAACCTCTTTTAAAATCACTATGTACTTTTTTAGCTGCCTCCAATGCAGTAGTTCCAATCACATATGTCCAAGCGCGAGTCATATTTAAATTTACAGTAAAAAAAGTACGCAAATTCAATACAAAAAAAATAGCATTAACTATATCATACAATACTTTTTCCTGTTGTTTTTGAATAACTTCAATATTATCATATCTATTTTTCGATAAATATGATAAAGCACAATACGAAATTAACGGGGCATGTTCGCTAGATGTAAGTGTACGTAATTTATCAAAATAAACATTATTCAAGACAGATTCTTCATCGACATTAGCAATATAAATAATTGGTTTAACCGTTAAAAAATTAAATTTCTGAATATTTATTTCTTTTATTTTAAAACATTGTATGTCACGCAGACAAATACCGTCATACAAATAATTTAAACATTTTTCTAATGCAAATAGTTGCATTTCAATATTTCTATTAACAACATTATTGTATTGTTTCTTCAACATATAAATACTTTGTTCACACCGCAAAATATCAAACAATAAAAATTCAGCATTAACGCTATTAACATCTCTACAAGGATCTATATCATCAAAAACATGTACAATTTCATTGCTACCAAAACAACGCACCATATGACATAATACTTTTGTTGTACAGATATAATTTAAAATTTGACTGCCCATCCCGACACCTTGAGCAGCTCCTTTAATTAAACCTGCAACATCAACAAATCCAATTGTACCGTGTACTATTTTATGTGACTGAACAATATCTGTTAACTGATATATACGTAAATCAGGTACATGTATTACAGCTATGTTAGGTTGAATCGTACAAAAAGGAAAATTAGCTACTTTCACAGATGCATTAGTCAGAGTATTAAATAAAGTTGATTTACCTACATTAGGTAATCCGATAATGCTACAATCAATTTTCATAATATTTTAAATAATTAAAACAAAAATAAACAAGATATCATAATAACCTAATAATTTTTATAAACAAAAATTTTAAATAAAAATTCTTTAAATTAATTTTTTAAAAAATTGGATTTACAAGCATGCAAATAATTCATAGTTGTAATAAAATTGCCAATAACTATATTTTTAGTACATGATATTGCTTGATTAATTGCATTATTAATTTTTTTTTGATCATAAACAGACGGTTCACTTAAAACAAAATCAATTACTTTATTTTTATTACCAGGATGACCTATTCCAATACGTAAGCGATAAAAATCAAATTTATTCTTCAATTTAACCACAATATCTCTTATACCACGATGACCATTATTAATTTTATCACCTAATTTTATACGTATTATCCCTGGTAATAAATCAAGATCATCATGTGCGATCAATATTTCTTTTGAATATAATTGATAAAAATCAACACATTTAGATACTGATAATCCACTATAATTCATATATGAATTTGGTATTAACAGATGTACAATATTATTTTCTAATTTTAATTGCCCAGTATACCCACATAAGATATCACTTTTACTCAAAGTCACTTTATAATATTTTGCCAATAACTCAACATATCTAGCGCCAAAATTATGCCTAGTATTAAAATAATTGACTCCAATATTACCTAATCCTACAATAAGCTTAATAGTCATTTTTATACGTAAAAATTATTTAAATTTTATAAATTAATACTTTTAATATTATTAAAGAATTTAAAACATAATTTACAGATATTTATTGAAATAATTTAAATTATTTTAATAAATATCTCAACAAAAAGATGTAGAACACGTAATTTTAAACACACTAATATTATTTAATATATTTACTCAATAATATTTTTAATACTCAAACATAGCGGAAATTGATTCCTCATTACTGATGCGTCGAATTGTCTCCGCGAGCATTCCCGACAAAGTTAATACACGTACATTAGGTAAAGATTTTATTTTTGATTTTAATGGAATAGTATCGCACACAATAATTTCATCTATCATAGAATTTTGAATATTCTCGTAAGCATTGCCAGAAAAAATTGGATGAGTAATATAAGCAAATACCCGGCACGCTCCTTTTTCTTTGAGAATATCTGCAGCTTTACATAAAGTTCCTCCAGTATCAATCATATCGTCTATTAATATGCAATCACGATTGCATACATCTCCTATAACATGCATAATTTGAGCAATATTCGCACGAGATCTTCGTTTATCTATAATTGCCATATCAGTATCATCAAGTAATTTTGCTATAGCACGAGCACGTACTACTCCTCCAATATCTGGAGATACTACAATAGGGTTATTAAAATTTTGTTGCATCATATCCTCTAATAAAATTGGACTTCCAAAAACATTATCTACTGGTACATCAAAAAAACCCTGTATTTGTTCAGCATGTAAATCTACCGTCAAAATACGATCTACTCCTACGCTCGATAAAAAATTAGCTACAACTCTAGAAGTAATAGGCACTCTGGCAGAACGTACTCTTCTGTCTTGACGAGCATAACCAAAATAAGGAATTACCGCAGTAATTCTAGTAGCCGATGCACGTCTTAACGCATCAACCATAACAATTAACTCCATTAAATTATCATTTGTTGGTGCACAAGTAGATTGAATAATAAACACATCATCACCACGAACATTTTCATTAATTTGAACACTTACTTCACCATCACTAAAACGACCAACAGAAGCCCTACCAAGATTAATATATAATCTATTTGCAATATGCCGAGCTAACTCTGGCACAGCATTACCAGTAAAAAGTTTCATGTTAGAAACATCTCATAGTTTTACATTTAATAACGTTATAAATACATATACTACACATAATAAATAATAATGACACATTAGTTTGTTAGAAACAATCATGTCGATGATATTATATTTATTATATTTTTAGTAACTTTCGATATAATGGAGATATATTTGTTCCACGTGTTACAACACTCTTGATCCATGATGGCAAATAACTTTGTGCTTGATAAGCAAGACACTCAGTATTGAATTCGGAAAAAATACAAGAACCAGTTCCTGTAAGTTTAGGTAATGCATATTGTGATAAATACGAAAAGTATACCTTTATTTCAGGACAAATCAATTTAACAATTTCTTCAAAATCATTACGAAAAGATACAGATAATAACTTTTTCATTGGACGATATGGAGAATAACGACAATTTCCTATTAATTTATACATTTGAAAAACCCACGAAGTTCTCATACTAATTGGTGGCACAATAATAAGATACCACTTCTCAGGTATACGAATCGACGTAAACACATCACCCACTCCTTCAGCAAAAGCTGAATGCCCATAAATAAACACTGGCACATCAGCTCCTAGCATCAAACCCAATCTCATTAAAACACTTTTTTTTAAATAACAACGCCATTGTTGATTAAGTATCATTAATACAGTTGCAGCATTAGAAGAAGCACCTCCTAAACCAGAACCTAAAGGTAATACTTTATCAAGAAAAATATCTGCACCAGGTACTAATTTTTTATTTGGCCAACAATAATACTGTAATAATTTTGCTGCTCGTATAATTAAATTATCACAATATATTAAATTACTCATTGCACTGAATAATCTAATTTTGCCACTATTTGTCACAAATATCTCGATACTATCACTATAATCAATAAATTGAAATAAAGTCTGTAAACAATGATAACCACTTGTATAACGTCCAATGACATATAAAAATAAATTTATTTTTCCTGGGGAAGGCCATTGATAATTCATCGTATAACCCAATTGTCTATCACTAACTTAATATAATATTGATTATAATATATTTCTAATATTTTAGGCAATATTGGTATAGTATTAGTATTATAATAACGATAATATATGTATATATTATCGTTATTATAAGAAAAATTAATATGAGACAACAAATAACCCATAGAATTTAGATTATATTCTGTATTGATTCCAGGTAACCCCAAAATCCATTGTTGCACTTGTTTCGAAAAATATTTCATATCATCCATGAACCACTTTTGAATTTTGTTTTCAAAATCACTGTTCCGATATATTATACCATTTGCAATACGAACCGCTCCATTCTCTACAGATATAGAAATTATAATCAATCCAAAAACATTTAGTAACTTTATGTTATAATCATTATTGTTATTTTGAGTCCAAATGAATCTAACATGACTCCTATTGTGATTATCAATTGTATAAGTAATAGTGCCTTGTGCTTGATAATAAGATATTCGAGATATTAACTTTTTATGATTATTCCATGTAGATTTTAATTTATTTTCACATACATACAAATCCTGATGAAAAACACAAGATACACAAATAAACACGACTATACTCAGTAATCTAAAATATACAAAAATGAAACATTTAAATAATAAATTAAGAAAATTATCTAAAATACAAATTATATTCATAATAATTTTTATTAAAATTTTAGTTCATTAATTACTGTCATTAATCTAAAAAATAATTTTTTAACTATATTAAATGATTACTGACTTTAATATACAAAAAAATTTAACACTAGTAATAGTATTACTGATTTATTTAACGTCAAAAAAAAATAAATATTTTAAATTTTTCATTATTTTTTTTAGAATAAACCGTATGTTATAAATACAACATTAATTTAATAATTAATTATTATTGAATTAAGCATTGTAAGTTAATATTTATTTTATTAATGTATATAATACACACATATTGACTACATATTTGAATGTCAACTAATAAATATATTCATTGCCAAATTTTAAACACTTGAAAATAAAAAAAAATAACCATTTTATAAATATAAATAATATGATACAGTCCAATTGTTGATTACTTTTAATATTATCTTAATAAATACTAAACTAACATTTATTTAATTTTATATTTTAGTATGATTAAAGAAAAATATTAATAATGAAGACGCGACAAAATAAATGTTTATTAAAAAATCAAATTAATAACTATAAACTATTAATTTTTATCAAGTTGAATTCTATTTTAAGCTTAAAAATAATAACATTATAAATATAATATGTATGAATCCTGTTATCATAAAAAAACTCATAACATTACAGGAACGTTTTGATATATTAGAACAAACACTCATTAAACCTAACATTATTCACGACAAAAAACGTTTTTGTGTTTTATCTAAAGAACATGCAAGATTATCTGAAATAGTTATATGCTTTAAGCGATGGTTAACCATAAAACAAGAAATAATCAATATAAAAGAAATGTTAACAGATATAGATATGCACGACATAGCGCAAAATGAATTAAAAAAAATTTATTCCAACAAACATGATCTTGAAAAAAATATAAAAATATTATTACTTCCTGAAGATCCTAATGACAAACACGGTTGTTTTATGGAACTGCGGGCTGGTACTGGTGGAAGAGAAGCGGCAGTTTTTACAGGAGAATTATTTCGAATGTATGCTCGTTATTCAGAAATACATCGATGGAAAATGGAGATAATCAATGTCACTTATGGAGAATGCGGTGGATATAAAGAAATTATCACTAAAATACCTTACAAAGGAGCATATAATAAATTAAAATTTGAATCTGGAGGACATCGCGTCCAAAGAGTACCGCACACTGAATCTCAAGGACGTATTCATACTTCTACGTGTACTGTAGCTGTAATCCCAAAAATACCAGACATTGAATTACCTGCTATCAACCCCAATGACCTAAGGATTGATACATTTAAATCCTCCGGAGCAGGAGGACAACATGTTAATACTACTGATTCAGCAATACGCATTACCCATATACCAAGTGGACTAGTTGTAGAATGCCAAGATGAGCGTTCGCAACATAAAAATAAAGCTAAAGCGCTATCAGTATTAAGTTCTAGATTACATGCCATCACAATACAACGTCAACAACAAAAAGCATCCTGTACTCGACGCAATTTATTAGGAACAGGAGATCGATCTGATCGCATTCGTACATATAACTTCCAACAAGGTCGTGTTACTGATCATCGTATTTCTTTTACATCATATAAATTAAATGATATAATGAATGGGAATTTAGATATTTTAATACAACCTATAATTAACAAATATCAATCTGATCAGCTTGATAAATTATTAGAATTAAAATAGTGACGTGGGATCAATGGTTGTGTTGGGCCAGTTTAAAATTAAAAAATTCTATGAGCCCAAAAAGAGATGCAGAAATTATTTTGGGAAATATTACTAAAAAATCTCGTACCCAATTATTGGCATTTGGCGAAACATCATTAGAATATGATACCATAATACAACTAAAATCTTTAATTTCTCGTAGAGAAAAAGGAGAACCTGTAGCTTATCTAATCGGTTCAAAAGAATTTTGGTCCTTAAATTTTAAAGTATCACCAGGAGTGTTTATTCCAAGACCGGATACTGAATGTCTGATAAGACAAATATTTAGTTTATTATGCACACCTCATCTAAGTGTCTTAGATTTAGGAACTGGAGTTGGAACCATAGCTTTAACTCTTGCCTCAGAAAGACCAAAATGGAAAATTACAGGTATAGACTGTCAAAAACAAGCATTATGTCTAGCACGTGAAAATAAGATTTTATTCAATTGCAAAAATGTAGAGTTTATATATGGAAATTGGTTTAAATACTTAACAGGAAAAACATTTAATCTTATTGTCAGTAATCCACCATATATTGACAAACATGATTCATGCTTGAAAGATAATGATATAATCTTTGAACCTAAGAGCGCGTTAATATCAGAACAATCAGGTCTATCGGACTTAACAATAATTTGTAAATATTCTACTCAACATCTAAGTAAAAATGGATGGTTATTTTTAGAACATGGATGGAATCAGGGAAGATATGTGCGCGCACTATTTTATAAATTTGGATTTACTAATATCCACACAGTACGTGATTATCATTATTATGAACGTGTAACATACGGAAAATGGGTATCTCATAAAACATTTTTATCATGAGTAATATATATCTTTGAGATATTATAATTTTATAAATAAAATATAAAAAAAAATAACACGAGTTGTGATTCATGTTACCATTACAAAAATAAAAATTTAGTCACATACAAACAGTTATATTATAAATATTATATAATTATAATGATACTTATATTTAGATACTTTTAAATTATAGTTATCAACCCCAAACATTTAATTTTATGGTCAACTATGATTAATTCTAACAAATATAATTGTTTATTGCTTATGAAAATTCATAAAATTTATTTTATACATTATTCATCATACAAATATTTGGATTTACAAATACATGCAACAGTTAATAGTTAATGTCAAGGATATAAAAATATCAAATCATTTACCATTCGTATTATTTGGAGGTATGAACGTTTTAGAATCACAAGATATAATCATGAAGGTATGCGAACATTATGTCAATGTGACACAAAAATTAAATATACCCTATATATTTAAAGCATCTTTTGACAAAGCAAATCGTTCGTCAATTGATTCATATCGGGGACCAGGATTAGAAGAAGGTTTAAGATTACTTCAAGAACTACAAAAAATATTTGAAGTAAAACTCATGACCGATGTTCATGAAATTTACCAAATAAGTATTGTATCAAAAGTAGTAGATGTACTGCAAGTTCCCGCATTTTTGGCTCGTCAAACTGATTTAATTACATCTATAGCTCAGACTGGTATGGTTATGAATATAAAAAAACCACAATATATGAATCCAGCACAAGTAATACATATCGTCAATAAATGTCGTGCATTTAAAAACAACCAGATAATTTTGTGTGAACGAGGAACTGTATTTGGTTATGATAACTTGGTAGTGGATATGCTAGGACTTAATGTTATGCATCATATTTCTAAAGGATGTCCAGTAATAATGGATGTTACACACGCTTTACAAACACGTGACCCACTGTCTCCTATTTCTGGAGGGAGACGATCACAAATTTATGATCTTGCTAGAGCCAGTATAGCAATAGGAATTGCTGGATTATTTATCGAATCACACCCAAATCCAGATAACGCTAAGTGCGACGGATATTCTGCTCTACCCTTAAATCAATTAGAACCTTTCTTAAGTCAAATAAAAGCCATCGATGATTTGATCAAATCCTTCTAAAAAATTAAACATTTAAATTTTGTTAATACAACCAAACCAAATATTATAAAAAATAACTTAATAAAATTATAATTTATACTATTTATTAATTATTACAAACACCTTAACCTATAATGTTTGATATGAAATTAAAATATTATAGGTTAAGATTATAAATTAATAATAACATCTATTTCAATATTAAACATAAAATACTCAAAAAATAATATTCTTTATACTTGTAAACAACAAAAAATCATAAAACCACAATAAAACAAATATGTTGAATATTATAATATAATGTTGTTTATTAATCACAATACTTTAGTACAATACAAAGTAATATCATTATTATTATTAATTAATTTAAAAAACCAAATTAAGTCTAATTTAAGTAATTTATATTTTTCACAGATAACAATATTATGATAGAATTATTCTATATCGTAATACTTAGACAAAGTATTGCAATTATTAATGAATTTAACAACATTACGGTGAGAATACTTCGTTATTTATCTTAAAATATACACTATGCATGTAAATATAAAATATATCTAGTATAAATATATCAAACATTAATAGTGTATTATAAAATATAAATTTTTAAAAAAATCTATATAAACAACAAACAAAGGGATAATTCGAATATTTATATAATTTTCTTATTATTGTAAATATAATTAACAATTTTAAAGATAATGTAAATAAAAAATTATAGTTTAGAATAAAAAAATAATACATATAGTATATCAATAAATATAAAGGAATCATTAATGCCTGTTATCACTTTAAGTGATGGAAATCAATGTCAATATACTCATCCCGTATCTCCTTTGCAAATCTCTAAAGATATAGATCCTACGTTATATAAACACTGCGTAGTTGCTCAAGTCAATAATAAACTCATTGATATAGTCGACTTAATTTATCATGATTCAACACTAAAATTCATTACTGCAGAAGATGATGCGGGATTGCATGTCATTCGCCATTCTTGCGCACATTTATTAGGACACGCAATGAAACAATTATGGCCCAATACTAAAATGGTAATTGGTCCAGTAATAAACACAGGATTCTATTATGATATAGATCTTGATCATCATCTTACAAAAAATGATCTGACAATTCTAGAATCACGAATGTTATTGCTTGCTAATAAGGGTTACAATATTGTAAAAAAATACGTTACTTGGGAACAAGCTAAAAAAATTTTTTTATCAATTGGCGAAACATATAAAGTATCAATTTTAGAAGAAGATATAAATCCTACTGAACATATTGCTTTATATTATCATGAAGAATATATAGATATGTGCCGCGGACCACATGTCCCTAATATAAATTTTTGTCGATATTTTAAATTATATAAAATTTCTACATCTTACTGGCGTGGAAACTCTAAAAATAAAATATTACAACGTATCTATGGTTTTGCTTGGGCCAATGAACGACAATATATAACTTATACTCACAGTACATCGCAAAAACCAAAAAAAAATGATCATCGTAACCTTGCAAAACAATTAAATCTATATCATACACAAAGAGACGCCCCAGGTATGATTTTTTGGAACGAGAATGGATGGATTTTATTCCAAGAACTAAAAAAATTTATACGAACACGACTTAAAATGTATCAATACCAAGAAGTTAGAAGTCCTATGATGATTAACCACGTATTATGGGAAAAAACAGGTCACTGGGAAAATTATCATAAACATATATTTACTACTTCTTCCGAAAATCATGAATATTGCATAAAACCAATGAATTGTCCAGGACATATTCAAATTTTCAAGCAAGGTATAAAATCTTATAAAGATTTACCTTATCGTATAGCTGAATTTGGTAACTGTTACAGAAACGAACCATCTGGATCCTTACACGGACTAATGAGAACACGAGAATTTACTCAAGATGATGGGCACATTTTTTGCACAAGAACACAAATACTTGATGAATTAAATCACTGTATTCAAATGATGTATGAAATATATAATATATTTGGTTTTAAAACAATATTAGTAAAGCTGTCAACTCGCCCAAAAAAACGAATTGGCACAGATCTAATATGGGATTTAGCAGAACAATATTTATCTACCGCATTGAAATGCAACAATATATCATTTCAATATCAACCCAATGACGGTGCATTCTATGGTCCTAAAATAGAATTCATTTTACTTGATTCTTTAAATAAAAGTTGGCAATGTGGTACGATACAATTAGACTTTTCTTTACCAAATTTATTAAATGCACGTTATATCGACAATAGCAATAATTATGTAGCTCCTGTAATGATTCACAGAGCAATTCTTGGTTCTATAGAACGATTTATTGGTTTAATTACAGAAGAATACATAGGATTTTTCCCAACATGGTTGGCCCCAATACAAGTTGTTGTTATGAACGTTACCGATAAACAATCCGAATATATTTCTATTATAGAAAAAAAGCTAACAAATGAAAAAATAAGAACAAAAGTAGACTTAAGAAACGAAAAAATAGGATTTAAAATTCGCCACCACACCCTACAACGAGTGCCTTATATGATAATTTGTGGAAACAAAGAATCAAAAGAAAATACAGTAGCTATACGTACTTATCGTGGTAAAAAATTAAAAAACTACAATATTGATGTATTCATAAGAAAATTAATACACGAAATCAATAATTATAATTTTTGCCAAATGGAGGATTAACATATTATTAGATTCGGAAAGAAAACACAATCAATACGGTTACATCGTATTAACAGAGAAATTGTCGCTAAAAAAATTCGTTTAACTGGAGTAGACGGAAAGCAAATTGGTGTAGTTAGCTTATATGAAGCTCTTAAACAATCTGAAGATATTGGTCTTGATTTAGTTGAAGTTAATCCGAATTCCGATCCGCCTGTGTGCAAAGTTATGAACTATGGCAAATTTCTATATGAAAAAAATAAATCCACAAAAGAACAAAAGAAAAAACAAAAAATAATTCATATTAAAGAAATAAAATTTAGACCAGGCACTGATGAAGGAGACTATCAAATTAAATTACGTAATTTAATCAGATTTATTAATGAAGGAAATAAAGTTAAAATAACCTTACGCTTTAGAGGCGGAGAGGTAGTTCATCACCAACTTGGCGCAAAAATGTTGCACCGTATACGTCATGAATTACATGAATTAACAACTGTAGAATTTTTTCCTAATAAAATTGAAGGACGTCAGATGACCATGATTTTAGCACCAAAAAAAAAATAAATAGCTACACAATTTAATAAAAATTAAATAAACAATCACAACATAATATAATTAAAAAATTATTGAGACTAGTGTATGCCTAAAATTAAAACACTTCAAGCGGCCAACAAACGATTCAAAATAACGGCTTCAGGAAAATATAAATACAAGCACGCTTATATGCGACATATTTTGACTAAAAAATCTACAAAACATAAACGTCATTTACGTCACAAATCTGTACTTCCTCAAATTTATTTGAACGCAATTATGAAATAATTTACATACATGTAAACGAATTTTTATTAAATTTAATACAACGATCTGATCACAAATATACTATATATATCTATATAATGAGGAGAAAATATATATATGACTCGTGTAAAAAACAGTGTAGTGGCACATGCTCGTCATAAAAAAATACTAAAACAAGCATCAGGTTATTATGGTGCTCGATCTCGCACGTACCGCGTTGCCTATCAATCAGTTACAAAATCTGGACAATACTCTTATCGCGATCGTCGCCAAAAAAAACGTTTATTTCGTAAATTATGGATTAGTCGCATTAACGCTGCATCACGTCAATATGGTATGTCTTATAATTACTTCATTAACAGATTAAATAAATCTAATATTAAAATTAATAGAAAAACACTTGCTGAAATAGCTCTTTTCGACAAAAAAACTTTCTCTATATTAGCAAATAAAGTAAACATTGATATTAAACATCCATAGATACGTTACAATGTGCGTATATCTTATGTAAATATCTAATTTCGAATGCTTACAAAAGTAAGCACCTATAATAATTAATAAAATACTAACAATAATAAATTAATTAATATATAAAAATAATTAATCAATAACATACAACACCAAATACATAATCATGAACAACACAAAAACATTTATATCATTAGATCTTATAAATAATTTAGTTATACAAGCAAAATCAGCCATAATACGATCTAATAATATAAATGATTTAGAAACAATACGTATAAAATTCTTAGGTAAACAAGGACACATCAGCAAACAAATTAAAATTCTCAATCATATTCCATTAAACATAAGACCCAAATTAGGAAATGTTATTAATCAAGCTAAAAAAGATATATATATATCATTCAAAAAACAACGAAATCTTTTAAAATTGAAAAACATAAAAAACAATACAACAATTGACGCGCTAGACATTACTTTACCAGGACGTTTCTCAGAAACAGGTACACAACATCCAATAACAAGTACTATAGAACGTATGAAATCTTTTTTCAAAACCTTAGGATTTTCCATAGTACACGGTCCAGAAATTGAGAATGATTATTTTAATTTCGATGCTTTAAATATCTCGAAATATCACCCTTCGCGAGATAATCACGATACTTTTTGGTTCGATGAAAAACGTTTACTTCGTACACATACTTCTGGTATTCAAATACGAATCATGATGAATAAAACCCCTCCAATTCGCACCATTTCTTTTGGACGAGTATATCGCAAAGACTATGATCGAAGTCACACCCCTATGTTTCATCAGATGGAAGGTTTAGTAATAGATTCTAATGTCAGTTGGAGTCATTTAAAAAAAATATTATATGATTTTTTATATAATTTTTTTGAAAAAAAAATTATTTTACGTTTTAGAGCATCTTATTTCCCATTTACAGAGCCTTCTGCAGAAATAGACATAATAGAACAACAAACCAAAAATTGGTTAGAAATTTTAGGATGCGGTATGGTACATCCTCAAGTGTTACATCATGTTGGTATTAATCCAGAAAAATTTTCGGGATTTGCTTTTGGAATAGGAATAGAACGACTCACGATGTTACTTTACAATATCAATGATATACGAATATTTTTTAAAAATGATTTAAAATTTCTTGATCAATTCAAATAATATAAGGATATTAAAATGAAATTTAGTGAAATGTGGATACGGGAATGGGCAAACCCATCTATCGATAGCATTAAATTAATTGATCAACTAACTATGGCTGGATTTAAAGTCAATGAATTAAAACCTGTGTCCAAAATTTTTTATGGAGTAGTTATTGGCGAAATAGTAGACTGTAAAATACATCCCAATTTCCATAACATACAAATAGTAAAAGTAAATAACGGTACCGACAAATTATTAAATATAGTTTGTGATGCCGCCAATTGCCGAAAAAATATTCGAGTCGCAGTTGCTACTATAGGAGCAATATTACCAAATAAACATAAAATTGAATTAACCACCATACACGATCAATACTCAGAAGGAATATTATGTGATTTTTTAACATTAGGTATAACTAATAATACAAAAGGCATAATAGAACTACCCATAGACGCTCCTATTGGTCAAAACTTTTATGATTATTTACATTTAAATGATAACACTATTGAAATGAACATTACTCCTAATCGAGGAGATTGTCTCAATATCATCGGTATGGCTAGAGAAATAGCAGCGATTAACCGTTTAAAATTAAAAAAATTAAAAATATGTTCAATTAAACCAAAAATTAATGATACTATTCCCGTTGTTATTGAAGTTCCTGACGCATGCCCACAGTTCTTGGGGAGAATATTAAAAAATATTAACATTGATGTCTCTACTCCCTTATGGATAACAGAGAAATTACGTCGTTGTGGGATTTGTTCAATCAATGTAGTTATAGACATTATAAACTATGTATTATTAGAACTAGGACATCCCATTAACATCATTGATTATGAAAAAGTTGATGGTAATATAATACGCATACGTTTTTCTCAAAAAGGAGAAATACTAACATTACCTAATAATAGTAATTTAGAACTTTTTCCTAATACAGTGATCATTGCTGATAACAAAAAACCATTATCAATTGCTGGAATAACTACGTCAAATCAACATTATATTTTTGCTAACACTCAAAATATTATCTTACAATCTGTTTTTTTTACTCCATCCACTATCGTAAAACAATCTAAACAATATCGCATGATGCATGAAAATGACCTTGCCTCGTTTCGTTATGTACGAAGAGGAATAGATCCAAGCATATCTAAATTAGCTTTAGATCGTGTTACGTCATTACTATTAAAAAGCTGTGGGGGTTATCCTGGACCAATAACAAGCGTTATCAACACCACTGCATTACCACAACCTACTAGTATTGTACTACATCGTTCTAAATTAGATAAAGTCATCGGATTTCATATTTTAAACCAAGACGTCACACATATTTTAAAAAGTCTTGGTTTTCAAACGAAATTTGAAAATAATCATTGGACGGTACTCACTCCAACTTGGCGTTTCGATATTTCTATAGAAGAAAATTTAATAGCAGAAATTATACGTATTCATGGATGTAACAACATTTCACGTGTTTCGATCGATGCAAAATTAACAACAAATCATGCTCAAAAAAAAGATAATACTATATCTTTATCAAGAACAAAAGCATTACTAATAGATCGTGGATATCAAGAAGTAATAACATATGGCTTTGTAGATCCTAATATTCAAAAACTATTACATCCACAGCAGACTCCATTAATTTTAAAAAACCCAATTACGTTAGATATGTCTGTTATGAGATTGTCTTTATGGCCAGGATTAATTCAATCAACAGTATATAATCAAAATAGACAACAAAAACAAATTAAATTATTTGAAAGCGGCATATGTTTTATTCCAGATAAAACAATTGAAAACCAAGTACATCAAAAATTTATGATCGCTGGCATACGATCCGGATTTAGATTTAATACACATTGGGATGTGGCGACACATCCAGTAGATTTCTATGACATAAAAGGAGATGTAGAAGCATTATTGAACATCACCAATAAATTAAATCATATTAAATTTAAAAAATACACACATCCTGCGTTACATTTAGGTCAAAGCGCAGCAATTTATTTAGACAATATGTGCATTGGATATGTTGGAACGATTCATCCTGCTATACAAATAAAATTAAATTTGCGTTCATACGCGTTAATCTTCGAATTATCATGGAGTGCCATTTCTCAGTCTAAATTATCTAAAATTACTGCTATTTCCAAATTTCCTAAAAATTGTCGCGATATTTCTGTAATAGTCCCGGATAATATATCAGCAGAATCCATTATTACTGAATGTGAAAAACTTGCCAATACAGATCAATTAATCGAAATAAAATTATTTGATGTATATAAAGGACAAGGCATTGCAAAAGGATTTAAAAGCTTTACTATTAGATTATTTTTACAAAGTAAAACTCATACTTTAAAGGAAGAAGAAATTTCTGATATTATTAATCAATGCTCAATTATCTTAAAACAACGTTTTCATGGGATTTTACGATAAAAATACTCATTATGTATCATTTAATACTAGTAAAAATAAATATTATGTATTATTACTAGTATTAAAATATCAAAAATATAAACTATCTCAAATAAAATCTATTATTAATAATAAAAACATAAATAAAATATCTAATTCCTTTAATTACATAACATCCATATAAATATAACATTCGTACATATTATCAGTAAACAATCACATATACTTAACTATATAATAATAAATAACACTTTAAAACACATACAAAATTTTATTTATTATACTGATAATTCAATAAAAAATAATTTTAAAAATTATTATATTCATGATAGTATAACTTTCTATTTCATAAATAGAGTTTGTATCTCACAAACTAAAATTTAAACAAAAAATTACAAGTAAATACAGTATACACCAAATACTAGTAAAAAAGGAGAAAATACATGTGTTCTTTGCGACTATTATTATCTAACTCTTATGATCCCTGGTTTAATTTATCGATTGAAGAATATATTTTTAAAAATATACCTAAAAAACAATCTATATTATTTCTATGGAGAAACCAAAACACAGTAGTTATAGGACGCGCTCAAAATGCATGGAAAGAATGCAATACTCGCCGTATGGAACGAGATGGAATTAAATTAGCTAGAAGAAGTAGTGGAGGTGGAGCTGTATTTCATGATTTAGGTAATACTTGTTTTACCTTTATGTCTACTCAAAAATATTATGATAAAAAATTGTCTACAAATATAGTTTTAAATGGATTAAATCATATAGGAATTAACGCCATTATTTCCGGACGTAATGATCTAGTAATACGTACATCAGAAGGAGAACGTAAAATCAGTGGCTCTGCATATCGTGAAACATCTGAACGCAAGTTTCATCACGGAACATTACTCTTGCACGTTGATATTGATAAACTTACTTATTATCTTAATCCAGATTCAAAAAAACTAGAAACTAAAGGAATCACTTCTATACGATCTCGAGTTGCTAATTTGAATGAATTAAAACCTAATATTAATCATGAAGAAGTTTGTCAAGGATTAACAGAAGCATTCTTTCAATATCATGGAATGAGAGTAAAACCAGAAATATTATCCATAGATGATATTTATAAAATGCCAGGGTTTTCTGAACAATTTAACAAACAACGGGATTGGAACTGGAATTTTGGTAGCGCTCCTGCATTTACACATCAATTAGATACTCGTTTTGATTGGGCTAGCATAACATTACATTTTGATATAGAACGTGGAATAATTAATCGTAGTCGTATTTTTACTGACAGCTTAGAACCAGAACCCTTAGAAGAATTATCAAAAAGACTAATAGGTGTACCATATAATACTAAAAATATTCTATATTGTTGTGAGCAATGGATAAAAGATTGGTCTAAATATAAAAAAGAGTTAACAGAAGTCTCTGACTGGTTAATTGAAAAATTATCTTAGTTCATTGTAAACTTAAGTACTAATATTTTTATATACTTAAATACGTAAAGTTTGTTTTATCAACCGTAATAACTATAATCGATAAAATAAGACAAAAAAATTAACACAAAAGTTACAATGTAATTGTAACTAAACATAATGTAAAATTTACAATAATAAGTAAATAAATTGTACCTTTAAAGCAAAATAAATTGCCTTTCATACTATTTAAAAGTAGTATTATTGAATGTATGTGTTATATTTACCGTATTAAAGTGATATATAATATTGATCCTATCTTTAATTTATACCTATTTATAATAATAGACACACTGAATTTTAATAATCAACTACACATAAAAAATTTTTATACAATCTACTTCCATTAGAATATAATACCTACTAAATTTTAGTTTAATTTGTATAAATTAATGTATAAATGATAGATCATAGCATCTATGACATAATAAGATAATATTCTCATACAATATTTTATGTAATATTTCGCATATTTTTTATAACTACATACACTTAAATAGAAAATAATAAGTAGTATATTTACTTAAACAGAAATACTGTAAAATAATTTTTTCAAGGAAATTTATCATGAAAAACAATATAACAAAACATACACATTGTATACCAAAAAAAAATACATCTTGGAATGGATTAACCTTAACTGATTCAGCAGTACGACAAATTATTCATTTAGTAAACAAAAATCCTGATATATTAGGATTAAAAGTAACGATAAAAAAATCAGGATGTGCAGGATTTACATATATTATGGATACAGTAGACTCATTAGATCATGATAACTTAATGTATGAGCGTAATGGAGCTAAACTATTTGTACCACCAGATATTATGCCATTTATTGATGGAACTGAATTAGATTATGTACAAGAAGGATTAAATTATATGTTTAAATTTAATAATCCTCAAGCGCAATATTTCTGTGGATGCGGTGAAAGCTTTGGAATCTAAATAGGTATTATTATGACACGTGATAGATCTAACATATACAATTTTAATAAAAATTCAACTCAAAATGACAATTCATATTACAAAGAAGGATTTTTTACCAAATTAAACAACGAAGAATTAAGTCAAGGTATTAATGAAAATGTAATACATGAAATTTCTAAAAAAAGATTAGAACCAAAATGGATGTTAAAATTCAGACTATCAGGTTATCATGCCTGGTCAAATATGAAAGAACCACATTGGCTCCAAGGAAATTATCAAAAACTAAACTACAATTCCTACAGTTATTTTTCCGCCCCAGCATGTACCACAGAAAAAACAAAACATATAACACAAAAAGATACAAATACTACTTTATCAAACAAATCAAAATATTTAACTAAAGAAGTAGAAAAAACCTTCAACAAACTAGGCATACCAGTACAAGAAGAAGGAAATGTAGCAGTCGACGCTATCTTCGATTCCGTTTCCGTATCCACTACGTTTCGTAATACTTTATCAAAAAAAGGCATTATTTTTTGTTCATTTCATGATGCTATTCGTGATTATCCAGATCTAGTACGTCAATATTTAGGAACTGTAGTATCTTTCAAAGATAATTTTTTTGCAGCACTTAACGCTGCAGTTGTATCTGATGGAACATTTGTATATATTCCAAAAAATGTACGTTGTCCTATGGAACTCTCCACTTATTTTCGAATGAATTCTAAAAAAACTGGACAATTTGAACGCACTATCCTAATTGCCGATGCAGACAGTTATGTAAGCTATATTGAAGGATGTTCAGCGCCAATACACAACAATTATCAACTCCACGCAGCAGTTGTAGAAGTTATCGTATTAAAAAATGCCCAAGTAAAATACTCAACAGTACAAAATTGGTTTTCTGGCAATCAACACTCTCAAGGTGGTATTTTAAATTTTGTTACTAAACGAGCGCTATGTATTGGAGAAAATTCTAAAATGTCTTGGACCCAGTCTGAATCTGGTTCTGCTATAACTTGGAAATACCCAAGTGTAATATTGAAAGGAAAAAATTCTATTGGAGAATTTTTTTCAGTCGCTATTACTAACGGTATACAACAAGCAGATACTGGAACAAAAATGATTCACATCGGAGAAAATACACATTCAACTATTATTTCAAAAGGTATTGCTCTAGGCAATAGTCAAAACACTTACCGAGGGCTAGTTAAAATTACACAAACTGCTTCAAATTCACGTAACTTCACACAATGTGATTCAATGTTAATAGGTAATAAGTGTGGCTCTCATACATTTCCTACGATCGAAGTACATAACAATAACTCGCAATTAGAACATGAAGCTACAACTTCACGAATCAGTGATACCCAACTCTTTTATTGTCTACAACGAGGTATTAACGAAGATGACGCTATTTCCATGATTGTAAATGGATTTTGTAAAGACATATTTTCTAAATTACCTTTAGAGTTTTCTGTAGAAGCACAAAAATTACTAGCAATTACTTTAGAACACAGCGTGGGATAACATTCTACATCTTAAATCTAAATACTTTTTTAGATATAAGCATTCAAAAAAATAAACAGGAGAAACCCTGATGCTATCAATAAAAAATTTAAATGTCAGCGTAAAAGGAGTGTCCATTTTAAAAAAATTAAATTTAGAAATTAATCCTGGAGAAATACATGTTATCATGGGTCCGAATGGTTCAGGAAAAAGTACATTGTCTGCTACACTATCTGGTCAAAAAGATTATATTGTTACTGATGGACAAATTTTATTTAAAAATAAAAATCTATTATCTTTGAAACCAGAGGAACGCGCGGGTGAAGGAATTTTTGTAGCATTTCAACATCCAGTAGATATCCCAGGTATTAGCAATCAATTATTTCTGCACAGCGCCGTTAACGCTGTACGCAAATATAAACATCAACCACTTATTGATCAATTTGATTTTATCCAACTCGTTCAAAAAAAAATGACGTTATTAAAGATGCCCTCCGATCTTTTAACTCGATCAGTAAATGTTGGATTTTCTGGAGGTGAAAAAAAACGCAATGATATCCTTCAAATGATGATATTAGAACCATTACTATGTATTCTTGACGAAACAGATTCTGGACTAGATATTGATGCAGTAAAAACTGTTTATAATAGTCTTAATATATTACACAACAAAATACGTTCATTTATTATCATTACGCATTATCAAAGAATCTTTGAATATATTCAACCAAATTATGTACATGTATTACATAAAGGTAGTATTGTAAAATCTGGCGACACATCTTTAGTAAAAAAAATTGAGGAAAAAGGTTATGGTTGGTTATATTGATAATAATAATAATAATCAAATTTTAAATAAATGGTATCAATTATTTAAACAAAAAAATAATGTTCATTCGAACACAACACATAAATGCTGGGAACGTATTAAAATACTAGGATTTCCTAATATTCAAAAAGATAACTGGCAATACACCTCTTTTAAGGAATTTTTAGCACACAATTTTGACTTTGCCGAAAATAGCAATTTGAATATATCTCAATATAAAAAATTAGGATTTACTATAGACGCTCATCGTTTAACGTTTATTAACGGTCGATTTTCACCAGAATTAAGTGATAAATATATTAATCCATGGATACTCAAAATTAACCATAACCCCAGTCGTCATGAAACAACTAACCCCATTCAACCAGAAATATTTTTATACTTAACTGAATACTTAAGCGATGCTACAATACATATAAATTTACCCACAAAAGAAACAACAAAAAAACCATTATATTTATTATACATTAATGAAGGATCTGACATAAAAAACAAACTGATTACATCACATTATCATAATCATCTTGAAATAGAACATGATTCTAACGCATATGTCATAGAACATTTTATTAATGTGAATAAAAATAGCCACTTTAGTGGTGCACGTATGTCTATGAAAATAGGAGATCGTTCTAACTTACATCATATTAAATTAATATTTGAAAACCGAACAAGTTATCATATAGCACATAACGATATTGACATAGGAGAATCTTCATACGTAAATAGTAATGTCTTTGTTATTCTTGGACCTAAACTAACACGTCACCAAACTAGTGCTAAACTGAATAGTTCAGGATCATCTTTATTACTAAACAGCTTAACTTTTCTATCAGAAAAAGATATTGGAGATATACGAACCTATTTAGAACATAATAATAAAGGACATGCTTTCAGTAGACAATTACATAAGATAATTGCATGTGATTGCAGTACCGGTTCATTTAATGGATTAATAAAAGTTCATCCAAATTCTATCAAAACTGATGGAAAAATGATAAACAATAATTTGTTATTACACCGCAATGCAACAATTCATAGCATGCCTAAACTTGAGATTTACTGCGAAGATGTAAAATGCAGTCATGGAACAACAATAGGACAAATTGATACTGAACACCTATTCTACTTAAGTACACGAGGCATCCCGAAGCAAGATGCTATAAAGATGCTTATTCACGCTTTTACTATTGAAATTATAAAATCACTTGAGAACACTCTTGTACAAGAAAAGATATTAACAAAAATAAATCAAGCTTTAACAGGAATTATACTATGACAGTTTATCCTATAAAAAAAATCCGATCAGATTTTCCCATATTAAATAGTATTATAAATACGTACCCTATTACCTATCTTGATAACGCTGCAACCGCTCAAAAACCTAACATCGTCATAGACTCACAAGCTCATTATTATCGTAATAAATATGCTGCTGTACATCGAGGTGTTCACACATTAAGTACTGAATCTACTGAGCAAATGGAAACAGTTCGTCTACATATAGCCCAATTTATCAATGCATCCAAAGAAGAAATTGTTTTTATCAAAGGAACTACTGAGGCTATCAACCTAATTGCTAATAGTTGGGGAGATACTTTCACAAATAGCGGAGATAATATCATCATTAGTGAAATGGAACACCATGCTAATATTATTCCTTGGATAGCATTAGCAAAACGCAAAAAAATTATGTTACGTTACATACCATTAACTCCTAATGGCACATTAGATATATCTAGTTTATTAAAACTTGTAGATCATCGTAGTCGACTCTTATCAATATCACATATGTCTAATGTTTTAGGAACGGTAAATCCATTAACAGAAATAATCAAAATAATACGAGAAAAAAGCGATGCTCTTGTATTAATAGATGGTGCTCAAGGAATTGCACATCAAATAGTAGACGTGAAAAAATTAGATTGTGATTTTTATGTGTTTTCTGGACACAAACTATATGGACCTTCTGGAATCGGTATTATGTACGGAAAAAAAAAGCTACTTCAAAAAATGCCTCCGTGGATAGTAGGAGGTGGTATAGTTAAAAATGTAAATTTAGTAATGCAAGACGTAACATTTATAGATTCGCCTTGGAAATTTGAGTCAGGTTCTCCCAATATTAGCGGTATAATAGGTCTAGGGACTGCTATAAAATATATCAATCAAATCGGAGGTATCGATAAAATTTGTGCACATGAAAATCAATTAATGTATTACGCTGTAAATTTACTAAAAAAAATTCCAAATTTGATATTATATGGCCCAAATACACGAATCAGCATCATTGCTTTTAATTTAGGAACACACCATTCATATGATGTTGGAACCTTATTAAATCAATATGGCATTGCCATCCGCACAGGACATCATTGTGCTATACCAACTATGAATTATTTTAAAGTATCAGGAATGTGTCGTGCATCGTTAGCAATGTACACAAACAAAGAAGATATTGATCGCTTAACGTATGGACTAACACAAATACAACATTTACTAAATCAATAATATACTAACACTATAGTAAGATATAAAATGATAAATCTTCCAACAAAAGCTCAACTACTACAAAACTTTTTACACTGTGCTAATTGGGAAGAAAAATATACATATATCATTTATCTTGGAAAATTACTACCTGAATTTCCAAAAAATATGAGGGTTCAAAAATACTTAATTACCGGATGTCAAAGTCAAACATGGATTGTGTTAACTACTGTTTCTATAACACACGCCCTCCTCAATAATTATTTAATAGAATTACACGGAGACAGCGATTCTTCTATTGTAAAAGGAATCGTTGCCATAATATTCAGTTTATATCAAGGATTAACGTTACAAGAAGCTGCTAATATTGATATTAAACCCTTTCTAATAAATCAATTACAATTGAAACAAAACTTAACTGCATCCCGATCTCAAGGAATATATTTAATTTTAGATTCTATACACACGCAAGCCAATAACGCTTTACACAATCTGTAATAGTAATAAATATTTATTATATATATAATGTGCTTATTACATGGATACAATTATAACAAATAATTGTATTGGTTATTTTATATATTGAAAATATTGTATAATTTTTCTATGCGTTTTATTTTTTAATTTTTTAGTAACCACTAAAATTATATCATTGATATATATAAAAGTATAATATTCTTGTAGACATTATTTATCTACATGTTAGATATTAAACTTAATTACTTATGATAAAAAGTAATTTGATTATCGATACGTTGATTTGCTCGTATTGCTTCATTTTTAATTTGTTCCATTTCAGGGCGTAAAGCATCAACATCATTACTTATCTGATCAATTTTTTCATTTAAATCGTGCATTTCAGAAGATAACTTTTTTATCTTAGTTGCGCTTGTACAACTAACTAACGCAAAGGAACTCAAAACAATTATAGAACACATTAACCAATTACGATTCATCTTGAATATTCTCCTAAACTAAAAATATATATATATATATGTAATCTATACAATATACCCATCTTAATAAACCACCAATTATTTACGTCTTTCATAAATAATTAATCGCATTGTATCTATTGTAATAGTTCACAAATTATATTAACAATGCTTTTTATTAATTTCTACTTATCACAATAAATATTATAAATAATCCCATTGTATAAAACAATAAGTACAATCTTCTATAAACACAAAATCATTGGTAATTCTATGCTATGTAATATATGCACTATCGTAGATAGTATAAAATCACTCAAACTTTACTTGATCAACTTCACTGAAACAACTAATGCGTTCTAATGGATTTGAACCATCGACCTCTACCATGTCAAAGTAGTGCTCTAACCAATCTGAGCTAAGAACGCACAATAACTAAAAATACTAATGCATTCTTACTTAAAATCAAGTATATTCTATAGTGTTAATTCATATATTTTTTTTGAAAACTTTAAAACACTAACATAGTTTACATAAGTAAAAACTAAACAACACACAACGCAAATTTCAGGATACACATGATTTTATCATGCGTCAAACACTTTGAAATATCTTATTTATAACAAAATAATATATTTTTTTATAATTTAAATTTTTAGTTATATTGAACACGAGAAAAGTATATGTTATATTTATAGTAGATATAAACCAAAATTATATATAATAGTATTTGAAAAATATGTTTTCAGGTATTATACAAGCTGTTGTTCCTGTTTATTCAATTAATGAATCAATCAATTTTAAAACATATACTGTTATATTACCCACGCATTTGCTTTCAAATCTGAAAATTGGTTCCTCTATATCAAATAATGGATGTTGTCTAACAGTTATTTCTATTAAACTTAATTTAATTAGTTTTAATTTAATACATGAAACCTTGAAATTAACTAATATGAATATATTAAAAGTAGGAGACTTAATTAATATAGAAAAATCTTTAAACTACAATTCTGAAATTGGCGGGCATTTAATGACCGGGCACATTGATTGTGTCGGGAAAATTAAAAAAATAATTACCTCAAAAAATAATAGAATAATATGGTTTAGTATAAAAAGTAAATATTTTCAAAAATATGTTCTACCACAAGGATCAATTGGTGTAGATGGCGTGAGTCTAACAGTAAGTAGAATAATCAACAATCATATACGTGTTTGTTTAACACCATATACTGCAAAAAAAACAACACTTAGTAAAAAAAAAATAGGTAATATAGTGAATATTGAATTTGACATTATTATTAAATCTGTTATAAATAGTACTGAGAGAATTCTGTCGACTATTAATTTAAAAAAGTAACGCACTTTTATTATAAATTCAACCCAAACCTTAAAACAAAAAACATGAACGATGCAATAAAAAAAATAAAAAATCAAATAGAAAACAATTCCGTGGTCTTATACATGAAAGGTACTCCCAGTGACCCTAAATGTGGTTTTTCTTCAAAAGCTGTAAAAATACTATCTAATATCACAAAGGCTTTCATTTATATTGATGTGTTAACACATTCAGACATCAGATATGCCTTACCAATATTCTCCAATTGGCCTACCTTTCCACAACTATGGATAGAAGGTAATTTAATAGGCGGTTCCGATATAATGATTGATATGTATAATAAAGGTGAGTTAAAAATTTTAATTGATCAAATAAAAAACAAAAAAACAAACCATAAAAACAAATCAAATTAATTTGATTCTATAAATATTACAACTATAATTTAGTTGTAATATAAAATATATATAATTCATTATAATATGATGCATTATATATAGTGATACTATCCGTGAGAATTTGAACAACTAGAAGTTAACGGCCAACCACCGAATCTTTTCCATCTATTTACTAATTCACAAAATAACACTGCAGTCCTTTCAGTATCATATAATGCAGAATGTGCCTTATTTTTGTCAAAAAACACACCTGCACGAGCACATGCTTTAGCTAATACGGTCTGACCAAACACTAATCCACTCAAAGAAGCAGTATCAAATGTAACAAAAGGATGAAATGGATTATCTTTCATAAAACTCGCACGTTCTATGGCTGCCATTAAAAAACTATGATCGAAAGAAGCATTATGTGCTACTATAATAGCACGACTACATTCTTGGGTTTCAATACCTTGATGTACCATTTCAAAAATTTCATGTAATGCTTCTTGCTCTGTTACTGCAGCCCGTAAAGGACTATTTGGGTCAATTCCATTAAATGCTAACGATTCTGGCTGAATGATAGCTCCAGGAAACGTTTTAATGTTAAAATGAAGAGAATCATCAATGCATAACCAACCATCTTCATCCATTTTAAGTGTAACAACAGCTATCTCTAATAAAGCATCGGTAATAGCATTCAAACCTGCTGTTTCTACATCAATTACAACCGGATAAAATCCTCTAAATCGTGCTCTAAGAGTGTTTTGATCACCTTTATACATCATATTTGTTATTATAAGATATATTTTTTAATACAAACAGTCAACATTATACAATAAGATTACATAATTACATAATTTATTATACAATAATTATTGTTAAGTAATTACTTCAAACAATAAATAAATTTGATTAAAAAAAACAAAATCTATTCATATAATATGACATAATTCAATATATATACATATACACCTTCATTTAAGTATCTATTAATATTTGAAGAATCATTTATATCAATATTTAAAAAATATACGAATTTATTAAACCCAAAACATTAAATAATACTAATTCATTTACTCATAAAAAACTATACCAATTTTGACAATAAATTAATAAAACTTAAAATGCTTATTATTCCAATCCGAATCATCCAATACAGAAAAATTTTTTATATAATTATTAATAATTATATACCTTGCATTTAATATATAAAATAATCATTATTAATTTTTAATATATATTGACTATTTAAAAATACTTACATAAAACAATAAATATATGTTATAATTTGATGGATTAAATTAATATATAATACATATTATTATACCATATACTAAACAATATAGTTAAACAATTATCTACAATATAAATACAATTTTTTTTATAGATATATGCTTATATATTATGATATACTTATATACAACAAACGCGTTATACAAATAAGAAAAGTTAAACTATAAGGAAAAAAAATTGGAATTACCATTAGGATCAGATTTAACACGTCTTGTAAGAGTATGGCGTGCTTTAATTGATCATCGTTTAAAACCCTTAAAACTTACACAAACACATTGGATTACATTGCATAATATTTATCAATTACCTCCGGAACAATCTCAAATTCAATTAGCAAAAGCCATAGGAATAGAACAACCCTCTTTAGTGCGCACATTAGATCAACTTGAAGAAAAATCATTAATTTCACGACATACTTGCACTAACGACCGAAGAGCTAAACGAATTAAATTAACTGATAATGCTGAACCTGTAATTCAAGAAGTTAACCGTATCATTGTTTCCACTAAAAATGAAATTTTTAGTGGAATTAGTAACGAAGAAATCATTTTTTTAAATAACATTGTTTATAAATTAGAAAAAAACATTATAAACTTATATAACAAAAACTCAAAAACTACATAATTAAAAATACTTCCCTATAAATAAAATACAATAAATTTACATACACGCTTTAAGGATATCACATACAAATATAAAAATCATATAAATAATTGTATTACAAATAAGCAACGACTAAAATATACTAACTTTCATCGTTAACACTCATGCTATTAAGCATAAACAAAATATCTTAATATCAAAGATAGAGTATATTTACTCTGCTATAAATAAATAGTGTAATATTATATTTATGCTAATAAATAAAACAAATATTGCTAATATCAGACGAGAATACATATCCGGGCAATTACGTCGTTCGGATTTAACTACTCAACCTATTCAATTATTTTCAATATGGCTAAATCAAGCTTTTTCTGCTCAAGTACCTGACCCTACAGCAATGTGTCTAGCCACAGTAGATAATACTGGACAACCTTATCAACGTATAGTATTATTAAAAAATTTTACCGATAAATCTATGATATTTTATACTAACCTTAATAGTCGTAAGGCTATACATTTAATTGATAATCCAAAGGTTAGTTTATGTTTTCCTTGGAATACTATAGATAAACAAGTAATAGTAATAGGAAAGGTTTGTAAAATTTCAAAAAAAGACGCATTAAAACAATTTTATAAGCGCCCAAAAAACAATCAAGTAAGTACATGTATATCTCAACAATCCAAAATTATCTCTTCTAGAAACATACTCGAAAAAAAATTTCTAGAATTCAAACGCAAACATTTTTATAAAAAAATACCATTTCCTAAATTTTGGGGCGGATATGCAATTAATATAAATAGCATGGAATTCTGGCAAGGGAGAAAAAATCGATTACATGATCGATTTATATATCAACGACATAAACATACATGGTGTATATATCGTCTATCTCCTTAAAAAAGTATAATTAAAAATTAATTTTTACAAGATATCACAATATGATTATACTAGTTATAATAATATAACTTTTATATAATAAAAACTTTTATTTATTTTACTAAAATCATAATTATATGAATAATAATAACAATATAATACAACATTTATATTCACGTGATTTAATAGCACAAATTACAAATAAAGAAAAATTGATTAAAATATTGCAATCAAAATCAATAACTCTATATTGCGGATTTGATCCAACATCTGATAGTTTACATATAGGACACTTAGTACCTCTATTATGTCTCAGAAAATTTCAAATATCTGGACACAAACCTTTAATTTTATTGGGGGGAGCAACTGGATTAATTGGAGATCCAAGTTTTAAAGAATCAGAACGAAAACTTAATTTGATTGATACAGTACAAAAATGGGTAGAAAAAATAAAACACCAAGTTTCTTTATTTGTTGATTGTTCCTGCGCTCAACACCCACAAGCACATATAGTTAATAACTATGAATGGCTATCTTCTATGTCTCTTGTACCATTTTTAAGAGATATTGGTAAATTTTTTTCTGTAAATAAAATGATAAATAGAGACTCTATAAAAAAACGATTAAAAAAAAATAATTGTGGAATTTCTTACACCGAATTCTCTTATAACTTATTACAGAGCTATGATTTTGCTTATTTAAATAAAAACTATGGTGCAATACTACAAATTGGAGGTTCCGATCAATGGGGCAATATTATTTCTGGAATCGACCTAATACGTCGTATATATAAAAAAACAACCTACGGGATTACTATGCCTTTAATTACCAAATCCAACAAAATTAAATTTGGAAAAACAGAAAAACACACAATATGGTTAGATGCAAAAAAAACTAGTCCTTATAAATTTTATCAATATTGGATCAATTCTTCCGATGAGGAAGTATATCATTTTCTTAAATTCTTTACCAATATAGATATAAATACAATTAACATTTTAAAAAAAGAAAATCACTCTGGCAATACTAAACCACAAGCTCAAACTATCTTAGCAGAAGAAATCACTAAATTAGTACATGGACAAGAAGAATTAAAAACTATTAAGAATATTAGTAACAACCTTTTTACAGGACAAGTACATAAATTGACTTTAAACGATTTTAAACAACTATCTCAAGATGGTGGAATACCTACGATAAAACTCAAACCAGGTATCACATTGCAACAAGCATTAGTAGAATCTAAACTGACATCTTCTCGAACACAAGCACGACAATTAATCACATCCAATAGCATTACTATAAATTCAAAAAAACAATCACAAACAAAATATGTTTTCTGTGACACTGACAGAATATATAATCACTATACACTATTAAAACGCGGGAAAAAACAACATTGTTTAATCAAATGGGAATCTTGAATAACTAGATAAGACAAATACACTCATAAATAATTGCTTACGTATTATATAACTAAACACATATACAATGCAACAATTAATAATATAACCTTATTAAATATACTAATTTTATTTAAACTCACATAAATTTTTAATTACACAAATATGACAATATGGATGTTTAGCTCGACAAACATTTCTACCATGTACCAACAACAATCGATGACAATTATTTTTAAATTTTTTTGGTACCACCGATAATAACTTTCTTTCTACTGATGCAACATTCTTTCCGATTGCAAAACGACTACGATTACAAAATCTAAATACATGTGTATCCACTGCTATTGTAGGCCAACCAAAAACTAAATTTAAAACAACATTAGCAGTCTTACGCCCGACTCCAGGTAAAGATTCTAATGCAATACGACTTTCCGGTAACGAACTATTATAATGCTCTACTAATAAACGACAAGTTTCTATAATATTTTTAGCTTTAGTGTTAAACAATCCAATATATCTAATATAATGTTTAACTCCGTCTACACCAAGACGCAACATGCTTTCTGGTGTATTAGCTGCTTTAAATAAAGCCTTAGTTACTTTATTCACCTGAACATCACTGGTTCGAGCCGAAAGTAATACTGCAATTAATAGTTCAAATTCCGATTTATAAACTAATTCAATGACTGGATTTGTATCATGATCTTGTAATTTACACAAAATACGATAGCGTTTATCATTATTCATCGATATACAATTACATGTTTTACTATTTTATAAAATAATTTATAACACTTTCTATTAATTACTATTAACATGCGTATTTGATTCTTTAATTTATAATAAAATTTATAATATTTCAATAAAACCAATCATATTTTCTGGACGTACCCACGTATCAAACTCTTTTTCACTTACATAACCTAATTGTAATGCTGCTTCTTTTAAACTTAATCCTTCTAAATGTGCTTTTCTAGCAATTTCAGAGGATTTATCATAACCAATATGAGGGCTTAACGCTGTAACTAACATAAGCGAACTATCCAGAAATTCCTTAATCCGTCGACGATTTGGTTGAATCCCCATAACACAATATTTATGAAAACTTTCTATGCCATCCGATAATAAACGTATTGACTGTAAAAAATTATATATGATTAATGGCCTATATACATTCAATTCAAAATGTCCAGATGAACCACCAATATTAATACTGACATCATTCCCAATAACTTGAGCACATAACATAGTCATAGATTCGCACTGAGTCGGATTAACTTTTCCAGGCATAATTGAACTACCTGGTTCATTTTCAGGAATACTTAATTCTCCTATACCACATCTAGGTCCAGAAGATAATAAACGTATATCATTGGCAATTTTCATCATAGAAACCGCCAAACCTTTCAAAGATCCATGACTATGCACTAATGCATCACACGTTGATAACGATTCAAACTTATTTGGAGCATTAATAAAACTGTATTTAGTAATATATGACAATATGTTAATAATACGTTCAGAATATTCTGGATGAGTATTAAGACCAGTACCTACGGCTGTCCCACCTAATGCTAATTCACATAAATGAGGAATAGTAACTTTTATATGATCTATGCTATGTTGTAACATACAAACCCAAGCAGAAATTTCCTGCCCTAAAGTCAATGGAGTAGCATCCTGAAGATGAGTACGCCCTATTTTAATGATATTGTTAAATTCATCAGATTTATCAATTAACGTTTTTTGAAAAATTTTAATTTTAGGTATTAATCGTTCATTTAAATTAATCACTGCCGCTATATGCATCGCGCTAGAAAATACATCATTTGAACTTTGACCCTTATTGACATGATCATTTGGGTGAACTAATTTATTATTTGAGATACCTTTGATTCTCAATAATTCATTAGATCTATTCGCCAAAACTTCATTCATATTCATATTACTTTGAGTACCAGATCCAGTTTGCCAAACTGATATTGGAAAATTGTCTTTATGTATTCTTCCATATAACACTTCATCCGCAGCTTGAATAATCGCCTGAGCTTGTTCACGATCCAATAATCCCAAATCACAATTTACTTGCGCTGCTGCACGCTTAATTTGCGCTAACGCTTTGATTAATGAAAAGGGAATTTTTTCATTAGAAATTTTAAAAAATTTCAATGCACGTTGTGTCTGAGCCCCCCATAACCGATCACTTGGTACTGACACCGTTCCCATAGCATCTTTTTCAGTACGCATTGTCATAATAACAACCTTAAATTTTTTTCTATTAAATATCGATTTTCTACATTAATTAAAATAGAATATATAATTTGTTATAATAAATATTGATATTAATATCATAATTATATATTAAATTCTGCAAAAATTACCTTTATAATATAATATATATATATATAATCAATTCTACTAACACAAAACAATAACTCAATAAAGAGACATTTATATATCATATTTGTATAATTAACATAAATTAAAATTATAAAAAATATGCTAACATATATCGTATTAGGAATAATATATCAAATGCTTATCATATATAACGATACTGTTTTATGTGAAACAACTTTATGTGACGAAACATATACAAATCGCATCAAATTTAATTCTAATAATAATAACAACATACTTCACCATTATTCATTTCAACCAAAAATAGAATTATATAATCATCGTCACAACTATATACCTCATAAATTTAGTCTTCATCCTCATGAAACTACTAAACTAAATACATATACACATTATAATTATAAATCTCCATTTTCTTTCTTTAATACATCAAAAATACAACTACAAAATGATTCTATTAATATGTTTCATTCATTTTATAAACAATATGATACAGATCAAACAAAATTATCCTTTATCCAACTAAATGTACACAATATTTTATCAAAACAAATTATCAATTTTGGAATAGGCAATAGATACATGCCTAATAATATGTCTATTATTGGATATAACATTTTTTATTGCTGCCCTATTTATTCTGATTATCAGTTCAAAAATAAACCATGTTTAATTAATTTAGGTATAGAATATTGGTTTTATAACACACTACTCACATTAAATAACTATTATAATTTGAGCAATGTTTTTTATCCCCAAAATCCATTACAAAACTGCAGTGCACATAATCTCAAAAGTAATTATCAAATATATATACAGAACAAATTTTCATATTTTCCAAAAATTACTGGAAAAATAAAATTAGAATATTTTTTCT
Organism: Candidatus Blochmannia sayi (nom. nud.); assembly: GCF_059935855.1. NCBI lineage: Bacteria > Pseudomonadati > Pseudomonadota > Gammaproteobacteria > Enterobacterales > Enterobacteriaceae > Candidatus Blochmanniella > Candidatus Blochmannia sayi (nom. nud.). Next base: position 450,814 of record NZ_CP011796.1, read on the forward strand.
TCACTAAAAAATACCAAAAAACTTTTAATAAAAAAAATAATAATAATTATTGTTTATCATTAGGAATAAATTACCAACCCATTCCTATATTAGGTTTTGATATAAACAATATTTTTATAAATAACACATTCAATTCTATTTATCAAATATCAATAAATTATCAATTTGGAATACCAATTAATCAGCAAATAAATTGTGTAAATAAACAAAACAAATCCATATTAAAGAATCTAAATACTATAGCTCAACCGTTTATACCTACTGTAATTCAATATCATAATTACATAACACCTAATAGCACTCACACTCATGAAATACAACCGACACAATATACTCAAACAATCATAGGATATCCCGGTGAAATTAAAATTATTAAAACCAACGAAAATCACCATAAAACTCAAAAATGGAATGCTCAATTACTGAACAATACAGGAGGTCAGATTATTTCAATATCAGATGATACTTATGCAATCCGCTTACCCCATCATCCTATTAAAAAAGAAGATGAAATTTTTATTTCATATAATCTCAATACAATACATACTACTGAAAATCATAAAAAACAAAAAATAGATATTTTAGTACATGATATTTCGAGAAAACAATCATTAAATATTCAAAAACACAACGATTATACTATCAACAACAATTCTGGAATTAATACTACAGAAAATACAACTATTCCTACACTAATTTCTAATAATGATTGTCATCATCAACAAATGAATAATATATTGATTTTTGATCCCACTACGCAACATAATACTGACGATGCTAGTACGACAAAAAATAACCACATATTCCTACCAGAACCACCACCTCTTCCAATATTTTCTATTGTTTCAGAAAAAGAAGAATCACCACCATCATTTACTGAAAAATCAACGTTAAATAGTATGTTGTCATCAACCTATTTCATTTTTGATGACAAAAGTAATCAAACTGATTTTTCTAAAAATGAAAACATAGATAAACCCAATACTGAACCCATTGAACATTCAACGACAGAATTATCGAATCAAAACGACAACTTATCATATCGATTATCTAAACATAAACAATCTAAATTTTCTACAATAGGAACAGAAGAACATATAAATAAACTTGAACACACCATAACAGAACGAAAAAAGACCAAACACTCTACTAGTGATATAGAAAAAATATTTTCTCGATTAAAGATCACTCAATCTTCATCATCTATTAACAAAGATTATAATACAGACGACAGTAATGATAGTTTTAATTCTGATAACAATAAATTAATTGATGAATTTTAAATTACTACATCAATTAATTTATTTAAAACATATAAATATTGTAAATCTACAAAAATGAAATCAATGATATTCTAATTTAATTTAAAAAAATATCATTGTTTTGGTGTTTTATTCCTGACCAAATAAAAGAAATATTAGAATCAATGCCAAATAAATTAAAAGCTCTCATTACAGTATAACAAATAATATCATCTATAGTTTTTGGATGTGTATAATACGCTGGAATAGGAGGCATAATTATCGCTCCAAATTCTGCTAACTTAACCATTGTACGCAAATGACCTAAATGTAAAGGAGTTTCTCTAATCATTAACACTAATCTACGTTTTTCTTTTAACATTACATCTGCAACTCGACCAATTAACGACGATGTCATACCTGAACTGATTTCCGACATAGTCTTAATAGAACATGGAGCAATTAACATACCTAAAGTTGGATATGATCCACTCGCGACTGACGCTCCAATATCCTGTGGAAAATGCACAACATCCGCTAACTTATATACAGCTTGTTTAGTCATATTTAATTCTTGTTGCAATGTAACCAGTGCATTTCGAGTAACAATAAGATGAGATTCTATATTAGGATTACATTGTTTTAATATAGTCAATGCACGAACCCCATAAATACCTCCAGATGCTCCTGATATTCCTACTACTAAACGCAACTGTTTCTGCATAACCTGTATTCCCAATCTCTTTTCCGTATTTTGCCATATCATACATACTAACATAAAAAATAAATACATTTATAACTACTCATACAAGCTTTTAATAACCAATTATGATATGCAAATACTTAAAAAATTTATTACGCAATATAACAATACTGATTGATTGTACAAAAATTTATCTATATAATCTCATCAAACTTGTGATACTCATATCTTCAAAATACACACCACCATACTACCACTATACGAAATAATAATATTTAATAATAAATAAAAACTGGTAATATGGACACTATAAATAATATTTAAAAATCATTCGAATTTATTATGTATTCCTTCAAAAACCATCTAATAAAAATATCCTATAATTAATCCTAATGCTATATATCAACGCAAAACACACAACAAAGTACAATATATTATCCTTTCTTTCTAAATAATACATTGATAAAATCCAATGATTCTGGAGTGTCAACACTAGCATGAACCTCATCGTTCATTATAGATACATATATCGATTCACCATGCCATAATACTCTAAGCTGTTCAAGTCGCTCAAATTGTTCCAATGGGCTTTTAATCCACTTAACATAACTATGCAAAAATTTAGCTCGATAAGAATAAATACCAATATGACGCAATAATATCCCAGATAATTTATTATTATCTTGATGACTTGTACGACATTTACGATACCATGGAATCATGGAACGAGAAAAATAAAGAGCATTATTATGCTTATCTACAACAACTTTGACTACATTATCATCACACGCTTCTTTAAAAAAATTTAGCGGTGTTGCTAATGTTACCATGCTAGTAGTAACATTAATTGTACTCAAAGTATTCACTATATGACGAATCATAATAGATGAAACTAAAGGCTCATCACCTTGTAGATGAACGATAATTTGGTCATCTGTAAATTTATATTTAACAGCCACTTCTGCAAGGCGCTCTGTACCTGACTGATGATCAGATCGTGTTAAACATACTTCACCACCACCTATAGACTGCTCTGATTCAATTGTTTGTGCTATATGTACACTGTCAGTTGCAACTATTACTCTATTAGCTCCAGAATCTAAAGCGTTTTCCATAACACGAACAATCATAGGTTTTCCATGAATATCTGCTAAAGCTTTCCCTGGAAAACGCACTGAAAAAAACCGTATAGGTATAATTACTATAAAATTCATATATTATCTTCCTATGATAGGACATTACGAGCTTCCTGCTTCAAAAGAACTGGAATCCCTTTTCTTATAGGAAAAGCCAAATTATCAATATTACAAATTAATTCTTCTTGTTTCACATCAAAAAATAATTTTTTGTAACATACAGGACAGACAATAATTAACAATAACCGATCTATCATTATCATATAATTAACTGAAAATATTAATCTTATATATATAAACAAAAATAACTACTGTATTTAAGTCACCAATATTTTTATATAAATAATTATATTAAAATTAATAACATTAATATATTAATATTATTTAAATACATAAAATAATCATGCTATGATTACATCTTAATAGACATATCCTTATAATATTTAATTTTATCCTCTACCATACACAATAAATTCTTCGTATCCATTCTATTGATTTTGACTTCTATGTGTACATACCACCAATTATCATGAGCAAAATCCATACATTTAACTGCATCTTTTTCAGTCATCAATAATATTTCATCTTTATTAGTAAGAGATGTTAACATTTTTTCAGAATATCTGTGATGATCAGAAAATGAAACTACTCTGACAGGATTAAGACCATAATTACGTAAAGTCATAAAAAATTGTTCAGGATATCCAATTCCTGCTATAGCCACAACATTACTTAAAAGTTTGAGAGATCTACGTTCTCCCGTGAACATATTTATTACAACGCTAGGATATAATTGCATCAATACTTCTCCAGATCGCACCCCCTTTTCCGATCCGTTTGCAATAATTGCTTGCACTGTATTAATTCTATTCATTCGTTCACGCATAGGACCTGCTGGCAACCAACAACCATTACCAAATCGAAGTGAATTATTAACTATTACCCATTCTATATCCCTAAAAAGCGCATAATGCTGTAATCCATCATCGCTTATAATAACATCTAATTCTTGAATCCTCAAAAGAGCAGAAACAGCATCAGCACGTCTCGGAGATACTGCTACCAACACCCCAGTGCGTCTCCAAATTAATATAGGTTCATCACCACATTCCTTACTATGACTTCGCGTATTAATAACAATTGGATATTCACTAGATTTACCTTTATACCCCCTAGAAATTACTCCAACTTTCCAACCACGACATTTTAATTGATCTACTAACCATAACACCATTGGAGTCTTTCCATTACCTCCAACTGTTAAATTACCTATAATAACTATTGGCACTGAAAACCTATACACCTTACGCCATCCGTACTGATAACTAATGCGATTAAGTGTACTTACAAAGCCATATAACCAAGAAAATGGCAACAAAAATAAGTAACATAATGATGATCTAAACCAAATTCGATCAAACATTAAGAAAATTGTAATTTATGTAGCTGCGCATACACTCCCTGAAGACGTATCAATACTTTATGCACCCCACGTTCTATAATATAACCATTTTCAATTACCAATATTTCATCTGAGTTTTCAACAGTAGATAATCGATGAGCTACAATCAAAGATGTTCTATTTCTCTTTAACGATTCAAGCGATTTTTGAATAACATGTTCTGACTCAGAATCTAAAGCAGAAGTAGCTTCGTCAAAAATCAACACAGGGCAATTTCTTAATAACGCACGCGCAATAGCAATACGTTGACGTTGACCGCTAGATAATAATACTCCATTTTCTCCTACAACAGTATCCAATCCATTTTCCATTTTAGAAATAAAATCCATAGCACATGCCATATCAGCCGCAACTTCAATAGATTCTCTAGAATAAAAATTTCTACGTGCATACGCAATATTATTCGCAATAGTATCGTTAAACAAATGAACATTTTGTGATACTACAGCTATTTGATTACGTAAAGAAGATAATTTATATTCATTTAAATCAAAACCATCAAGCAATATACGTCCTTTATCTGGGTTATAGAAACGAGTTAACAAATTCACAATAGTGGATTTTCCAGAACCAGAACGACCTACCAAAGCAACGGTTTTTCCTGATTCAATAGTAAAAGTAATATCAGAAAGAGATGGTGTATTCTTTCCAGGATAAAAAAAAGTAACACTATCAAAAACAATATCTCCTCTCACTCGATTAATTTTAAGCGTACCCTGATCTTTTTCCGTCTCTAAATCCAATATAGAAAACAAAGTTTGACAAGCTGCCATACCACGTTGAAATTGCGCGCTAACATTAGTCAAAGACTTCAATGGCTTCATCAAAACTATCATAGATGAAAAAATAACCGTAACAGTCCCAGCCGTAAGCATTTCCATTACGCTTGGAATACTAGCTACATATAAAACAAATGCCAACGCCAACGATGCAACAAATTGAATCAGTGGATCAAAAATGGATAAAGTTTGTACCATCTTCATACTTTGTTGTCGCATACAATTACTTATGTAATTAAATCTATCTTTCTCTATGTGTTGCCCTCCAAAAATTAATACTTCTTTGTGCCCTTTAAGCATTTGTTCCGCACTACTAGTTAACTGACCCATAGCATTTTGCATTTTCTTGCTGATCGTCCTAAATTTACTTGAAACAAATTTAATGGTAACAGATAATACTGGAGCAATTAGTACCAAAACTAACGATAATTGCCAACTGTAATAAAACATCATGATACACAAACCGATAATAGATGCTCCTTCTCGAATAACAGTAATTAAAGCTCCAGAAGAAGAAGAAGCAACTTGATCAGAATCATAAGTAATTCTAGATACTAATGTACCAATAGATTGTTTTATAAAAAATGAAACTGGCATATTCATTATATGCTTGAATAATGCACGTCTCATCTGCATTACTACTTTTCCAGATACCCAAGACATACAATAAGTAGACGCAAAACCACTAAAACCACGAATACTCATTAAACCAATTAAAGCAAACGGCATCCACATAAACACAGCTCTATTAGTTCCACCAAACCCATCATCAAGCAAAGGTTTTAATAAAGCCAACATTAAAGCGTCACTAATTGCATTTAAAATTAAAGTAATAGACGCAATAATCAATCCTATTCTAAAAGGAAAAATTATTGGCCAAAAACGACGAAAAGTTTGCCAAGTAGAAGAATAATGTTTATTGTACTGTAACATCTATATCCTTGTAAATTAGAGCTTATTTCGTATAAATATACGAGTAAATCTCAATCAACACAACTACAAAAATATAATAAGAATTTAAATTTTTTTTTAAGATTTTAATATAAACTTTGCTTCCATATTTTTATAATATAAAAACAACTGAATACCACATTTACACCTATATCGGGTGTATATAGGTAATTTTTATTTATTAAAATATTTAATAATTTATGTAATGAAATACATCGAATAATTAAAAAGATTAAAACCCATCAAAAACAATTAATTGTTTTATCGTAAAAAATAATATATCACCCTTATAATTAAATACTCATTTAATTTAAATTAATTAATTAAATAGATGTTTGTTACTAAGCATCTATTTTATTTATTTGATACGAATTTAATTTCAAACTATTCTCTTTATAAATCATTAAATCATCTATCTGATGAATATACAAAATTTACTACAAATAATAATTTGTATAAAACATCACAAATCAATAATCAAATTTACCATCATACCCATTCCTTATTCCCGATAAAATATCGGGAATAAGGAATATATACTAATCTGTTCAAAAATTACCATTACGTAATCATTCATTTTTAGTCGCCGCTTTAAATGCTTCTATCATAACACTGGAAAAATTTTTATCTTTCCCTCGCGTATGATTCTTAACAACTTTTACATCTATTTTTTTATTTGGCTCGAACATATTATATTCGGATAAATTAACAATTCTATTTTTACGATCTACACCATCCAATACCGCTTGTATATCGCTACCTATGCACAACGATGAATACACTTCCTGTTCCCGAGTAATAAATTTATTACTCGACGATGTATCAGAAAAACATAAATAACCAATGACAGTATTATTATCTAATGTTACAGTTATTCCTTTTTCATCTATTGAAATGATTTTTCCAGACACCACGCTCCCTTTTTTGTGAGAATGTAAATATATATTCAAAGGATCCTCTGCTAATTGTTTTATACCTAATGAAATACGTTCACGCTCCGCGTCTACTTGAAGCACCATAGCCATAATTTCATCACCCTTCTTATAATTATTAACAGCTTCTTCATTAGATAGATACCAAGAAATGTCGGAAAGATGTACTAACCCGTCGATACCACCCTCCAATCCTATAAATATACCAAAATCAGTAATCGATTTTATCTTACCCATAACCCGATCACCTCTATTATATGTATCTGAAAATTTCTGCCACGGATTAACTTTACATTGTTTTAATCCCAAAGAAATTCTGCGACGATCTTCATCTATATCCAATATCATTACTTCAACAGATTCTCCAACTGCTACTATTTTAGAAGGATGAATATTTTTATTAGTCCAATCCATTTCAGAAACATGTACTAGCCCTTCTACTCCATCTTCAATTTCAATAAAGCACCCATAATCCGTTAAATTAGTTACTTTCCCTGTTAGTTTACTTCCTTCTTTATGACGCTGAACAATCGCCGCCCATGGATCTTCACCTAATTGCTTTAATCCTAAAGATACACGAACACGTTCTTTATCAAATTTCAAAACTTTAACAACAATCTCATCTCCAATATTTACTACATCGCTAGGATGTTTGACACGTTTCCATGCCATATCAGTAATATGTAACAATCCATCGACACCTCCTAAGTCAATAAAAGCACCGTAATCAGTTAAATTTTTAACTACCCCTCTAATCTCAGCCCCTTCATGCAATTGACTTAACAGTTGATCGCGTTCAACGCTATTTTCAGATTCAATTACAGCGCGACGAGATACTACGACATTATTACGCTTATGATCCAATTTAATTACTTTAAATTCTAATAATTTATCTTCTAATAACGAAGTATCACGTATTGGTTTAACATCTACTAAAGAACCAGGTAAAAAAGCCCGCACACCATTCAGATCAACAGTAAAGCCTCCCTTTACTTTTCCATTGATGATGCCTGTAACAGTAATCACTTGTTTATATGCTTGTTCTAATAATACCCAAGACTCATGACGTTTTGCTTTTTCACGAGATAATATAGTTTCTCCAAAACCATCTTCTACCGCATCTAATGTCACATCAATACAATCACCAACTGAAACCTCTAATTCTCCTTGAGAATTATAAAACTGATCGATAGGAATAGCAGATTCCGATTTTAATCCTGCATCCACCAATACAATATCTTTAGAAATAGAAACGACAACTCCACGAACAATAGATCCAGGACAAGTTTCTATTTTTTTTAAAGATTCTTCAAATAGCTGAGCAAATGATTCTGTCATCTTTATAATCTTCAAATTTTAATTAACTTCCACCACATATCCTTGATTGATGGGGTTGTAAAAAACATCTCATTACTATCCCTGATTATGAGCAATATTATATAGCACTCTCGATGGTAATACCAGGTTCTCTCTAATATACATAAGCACTTTAGATCTTACTTCGTCTTCAGATAAATAAGTAGAATCTAATATTAATGAACCAATAGCAGGAATCAATGGCGCTAATTTTCGTTTATAATCACGTTCATCTCGTTCTTTAAGTTTTGATAATAAATACTCAAAATTAACATTAGAACTTTTTTTTTGAAATTGATATAATCTACGACGTTCTCTTTCTTTAAAAGAAGCATAAAGAAAAACCTTTAATGATGCATCAGGAAATACTACCGTACCCATATCACGCCCGTCTGCAACGAGTCCTGGATACTTACAAAACGCACGTTGATATATTAACAAATTTTTACGTACTTTCGGAAAAATAGCAATTTTAGATGCATAGTTTCCTATAGTTTCCGTATAAATATCTTGTTGCACTTCTTGGTCATTAAAAAATACAAAAAAACTATTTTTTTTATTTACAAAAGTTATTTTCACAACCTCAGTAAGCACCGCTACTTCATCCTCATGATTCATATCTACTTTATTCTCTAAAGCGACTAAAGCCAATACTCGATAAATAACTCCTGAATCCAACAAATTCCATCCTAAAATTTTTGCCAACCTTTTAGATAACGTGCCTTTACCTACTCCACTTGGTCCATCGACAGTAACGACTGGAAATCCACTATTCACAACTAATTATCCCCTTGCAAATACATAGCTTTTATTTTTCTATAATAAACACATATAACTAAATTTTAATAAAATATAACGACTATAAACCCCATACACATAATTCATACATGTACATATACATGCTTATATCAAATCCTATCTTAATACACTAATATTGGATAATTGTATAAAAAAATCTGGAAAAGTCTTATAAGTACATCTAGGATCATGAATCATTATCGGAACATCCGATAATGCTGCTAAAGAAAAACACATTGCTATACGATGATCATTATAAGTATTTATATAAGCCGATTTTATTTTCGTCGGAGGATTAATTTGTAAATAATCATAACCTTCACGTACCTTTGCTCCTACTTTTCGTAATTCAGTTGCCATTGCAGATATTCGATCGCTTTCTTTTATTCTCCAATTATAAATATTACGTAACATTGTGGGCCCATTACTAACAAACAATGCAGTAGTCGCAAGAGTCATGGCCGCATCAGGAATATCATTAACGTCTAAATCAATAGCACTCAGATTATCTCCGCGCGTGCATTCTATATAATTATTACCCCATGAAACTTTTGCTCCCATCTTTTCCAAAATACTAGCAAAATAAACATCTCCCTGTGTACTATGCCGATCAACTCCTACAACTCGAACTGTACCACCCTTAATTGCTGACGCTGCCAAAAAATAAGAAGCACTTGAAGCATCTCCCTCCACTAAATAATTACCAGGCGATCGATATACTTCACCCCCTCTACAATAAAAAACACGATAATTTTCATGTTTTACATAAATTCCAAAAACTTTCATCAGAGATAAAGTTATATCAATATACGGTCTAGATACTAAAACACCACCAACTTTAATACAAGTATCTTGCGGTGCTAATGGTGCCATCATAAGTATAGACGATAAAAACTGACTAGAAATATTGCCTTGAATAAAAATTTCACCTCCACAATACCCCCCATACAATCGTACTGGAGGATAATAATTTCGCTCTATATAATCAATACGCGCACCTCCTTGTCTTAAAGAATCTACTAAATGCGAAACAGGTCTATCTTTCATACGAGAATGACCAGTAAGTATAACATTTTGTGATTTCACCGACAAAGCTGCAATAAGAGGTCTCATGACAGTACCAGCGTTTCCTAAAGACAAAATTAACTGATCGTTATTTTTTATTTGAAGCGCCCCTCCAATGCCGTCAATTTCGCAAATTTTTCTATTATTTGAAAGACGATATATTATCCCTAAATCACTTAAAGCGCCAAGCATACAACGCACATCATCACTGTCTAATAAATTAGTCAGCCTGGTAGTACCTGTAGATTGCGCTGCTAATAATAACGCACGATTTGATATACTTTTAGAACCAGGAAGATAGACAATTCCCTGTATTTTTTTAATAGGACTTAATTTAATAAAATTGTTCACTTTTCACCAAATTTAAAATATAAAAAACCAGAGATCCAATTTTAAAAATTAATAAAACATTTATCAGTCGAGCAACAAGACCCAACATATTATATATAGTGTATATATATAATTCCTTTATATATTTCACCACTAAACATCTCATTTAACCATATCTTTCGGAAAACAGTTTCATAAATTTAACCAATTTCTGCACACCTTCTAACGGCATAGCATTATATAAAGACGCTCTAATACCTCCAACCGCTCTATGACCTTGTAACCCATATAACCCAAAACATATTGATTCTTTTAAAAAAATATCATTTAGTTTATTATTTTTTAAAAAAAAAGGAATGTTCATACATGAACGATTAGAAAAATCAATATTATTATAATAAAAATCACTAGAATCAATGGCATTATACAAAAAATTTGATTTTTCTTGATTATATTTATTAATTTTTTTTAATCCTCCTTGTATTTTCAACCATTTAAATACTAGACTAGCAACATACCAAGATATAGTGACAGGTGTATTAAACATTGACTGATTATCAGCTAAAATTTTATAATTTAAAATAGACGGAACTTTTATATAAGGTTCTTTTAATAAATCTTTACGAATAATAACTATGGTCAATCCAGATATACCAATATTTTTTTGAGCAGCAGCATAAACTATACCAAAGCGATTAATATTAATTGGGCATGATAATAAAGTTGAAGAGCAATCCGCTATTACTACCTTATTAAAAAAATTTGGAGTATCATACACAGCTATCCCATCAATCGTCTCATTAGGACAATAATGTATATAAGTACTATTTGTAGAAATATCCCATTGATACATTGGCTGAATACTAAGTAATCCATTTTTTTTATTAGATACATTAATTATACGTGGATTGCTATATTTTTTTGCTTCAATTGCTGCACTATAAGACCAATAACCAGTATTCACATAATCAACATTTTCTGACGATGTTTTTAACAAATTCATAGGAACCGCTGAAAATTGCGCACGAGCACCACCATGACAAAATAAAACTTCATAAGTCTCCGGAATATCAAGAAGTTCACGCATATTTTGTTTTGCATTTTCTGCTAACTGTAAAAATTCTTCACTACGGTGACTTATTTCCATTACAGATATACCCAGGCACTTCCAACTATATAATTCCTCTCTCACTTCTTTCAAAACTTGTTTTGGAAGCATTGCCGGTCCTGCGCCGAAATTAAATATTTCATTCATATCATAAATTATTAAAGTAAATTTAAATTAATAAATAAAAATTTAAACAACACATTATCATTAACAACCGCAATAAAACACATAGTAATTGACATTACTATCAAACTGCAAATATAGATAATACATTTTATCTAAAAATTTATATGAAAATAATTTTTTTTATAAAAATACATGAATATAATGTATACACCTTATATTTAAATTAAACAATCTACTATCCATAAAAATAATACATTATATATAAATATTTTTTATAACCCATACAAGATCCGCACAATAACATATGATTACATAATCATAACTAATGGAAATATTAAATACACTATACAATATAACATTAAAAACACAAAACCTTTACTTAATTAATACACTGCATACCATTCATATATGAACATAACACTGACGGAATTGTTACACTTCCATCTTCTAATTGATAATTCTCAAGAACCGCTGCTAATAACCGACCCACTGCAACCCCAGAAGCATTTAATGTATGTAATAATTTTATTTTTTTATGCACTTTGCTTCTATAACGCGCTCTTATACGCCGCGCCTGAAAATCTCCAACATTCGAGCAAGAAGAAACCTCACAATAAATATTCTGTCCCGGAAGCCACACCTCCAAATCATATGTCTTGCAGGAAGTAAATCCAAGATTACCCGTGCACAATAACATTTTTCGATACGGTAATTTAAGTAATTTCAAGACTTGTTCTGCATGATTAGTCATTTTTTCTAATATCTTCATAGATTCATCTGGGTGTACCACTTGCACTATTTCAACTTTATCAAATTGATGAACCCTAATCAATCCACGCGTATTATGACCATATGATCCAGCTTCAGAACGAAAACATGGAGTATGTGCCATCATTTTAATCGGTAATTCATCTTCATTGACAATTATATCGCGCATTAAATTAATTAATGGTACTTCAGCAGTAGGTATTAATGTATAAGGAGTAGTATCAGATTCTAACTGTTGCACATGAAATAAATCTTCATGAAACTTCGGTAATTGACCGGAACCATATAAAGATTCTTTATTTACCAAATATGGTAAATAATATTCTTCATATCCATGTTGCTTAGTATGCAAATCTATCATAAACTGCGATAAAGCACGATGCAAATGTGCAATTTTTCCCTTCATTACAACAAAACGAGATCCAGTTAACTTTGTTGCATGAGAAAAATGTAAACCACCAATTAATTTTCCTAATTCTACATGATCTCGTAACGGAAAACTATACTGAATAGGTTGCCCCCAACGCATAACTTCCAAATTATCTTGATCTCTAAAGCCATAAGGAACTCGATCATCTGGAATATTTGGTAAAGATAACTCATATTGTCTAATGCTATGCTGTAATGCTTTATTTTCACATTTAAGCGCAGTTAACTTCTTGCCCAATATATATGCTTCTTTACATAAAGATTCTACGTTTTCCCCACAAGATTTGGCTATACCTATGATTTTAGCCTTAGCTCTGCGTTCAGTCTGTAAAGTTTCAGTTTTCTTTTGTAAAACTCTACGTAAATTTTCTTGTTGACGAAAGTTATTAGCATCAAGCACAAATTTTCTACGAGCAAGTTTTTTGGCAACTAAATCAATATTACTGCGTAACAGACTAGGATCAAGCATATAAAAACCATACCATTTAATTTCATTATATACACTATTATACTAATAATATATTTTAATAATCATAAAAAATCTATTATTCTTGAAAAACCTATTTCCATATTTTTACTGCATGAATCACTCAAATGACCAATAAAAACCACCCAATCCACCGCGATATATCAAATGAAATTTTTTTAATATTTCCATACACTTATCAATACAATCTATTTATTAGTTTTATATAAATTAAATATATAACATGACAATAATATGTATTTTATAGTTCTAAAATATTTTTATATTTAAAAATAATGAAACAGAAAGCTTCTCATGCACATAAGAAACACGCACTTCAAATCTAATATATTAGAAAAAATAATTAATAATTACATCAATTAAATATTAAAATAATAAAAATTATTTTAAAGTACATACATGTCATTACAGAACCAACTTATTTTTTAAAATAATAAAAAAAACCACTGTTCGCATTTGATATATGCATGCATATATATACCAATTAAATTTATTTTTATACCTTTAAAATTATACTGTTATGTATAGAGCTAACATTCAAAATATTCAACTGCAACAAACCATCTTTAAAATGCATCTATATAAACCATATACACTCTGATTAAACCTTAATAATAAAAAATTAATATTAAAAAAATATGAAAAAACACACCTATATTTAGTACAAATTATTAATTATATTCTTTTTTTTTACTCGATGTACCTAAGTTTTCATATTTAATATTTTACACAACCAAACTACACATAAATCAACGACACACCTAAAACAAATTCTTAAATCCCTTCATGTGTTGTATTCTCATAAAAATAATTAATGTCGTCCGATAAATTATTAACTTACATAATTATCTCCTTCATATACAACAACTCACACTTATAATTATATATGATTATATATATATCCATTCACTATAAAATATCATTCTCGCTGCTCATCTAACTGAATATCTTCAGAAAGGATAAAATTAAACTTCTCCAAATCTATTATATCTCTATTATAATCTAATAAACAATAATTTACATATTGTCCTTTTTCTTCAAAAATAATAAAGTTTTCTATTACACCATAATCAGTTATCTTAATTTTACACTCTACGAAATTGACATTGTTACACATAGGTTTTATAGAAAAACAATCTCCTTGTTGCAGCACATTGTAATCATCCCAGTTATATTTATTATTATCAGAAAATAACATAAAAAAAACATTATGAGAAACGTTTTGCACCCAATAAGCCGTGACCTGTTTAATAGTAGGCGTATAAAACCAAATCGTTTTTCCGTCAGAAATTACAAAATTCTCCTCAGGAGATATCATATGCCAATTAAACAAATTAGGACGTTTTACCCACAATTCCCCATAACCTTCTAATAACACAGTATTATCAAATTTAACAACTTTTTGAACAAAACGTACATAAAAATCATTTATTTTATTAAGACGATTTTGTAATACAATAACGGGTTCATCATCAGCTGTCGCTGACATAAACATAATAATAATAATAATAATATTAAAAAAAATAACATATATCGCTTGTTTAATCATAGATTAATTAACTTCTATTCATTATTACCGTTAAATTTATTTAAAACTTATAATTGATATTATAATATTTATTTATATATACATACACAATAATATGTATATAAATAGTTAATACTATATTTTATTACTATGTAACAAAAATTACAGAATTCGTTATTTACTTTTCCAAAAATTAACTACTGAACGTATTTCTTTATCCTCTACAAATGCTCCATGCACTCGAATGGGCGTAGAAGAATTAGGTCCTAAATATAACATGTCACCCATACCCAATAAAGACTCCGCTCCAGATTGCCCTAGAATAGTACGTGAATCTATTTTACTTGATACAGTAAAAGCTATACGCGCTGGAATGTTTGCTTTAATCAATCCCGTAATCACATTCACTGAAGGTCTTTGTGTTGCTAATATTATATGAATACCGGCAGCGCGAGCTTTTTGAGTCAAACGAATAACTAATTCTTCTACTCTTTTAGTTGTTGTTAACATTAAATCTGAAAATTCATCTACTATAATTACAATATAAGGTAATTTTTGTAACGCATCAGAAACACATACACCCTTATCATCAATATATTGATTTACAATATTATTTGTAATATGATTTTTAAAATTACATTGTTCTACATGATAATTATAATTTTCCAAATTTCGCGCCCCAATCATAGCCATAAGCTTATAACGATGTTCCATTTCCTTTACGCACCATTGTAAAGTCTCGTCAACTTCTTGCACATCCGTAATAACCTGTTTTAAAAGATGAGGGATTCCTGAATATACTGATAATTCTAAAATTTTAGGATCAATCATAATAAAACGTACTTCTTCTGGTGTAGCCTTGTATAAAAGACTCACAATCATAGCATTAATTCCCACAGATTTACCTGATCCAGTAGTTCCAGCAACTAATAAATGCGGCATAGATCTAAGATCTACTATTAATGGTTGTCCAGATATATCCTTTCCTAAAACCAACGTTAATGGAGTATTAAAATTCTTAAACTGTTCTGAATTTATAATATCACCTAAATAGACTGTACTGCGTTCTTTATTAGGTACTTCTAATCCAACATACGGCGTACCAGGAATTATTTCTACTACCCTAACAGAAGTCGTATACAACACACGAGCTAAATCACGCGATAAACCAGAAATTCTTGAAGATTTTATACCTGGTGATAAATTTAACTCAAACCGAGTAATTACAGGACCAGAAGTAATATTAACTACACTAACTGTAATATTGTATTCTAATAATTTAGCTTCTAATAATTGAGAAAATTTCTTCAATTCCAAGAAATCTATCGTTTTTTCAGAAGGAGACTTAATTAGCAAATTAATATCTGGAAAAATAATATCTCGATTATTACAATATAATTTCTGATGTGCCACTAAAACATTTTTACGATTCAACACAAGAGGTACGTGTCGTTTTATATTTTTATCAATAAATCCAGGAATTTTGAGTTTATGATTATCACCAACAACGCAATCCATATTCGAATTTTGCATAAATGACATATTATTTTTTAAATCTTTTTCCTTAGAAGAGCATATTTCAAAATTATTACAACTTTTTTTATCATGTTTATTAATTTTTACAGAATAATTCGATCGTTGAAAAAAAATATTTCTTATATGTATTTTGCTAAAAAAACTATAAGTTTGTTTGACTATATATAGTTTAGTACAAAATAATAAATTTTTAATAAAATTATATCCTCGAGTAAATTTGTTTACTACAAAAACACGTTTTGTCTTAATAAAATCTTTTTTTAAATAAAAATGATATTCCTCAGTACATTTATCAACATCCATAAATATATCAGGAGCTGTATATTTTTTATATACATTATTTTCTGAAATTTTTAAAAAATTATGATTCTTTACAAAAAAAACTGACGGACCAACATATCGTTCATTACATGGTTGATTATAATTAACTTGATATTTGTTTTTTTTATTATAAAAAATTCGTCCATTCAAATCACATACATAATGACATAATTGCTTTTTAATAGTTTTCAAAATCATCCAAAAAAACCGATTAAACAACACCATAACATCAATAATTCCAATTAACAAAAATAAAATAACATTGGTCTTATAAGTTATATGCCCATAAGATAAAATGAAATCATATAACATACTACCCACAACACCACCAGAAGAAAAATAAAAAAAATTATCAAAAATTAAATGAGCCAAACCGCAACATGCTATTAATAGTATTAATAATCCTATTAATTTAAATAAAAAAATAAAAACAGTAATATGATTTTTTTGTATATAAATATTCCAAAGACAAAATGAAACAAACAAAGGAATTAAATAAGCTAAACATCCAAAAATAAAAAATAAAAAATCAGAAATTCTAGCTCCCAATATACCACCAATATTATGAACTGATCCATGCCAAGTAGTCTGTAACCAACCAGGATCTTCTGGATTAAAACTAATTAATATAATAATTAAATACAACAAAACTATACTAATACTGATGCATATAAAATTAATCACTAAAATATCTCTTAATTAATTATTTGATAAAAATTTGAATATTTCATACCACTTACATTAAATATTCTCACTATATCTAATAATAGATCCTTCAACTCAAATATATTGTTATTTACAATATAATTATATTATTACATATATTGTTATAACACCATATGAATATGTTGACTGATATAAACTAAAAATAAACAACATATTTAAAAAATTCTTTTTACTACATATAAATATTTAACAAAAAACCAATATCTAAATAAATATTAAACAAACACTTTTTATTTTTTTTTGAAAAATACTTGCCACATATTATAAATTTACCGTATAATTTAGCTATTTATATATACTATATACTTTTAATTGTAACATTTTATTATACAGTTAAGCGCTTGTATTTGTTTTAATACAACTCTTGTCTTGAATTCATTCAAAAAGTTAGCACTAATCACTTGATTACATGCATTATGAAAATAAATAACTATTACTATTAAACAATAATATATATTGAGTTTATTCTTTCCTTATCGAAACAATGTTCAAACTAACAATTTCATCACAATATATATGGAGGTATATATTAATTATGGCAATAAAAAAACATTGCAAACTACTTATATTGGGCGCAGGACCCGCTGGATATACGGCAGCTATTTATGCTGCACGAGCCAATTTAAACCCAGTGCTAATTACTGGATTAGAAATAGGAGGGCAATTAAATACCACTACAGATATAGAAAACTGGCCTGGAGACCCCAAAAACCTAACAGGACCTATGTTAATGAGTCGTATGAACGCACACGCTGCGTATCTACATACAGAAATAATTTCAGATCATATTGTTCAAGTAAATTTTAAACAACATCCATTTCATCTATACGGTGAACATGAATATACGTGTGATGCACTAATAATAAGTACAGGAGGATCTGCTCGTAATCTTGGAATACCTTCTGAAGAAAAATACAAAGGGAAAGGAGTATCTTCATGTGCTACTTGCGATGGTTTTTTCTTTAATAAACAAATTGTGGCAGTTATTGGCGGTGGTAATACAGCAGTGGAAGAAAGTTTATATTTATCTAATATCGCCACTGAAGTTCACCTCGTTCACCGTCGTAATAAATTCAGTGCAGAAAAAATATTAATCGACAGACTTATGCATAAAGTACAAAACGATAATATTTTTTTACATACTAATCATATCGTTGAAGAAATACTAGGTAATGGCACAAACGTTACAGGTTTACGTCTAAAAAACACAATACAAAACAGTAAACACGTAATAACCGTGCAAGGCGTATTTATCGCTATTGGATACAATCCAAATACTTATATGTTTAACAACCAACTTGCATTAAATAACGAATATATTTGTGTACAATCCGGTTCAAACGGAAACTCAACAGCTACCTCTATTCCAGGTATATTTGCAGCAGGAGACGTGATGGATCATAATTATCGTCAAGCAATTACAGCAGCTGGATCAGGATGTATGGCCGCAATAGATGCTGAACGTTACTTATCTAGTATATATTGATTGAAAATCATTATTAAAACAATAATAAATAAATAAAATTACAAATAAGAGAATCAAACAACAAAAATAATCAAAATTTCTACTTGTTTAGTTCTTTTATGTGTAAAATAATCGTCATTATTATTATTTAACAATACTCAACCAAAACAGAAAATTGCCAAATTATCATTTAATATTAAATTAATACTTGATCAACCAATATATTATGATAGTATTGTAGTGTATTGTTTCATTTATTAGAGAATATAATGACAAAAGAAGACAATTTCGAAATGCACGGTATTGTATTAGATACCCTCCCTAACACAACATTTCGCGTTAAATTAGAAAATGGGCATGTTATTATAGCACATATTTCTGGAAAAATAAGAAAAAACTATATACGGATATTAACAGGAGATAAAGTTACTGTTGAGCTAACACCATATGATTTAAGCAAAGGAAGAATTACTTTTCGTAGTAGATAAAAATTATTAGTAATTCGCATAACTATAATTACACTTAATAATTTCTAGTATACACAAGACTACATACTATACTACTTACTACTACATAAATAATTATAAAATCTTATGCATATATTTAGTTTATTTTACATTAAGTCTTTTAATTTAAAAAAATAAATTGAAAATATTATTAACTTAATTAAATGATTATTAATTTATAATACCATTCCTAGTTTTATCCACCAAACCCTACCTGGCTCAAAAATTGGAGTGCCAGTAGGACATCCAAATCGTTTATGAGTATACAAACTCAAATATTCTCTATAAGAATGATTTAATAAATTATCTATACCAACGCTAAACTTATAATACTGAGAACCAGTCCATGATAAATATGTAGATAATACTCCAAACCCTGAAATACTGCTATCTGTGCCTATACGCAAACACCTATTGTTAATAATAGGTTTAACAGAATCTGTGCATAATAACAACGTATCACTACTATCACGATTAGATCTCGCTCTCGATGACGCCAATGCAAATCTCCATAAAGCAGCGATATTACAACGTCCTTGCGTCCATTGACACGTTACTCTACCTCCTAACGGAGGAAGTTTAGGTAATGAAGAATCGTCATCAACATTAATGCCCCAAGACCATGACATATTACTTTCAACACGCCAATGATCGTTAAATTTATAATTAAGCCCTGCTTCAGCTCCACATATTTTAGCGTTAATATTGTTTGCATAATTAATATTAATATCCTGTATTATTTCTTCATTACTATTATAATTACATAAAATAAAATCCTTAATATATCCAACATACGAGGAGACCCATCCACTTATTTGTAAGTATTGAAAAAACGTACCCATATCTATCTGTACAGTCCTTTCAGGTTTTAATTGAAACGCACTATCCATTTTAAGAATTTCATTTGATCTGTTAGTAACTAACTCCCAGTAATCAGGAAAACGAAGACTCGTTCCTATACCAATATAATACAACAAAAACGGATTTATATTATTTTCATAACGTATGAATCCAGCAGGATATATTGCACTATGTCTTCTATATTCAGAACAATTATTAAAATTTACTATACTATATTCTAATCGTGTACCTCCAATAAATCTTGTGTTTGATAATGAATCAACAACTAATTCAGCGAATATACCAGAGTCTTGAGAAACAACGTCTGTTTCCCAATGAGAATCAGATCTTATGTATTTTCTATGTTTATCAATTTGTACATCTGCACCACTATAACATCTAATATTTTCCCGCTGAGATACTGTAATACCTCTGATACCCCATACTAATCGATCAACATTATTATTAAAATAATCATCAATAAAACCACCACCACAACAACATTTTTTAGTAGATGGCTCTGTAACGCGAGACATAATAGTATCAGCCATAACATGATTTACATAATGATGCCAAACTTGTAATTCAATTTTATCTAACATTTTGCTTATATTTGTACTTTCTATTTTCATGCCATAACTTTCTCTAGCAAAACATAATCCATCCATAGACCTAGCCGCATAATTCGCATTACCATTCCCTTGTCCTAAACTTATTTCCACATTCGTATCTATACCAGAATTAAATGATAAAATAGCATCCGTATTCCATTTATACCATGCAGAATGCACTCGATATTTATTACCATCACGATAATCATCTGAATGAGAAATATTACTTATTAATCTAATGTAACCATATTTGTTTCCCATAATACTATCTATACTTTTATCCGTTTTATTACTTGAACCAATTGTTACATTACTACGTAATTGAATTTTTGACCGATCAAAACGAGGATGGTACCGTTCAAATTGTAATATACCTCCAGATATCACAGGGCCCCATAATACTGTTTGAGGGCCTTTAATAATATTTAAAATATCAAAAGTTTCTGGAGAAATATAAGCACTAGCAGGATCCATATGAGAAAAACAAGCACCAAGCATTTGACCATTATTTATTAAAATACGCATTCGAGATCCAAACATACCACGAAATACTGGTTCATTATTTATTCCACCACTACGAACAATAGTAAAACCAGCAATGTTTTTTAAATAATCAGCAGTATCAATTGCATATAACGATTGTAAAAATATTGCAGGAGCAGTAGTAAAAATCAACGGAGAATCTTTAGATGACATGACAATCATAACATCATCACTACACACTTCTTCTTGATCAGGTAATATTTGTACGACACTAGGTATCGAATTGGGAATAAAATTATTTTCGGCAGATTTGTTATTATCAATAAAAATATCATTTGAACTAACCTGAAAATTATTAAAAGTAAACATAATCAACATAAACAATATAAAAAATAACACTATATGCGTCAACACTTTAAAAATATGAAAAAAAACATATCTTGCCACATATATGGATATAGCCACAATTATTAAATAATTATTCAATATACCAACACCTAATTTTTATTAACAGTAAAAATTAATACACTGGCATACGTACACACCTCAATTAAATACCACATGTTTACTATTAGCCTAAATACGTAATTTTTTATCTTAAGTAAAAATCACAATTTATTAAAATGATATTCACATCAAACATAAAATGAATGTAAAATACGCTATATTCACATTAATACAATCAAATACTTATTACCTGTGTTTTAGATAAAACTTTAATAAAAACCAATCATTTAAACACCACGATCACTAATAATATTAATTATTATATACAATGCATACACAACAACAAATACTATGTATTATTTTTATATTACTGCCTTAATATAACTAAATGCTGCACTAATATGCTAGATTTTTACAATATATTGTTATATTATTTGAAATTATTGTAAAATAATCAATCCAAAAAAATAATATAATTAAACCACTATCAACGATAAACTTTAATAACAAACATTATTTTTATAATTTTTATATATTTCAATAACAGCAAAAACCACATTATTATATAATATTACTAAACATATCTAGTAGATAAACATTGCTTTATTCATATAGAATTCATATAGAGTAAATAAATGAAATATGTCATTCAATCAACTATAACATTTGATACAACAGAATATGTGTTAAAATCTTTATCTAATTCTAATACATCAGTAAAATTATCCAATTCTGCGGGACGCATATTAAAAGAGCTTATTGAATTACGCAATATTGATGAACTAGTAACCCGAGAGCACTTATTTTCAATTGTCTGGAGAGCTCATGGACTTGAACCATCCAATGGTAACTTAAATCAACAAATTAGTTTAATACGAAAAACATTAACTTCTTTTGGATTAGATCCTTCATCTATCATAACCATTCCTAAACGAGGCTTAAAACTAAACAACCAACTAATCGTAGAAAAAATAAATGAAGACAAAAAAACATGTTTATCTTCTCCTTTGCATCAAACAACAAATCAAAATAATGACTTACCGTCTCCTATATTATTAAATATCAAAACTCATATAAAATACATGATTACTCTCACAGTAATGACTATCATCATATTTAGTATTGGTTTCGTGTATTTATACACTAAAAAAGATAATGTCAAGCTATATTGTTGTAAAGAAATAAATTCATGTAATATTTGCACTTTACATGCAGAACCAGAATTTGATTGTAGCAATTACACTACACAACATAACGAAAACCACATAATACGCATCTAAAATTTAACAATTACTTACTACACTTACACATAAATTATTCCATCACAATAATCAATTTTACAAAATAGTAATTATTTATAGTTAATATATAACTAATAGTTCAAACTTATTAAACATTAACTAAATCCTGTCAAATTTAATAAATCATTGACAATATATTGAATAATGACACACTATATATTATCATATAATATAAGTATTATTCTGTTATTATAATTCTCTTACTTTTATTAAAATAAATTATAATATGTAATGTATTATATAATTTACATTAGACAATAACTATTATTTCTTAATTTTGAGTAAACATAATTATATACTGACATTTAACATTACTAAAAGTATAAATACTTTTATACATGTCATTTTTTTACCGAAAATACGAAAAAATATTATGTATATTCATTTGAATACAACTCACACATAACTTGTTCACAGCACTATAATTTTGACAATCATAAAATATCGGTAATATTAATCATTACCTGTACTTTCTCATTTTTTATAATAAATTTTACTTAAACCAATCAACACAATTATCTTCCTCATAAAAAATTATGCGGTATATCATGTATTGTTTTTTTATTTCAATAACTATTCATAACCTAACATGACACAAAATAACGTTACTAAAAATAACAATTACTATCAATTGCATAAAACCATAAAACTAAAAATACCCAACTAAATCTTATCATAAATACAAATTTAACTATAATTAATTCTGTAAAATATAAATAGAATTAACTTTAAACAAATAACGTTGCGCTTGTTTAGATGGATGATAGGATTGCACATATTGATAAAATTGTTCTGGATTAAGTTCATTAATTTTCTCAACAGCACGATCACGATCGACAGAAAATATTTTTAATAATGCATTCACACCGTTCACATAAGCAACAATTACAGCATAACGTCTAGTTTTAGGATTAACAATACCTTCTAACTGTTTTTGCAACATAGACAAATAAGCAGTACCTAGGTCAATATTAATAACGGCATTTTTTAGTTCATGCGCACTAGGCTGTCCTGTCCAACCTTTTAAACGATAAGCATCTTTTCCTGCAGTATCTGCTTTAAGTTGCATCAAACCAATAGCATTAGATTTACTAATGACAGTGGGATCATAATTAGATTCTACTTGGATAATAGCTTTTATCAAAGATTCATCTACCCCATAATTAATTGCACAACGATGAATAAAACTATTATACATTGATGATTTTATTTGTTCAACAGAATTAATTTTGGTGCATTCTGAACTTTTAGATAACATTGGTATAATATTTTTTCTATTATTTCGTTGAGCGCAAGTTGTTAGTAGCAAAATTACAACCAAATATATAAAATATATTTTCATAACTTCATAATTTTTATAGTTAAAGTATAAATTCATACACCTTAAAATTGAATTTTTGTTAAAAATAAATAATTATTTTTTAAAAAATTTCAACAAATATTATTATACACATAATACATATACACTTATTTAAATCAAATTTTAATTTTTATATATACAAACATATAAATTACAATATATATTATATTTAATTATTTAGTATAACGTTCAGAAAAATGACTAAATGCCAATAAAGTTTCATTGCTAACATGATGTTCAATACCCTCCGCATCTTGTTGAGCGTTTTTTTTACTAATACCTAAAGCCATTAGAAAATTTTTTACAATTTTATGTCGCATATGATTTTCATTTGCCAACTGTTTACCTTGTTCGGTTAATGACACACCACGATAACGATTATGCTCAATTAATGAAAAAGCAATCAATCTTTTCAACATTTTTGCTACCGTGGGTTGAGCTACTCCAAGTCTTAACGCTAAATCTACTTGACGCGCTTTTCCGTATTCTTGAATTAAATCTGCAATTAATTCAACATAATCATCAATAAGTTCGCGACGATGCGCTGCTCTAACCTGTGCAAATCCTTGAAAAGGATTCGTTTTTTTTATAAAAAATACTAAATTATCAGGTAATGCTTTTGTATCATTTTTAATCATAATAAAATCTCATTTTACATTATAAAAACACATTTTTTTCAACACATAAAATATATGATTGTATACATTAAATTGCAATATATATAATACATAATCACATTAATTAACACGATATACCAAATAACTTATACATACAATATACATGAACACATGTAATACATACATATAAAAATAATAAATACAACAAACTACATAAAAAAAATACAAAAAAATAAAACTAAACTTATCATACAATAATTTCACTTCTTAAATTAAAGAATTTTATTTAGATAAAAAATATGATTATTACGTATATTTCAAAATATCTTCATTATATTAAATAATAGCATTTAATAAAATAAGTCAATTTTATGATACTAAATCAATTGATTTTCATACCAAAAAATTAAAAAAATCATTGTAATACAATTAATATTATTCAAAAATACTCATACTTAATGATAAAAATAGAATATATAATTTTTATTATTAAAAATATTTTGTAATTCATATTATTTATGATATATTTGGCGTTTGATAGTTAAAAACAATAATAATTATAGATAGCTATCTTATATAAAAATGCGGAGTTGTACTACACGCTATAACTCGCAATATTATATATATAATTTGTTGCCCAAATAATTTAAACTCTATATTATTAATTATGTTATACAAACACATAAAGAAAGTAATTATTGGCATGTCTGGAGGCGTAGATTCTTCTGTGTCCGCGTGGTTATTGCAACAACAAGGGTATAAAGTAGAAGGATTATTTATGAAAAATTGGGAAGATGACGATAATAAAGAATACTGCGCATCAGCATCTGATTTATCAGATGCTGATGCTGTATGTGATGATCTAGGAATATATTTACATACTATAAATTTTTCTAAAGAATACTGGGAAAGTGTATTTCAAGTATTTTTAAAAGAATATATCCTTGGTCGTACTCCCAATCCTGATATACTCTGTAATAAAGAAATTAAATTTAAACACTTTTTAGAATTTGCACTTACAGATTTAGGAGCAGATTTTATTGCCACTGGACATTACGTACGTCGTATTAATGTGAATAAAAAAACTTATCTAATACGTGGCGCGGATGTAAATAAAGACCAAAGCTACTTTTTACATACACTTAGTCACAAACAACTAAAGCGATGTTTGTTCCCTATAGGGTCGCTAAATAAATTACAAGTTAGAAATATTGCCAAAAAGTTAAAATTAACTACAGCAAATAAAAAAGATTCAACAGGTATTTGTTTTATTGGAAAACGTAAATTTAGAGATTTTATTACTAATTATATACCAATAAAACCAGGAATTATTGTTGATGTAAATAAAAACAAAATTGGCATACACCAAGGAGTATCATTTTATACCTTAGGACAAAGAAAAGGCCTAAACATAGGCGGCATCAAAGGAGGAAATGGAAAGCCATGGTATGTCGTAGATAAAGATATAACAAATAACGTACTAATCGTAGCCCAAGGGCGCAACAACACACACCTGATGTCCACCAAGTTTATCGCCGAACAAGCACAATGGATAGAAAGGAATGCGCTTCAATCACAACTGTGTTGTACAGTTAAAACTAGATATAGACAACCAGATATTCAATGTAACGTACATCCTATTCTTAATAATGCTCTTAAAGTTATTTTAAAAACACCAGTATCATCAATCACACCCGGACAATCGGCAGTATTCTACTTAAAAGAACGTTGTTTGGGAGGTGGCATTATTACAAAAAAATATCCTTAATATATTTATTTCTACTTAAATAAATTACAAATAATAAACCAATAATTTCTAAAACGTATAGAACCTAATTATATTAAAATGAATTAAAATTATTAAATAACAAAATTATAGACCAATCGTATTATATGATAATTAATATAAAGTACCATAATTGCTGTCACAAAATTCCATCAATTAAATCATAACAATGAATTATACACTCTCTATAATTCTGAATTATACGTGATTATAAATAAATACCGCATATTATTTTTTATAATATTTTTAACAACAACGTTAGAACCACACCACTCACTATCCATGATGCATAAGAATAAAAAAATCTCTGATATAACAAACATATAAATATATATATATAAATATATTTATTCTTTCTTTAAAAAAAATAAATTTTTAAATATCATATAAATATAAATATCTTATCAATTATACAAAGAGAAAAAAATGATAAAATTATCACCATTAACTGCAATATCTCCTATTGATGGTCGTTATTATAAACAAACCAAGCCTTTACGTGATATTTTTAGTGAATTCAGCCTGATAAAATTTCGCATTCAAATAGAAATTCATTGGTTGCAAAAACTGGCTGATACAATAGCCATTAAAGAAATACCACCTTTCACTCAAATTGAATACGATTTCTTAAACAAACTAATAACTAATTTTAGTATTAAAGACGCAGAACAAATTAAAAAAATAGAACAAACTACTAATCATGATTTAAAAGCAATAGAATATTTTTTAAAGAAAAAAATAAGCATATTACCTAACTTAAAAAAAATAAGTGAATTTATTCATTTTGCTTGTACTTCAGATGATATCAATAATTTGGCATATGGATTAATGCTTTCTAAAGCTAGAAAAACAATTTTACTGCCTATTTGGAAAAAAATTATCAATGAAATTAAAAAAATGAGTATTAAATATAAAGATCTCCCTTTGTTATCTAGAACCCATGGACAACCTGCTACTCCTTCTACTATCGGGAAAGAAATGGCTAATATTGCATACCGTTTAATACGTCAATATCATCAATTAGAATCAATAAAAATTTTAGGTAAAATAAATGGAGCTGTAGGAAACTACAATGCCCACATTATAGCATACCCCGAAATAAACTGGCTCAAATTCAGTGAAGAATTTGTCATATCT
Source organism: Candidatus Blochmannia sayi (nom. nud.) (assembly GCF_059935855.1). NCBI lineage: Bacteria > Pseudomonadati > Pseudomonadota > Gammaproteobacteria > Enterobacterales > Enterobacteriaceae > Candidatus Blochmanniella > Candidatus Blochmannia sayi (nom. nud.). The sequence goes on from NZ_CP011796.1 coordinate 479,149, forward strand.
TTAGGTATGATGTGGAATCCCTATACAACACAAATAGAACCGCATGATTACATTGCTGAAATATCTGATTGTGTTGCGCGTTTTAACACCATCTTAATAAATTTTAACAGAGATATATGGAGCTATATTTCTCTTAATTATTTTAAACAACATCATAATGATACTACAATTGGATCTTCTACTATGCCACATAAAACAAACCCTATAGATTTTGAAAACTCTGAAGGAAACTTGGGATTCGCAAATGCCATATTTCATCATTTTTCAATCAAATTGCCAATATCTCGTTGGCAACGTGATTTAAGTGATTCTACTGTTTTAAGGAACTTAGGGATGGCTATAGGATATGCTTTAATTGCATATTACAGCGTACTAAAAGGTATAAAAAAATTAATAATTAATAAAGAACATATATTAACTGAATTAAATAAACATTGGCCAATATTAAGCGAAGCTATTCAAACAGTAATGCGACGATATAATATACATTCATCTTATGAAGATACAAAAGAATTTATTAATAATACAACAGAGATTAATTCTAAAAAAATAAGCGAATTTATTGAATCACTACCATTGCCAAAATCAGAAAAAATACGTCTGCAAAAAATAACTCCCTCCGATTACACAGGATTAGCAGAAAAAATGGCGAATGACATTGCTGATATACTATAATAAATGATATATCAGCTTAACAAGCTTAAACATTATTACAAATCAATAATTTATTTAAGCAAACTAACTTTTAAATATTCATCAAAATAAAAATATAAATAAATTTTACAAAAAAATAAAAATATTACATGAATTTATGTGTGAAAATAAAATAAAAACGATAAGTGAATATATTTCTTATTAACACATATCAATAAATCACATTTACCAAATTAATATATACAAATCTACTAGCTTAATCAGTTTTTATTTATTTAACAGCAATAAAAAATATAAATATCAAAATTAAACAAAAAATAACATAATTTACCATATAATCATACAATACTACAAAAAAATTAAAATACGCCATATTAATAATTAATTTAACATTTGCGTCCTTCTATGCACAATTTGATATATACAATAAAATATATTATCTATAACGTAGACCTCGATCAAACAAATAATAAATTATACATTCAAGCTACTCACTTCAGTATCCAAGATAAATTAATTTGCCTCGTTTTTAATGATACATACCAACTAGTTAATAAACCAAGTAATAAAGTTATAATTAATACTAACAACATATCCCAGCCGCTAAGTTTAACAGGTAAAAAATTAATAAAATAAATACCTTCTAATAAAATTTTAGTTCCCAACAAATCATTACACATAATCACAAAATTCGTTAAATTAAAAGATACAAAAATACCTAATCCAGCACCTATAATACTAGCAACAATATAAACAATTAATCCATACCACAAAAACACATGTTGAATTAAAATATTTTGAGCTCCTAATGCATAAATTATCGCAATATCATAATTCTTATTTTTTATTGACAAAATAAGTGTAGCAATTACATTAAAACAAGCAATTCCCATTATCAATATCATTGATAAATATATAATAACACGGATCATTTGAATATCTTGATAAATATATCCATAAGTATCCATCCAACTTCGCACATAAACTTGATTATTGAATACTTTTTCAATTTTATATGCTATTCTGTTGGTAGAAAAAATATCATTAACTTTAATACTTATCCCTTCAATATCTGGTTTATTGCAATAATATTGTGCATCTAATAAAGATATTAGAGCGATATTACAATCCAGTTGACTACTTAAATTTAATATTCCAGCTACTTGAAAACGGATTTTTTTATATGACAATAATTTATTTTTTGAATAAAAATCATGAGCAATTAACACAGTAATCCAATCACCTACTTCAATTCCTAAATCATCCGATATTCCTTTTCCTAAAATAATTTGATTTGTATTTTCAGAAAAATATTTCCAAGATTTTTTTTCTATAAAATTAATTAATTTATTTTCATCTGTACTTTGTGTCAAATCTACACTTCTAATGTAAACTACATGCCATTTATTATTATATTCAATAACTCCAGAAAAATTAATATAAGGACTGGCATAAATAATATTAGGCATCTGACGAACACGTGAACAAACCGATTGCCAATTGACGAAATATGTATTTACTGACTTAATTTCTCCGTGCGGAATCACTGCTAAAATACGATTACTTAATTCATATTTAAAACCATTCATTGTATTTAGCGCAACAATAGATACAGCCACTCCTATACTAATACTAATAATAGATACTAAAGATACTAAAGATACTAAAATATTATTTTTTGGACCTCGATAAAATTTTAATGCAATTTTTAAAGATAATATCATATATAAATAATTACCTATTTGAACTATCCTGTGTTAATATTATCTTACCATTAGATATTGTTATTATTTTATGACATTGTTTGGCTAAATCTAAATCGTGGGTTGCAATTAAAAAAGTTGTTCCGTAATGTATATTTAATGTTTTTAATAATTGAAAAATATTATCTGAATTTTCTTTATCTAAATTACCAGTAGGTTCATCAGCTAATACCAAATCGGGATTATTTATTATCGCACGAGCTATAGTTACCCGTTGACTTTCTCCTCCGGATAATTCATTCGGAAAATGATAAGCACGATTTTTTAATCCAATTGATTTTAAAATAAGCAGTGCTCTATTTTTTGCTTCATTAAATTTCATACCTCCAATCAGCAATGGCATCGCCACATTTTCTAAAACATTGAAATCTAACAACAAATGATGAAATTGATAAATAAAACCTAAAAATCTATTGCGTATCGTAGCACGTACGTTATCAGACAATTTATGTAATGCATGACCTTTAAAAAATATCTCTCCATCAGTTGGTTGATCTAATCCTCCAAGCAAATGTAATAATGTACTCTTACCTGACCCAGATGCCCCAACTACAGCGATCATTTCATTATATTGTACGTTTAGAGTAATCTTATTTAAGACTTGAACTAAAGAACTAGCACGTTGATAATATTTTGTTAATTGAACGCAATATAGCAACGGAATATCAGTCATTACGTAAAACTTTAGCAGGATAAAAAGAAGTCGCACGCCAGGATGGATATAACGTAGCTAATAACACTATAATAAAAGTCATAAATATTATTCCCAATATTTGAGAATATTTTATTTCTACAGGAAACTGAAACGTATCCGGAAATATTTTAAAAAACAATAATATCGTATTTAATTTATTAGACAATAACACCCCCAATCCAGTTCCGAGTATAATACCAACAATACCATTACCTATCCCCTGAATCATAAAAATCGATACAATTTGCTGACGAGTGACACCATATGTTTGCAATATTGCAATTTCTGTTTGTTTTTCTGAAATTAACAATACTAAAAAAGAAATAATATTAAATCCTGCTACTATTACAATTAAACCCAAAAATAAAGACATAACATTTTTTTCCATTTTCACAGCCTGAAATAAAGAACCTTTATATCCTCTCCAGTCTTTCCAAATCCAATCTTTAGACAATAAGAATTTATCATAATAATAATGATGATAACTACTAATTAAAAATGGATCACTCATCCATAAACGCCATCCAGTGACGCATTTCAACGGATAGTGCATCAATGTAGACGCATCTGATTGATGTACTAACAATTGATAAGTATCCACTTCAGTAGAAGTAACAAAAATATCTAACACCGTAAATAACCGTTGACTAGGAATATAACCAATAGGAGTGAACTGCATCACAGAAGGCACAATTAAACGAATTTGATCATTTACATGTACCTCAAGTTTTTTTGCCAATTCTGATCCAATAATAATATAATATTTTCCTAAAACCAATTGATTAATGTGTTTATTGATCAAATAATCAAACAACGGCTCAAAACCACTCGGATTAACACCTAACATAACACCAAACGCCATCCTTCCAGGACTTTGCAATATCACATTAGCAGTAACCAATGGTTGTTGCATATATACCAAATCATGTAATTTATTTAATACTAATTTTGGTTCACATTCAACATGTGTATATCCTTTCGAAGTGGTAAGCAATATATGTGGTATAAAGTTTAAAACATTTTTCTTTAACTCACGTTCAAATCCATTCATGACTGACAACACGGTTATTATTGCTATCACACCTAACATAATAGCAATACTAGTAACCCAATAAACATATTTACCAAATCTATCTATCGACTTTCCCAATACATAACGCGACGCAATGAACAATACAGTTGATCGATACATCAATATTTTATTATATTACCTTATAAATATACGAATAACGTATATATAAAATTTTTCAAAACCACACATACACAATATCTGTTGCATAAACACACCTACACTACATAACAAATATTATGCCTGCATTAAACTAAATAACGATATAACTTAATTTTTATGATTTTATATTGTAAATCAATAAAAAAATTTTAAATCACATTTCAACATACTAATTATGATATTTCATTTACACAAATTACATTCATATTTTTACAGAACCATTAACAACACTTAAAATTTCTCCAGATTTAACTAATATTAACTGCAATTCTAAATTTGGTTTCTCTGCATCTCCGTAAGCAATACCATATAAGATATAATCTGCTTTTAAATAACTTGCAATTTTCATGGAAAAATTATAAGAATTCCTATTATCTTCCGGAAACACTCCTAATTCTCTATATACAGAATTCAATACTTCTATACTAATAACACTATATTTTTTAGTATTTTCTACAATACACTGAATTAATATCTTTGTGAGATTACTAGTTTGTAAAATGCCATTAGTATTATTTCTTATTAAATTTACTAACAATATGCTATCATGCTTAATTTCATCAAAAAACAAAGCATCCTGCAACATATTTAACAAAACATACTTCCAGTTAATCAAATTTATTTTTTCTGGCTCTAACAACACAGGTTCTGTATATAAAATACCTGTGTAAATACTACACAAACCAACATAACAATTAAAAAAAAACAACACAAAAAAAACAAATATATTATTTTTATTAATACTTATTATATACATAATCATCAATTACGAAAAACTATTATTTTATAATTTCATTTCATAATCTACACATTATTTAATGTAACAAATAATCTCTCTACTATTCATATATATAATTAACAAGACTTATACTTTGTATATAAATTATAAAAACCCAACTACTACAAAACATATTAAGCTGAAATTTACTTCAATACATTATAATAAAATCTATATTACCTACTTTACTTGCAATAAAGGCCCTAAAGATTTTCCTCCTAACAAATGCATATGAAGATGATAAATTTCTTGACCGGCATGATCATTGCAGTTAACTATTAAACGATAACCTGAATCATGTATATTCTTTTGTAATGCAATTTTTGATGCTACTACAAATAATCTTCCTAATGTTATTTCATCTGAAACTGTTACATGATTAACAGTAGGAATTAATATATTTGGAACAATTAATACATGCACAGGTGCTTGAGGATGCAAATCATAAAACGCAGTCACTAAATCATCTTGATATAAAATATCAGTTTTTACTTTTTTTTTAATAATATTTAGAAAAATATTATCTTTTTTCATAATTTATCCTATTGCTAAAAATATACCAATTATATTTGTATATTTTATAATACGAAAACTAATAATCTATTCTTAAATCTAAAAGACACTAACCAATTTATACCATACCACACCACATGATACCATCATTATCGTACACTTCACAGTCATTATAAAATTTAATTAATAACATTCACCAAACTATTTTCTTCCAAACACATAATATAATTATGTTGCTATTAAAGTTAATAACATAATAACAATAAAATAAATTATTTACTCAAACAAATACCTCGTCTAACATAAATATAAATATATATCTGTTAAACTAAATTATAAATTAAACAAAGTACGAAAATTAGCTGTAGTAGCCTGCGCTAATGTGTCTACATCTACATTTTTTATCAACGCTATATACTTAGCAATTTCATATATATAAGCAGGTTGATTTTCCTTTCCTCTATAAGGCTCTGGAGTTAAATAAGGAGAATCAGTTTCTAATAATATACGATCAAGAGGTATATACTTAATAACTGACTCCGTTATATGCGATTTTCTGAATGTAACCATCCCAGAAAAAGATATATAAAAATTAATATTCAATAATGCTCTTGCAGTATCTATGTCTTCACTAAAACAATGTAACACACCACCACAATCTTCTGATTTTTCTTCATATAAAAGAGAAATAGTGTCCTTGCAAGAAGCACGGCTATGTACAACAACTGGTTTTTTTGTTGCTATCGCAACACGAATATGTTCCCGAAATATCTTTTTTTGCTTACTTTTACTATCTGGTTTATGATAATAGTCCAACCCTGTTTCACCTATAGCTACTACATTTCTTTTAAAAGATAAAATATACAATTTTTTACTATCAAAATTCCTGTCATCATGCACATACGTCGGATGTACTCCACAAGAAAACATCACATCATTTCTGTATCCAATTAATTCAACCATTTTCTCATAATCTAACATAGTAGTACTAACCGATAAAAATAAATTTACTCCTCTTTGATTAGCTTTATTCAAAACATCTGAAATATCTTTATGAATATCTTGATAATTTAATTGATGCAAATGACAATGAGAATCCGCCAAACACATAATATCATATACTCCACTAATATAAACAAGATTCAACAATATCTTGTTTCCAATTTAACAAACGATAAGTTAATAATAATTCACGATCAACATTAGTAAATTCTTGAAAATAACGCAATAATATTAACCACTGCTGTAATTGATTACTTAATGATAACGCGGTGTTCCAGTACGCTGAAATCATAGTAATTAATTCCACCTGATCTAAATTTATTAAAAATTTCTTCTGTACTCCATTTTTCCATTTTAACGCATCTACGAGAACAGTGATAAACCAATACAAGTAATATACATTATTCCGATAAGTATTCAAAAACGGTACAAGTTTTAAAAAATCGCCACCTGTAATAACATCACTCACAGATTTACATAACTCCAATCGTCGCTTCCATAAACCTAACTTAAACATAGCCTCTGCTTCTATGGGCGATCCATCACATAAACGTAGTGAACATTGAGCCAATAATACATCATGTACTACTCGTTGTTGCATTAACCACTGCAACCCAAATGATTCTTTTGGAGATACAACAGACCACCGCATACACCGACTTAACAATGTTGTTGATATTCTCATATAATCTTTAGTTTTAAAAAAAAAATAAGTATTTATAGGAGGTTCATCGAGTATTTTCAATAAAACATTAACAGCCGCATCAGTTAAATATTCCACATAATTTATAAATATAATTTTTACCTTACTTCTATAAGCATGCTTATATACAGAACTAATACAAAAACGTACAACATCTACACTTATAGTTTGAGTGTAATTTTCTGGATTTAATTTATAATAATCAGGATGATGCCCTACATTCATTAATTTACAATTATGACAAACATTGCAATGTTGCAAAGCATTGGGATAAGAACAATTTAACCAACGTACAATCGCATCAATTAAAATATCTTCACCGTTATCCCGCTTGCTATTAAAAATCAATGCGTGATGTCCTTTATCTTTACAATAATAATTTAATATTTGATTATAAGTAGTATTTAACCAAGGATACCGTTTCATATAAAATATTCTTATAAATCGAACAAACACCGATCTAAATGTTCACAAACAGCAACAGATACCTCCTCTAAACTTTGAGAGGCATCAACAATAATAATATTTTTTTTTAAAGAAGCTAATTTTTTATAACAGGAACGTACTCTATCAAAAAAATTTAAAGATTCTTGCTCAATACGATCTAATGTTTTTCTATTTTTTACGCGAGATATGCTTAACTCCGGAGGAATATCAAGATATAATGTTAAATCTGGAGATAAACTACTTGTAACTTTATTGGATAAAATCTGCAACAATAATGTATCAATGCCTCTTCCGCCTCCTTGATATGCTTGTGAAGATAAATCATATCTATCTCCAATTACCCAATAACCTTTAGACAACGCTGGTTTAATAACATTTTCTACTAATTGAAATCGCGCAGCATATATCATTAATAACTCTGAAATATTATTAATAGGCTCAAGCCCCCCATGCTTAATCAACACGCGCAACACATCAGAAACGGGAGTACCCCCAGGTTCATGAGTGGTCAAGACATTAGTTATACCATACTTTTTTAAGTATTTCACGATTCCACAAACAGCGGTGGTTTTTCCGGAACCATCTAATCCCTCAATCGCGATAAACTTACTATCCACATCGTGTCCTATATAAGATGATAATATCATGCAATTTAAATTAAATTAAAATAATTAATCAAAGTAACATGAAATTATATTATCATTGTATATACAAATTTTAATAAACATATCGTTCCTAAATATACTCTATATAGATATTTATCAAAATTTATAAAATAAAATAAAAAAATAAAATCAATCTAAAACATAAAAATTAAAATTTAAATTTCATTACATGAAAATATAATCTGTAAATCATAATGATAATATTGAACAATAATTACTTATATTCAAAGTTACAATTAATAAATCAATTTGTAATAAATCTGTGTAATAAAATCCATCCGACAAAAAATATAAATACTATATGCAACTTACTTTACCTACATAAAAACTAAAATACTATAAAACAACATTATTTATAATGTGATAATTCAATAAATTGAACAATGTCCTATCCGAATAAAAACAATTATCAATTGATTTAACTGGTGCTAAAGGCAACAAAGAATTCGTAATAAAAACCTCATCTGCATTTTTTAAATGCTCAGGACCGACTACTACTTGTCGTATACAATATCCTAACTCTGGTAATACCCTCAAAACTAATTGACGTATTATCCCATTAACACCAGCATGACATAGAGATGGTGTAAATACTTGACCACCATTCCTCCAAAAAATATTAGCACTACAACATTCTATAATATTACCGTCAGTATCTAAAACTAATGCTTCATCAACTATCGTACTCTTGCTTAACCAAGCAGCAATCATAACCTGTTCCAATCTATTAAGATGTTTTATTCCCGTTAAAAAAGTATTACGCGCCAATCGAACAACACTAGTTCTCAACCTAATCCCCACATCAATCCAAGATATATAATGGTTTGGTAATGAACTAACATTAATTATACGTAACGGCTCAGTATCATTGTCATATTTATATCCATGTAATTTATCACTATTATTTCTACTTATTATCACTTTTATAACTCCATACTTATTCCCATAAGTTGCCGCTTGTAACATCTCTTGATGTAAAAGATTAAAATTAATATTATCAAACATTAATTTTTTTGCTGACACAATCAATCTATCCATATGCCAATCTAAAAGCTCTATTTTTCCATCCCGTAATTTTGCCGTTGTAAAAAAACCATCTCCAAAATGTAAAGCACGATTATTCAACGACACTGTTTTTTTATAAACTCCATTCACCCAATATGTTCCCATCCTATTTTACCAAAAAAAATAAATAACCTTATTATATGCAATCGTTCAATACAATTTATGCTAAAAATAAACATTTATCATTTGAATAACACATAATTTAAACAGATACAGTATTGTGTATACATAAATTATAAACAATATAAATCGCACGCAAACTATATACTTAGACTACAATTAGGATATACACTACAATACGTAACGATAATAAAGATTTTTAAACGCCACTTCTGTGTATACAAATTTATAATAATAATACAGCGATTATATACGTGTTATTACAACTATCTTTAAATTCTATAATTAATAATAACTATATTTAATAATAAACACCTTCAATGATGCTCAAAATCATTGATATTACTATCTTCTAATTTTATATGTAACCATTCGTTCTATTGAATAATAGAGTATCATTTCTTCATAGCAAAATAAATATAAGAATCAATAACGAACATAAAAATTAATTTATCCATGATAGAACAAATATATACAAAAACACCTAAAATTAAATCAATTCAACTTATTTTTGTAATATCAAAGTAACTCACTACAATGATATATCTATCTATAGTATTCATAACAAAATATATATATCTAAATTCTACAGTTATCGCTATTAATCATCTTTATTTCCATCACTATTACTAATAAAATCTATCGCTGCCTGCACAGTTGTAATTTTTTCAGCTTCTTCATCTGGAATTTCGATATCAAACTCCTCCTCCAATGCCATGACCAACTCAACAGTATCAAGAGAATCAGCTCCAAGATCATCAACAAACGAAGCATGATTCACAACCTCTTCTTGCTTCACCCCTAACTGTTCAGCAATAATTGTTTTTATTTTTTCTTCTATAGTACTCATATTTTTTATTTCCCTGTTAAAACGTACTTATATAATAATTTTAAAAAGACACAACACCATATTATTATCAAATATTTAATTTAATATATTATGTCATTATTAATATATTACCCCATATACATTCCACCATTAACATGTATCGTCTGCCCAGTAATATATTTTGAACTATCTGAAGCAAAAAATATTACTGCATGAGCCACATCTTTTGTATCCCCAAAACTATTTATTGGTATTTGTGACAAAATATTCTTTCTTTGTTTATCGGTTAATTTTTTCACCATATTTGTACAAATAAATCCTGGAACTACTAAATTAACTGTAATACCTCTAGAAGCAACCTCTCGAGCCAAAGACCTTGTAAATCCCACTAATCCTGACTTAGCAGCTGCATAATTTACTTGTCCAAAATTACCCGTCATACCAACTACAGATCCAATACTAATAATTCTACCATAACGTTTTTTGATCATCGGCTTTATTACTGCTTTAGACATACGATATGCAGCAGTTAAATTCACATCAATAACAGATTGCCATTCATCATCCTTCATATGTAATAAAATATTATCTTGAATAATACCGGCATTATTTATCAGTATATCAATATTACCAAATTCTTGATGCATCTTTTCTAAAAAGGCATCAATAGAATATTTTACAGTAACATTTAATTTCATTCCTTTTCCCTGTCCTTTTAAACACCTATCAATATCCTTGACACCTGACTCACTGGTTGCAGTCCCAATTACAATCGCCCCATTTATTGCAAACATTTCGATAATAGCACGTCCAATTCCACGACGAGCTCCAGTCACTAAAACAATTTTCTCATTAAAAATCATTCTACATATACTCCTTTATTAACTATATAAACACATTAATTCCAATTAATTTTCATCGCTTCCAACAATGAAACTGGATCGTTTACTGAACAACTAAATACATTATGGATAGTATTACGACGTATTAATCCAGTTAAAATTTTTCCAGGACCCATCTCTAAAAATCTTTCAATTTTTTGATGAACACAACAATACTGCACTATCTCATGCCAACGTACTGGAGTATACAACTGTCTTATCAAGGCCTTACGAATAGCTCCTGGATCCTGCTCAACATAAACGTCAGTATTATTTACTACTGGAATATTAGGGGTATAGATAGTTATTTTTTCTAATTCTTTTATAAACTTTTTAGCCATTGGCTTCATCAATGCACAATGTGATGGAACACTAATCGGAAGCATAAATACATGTTTTGCTCCTGCATTTTTACAATACAAATTAACACGATTTACTGCTTCTTTATGACCGGAAATAACTATATGACCAGGAGCGTTGAAACCAGCAGGAGAAACAATTTGGTCTTGTTCCGCTATTTTACACAATTCACAAACAACATCATTATTTAACCCAATAATTACAGACATAGCTCCCCGTTCATACGGTACTATTTCTTGCATCAACATACCACGTACCATTACTAATCTAACCGCTGAACACAAATCCATACTTTCCGCACACACTAGCGCAGAATACTCTCCTAAACTATGTCCTGCCATTATTTTAGGTATATAACCTCCCTGCTGTTTCCATAATCTCCACACAGCCACTGAAGCCGTTAAAATAGCTGGTTGTGCTCGATACGTTTTATTTAATTCTGTAATAGGTCCGCACTGCACCAACTTCCATATATCATAACCTAAAACTTCCGACGCTTCAGAAAAAGTTTCTTCCACTAAAGGATAATGCTCTGAAAGAGCTCTTAACATTCCTATATGTTGAGACGCTTGCCCTGGAAATACAACAGCTAACGTATTCATAATAACATTCCTCTTATTATACTTACATTAAAATCTTAATAACACTGAACCCCAGGTAAATCCAGCTCCAAACGCTTCTAATAATACCAATTGATCCGATTTAATACGACCATCGCGCACAGCTTCATCTAATGCTAAAGGAACAGAAGCTGCAGATGTATTACCATGCTTGTCAAGTGTAACCACTACCTTTTTCATATCTATATCTAATTGTTTAGCAGTAGCAGAAATAATTCGTAAATTAGCTTGATGCGGTACTAACCAATCCAACTCATCTTGATGTACATTATTAATATTAAGGGTTTCATCAATAACACGTGCTAACACAGAAACAGCTATTTTAAATACTTTATTGCCAGACATTGTTAAATAATTATTAGATATATCAGGATTTCTCCTGTTACAATTAGGAAGAGTCAATAAATCTCCATAATACCCATCTGCATGTAAATGAGTAGAAATAATACCTGGTTTTTCTGAACGCCCAAGTACTACTGCACCTGCCCCATCACCAAATAAAATTAATGTCCCACGATCCTTCGGATTTAGAGTATGACTTAAAGTATCTGAACCGACAACCAAAGCATAATCTACACTCCCATGTTTAATATATTGATCCGCCACTCCTAGCGCATAAACAAATCCAGAACAAGCAGCTGATAAATCAAAAGCGATAGTATCTCGTATACATAAATCACGCTGAATTTGACACGCTGAACTAGGAAACGCATGACTGGCTGAGGTAGTAGCGACAATAATAATACCTACCTCATCAGCGCGCACACAAGACATCTCTAAAGCCCGTTTAGCAGCAAAATAACCCATTCTAGCAACAGTTTCATCGATACTAGAAATACGCCGCTCTTGAATACCAGTACGCGTGACAATCCATTCATGAGACGTATCTACCATTTTTTCTAAAATAACATTAGATCGAATGTTTGTGGGTAAATAACTCCCTGTGCCAAGTATTCTAGTAAACATGTATATTCAATTATTATTTTTAGATAACACTGCACTTAATCGAGTAGAAATTTTCTCCGGAACTTTTCGTTCTACAGCATGAATCGCTTGTATAATAGCAGCAGTAAATGCACGTTGATTGGCTGCTCCATGACTTTTTATTACCGTACTACGTAAACCTACCAAATAAGCGCCATTATACCAATCAGGATTTAATTGACTAAATTGACTAAATAAATACTTACTCATCCAAAATTTAATACCTTTCGTAAACCAATTTAATTTATTTTTTCTTTCCGATGACTGAAATGTTGACAAAATAACTCTTATAACTCCTTCCATAGTTTTTAAAGTAATATTTCCAATAAATCCATCGCAAACTAAAACATCTGTTTTCCCCATTAATAAATCATTTGCTTCTATATAACCAATATAATGAATTGATGGAATAGTATGTAATATTTCTGAAGCACGACGAATATTATCTAAACCCTTGGTTTCTTCCGATCCAATATTTAATAACGCTACTCTTGGATTACTCACACCCAAAATCTGTTCTGATAACACCGAACCCATAATTGCAAACTGCACTAACATTGCCCCATCACATGCAATATTTGCACCTAAATCCAAAATAACAGTTCGACCTTTTTTTTGGTGTGGTAATAACGTTGTCAAAGCAGGACGCTCAATACCGCTTATAGATTTAAGCACTAATTTAGACAAACCCATAAGCGCGCCTGTATTACCCGCACTAACACAAGCTTGAGCACGCCCTGATTTAATAAGCTCTAAAGCTACGCGCATTGAAGTATCTCTACTTATTCTAATAGCTTGAGCAGGTCTAACGTTACTACCTATTACTGATTTTGCAGGAATAACAGTTAACCTATCAAGCAACACGGATCTCGATGTAGTTAACAAAGGAAAAATTACATCAGGATTTCCAACAAGTAACAGTTCAAGTTTTGGATATAAAGACAATGCTCGTAAAGAAGCAGGAACTGTTACAATAGGGCCAAAATCTCCACCCATTGCGTCTAATGCAAGAACTAAATTTTGTAGTTGTATATTATTTTTCAAAAATTACTTCTCAATCATCTTTCGGCCGCGATAAAAACCATTCAAAGTAATATAGTGACGTCGATGTACTTCTCCAGAAGTGCGATCCATTGATAAAATAATTGGACACAACGCATGATGAGAACGACGCATTCCTCTTGTAGAACGAGTAGATTTATTTTGTTGTACAGCCATAATACTGTGCCCCCTTTTTATAAATTTTAACGTTATTTATTAGCTAAATAACCAATATAATTCTAATTAATTCATATAAACAATTGAAATATCCATTTCTGTCATAAAATATGACATAAATTATTTTCAACTAATAACATTTAAATTATTTTGTATTTTAAATAACATTATTTTATTAATATACAAAACACACACTAATTTAATAATTAGTGTATAAACAACATACTATATCTATTTAAATTAATTATTTATATTAGTATTAAATATTTTCCATAACATTTATAAATCATCAAAAACATCACAAACAATACACAGCTACTGAATACACACACATTCACATGCATTTCAAAATGTACAAAACTAACAAAAATTAATACAATTTATCAAAAAACTATTATTGATGATATATCATTATCATCTTAAACTTTTATATATTTACTTGTTTTGTTATGATAACACTGTTATCTAATAACTAAATATATCGAACCTGATATCAATCGTCACTAACTAACACCACGCTATTTAATTAGATAAAAATTTAAATAAATAACAATGCATAAAATTCAATCTCCATAAATACTCATTGTTTTACCTTTTTCTTAAATTCTAAACAATTACATGATAAATAATATTTAATTTAAATTATAACTATTATTTACAACGAAAATCACCATCCAAACACAAAATACTTTATATTTAATAAAATAATTAAAAAAAATTTTTATTTTAATCACAAAAAACATACAAATATTATTCAAATAATATTGCTCAATATATAATTGAGCATATTTTCAGCACAAAATCCACGTTTTATAAAAACAAATTTAATTTTATTAAATAATAATACACAGTTAATTCAATTTTTTTATTAAAATCAACTGTATATTATCTATAATCAAACACCGCCACTAAATTGTTTTACAAGTAAAAATTATATACATTCATTTTTGAAATTAACACCACCAATATCGCAACACAACAGAAATACAAATAATAAAGATTATTCTTCTAATTTTATATGTTAAAACAAATCTATTTTACTTAAATTAAGTATTAATTACAAAAATTAAAACACTATCATCAAAATATTTACTCATATTTTTATTATATTTATCAATTAAAAAGAACTAATCATGATTACATTTCTCAAAAAACATAAACAATCATAAAACGATTTGTCCAATGATGCATATATATAAAAATCCTTTTTTGTATTTGGATGTATAAAACGTAACATAGAAGCGTGTAAAAATAACCGATTAAATCCAAATTTTTTAAATTTCATATTAGATATGTGACAACCATACACATGATCTCCTACAATAGGATGATTAACACATTTAGTATGTACTCTAATCTGATGTGTACGTCCAGTAATAGGTTTAATTGTAAGCAAAGTTGCTGTATTAGCAAACTGTTCTTTAATTTGAAAACAAGTTTTAGAAAATTTTCCCTTTTCTGGACTTATATAAATAATTTTATTACCATTAAATAAAGTGTTTTCTCTTAATAACGGCGCAGATATTATTTGTGTATTTATATCCCATTTCCCATGTACTAAAGCTAAATATTCTTTTTCTATATTTTGTAAACGTAATTGTTCATGTAAATACACCAAAGAAGCCCGTTGTTTAGCTATCAACAATACACCAGAAGTTTCTCGATCCAAACGATGAACTAATTCTAAAAACTGTGCTTGAGGACGCAATGCTCGTAATCCTTCAATAATGCCAAATTTTAGACCACTTCCTCCATGTACAGCAATACCAGTTGGTTTGTTAAGTGCCAATAAATAATCATCTTCGTAAATTATAATATTCTGTAAAAATGCAATTTCTTGTATACATTTAACATTAAACCTATCTGTCCTCATCCCTTTGATTGGAGGAATTCTTAAAACATCCCCCACCTTTAATTTATATTGAAATTTAATTCTCTTTTTATTAATACGTATCGCACCAGTTCGTATGATTCTATAAATCATAGATCTGGGTACTACCTTTAAATAAGTACACAAAAAATTATCAATCCTTTGCCCAGAAAAAATTGAAGAAATTTTAATAAAACGTACACGAATATCATGTTCTTTCATAAGAAACCATGGTAATTATATAATTGTTTTAATATAATAATAAAAACAGCAATAAAAAATAATAATTACAATAGACTAAACCAAATACTCCGAAAATTAAAATAATTAATCATTTAAAACCAATAACATAAATATATAATCATGTATATATGTGCATATTTACAAAAATTATTAATCCTTTTGACCCGCTACAAGCACAATTATTGATTAAGTATCATGACCATAAAATTACCTATAAATAATATTACAAAAAATATTTATAATAATTGTATATTACATTATATAAATACAATAGTTTATCAATAACAAAACTAATACTATAAATTTACATGACTATGTAACTATCAATAATCCCAAGGATTTTACAGAAACATTATACATTCAATTTATAAACTCAAATCTATTGAATATCAAACTTACAAAATGCTAAAAATAATTAAATTATTTAAATTACAAAACACATCTACATTCCAAAATATCAACATCGAGTATAAATTATAATGAAAAGAATGTTAATTAATGCCACTCAACAAGAAGAGCTACGCGTAGCATTAGTGGATGGACAACGATTATATGATCTAGATATCGAAACAATAGGTCATGAACAAAAAAAATCAAATATTTATAAAGGCAAAATTATTCGAATTGAACCTAGTTTAGAAGCAGTATTTGTAGATTATGGAGTCGAACGACACGGATTTCTCCCAATAAAAGAAATTGCTCAAGAATATTTTCTTTCCTCATCATCCCCTTATCACAAATCTAATATTAAAGAAATTTTATGTGAAGGACAAGAATTAATTGTACAAGTAGATAAAGAAGAAAGGGGAAATAAAGGTGCTGCATTAACTACTTTTATCAGTTTAGCAGGTAGCTACTTAGTTCTTATGCCAAACAACCCTAAAGCTGGTGGAATATCAAGACGTATTGAAGGCAATGATCGTATTGAGCTAAAAGAAACCCTATCTACTTTAGAATTACCTGAAGGAATGAGTCTAATTATTCGTACCGCCGGAGTAGGCAAATCTACTGAAGCATTAGCATGGGATCTGACCTCTCGCCTACAACATTGGCAAACTATTAAAAACACTGCAGCAACCCAATTAGCTCCTTTTTTAATTCATCAAGACAGTAACGTTATCGTACGCGCATTTCGCGATTATTTACGACCAGACATAGGAGAAATTTTAATTGATAACCCTAAAATCTTAAATTTAGCCAAAGAACATATCACTTCTCTAGGTCGTCCAGATTTTGCTAAAAAAATAAAATTATACAATGGTGATATTCCATTATTCAGTCACTATCAAATAGAATCTCAAATTGAATCAGCATTTCAACGAGAAGTACGATTACTATCTGGAGGATCTATTGTTATAGATACTACTGAAGCATTAACAGCAATCGATATTAATTCTGCACGTTCCACTAAAGGATTAGATATCGAAGACACAGCGTTTAATACTAACTTAGAAGCAACTGAAGAAATAGCGCGTCAATTACGTCTACGTGATGTAGGTGGTTTAATAGTCATCGATTTTATAGATATGAACTCAATTCGACACCAACGTGAAATTGAAAATAACCTTAAAATAGCAGTACATCAAGATCGCGCACGTGTCCAAATAGGACGTATTTCTAAATTTGGTTTATTAGAACTATCTAGACAACGATTAAGTTCATCGTTAGGAGAATCAAGTCATCATGTTTGTCCGCGTTGTAGTGGTACCGGCAGTATCCGTGACAATGAATCACTTTCTTTATCCATCTTACGTTTAATTGAAGAAGAAGCACTAAAAAATAATACTTATGAAGTACATGCAATTGTTCCCGTAGTCATTGCCTCATATTTACTGAATGAAAAACGAAAAGCCATCAGCGATATAGAGCAACGCCAAAAAGGAGTACGAGCTATCATAGTGCCCTACGAACAAATGCAAACTCCAAATTATGAGGTAAGACGTATACGTAAAGGCGAAATAAACAATAAACCAAGTTATCTGTTGGCAACAAATCAAAATAACGAGATCATTCATGCATCTGGAGAAATCATACCCTCAATTTACTCTTGCAACACAAAACAACCACAATCAAAAACACTTTTTCTATCACGTTCACTGCCTATTTTCAACAAAAATATATTTTATTATATAAATCATATATTACAATATAAATCCAAACACAAGATTGAATGGTTTAATAAAACAAAAAATAATTGGTACAAAATATTTCATTCATATTTTGACAGTTACAATAAAACAACTCACAAATTAATAAATAAACTTCAAACATTTGCTCATTATACATACGCTAAAATTGTAAACAAAAAAAAATTATCTCAATATTTAAATCATTACTACAAATCAAATCAGTGTTATCATTCTAAATATAACGACTACGCTGAAAAAAAATATCAACATAATATAAAAACCAACATTAACTCATACGAAGACAACAAACAAATAAACTATATTATAAGTAAATGTCATAATATTCCATCTCTGTTCGAACTTACTAAAAATACCAACAACACTATATTTAACACCAATGATACTACTAATCAAACACAATCCTTAAAACAAATAGAAAATCAAATACCTACACAAAGACACAATAGACGGAATTATAATAATATTAAATCTAAAAATTTAAAAAAAACAGACCATTCAAAATCTAATGAATGGTCAAAAAATTATCAATCTAAACATACTTTGCATATGAAAATCGATCAAAAACTATCTCCTACAGAGATTAATCCCTACAACGCACAGAACATACCAAATTCCTCTAATATTTCTACAAAAAAAATCATCGTTGACGAAATAAATTCTACTACCATTCACAACACCAACAATATTAACACTTCTGATTTACGATTCAATAATCCTAATATTTCAAAAAAAATCAATAATACCACTATACGCTATTCATATATTTCTCATAATACCGACAAGCATAATGATAATATAAATCACCAACAAGAAAACAATAAAAATTGTACACAATTTATTCGTCGTCTACGCCGTTCTTCTCGTCATTTCCGTATAAATTCTAAATACCGATTACAACAACGTAAAGAAAAAATTACATTAAAGAAAATAAAACAATATTGTCAAACAAATATAAAACAACATCTAAAATAAATTCTACAACTTTTCTCAATACAAACATCCATATAACTAAATATCCTCTAAAAGAAAAAATTAGTTTCTTTGAATTTATATAAAATTAAATAAACAATATAATATATATAAATTATCATATTGAACGTCATTACTATCCTCAACAATACAATAAACTCACACAAAAACTACACATATCAGCACATACATACAATTTATATAATTTATATTAATCAACACTTTTTAATTTTGTTAACCGTAAACAATTATATAGACAATTTAAAAATATGTTATACATTATTCAATGTATCGTACAATTTAATAAGAAATAAATTTTATATGTGCTAATATAAATAATTATAAAATTAACTATATATGAAAAAACTTCCAGTCTTTAATTATTCTTTTTTGTACCCAAAATTTTGGCTAATTTGGATCGGTATAGCTACCCTATATCTTCTAGTATTACTTCCTTATCCTTTTATATATTATCTTGGTACTAGAATCGGTCGTATTACAAAATATTTTTTATTAAATCGTATGCGTATTATTCGCAGGAATTTAGAACTTTGTTTTCCTAAATTATCAAATCAAGAAAAACAAAAATTGTTCAATAAAAATTGTGAATCTATAGGCATGGGAATCTTTGAAACTGGTATGGCTTGGTTTTGGCCAGAATATAGAATTAAACATTGGTTTAAAATTACAGGGCTAATAAATATAACTCAAACACGAAAAAAAAATAAAGGAATATTATTGATTGGAATGCATTTTCTTACCTTAGAATTAGGCGCTAGAATTTTAGGAATGATAAATCCTGGAATCGGAGTATATCGCCCTAATAATAACCCATTATTAGATTGGTTACAAACTAAGGGACGATTAAGATCTAATAAAGCAATGCTAAATCGTGCTAATGTTAAAGGCATAATTAAAGCCTTAAAAAATGGCGAAATTGTTTGGTATGCGCCAGATCATGATTATGGATATAAAAACAGTGTATTTGTTCCTTTATTCGCAGTGTCACATGCAGCAAGCACTATAGGCACCTATATATTCACAAAAATCGCCCAACCTGCAATTATCCCATTCGTAGCCCGCAGGTTACCCAATGCTCTTGGATACGAATTATTAATTCTGCCTAACAAACAAGATGAAATATCTTTAAAAACAAACATCATCGATACAATTAAATGCATGAATACAGTTATAGAACAAGTGATTTTATTAGCCCCTGACCAATATATGTGGTTACATCGTCGATTCAAAACCAGACCACCTGGAGAATCTTCTTTATATTAACCAATAAACGAACTAAAATTATCAAATAAATAATATATATTTTATAAAATAATTACTAAAACAGACATATTAAGCCTTAAAATTACTATATACAAATGTAACATTATTAAAACTTATAACATTCAATTTAATAAAAACAAAAAAATACTTCATTATTTATAACAATATTAGTAAATATTTCCATTCAACTAAAAATTATTAAAATATGTTAAATTGATCATTGTATATTAATAATAGTTCTCATAACGTTATGATACCATAAATATCGTTATATTAATTGATACTAAATTAAATAAAGATACTTTAAAAAAATTAAAAAACTTATGCAAAACACTGCATGTTTTTACACAAACACATAATATACAAGTAATATACTACTATAATAAATAAACAACACAATTTTTACTACATAACATAGAAACAAACATGAACACAAAAATATATTCGTATATACTGCTCATTAATGTGATCCTGTATTCTCATTTTTCATCTGCTATTGTCTATACATTACCTGAAAATAACAATAGATTAATCGGCAACAACATAGAAATCATCACCCCTAAAAATAATATATATCCTCTTGAATATTTTTCTGCGCAATTTCAAGTAGGTATTAGCAATATGTTAGAAGCTAATCCCAATATTGACGTATATCTTCCAGATTCAGAAAAACGACTAATAATTCCACATAAACTCATTTTACCAAATACATCCCATTTAGGTATTGTTATAAACAACGCTGAAATGCGATTATATTATTACCCAAAAAATAACAATACTGTCATTGTATTACCCATAGCTATCGGAACAATTGAAAACGCAACACCATCTCCATGGAGAACCTCAATAAAACACAAAAAAAAAACCCAATTTGGATACCTACCAAAAATATGCGAGATGAATACATAAAACACGGAAAAACATTACCTGCAATTTTTCCAGCAGGACCCAATAATCCAATGGGATCATATGCTCTATACTTAGGCAAGAATTATGCTATTCATGGTACCAACAGTAATTTTGGAATTGGACTAAGAGTAACACGCGGTTGCATTAGATTACGACCTCAAGACATAGAATACCTTTTCAATATAGTACCTGTTGGCACTATAGTACAGTTTATTAACGAACCTATAAAAAGCACTATCGAAACAGATGGAATGCAATACCTAGAAATACACAATCCACTATCTCGTGATAATGCAGAAAAAAATAACTCTAATGAATCAGTAACAACATATTTAAAAACACAAATACAATCCATACTAACAGAAAATAACCCTAATATAGATTATGAAATTGTCAATCAAGCACTGAAAGATCGTTCTGGAATACCAGTAAATATTACACGTAAATAATTATCAGCAATTAAAATACATAAATAAATACAAAAATACATGTATCTGCATACATGATTGGGAGACATAACTAACCTATCTGATAATCACTATAACGATAGAATCATGCTATATTTTTTTTAAATACAAAAATATTTGTTGTAAATATTCACATATTTCTATTATACAAAACAATACAGTCTGTTTGTCATCACAAATTTACCCGGGACGAGATTTGAACTCGTATGGCTCTAAGCCGAGGGATTTTAAGTCCCTTGTGTCTACCTATTCCACCACCCGGGCGGGTTACTATTTTTAATATAAGGCGCGTTTCGGAATTGAACCGAACTGCACGGATTTGCAATCCGCTACATAACCAATCTGCCAACGCGCCTTATCAATAAGATATATCAAACACAAAATAAAACAATCATCACAATCAAATTAATGTAATTATATAGAGAAATATACTTCTATATGTACATTCAATTTTTTTTATTCCATTCAAAATCGTAATTAAATTAACCCACAACATCAAAAACTGCAGTATAAACATATACTCATCTTAATGATACTGAAATTAAATTATTAAATTCAAAATCACATTATTTAGTTTGAAATAGCACCCAATCACACGTAAATATAAATAACAAATTAACTATTACATAATAACTTAATTATAACTACATCAACAAAACTGTGTTTATAAATATAATCTAACATCAGACTCACATAAATAATATTATATTAATTCATAAAAAACATATGTTATTACATGTAAACTTATCTCACTCCGAAAAAACTAATATTTAACATATCAATATGCATTGATATGTTAAATATTAAAACACAACCAAATTTTTAAAAAAAATTATAACTATCTATCACGACGAACTCTCTATTGATCAAAAAAAATAACACCGAATAAAATCAATAATTTAATAAATCATACCACGCATTATACAAATAAATGTACATAGACCAAAATGTCAATAATACCGACACATATAGCGCAATAATACCTACAATTATTATCCATTCATCAGGACTCCACAATAAAGCAGTCAAAGACAACATTTGTATGAATGTTTTAATTTTGCTAACCCAAGAAACAACAACACTATTACGACTACCAATCACAGCTATCCATTCACGTAATGCTAATATAATAACCTCACGAATAATCATGCTAGAAGCTGGTAATGTAATCCACCACACATGAAAATGCTCAGCAACTAAAATAAGCGCTGACACTATCATAATTTTATCTGCCACTGGATCTAAAAATCTACCAAAACTAGTGGTTTGCTTCCAACGACGCGCCAAAAATCCATCAACCCAATCTGTAATAGCCGCAACAAAAAATATAACAGTGCACACCATTGGAGCCCAATACACAGGTAAATAAAACGTCACAATGAAAAAAGGTACCATAATAACACGAAGTAAAGTCAAATACGTTGGTATATTAATGATGTTCATAATTGCAAAAAATAATCTAATATAATTATACTGTTGTAATTTTAAAAACATGCTCTCTACATAAAAATAAAAAATATGTATACGCATATACAATATATATCATAATTCACACATTATAGCTGGTGTAAATATAGCCATAATTTTTATTCAAAAACACCACACAAACTGCTATCAAATTTTAGTTTAAAATAAATGTTATTACAACTTAAGATTACAATACAGTCTAATAACTTAACTAAAATTAACAATATTACTTAAATGCTTTATAAAAAGTGAGGTTTCATCATATATATATGACGATTTAAAAAATTTAATCAAATCAACATTAATAAATAGTGAATAATATATCATCACCAATCCATCTTAATATTATTTCTTGTAAAAAATAAATAACACTATTGTGTACTAATAGTTATTAGTTATAATATATAATTCATAATAATTTAAAGACTGTAACATCATTGCAAGATATTATTTTGTAAAAGAAACGGGTCGTTAGCTCAGATGGCAGAGCGGTTGACTCTTAATCAATTAGTCGCAGGTTCGAATCCTGCACGACCCAATCAATTAAAACTTAACAAATTAGCATTATGACAAAAACAATACAAAACACATAATAAATAATCCTTAAGATCTTTAACACATATAATTAATTGATTATTCATAATGCTATTTCATATCAAGATACAAAATACTTTAACAATACCTCTTAACATTTATCAACCATCTTATCATAAAAAATAAAAAACTAATTATTAAAAATTATTCCAATAATTAATACTATTGAACATTCTTATAGCATCCTTAACAAAAGATATCATTCATACTTATGAATATAAATTATTATAATTAAACCAATTTATAAATAACACTCATTATACAACATATAAACAACAATAATTTCGGAGGAGTAGAGATTCGAACTCTAGAATGTTTACATTACCAGTTTTCAAGACTGGCGCCTTCAACCTCTCGGCCACTCCTCCAAAAAAATAATTAAAAATAATAAATTTTATTATTCTATTCATATTAATCTTTAATACATATATAAACAACATATCTTTTAAATACATGAGCTCTAACATTATAAAAAATAATAACACTGAACCTTAGTTAATATTAAATCAATTAAACCATTCCCATAAATAATAAATGACATTATATAAATTAAATAATAACTCCTCATACCGTGCATATTTCATGTAAAATTATACAAATGTATTAATCTTAAAATAAATACAACAATACATTTATGTATATATGTACTTTACATTATATTTAAATTAAATATTATTTTTATATATATATATATCAGGGTATAATAATTTTTTTATTCAAAATTTCAACTATTAAATTATTCAGGAAAAATTCATGAAATACAATCAAATAAACACAAATGCTAATTCACAAGGATATTTAATACGCATTGAAGATTGGAATGAAGAAATTGCAACAAATATCGCTAAATTAGAAGGTATTACACTAAATAAAATACACTGGGAAATTATATATTTTGTACGCGCATTCTATGCGGAATTTAACACTCTACCAAAAATCAGAATGTTAATTAATATTATAGAACTTAAACATGGTAAAGAAAAAGGAAACAGCCGATATTTTGCAAAACTATTTCAAAAGGGACCTGTAGCTCAAAAAATTGCAAAAATCTCTGGCCTGCCTAAACCCATTGGATGTGTATAACACAATAATATCATGACAATCCCATTATTATATAATAAAAATTTTTATTTATAAGAAATCCACTTAATAACAAATTTGCCCTTGATTTTATAATCTTTTCCCACATCTATTGTGCAGAACAAATGGTAATTCACAGGAGGTTTTTATGATATCTAGTAAATTTGGTATAGGGCAACAAGTTAGACATAAATTATTAGGATATTTAGGTGTAGTAATAGATGTTGATCCAGAATATTCTCTTGAAAAACCTACATTGGATGAAATCACAAAAAACGATACCTTACGAAAATCCCCGTGGTATCACGTCGTTATGGAAGATGAAGAAGGAAGACCTATACATACTTATTTAGCAGAAGTACAACTAGGATACGAAAACATTAATATACATTCAGAACAAACAACCTTAGACGAACTTTCCAAATCTATTCAGCTACAACTTAAAACACCACGATTAAGAAATTGACATTTATATGTAGTTTAAGTTTTATATACAAAAATCAAATATATTTACATTCTATAAACTGTAACCATACTCTAACTTACTAGAACTACTCAATCTATGAATACATTACAAAATAAAAACATTAATAATCATCGAAAACCTAAATACATACATCGCCTGATTTACCTTGCAACCTAATCTAAATCAATTCTATCAACTATCAACATCAGTATATAAAATCAATATAACTTTCAACCAATAATATATCAATTATCAATAATACTTTTATATCCGAATCTCTTCCATAATTTATCACAAACTCACACTCCATATAATACATAAAATTGTATATAATCTATATTATAAATATTAAATAAAGCAAGTTTAATTGCAACTTATGACTGTTCATAATACCACGTATTCATACGGTCACTAATTAATAAAAATTATAAATTTATACATAAAGATTTGTGCATTATACACCAAACATATTGAATTAACTTTTAAAATAAAATATTTAATAGTAATATTTTCATATTATCAAAAATTATAATTTTCCAAAAAAAACTAGTATCATAGTAACATTATAATTAAACACACATTATACCGTACTGTTATAGGATAACATTTATTCAAATCAACTCTATATATCTAATAAACAACAATATTTTTAGAATATAATAAGTATTATAGAATAATTTATAAAAATTAACTACCATTGTAATTCTGATTACAACATAATTATTTACACCTATGATTAAGATAAAAAATTTTTGTAATCCTATAACGCAAATTATATATATACTACAACAATTATTTTATCATATGTACTATTATGCATACACGAAAAGTATATGCCTCATTGAATAATATACTACATTTTACTATATTGATATAGACAAATATATTCACAGGACAAAATGTACTATGTTTAATAAACGCGAATCTTATACAAAAGAAGATCTATTAGCTTCCAGCAGAGGTGAATTATTTGGAAAAAAAGGACCTACACTTCCAGCTCCTAACATGCTTATGATAGACCGAGTAACAAAAATGACCAGGAACGGAGGTAACTACAATAAAGGCTTTATAGAGGCAGAATTAGATATCCTATCTGATATGTGGTTTTTCAATTGTCATTTCATCAAAGATCCAGTTATGCCAGGATGTTTAGGATTAGATGCTATGTGGCAATTAGTAGGATTTTACCTTGGCTGGATTGGAGGAGAGGGTAAAGGACGTGCTTTAGGAGTAAAAGAAGTTAAATTTACTGGACAAATCTTACCCACATCTAAAAAGGTTACTTATTTTATTCACTTTCGTAGAATCATTAATAGAAAATTAACTATGGGTATGGCCGATGGAGAAGTGTTATGTGATAGCAAAATAATTTACACTGCAACAGATTTAAAGGTTGGATTATTTAAAAATACCACAACATTTTAATATCATTGTGTACATAAATATAAAATCATTTTATATTTTAACTAAATTAAATCAATATAATTAAATTGAATTATAAATATATTTAATTTAACAACTATATATTATAATTACAATTGTGTTTTATTCTTGCATTTAATACAACACTAAAATTTAATAATTATCTACACCTGAAATATAAATATATTCTAAATAATAAACATTAAAAACATAAAACTATATACTATAATACACATCTCTGATTTTTTTAGCAAATATACTATTAACACGTAATATGAGTAACATTTAAATTTAAAAACACAACCAAAATAAAAAATATTATTAATTAAAAAATGGAGGCCCTACATGAAGACAGTATCAGTAGTAGATATATTACGTGGTTGTGTACTAAAAAATACTGAAATTACGATACAAGGTTGGATTCGAACTAAACGAGATTCTAAAGCTAAAATTTCATTCCTTGATCTATATGACGGTTCTTGTCTAACCTCATTACAAATAATTGCATGCGATAGTTTACATAACTATAAAAATGAAATATTACATCTAACTAGTGGTTGCTCAGTCATAATTACTGGTACAATCATCAAATCTATTGGCACAAAACAACACATTGAAGTAATGGCAAAAAACATTAAAGTACTAGGATGGATAGAAGATCCTAGTACCTACCCCATAACTGCTAAAAAACACACCATGGAGTATCTACGTGAAGTGCCGCACTTACGACCACGTACCAATATAATTGGTGCTGTTTCCCGTATTAGGCATACTTTATCACAGGCTATTCATACCTTCATGAATGAACAAGGATTTATATGGATTCCCACCCCTATAATTACCTCATCCGACACTGAAGGTAATGGTAAGATGTTTTGCGTATCTACTTCAAGCACTCAACCAATTACATGCAATCCAAAAGAGCAAATAAATTATTCTCATGATATTCATGATTTTTTCGGTAAACAAGCTTTTTTAACAGTATCAGGACAATTAAACGCAGAAACTTATGCTTGTGCGTTATCAAAAGTATATACTTTTGGTCCAACTTTTAGAGCAGAAAATTCTAATACTAATCGTCATTTAGCCGAATTTTGGATGATAGAACCAGAAGCAGCATTTGTAACGTTAGAAGGCATTATCATTTTAGCAGAATCTCTACTTAAAAATATCATCAAGATACTTCTTGAAAAATGTTTTGATGATATAAAATACTTTGCCGATAAAATAGACAAAAACATCATAACTCGATTAAAAAATTTTATTTATACTAAATTTGTACACATAGAATATACCGAAGCAATAAAATTACTAAAAACATGTAAAAAACATTTTAATAATTCAATACATTGGGGCACAGATTTATTCTCTGAACATGAAAAATATCTATCAGAAGAATATTTCAAATCTCCCGTAGTAATAAAGAATTATCCAAAAAACATTAAAGCCTTTTACATGCGTTTAAATGACGACAATAAAACCGTAGCATCCATGGATATTTTACTACCTGGCATTGGTGAAATAATCGGAGGTTCACAACGAGAAGAAAGACTATCAGAATTAGATCAAAGATTTCAAGAAAATAATTTAATACAAAACAATTATTGGTGGTATCGTGATTTGAGACGCTATGGTACAGTACCTCATTCAGGATTTGGATTGGGTTTCGAAAGACTAATAATATATGTTACAGGAATAAAAAATATTAGAGATGTCACTCCTTTTCCCAGATCTGCAAAAAATATTAATTTTTAATAACACCATTTATCTATATAAATATTTTATGTTTAATCTTTTAAATAAAAAAAATTATTCTTATAAATATATTTTTCTATTAAATATTACTTTTAATATATTTAACATTTAAATTAAAAAATTAAATATAAATAGTTGGCAAAAAATAACAATTGTGATATATACAAAGCATCCTTTTATATAATCAAAAAATAAATATGGACGTGTTATGTTTGAATCTATTAAAATGGCACCTGCTGATCCAATTCTTGGTTTATCGGAAATTTACGATAACGATACACGAAAAAATAAAATCAATCTTGGCATAGGAGTATATATAGATAAATTTAAAAATACTCCTATTTTAACGAGCGTGAAACAAGCAGAAGAATGGATCCTAAAAAATGAGACTAGTAAAAATTATCTTAACATAGAAGGTATGAATTCTTTCAATACTGCTACGCAATGTTTGTTATTTAAAATAAATGACAAGTTCATTATCCCAAAAAAACACATAAAAACGGTTCAAGCTCCTGGCGGAACTGGTGCATTACGCGTAGCAACTGAGTTCATCGTGAAGAATACTAAATCCAGGCGTATATGGATTAGTGATCCTAGTTGGGTAAATCATAAAAACATTTTTATTTCTTCAGGATTAGAAGTATGTAATTACCCTTATTACAATAAAATAACTAATACACTAAATTTTGACGAATTATATTCAAATTTACAAAAAAACATCCAACCTAATGACATAGTGTTATTCCATTGTTGTTGTCATAATCCTACTGGTGTTGATCCCAACACTGAACAATGGCATGTCTTGTCAGAATTATTAGAAAAAAATCAATGCTTACCTTTATTTGATTTAGCTTATCAAGGATTTGCTCAAGGATTAGAAGAAGATCTTAAAGGACTTCATATTTTTTGTAAAAAACATGCAGAATTGATAGTATGCAATTCTTATTCAAAAAATTTCGGATTATATAATGAACGAGTAGGAGCATGTACTGTAACAACTAATACTAACGACGATGCAGAACATGTATTGAGTCAATTGCGTGTTATTATTCGAGCTAATTACTCTAATCCACCAGCACATGGAGCATCTATTGTCTCGTTGATATTGAATGATAAAATTTTAAGATCCACATGGGAAATGGAACTAAAAAATATGCGTGAGCACATTAATCATATGCGAAAATTACTCATGTATACTTTACAAGCTAGCAGTAAAAACATAAATTTCAGTTTTATCGGAAAACAATGTGGTATGTTTTCTTTTATGGGATTAAACCAAAATCAGGTCATGAAATTGCGCGATCAGTTTGGCATATACTTAGTAAGTTCTGGTAGAATTAATTTAGCTGGACTATCAGATAATAACATTAATCAAATATGTAGCGCTATTGTTAAAATTTTAAAATAAACTACATTTCAATCAATAAAAATAGACTTAAAATTAAAAATTTATAGTTCAAAGAACGTCATGATCTTAATTATTGAATTTATCTCTTATTACGGATTTAATCAGTTACCATTACTTGATCATTAAGCTAAAAACACATTATTTACACTCTCATAACCGAGAGTGGACATACCTCCATGTCCTGGTAAAAATTTAATCTCGTTTCCCAATGGACACAACTTAGTCTTTATAGAATAAACTAAATCTGTAATATTCCCCCCCGGAAAATCTGTTCGACCAATACTTTTTCTAAATAACACATCGCCCATCAGTATAAACTTTTTTAGTTTATTCCAATATACCACATGACCTGGAGAATGCCCTGGACAATGCAATACTTTAAAAACTTCACATCCCACTTCCACTTCATCCCCATCTTCTAACCAAACGTTTGGAATCACTGGATTGCTGTTAAATAACACGTCAGAAACACCCAATATTTTGCATTGCAAAGATAAATTATTTAACAATGATTGATCAGCTTTATTTGGGCCTATTATAGGAACATCATAATATCGCTTCAATTCTAAGGCTCCACCAACATGATCTATATGACCATGAGTTAATAAAATTTTGACTATCTTTACTTCTAATTTAGCTATTTCTAATTGTAATTTATCTACATCTCCTCCAGGATCCACCAAAACCGCCTCACGCGTCATTTCACACCAAACTATTGAACAATTTTGATTAAAACAAGTAACTGGCACAATGTGATATTGCATATTTATCTCACTATCTTTTATATTTTCAACTCTAAAAATACTCTATACCTTAAAAATCATTTCTTATAACACAAAGCCCACGATATAATCGTATGTATAAAAACAACACTACGACAAAAATTATCAAAAACTTTATACTAAAATAGCTTAGAGCTTAGGCATTTATTTATGTTCAATCATTCTAAAATTTAAAATATTATGAAAGCATAATTAAATAATAATAATATAACACATACTTAAATTATTTTTTCTCACATAAAAATACAGAATATTGACTTTTATACCATTTAAATTAGAATGATACAATTTCATACAACAACCCTAATTAAATTAAAATTATATAATACAAATGCATAATCAAAATCATACGAATTAAACTACATTATCTGTATTTGTTACTACATTAAATCCACCATCAACATAAATTACTTCACCAGTAATTCCAGAAGATAAATTAGAACATAAAAATGCAGCAACATTTCCAACTTCTTCAATGGAAATATTGCGACGAATAGGAGATTGTTTTTCACAATATGACAACATTTTTTTAAAATCCTTAATGCCAGAAGATGCTAAAGTACGAATAGGTCCGCAAGAAATTGCATTAACACGAATGCCTTCCGGTCCCATAGAATTAGCCATATAACGAGTATTAGCTTCTAATGAAGCCTTAGCTAATCCCATCACATTATAATTAGGTATAACACGTGTAGAGCCCAAATAAGTTAACGTAATTAAAGCCGATTGATTATTCAACATATTCCTACATACTTTCGCCATTCCAACAAAACTATAAGAACTAATAACATGAGCTAATGCAAAACTCTCACGAGTGACGCTATCTACATAATCACCTGTCAATTGATCAGTAGAAACAAAAGCGATCGAATGAACAAATCCATCAAAAGTCAACCACCTTTTTTTTAATTCAATAAATAAATTCTCTATGCTAGCATCTTGAGACACATCACATGGTAACACAATATCAGAATTGAAATTTTTAGATAAAGTTTGTACTCTTAACTTTAACCTATCAGTATAATAAGTAAAGGCTAACTCTGCGCCTTCTCTATGAAAAACCTGAGCTATACCATAAGCTATTGACTTATTATTAGCCATTCCAGTAATTAAAATCCGCTTATTACTAAGCAATGCCATTGTTTGCTCTCCACAACATGATGCTTCTGTTTTATGATTTAAATTAAAATACACTCAATACAAAAAATATTCAATATCAAACTATCACAATTATTATTGTAATCAGTAGATATATTATAAATTTTATTAAAAAATAACCACACTTATAACTATGCAATAGTATAAAAATATTTTTAGTTTTAAAAATTTACTATTAATTACATTAATAACATCATATTAACCCTACTTTCTATTCTTACAAAAAGAAATGAAAATCAACTTTTAAATGAATTACATAACATATTTACATGCGTCATAATTTACATTATATATAGAGTACCAATTATTAAAACATCAATATATACACTTTTTTTTGTGAGCTATATTTATATAACTGTTTTTCATAAATATCACATATCAATAATTATATTCACTTCGATGTGCTTAAAGTTCATATCTAATATGGTACTTAAATAATAATAACAATAAAAATACTGATATAATTATATGTAATGAACCAACCAAATTACTTTATTATAATAAATAACAACATTTTATAATAAATAATTAATTATAATAAACATTAAAAAATTTTACTCAACATATATTCATATACATAATTATACTATTTATATTAATTTTAATTTAATTAAAAATTTAACATTTTGTCCAAATAAATTTTTTTTAAATAAAAAATTTTCATTTAATTTACTGGGTTAATAATAATTAATACTACAATTCTTTTAAATGAATCCATTTATATAGATATCATATATCCTATCAAATCTTAATTAATATTTTAATAAGAATAACTATTAAGTTTCAAAACTAATATCTATAAATATTACAGACTAATTTACAAAATACATATGTTTAAACATTATCACATTTTTACAAAAAATTAATTCATATCAATTCTGTATAACTTTCTCCATACCTTATAATATTGTTTTGCAATAATTTTTAATATCTATTTATACGATAAAATTTACAATAAATTATCCTAAATCAAATATGCTATATATAACCAATACCAGTGCAATTTTTTAATATAAAAACATGTTCAATACCTCATTTGATTATCTCAACCACCTCTAAGGTAAAAAATAAAAATCTTCTTATTTATGTTCGTATTTACATATATTCGTATACTGACAACAAAAAAATAAAAGAAATATAAAACACAAAATTCATAAAACTATAACAATCCTTATAAACAAAACAATATTATATTCAAATATAATAACATAAATTTTTAATCATAAATTATATTATCTGTACTTTTGTAAGATATATACGTACAATATATAACACATTGTATTTTACAAACCCAAAATTATTAATTCTTTATAAATCAATTAAACAATCATGATTTATAATTAATATAATCATCATATAAATAACTTAAAACACCATTTGTTTTAGAAATTATTATCATATTAATTTGAAATTAAAATAACATCCAAGATACATGCGGCACATTTAGTATTATAACTATCCATCATTAAAACAATATTTATATAATTAAATATTAGAATATTTACTCCTACCTAAAAATTATTCAACATAATTAAAATAAAAATAAATTCCACTATACATGTGTTCTCTTGTACACTTGACAAATATACCTAAATTAATAAATTTATAATAAACATCCACAATGTTTATACCACATATAATACATTGTAATAACTCTGTAATTCACAAATAATATCAATATCAATAATTATATAAAAAATTTTACTATTTAATTAATATTAATTTTTTTTATTTTTACATGTAATTTTTATAAATTTTACTTAAAATACTCAAAATACCTATCGGATTCACAGTATATATTTTATACAAATAAAATATATACTATTTTAGTAAAAATTTTTGGTTATTAACAATATCATTGATATCATTATTAAATATTTTAAATAAATAATTATCAACTAATAAAATTATTTTATGAAAATAATAACAATACATATCATTTAATATGGATGGAAATATTCATAATAATATATTTGAATACCTTAACTCAAATGTTAAGGATATAGATTTTTAACATAAATAACAATAATCCCTAGGGTTACATTTCTCAAGAGGTAATAATAATGCGACTTAAGCGCGTAACAGAAGCAAAATTACCAACATTTTGGGGTAATTTTTTATTAGTAGGATTTGAAGAAAACTTTACTGGACATAATCATATTGCGCTAATATACGGAAATATCGCCGGATCAGATCCCATACTAACACGAATACATTCTGAATGTTTAACAGGAGACGCTTTATTTAGTTCACGCTGTGATTGTGGATTTCAATTAAAAACAGCACTACACTTTATTACAGAAGAAGGACGTGGCATTTTAATCTATCATCGCCAAGAAGGACGTAACATCGGACTATTAAATAAAATCCGTGCTTATGCATTACAAGATAATGGAGCTGATACTGTCGAAGCAAATCAATGTCTTGGCTTTGCTCCCGATGAACGCGACTTTACTATTTGCGTTGACATTTTAAAATTATTACACGTCAAAAAAATACGTATTTTAACTAACAATCCAAAAAAAGTAGAAATTTTAAACAAATCATGTATTAAAATTACAGAAAGAGTTCCATTAATAGTAGGAAGAAATCCAGAAAATTCTAAATACTTAGACACCAAAGCATCTAAATTGGGACATCTATTTTGTAACTATAATAAATAAAATTTAACATAAAATATATATATTTATATAATCTCGATAAATAATAAGCGCACACTCTTTACTCAAAAAATTACTTTTATAGTTAATTCATAAACAAAACGATAATTACAAAAATACCATAAAACCATACAAATAGCACATCATATATACAACTATCTAAATACATAATCTATCATAAAATATATTTTTGAATAAAATAAAAACTATAATAACTTCCTATATTACATTATATCTTTCACATAATTTCTAAATAAAAATTTAGATATAAAAAATAGCAATATAAAGTAAGAATATAAATTAACACTCAACAATTTTTAATTCTTAAATTACATTAAATTAATGTTGAAAAACATTACAAACATTTATGATAATAACGTTAATATAATTTAAATACATACAATTTTATTTGACTTATACAAACAATAATCTCACTAAATTCTTTCATTTTTTAATCAAATACCATCGTTATAACTTATCTATCTTCCTTTATTAAATTAAAAACCTTTTTATTATAAACGACTATTCAATTTCTATAATAAACATCAAAATAAAACATAATATTTTAATAAATTAATCTCTAAACAACGAAATTATATAAAATATAAAATTATAAAATATCTCTATATATGATCTAAATATGTCAAAAAAAAATAAATAAATATTACAACAAAACCTTAATAATTTAATATAAACTAAACAAAAAATCCACCCATCAAAATTCAAAATATAATACTTAGTATTTCAAAAAAATTACACTACTTAGATCAATAAATATATGCTTGCAATTATATAATTAGATTATATCTATTGCATTAAATAGCAATTTAATGTTAAATCGCATTAACAAAAAATATTAAAACCTTAACAAATTTTGTACTCCTATATATAAAAACACTAGTTGTAATTCTATTTTAAATCAAAAAAAACCACATCTAACTGTTCCTACCAAAATAAAACTCTATAAATTTAATCATCAATCACTTATGTACAATATCAAAATCATATACACACAACATTCTCTACACTTTTATTAATTTAAAATCTTATCAATTTAATTAATAATATTTTTGAAAGCAATAATTTTCGTTAAAAAACTCTTATTATCTAAAAAAAAATACCAAAAAAACTATAGGCTATACTCATCTTGAATAAAATAAAACTTACTATCTTGATTTATTTATAAGATTTTCATGATTTTATTATTATTAAATTTTCATCCTTTCCAACAAATTACCACTATTAAAAACATATATAATACTAACAATATACTTTGACAACATAAACCATTTTTTCATATTGTAATACATTATTTAAAAAAATAAAATTATAATAAATATATAAATAAATAAAAAAAATTAAGTTAAAGATCATTTAATAATATCGATCTATTTACTGCATTAAAGAGTGTTTATTACATATCACACTATTATATTACTGACTATTCATTGTAATTTTTATATTTCACTAAAATATATAAATATATTGATAACATATACAATCTCATTTAGATATATAATATAATCTATTAAAAATTATATTTTTAAAACTATACATGAAAACGAAAACAAAAAATCATTTAAATTCTATTTAAATAGACACAAATAATTCATATTTCTCATACACAATATTTATTTTTTTATAACATCATTTAAAACCACAAAACACATTATACGTATCATTTAATACTAAATCATATATGAATAATATACGCTTACTACAATCTTTATAGTATCTTTTTAAATTTTTCACTAAATCTAATGTAAAATTTGCTCAACAAAATAACCATACTAATTATTTTAATAATCAGTTATCGACACAACATATAACAAACTATTTTAAAAATAGTATTTTCCATTTCAACTAAAACACTTTAAAATTTACAATATCACGATATAAGTAAATTTTTGTTAATATAAAAATATATAATTTATCACAAACATACTAATGTTCAATCTCTTAAAACCTACAAAAAATCTCTAATCATTTATTTCTATATAAAATACATCAATAATATACCTTTTATATTTATAATATTAACATATTTATTACATACACTATATCTACAAGACAGATCACACAATAATTAAATGCAAAAATACTTTTTTATATTAAATAAATAAAACTTTTTTAAAATACATTCATACATAAATAAAACAAACACATATTAATTCGTTACAATCTTTTACTCATATTCTAAATTAATCATTTTAAATATTATGCTTGAGTACATGCATATATAAAAATAAATATTTAAATTTCTACAAAAATGTCAAAAACAATAACAATTTATTTATTAAATATTGTATCATGTGCTATGATACATGATTAATTTTTTTTTGAGTACACTCACTTAGTGAGTGTATGTACATACTATTTCTAGATCAACCTTAATGAAACACCATAACTCAATTAGTAAATTAATACCAAATATAATACAAAACATAATCGTTAAATATATACATTTTTATAAATTTATATAACTATAAAACAAAAACTACAAAATAAATACATATTATATATACTTATCATGTTTTAAATTATATCTATCCATAATTAATTATAATAATAACATTTTAAAAAAATTACATAAAACAATATATAAGCTAATAAAATAAATCTATAGCAAACAATTATTAATATATATTCATCAAAAATAATCCAAGTATAATTTATGCTTATTAAATCAGTTATTCTTTAAATGCACTACAACATATTATTCACTAATAACTACTCCAAACTATACCAATAAAATATTTTTTACTATTTCTGCAATTATTGTTATTTGACATTTCTAAAAAAAACTAGTATTACTGATACAATTAGTATTCATATCTTTATAAAAAAAAGACACAACCATATCACGATCGAAGTAAATATTTCTGTAAAATTTAAAGCATTTCAATACTTGAAAAAATGTTTAAAACATATTGCATACTTAAAAATATTCCAATTAAACCACTAATATCAATAAAATATTTTATTTAAACAAATAATGGAAAAAAATAAACAATGGGATTTAAAAAAAATCAAATAGAATGTTTAAATATTCAAGTGCGCTATCATTCTAATCCTACAGAAGTTTTTCATCAATTATGTAGTAAACGTAACGCAACATTATTATTAGAATCATCGGAGATCAATAAAAAACATAATATAGAAAGCATGATGATCATTGATAGTGCCTTACGTATTACTGCTCATGGTACGATCGTTACTATACAACCTTTAACCAAAAATGGAGCGAGTTTGCTACCATTATTAGCACAAATGTTTCCTATAAAAGTAAAAATTAAAAAAAATTTTAACGAAATGAAATTAATATTTCCTATAACAAGAACAATGATTGATGAAGATACGCGTCTGAAATCAATTTCAATATTTGACTGTCTACGTTCATTGCTCAACATAAATAAACCTCCCAAAAATATTCCTAAAGCTATATTCTTGGGAGGTTTATTTTCTTATGATTTAATATCATGTTTTGAATCCTTTCCAAAATTAATCAATACTTATAAATTTCCGGACTATTGTTTCTATTTAGCTGAAACATTACTAATTTTTGATCATCAACGATATACTGCGCTACTACAAAGTACTTTATTTACTTCAAACTCCTTAGAAAAAGCACGACTACAAACCAGAATGAATCAATTGAAAAAACAACTTAATCAAACTCCTAAAACTATTCCATGCACAAAAATAAACAACATGACACTTCGCTGTGATCCAAACAACGAAAAATATGAACAAATTATTCATAAAATACAACAAGCCATACGTCAAGGAGAAATTTTTCAAGCTGTTCCTTCACGACGCTTCTTTCTTCCATGTCCTTCTCCATTAGCAGCATATCACGTATTAAAAACTAATAATCCCAGTCCTTACATGTTTTTTATGCAAGACATAATGTTCACACTTTTTGGAGCTTCTCCTGAAAGCTCTCTAAAATATAATGCAAATACTCGACAAATCGAGATCTATCCTATTGCTGGTACTCGAGCTAGAACTTATCATCCCAACGGATCGTTAGATACAGATTCAGACAATCGTGTAGAATTAGAAATGCGCTTAAACCATAAAGAACTATCAGAACACCTAATGTTAGTGGATTTAGCAAGAAATGATTTAGCACGCGTCTGTAAAGCAGGCAGTCGTTATGTAGCAGATTTATTAAAAGTAGATAAATATTCTTTTGTTATGCATTTAGTATCTAGAGTTGTAGGAGAATTGCGTCATGATCTCGATGCGCTACATGCGTATCGCGCATGCATGAATATGGGTACATTAACTGGAGCCCCTAAAATTAGAGCTACACAACTCATTTATGAAGTAGAAGGTATGCGTCGTCGTAATGCTTATGGAGGAGCTATTGGATACCTAACTGGCACTGGAAATCTAGATACATGCATTGTTATACGATCAGCATATGTCACTAATAAAATAGCTACAATACAAGCAGGAGCTGGCGTCGTAATAGATTCTATCCCTCAATTAGAATCCG
Organism: Candidatus Blochmannia sayi (nom. nud.); assembly: GCF_059935855.1. Lineage (NCBI taxonomy): Bacteria > Pseudomonadati > Pseudomonadota > Gammaproteobacteria > Enterobacterales > Enterobacteriaceae > Candidatus Blochmanniella > Candidatus Blochmannia sayi (nom. nud.). Next base: position 518,864 of record NZ_CP011796.1, read on the forward strand.
ATGAAAGCCTAAATAAAGCACGTGCGGTCTTACACGCTATTGTTACAGCTCATTCTTCCAAAGAGATATTTTAAATAATGGCTCATATAATATTGTTAGATAACGTTGATTCATTCACATATAATTTAGTAGATCAATTACGCAACAATGGACATCAAGTATTGATATACACCAATCAACTACCAACATCAATAATCATAAATACATTGTCCAAAATGAAAAATCCAATTTTAATGTTATCACCAGGCCCTGGATCCCCCAATCAAGCCGGGTGTATGACACAACTAATAAAACAACTCAACAGACAAATTCCAATTATTGGAATTTGTCTAGGGTATCAAGCCATAATAGAATTCTACGGAGGGAGTATATCACAATCAGAAGAAATTTTTCATGGAAAATCTTCTTTAATACATCACGACAATTTAGCTATGTTTTCTAATATACCAAATCCTCTATTAGCAGGACGATATCATTCATTAATAAGTAATTACATACCAAATAATTTGAAAATTAATGCTTATTATAATAAACACATTGCAATGGCAGTACGCAATGATTCTGATCGAATTTGCGGATTTCAATTTCATCCTGAATCCATCTTAACCGCTCATGGAACACAACTGATTAGACAAACCATCACGTGGGCAATGCAATTACATAAAGGAAAAAAATAACATGCAAGACATTTTCAAAATTTTATATCAAGGTAAATCTCTTGACCAAAAACAAAGCGAAACACTACTATACAATATTATAAAAAAAAAATTATCTAAAACACAAATCACATCTGCGCTAATCAGTATGAAAATGCGCGGAGAAACTTTTGAAGAGATAGTAGGAGCCGCAAATGTTTTATTAGCTCATTCCAAATCTTTTCCACGTCCAAACGTTTTATTTTCAGATATAACAGGAACTGGGGGCGATAATAGCCGTACTATCAACATTTCTACAGCAAGTGCCATTGTTGCTTCTACTTGTGGCGCAAAAATCATTAAACATGGTAATCTTAGTATCTCTAGTATGATAGGATCAATGGATTTATTAAAGCAATATAATCTATATATAGAAAACGATGCATATCAAGCACGTAAAATTTTTGACAAACTAGGCATATGTTTTTTATATGCTCCTCAATACCACGAAGTATTAAAAAATGTAATGACTATACGCAAACAACTAAAAACTTCCACATTATTTAATATAGTAGGTCCATTAATTAATCCATCAAAACCTTCATTAATACTTATTGGTGTATATAAAAAAGAATTATTATTACCTATAATCCAAACGTTACAACTATTCAAATATCATCACGCAATAGTAGTACATTGTGGAGGTATAGATGAAGTAGGATTACATGCTCCTACTCAAGTATCAGAATTATACAATAATATCATAAATCATTACACTTTAACATCATCAGATTTTGGGCTAAACTCTTATCCAATAGAAACTCTATGTTGTTATTCCAAAAAACAGGCTTACAAATACACGATCGATCTATTAAAAGGAAAAGGAAAACCTGCACATTCAGCTGTAATAGCAGCCAACGTAGCTCTATTATTAAAATTATTTGGATACAATAACCTGCGCGCCAATACACAATTAGCTTTAGATAAAATATATAATGGAACGCCATACACTCGTTTGCTATCTTTGTCAAAAATAGGGATTCAAAAATAATGCAACACACAACAATACTTGACGAAATTTTATTACACAAAAAAAACTGGATCATTAAACAAAAAAAACAAAATCCATTGCATATGTTAAAAACTATGATACAACCAAGCAAACGAAATTTTTATCATGCTGTATCCAACAAAAAACACCAAACAATATTCATATTAGAATGCAAAAAAGCATCTCCTTCCAAAGGCATTATCTGTAATAATTTTGATCCTATAAAAATAGCCCAAACCTATAAACATTATTCTTCTGTTATTTCAGTATTAACTGATGATAAGTACTTTCATGGGAATTTTGATATTTTATGCCAAGTAAGTAATACCGTAAAACAACCAATACTATGTAAAGATTTTTTTATTTCAGAATGGCAAATTTATTTCGCGCGACTACATCAAGCCGATGCCATTTTACTAATGTTATCAATTTTAGATGATATAACTTATCAAAAATTAGTTAACACAGCCCATGCATTAGGTATGGGAATATTAACAGAAATAATAAATGAAAATGAATTAAAACGCGCTAAATACCTAGGAGCTAAAGTTATTGGTATAAATAATCGTAATTTACATGATCTTTCAGTTGATTTAAACCGAACCATTTCACTAAGTAAACATATACCAAACTCAATTACTATAATTAGCGAATCGGGCATTACTAATTATTGTCATATAAGAAAACTTAGACATTATGTTAATGGATTTTTGATTGGAACAGCATTAATGTCTCAACCACAACTTAATACAGCAATAAAAAAATTAATTTTAGGAGAAAATAAAATATGCGGACTAACTAGAGCCAAAGATGCATATATCGCTTACACATTAGGAGCAATATATGGAGGTTTAATTTTTGTCCCTAATTCACCCCGATGCATAAACATCATAACTGCACAACACATTATTTCTTGTGTAAAACATTTATATTATGTTGGTGTATTCTTCAATGCAGCCATTTCTTATATTGTCAATATAGCCAACACATTGAATCTATCAGCGATACAACTTCACGGCACAGAAGATCAAGACTACATTAATACTTTACGAACACAATTGCCGATTACATGCTGTATATGGAAAAGTATTAATATGAATCATAAACCATTACCAAAATATAATATTCCAAATATAAACCGCTATTTAGTAGATAACGGAGGAGGCAGTGGAAAAACTTTTGATTGGTCGCTTCTTTCGAATATGCAATTAGATAAAATAATTTTAGCAGGAGGATTAACAACAAGTAATTGCGCGAAAGCAGCACGTATAGGTTGTTTGGGATTAGATTTTAACTCTGGAGTTGAAATTACACCAGGTATTAAAAACCATCAAAAACTTATTAAGATATTTCAAATACTAAGGTCTTATTAGTAGAATAATAATATACTTAAAATAATTAAAGGAATAAAATAATTAATATGATAAAACTACGATCTTATTTTGGAGAATTTGGAGGGATGTACGTACCACAAATTCTAATACCAGTACTAAATCAATTAGAAGAAACATTCATATCAGCACAAAATGATCCTATTTTTAAAAAAGAACTCAAATATCTTTTGAATAATTATGCTGGCCGTCCTACTCCATTAACATTATGCAAAAATTTAACAAAAGGAACTCGTACTAAACTATATTTAAAACGTGAAGATCTGTTGCATGGAGGATCTCATAAAACCAATCAAGTATTGGGACAAGCTCTACTAGCAAAGCGTATGTCCAAAAAAGAAATAATCGCTGAAACTGGCGCTGGTCAACATGGAGTTGCTGTATCTATTGCAGCATCCCTTTTAGGATTAAAATGTCGTATCTATATGGGATCTAAAGACATCAAACGTCAAGAAACTAACGTTTTGAGAATGCAACTAATGGGAGCAAAAATCATTCCTGTCAATCACGGATCCAAAACCTTAAAAGACGCTTGTAACGAAGCTATACGAGAATGGTCTAAAACCTATGAATATACTCATTATATGATTGGTACAGCTGCTGGACCTCATCCATTTCCTACAATTGTTAAAGAATTTCAACGAATCATTGGAAAAGAAACATACGAACAAATACAAATACACGAACAACGCTTACCAGATGCAATTATTGCTTGCGTAGGAGGAGGATCTAACTCTATTGGCATATTTTCTGAATTTCTTGATATACCATCAGTACAATTATTGGGAGTAGAAGCGGCTGGATTAGGCGTAAATACTGAATATCACGGGGCTGCTCTACAACATGGTAATATAGGTATTTATTTTGGTATGAAAACTTCAATACTACAATCTGAAGATGGACAAATAAAGAATTCTTATTCTGTATCCGCTGGTCTCGATTTTCCATCTGTAGGACCAGAACATGTTTACCTTAAAAATACTGGTAGAGTGCAATATGTCTCTATTAATGATACAGAAGCAATCAGAGCATTTAAGCAATTATCTATTCATGAAGGAATCATTCCGGCTCTAGAATCTTCCCATGCTTTAGCGTATGCACTTAAAATCATTCAAGAAAAACCAAATAAAACGCAAATTTTAATAGTCAATTTATCTGGACGCGGAGATAAAGATATTCTTACAGTCCATCATGTATCACAAAAACAAAGAGATACGTAAAATGAATCGTTATAAAAAATTATTTACACATTTAACTCGAAATAAATTAGGAGCATTTGTACCTTTTATTACTTTAGGAGATCCAAATCCCACCTCTTTTATGAATATTATAGATACATTAGTTTCGTCGGGTTCTGATGCGTTAGAGCTAGGAATGCCATTTTCTGATCCTGTATCAGATGGTCCTGCAATACAAAAAAGCATGGAACGCGCCTTAAAATCAGGTGTAAATTTTTCACATTGCTTAACAATGTTACGTGACATTCGTAATAAATATCCAGATTTACCTATTGGATTATTAATATATGCAAATTTAATCTTCAAAAACGGAGTCAACAATTTCTATTCATATTGCTCAAAAATAGATATAGACTCCGTGTTAATTCCCGATCTTCCTATTGAAGAAAGCCAATCATTTTATAACGCTTCAACGCGCTATAAAATAGCACACATCTTCATTTGCCCGCCTAACGCTACAAAAGAATTAATCAACAAAATTACCACTCAAGGCACCGGATATATCTATTTACTATCTCGCCCCGGAGTCACTGGTATCGATATCAATAAAATCACAATTAATACTTCTGTATTAAATAACTTAATTCAATGCATCCAAGAACAACAAAAAACACTACCTATACTGCAAGGTTTTGGCATACATACACCACTACAAGCCCATGAGTCATTGTTATTAGGAACTACTGGGGTCGTTGTCGGTTCTATAATTGCAAATATTATTGAAGAAAACATTTGCAATATAGAAGTAACGTTAAAGAAATTAAAAACACTAACACATTTAATGAAAAAATCTATGCATTTTGATATAAATTAAACCATATAATATATATACTATATCAACAATAACACATAATCTCAATAAAATTTAATCAAGTTATCTATTTATATATCATATCTCTATACACATAAGATATCTAAATTTATTGTAAATAATATTTTTATAAAAATATCAAATATAAATGTAATTACATAATAAAAACCGATAAAAATTAACTATTATTACAAATCACGAACATTTTGTTAAAATTAAATACAATAATTATATATTATCAATAATACTTTAAATCATTAATTTTTTTGCTGTAAAAATATTTTTTGGAAAAATTATGAAAACTATAATGACAAAATTGTATCAAGATATATTATATTTTGTTAAGAATTATCGCTCTGATATCATAATATTAATATTGATTACAACATTAATGCAAATCGGCTTAGATTATATTTTAATACCAAAAAAATCAAATCTTACGTTTATAAACAATTTTTCTGACATGAATTTGCAAAACACAATTAAAGAATTATCAATAGATCAACAGTATATTTTGTTCAAATTATCTATTGCTAATGGTGTCTCTAAACTATTAAGTAACACCTTTTTATTTGGAAGTATTTTAACTATGTTACATCTATTCCCTATTTCCACTCAAAATAGCCGATATTTTAATGTAAAAAAAATTATTCAACTAACAACACCAAAATTTCCAAAATTATTATTATTAATTTTTTATATGACATTATTTACACAACTGGGACTCATGATGGCGATCATCCCAGGCATTCTATTGGCCATCATAACAAGTCTGGCCCCAATTATAATGATTATTGATAACCCATCGATTATAGAATCGATATGCATTAGTATAAAAATAAGTTACCGCAACATGCATTTAGTTACACTACCGATATTATTATGGTTCCTAATCAAAACTATATTAATGTTAATATTAATTCAGAACCTTCACTCTTGGGTATTTATTACTAAAATTTTAATAAATAGTCTTAATAACATGTTGTCTGTAGTAATTTTAATATATTTATATTATATATATATCATTATTAAAACAACATTAAAAAATTATTAATTTTTTTTGAAATCATCTTTATCTATTTTTTTCAAAAAAAAATCATATAAAAATACTTTACATTACATTGATAAAATCATAATTACTTAATTTTATTAAAATTTTAATCTCTACACTAATCTTCTAAAAATATTTTTTATTACTTCATTTGACTTAAATAAATTTATTATAATATACACACAAATCAGTTTCACAAAAAAAAATTACAATAATTTTAATTAATAAATGCTTTATCACTATTCAAACAAAATTTAAAAGTAACAACTAAATTTCTTTCTGGCTTATTGCTTGAATATCTCCAGCGACACATAGCTGATTTAACACTTTCTTCAAATACACCAACAGGATTAGCCGATAGTACACGTATTGTATCAATTTTTCCTTTAGTATTAACATTATATTGAACAATAATTTTTCCTTCTATACCTAATATTTTAGCCTTATTAGGATATTCAGGATATATACGATTAATTATACAAGAATGTACACAAGGATTCTCACCCCGTATTACAGAAGAAGAATCAGAGGATATTGTAGATTCCGAAATATCAATATCATTTTGTTTAACTACAGAAAAATCTTTATCTACATCCAACACATTTTTAGAACGATCTAACACCTTCTTTTTAGAACACACTAAAGACTTTGGATTGTGTTGTTTCTGAGATGTTTTCAATGTTTTTGACGATTGTTTTTTCTCCAATATTTCATATCCAATTCGATTAGACTGTAACAACGACAATTCAATTACTGTAGGTTTTGCTGTACGAACAGGCTTATTAATAAAATGACGAAAATAATACAACAATACCATTGTTACAAATATATGAATAATACACGATAAAAAAAAACAAAAATAGACTGACACATATAATTCACGACAAATACTCTGGTAATTATTTATAATTCAGTCTCCTTTTAAACATATTATATTTCATCATAATCTTTCATATTTATGATCTTTGTTTAAAACACTTACTTTTCATATAAACATTATTTAATAAACACATATATACATTATATTTTATGCGTACAACATAAAATATATGTTATATGCTTTTTAATTAAAAATCTAAACAATATAACTTTCAAACACAACATATTCATATATTATTTAATATACATTAAGAATATTAAAAATATATACTTATATAATAATAAAACACTTAAAAACCTTTTAAAATTAAATAAATAGATAAATAAATTTTATTTTTTAAAAAATACCAACAATATAATACGATCAAAAATTGAATTGAATCATATATATCAATGTTTCAATTTTTACTAAACTTTAACCTAATATTAAAAAAAAATAAAAGAAATGCATATTATTTATACACATAATGAATACTAATTCTTCAAAAATACATAAAATTTATTCACTTAATATATACAACATTTCACACTAATATCATAATGCCATTTATGATTTATAAATGTATAATATAATTAAATTGTTTATTAAATAAATATTAATATTAGCTATACGTTTTCCCAATCAGTATTCGATCGCTTATAAATATCTATTTATGCCTTTATGCGCTTATAAAATTTGTCATACAATGTAAATATTCAATAATAATAATCCATATAGTCTTTTATTTGAAAAATGTCACCTCAACGTTATAAATAGGATTTATTGTAATTATGATTACAGTTTGTACAATATTTAATTGTATTTTGTTGTGCAGCTATTGGCTATTAATCGTACTAGTTACATTTCGTATTTTAATAAAACGCCGAACAGTACCATCCTCCATGGCATGGTTGTTAGTAATTTATGTTTTACCTTTAATAGGTATAATTACATATCTGTTATTTGGTGAGTCTAATCTCGGTAAACAACGATCTACCAGAAGTAAAATAGCATGGTCATCTACCATGCGCTGTATAAAAATACTAAAATCTTACAAACATATATTTTCAACTGAACACAGCGCGATTGCTTCTTCATTATTTAAGCTATGCGAACATCGCCAAGGAATAGGCGCTCTAAAAGGTAATAAAATACAATTATTAAAAAAAACTCACGATACCATAATATCCTTAATTAAAGATATTGAATTAGCTCAACACAGTATTGACATGATATTTTACATTTGGGAATCTGGAGGATTAGTAGATCACGTTACAAAAAAATTAATCATAGCAGCAGAAAGAGGTGTTCGTTGCCGAATTATATTAGACTCAGCTGGATGTTCTAGTTTTTTTAATAGTGCATATCCTGATATAATGCGACAAGCTGGAGTTAATATTGTAGAAGCACTACATGTAAATATATTACGTATTTTCTTACGTCGTATGGATTTGCGACAACACCGCAAAATGATACTAATTGATAATAATATCGCTTATACTGGTAGTATGAATATGGTAGATCCACAATTATTTAAAAAAAACATGGGAGTTGGACAATGGATTGATATCATGGTACGCATAGAAGGACCAGCAACTTCTGCCATGAGTATGATTTTTTCTTCTGATTGGGAAATTGAAACAGGAGAACATGCATTATTTCCATTATTGTTGGATACTCACACCATTACAACCCGCGAACTCATGTCAGGACATACCATTCAAATTATTCCTTCTGGACCAGGATGCCCAGAAGGAATAATTCATCAAGTATTACTAATGTCATTATACGAAGCACGTAAAAAACTCATCATTACTACTCCGTATTTAGTGCCCAGTGATGACTTACTATACGCTATTTGTACAGCAGCACAACGTGGAGTAGAAGTTCATATAATTATCCCACAGAATAACGATTCTATATTAGTAAACTGGGCCAGCAGAGCATTCTTTAGTGAACTATTAAAAGCTGGAGTACTAATACATCAATTTCAACATGGACTATTACACGCAAAAAGCGTGCTAATAGACCAACAATTAAGTCTAATAGGAACCGTAAATTTAGATATACGTAGCTTATGGTTAAATTTTGAAATCACTTTAGTAATTGATAGCAAAGATTTTAACAATGAACTAGAAAAAACACAACAAAACTATATTGATCACTCCAAAGCAATCGATCCAAAAAAATGGGCTAAACGTCCTTACTGGGAACGTATTGTTGAACGTTTGTTTTATTTACTCAGCCCCTTATTATAAAAGGGTTATATACCTTTAATTTAAAACAAAATAATCAAACTGATATTCAAGTAAATATATAAACAATACTTCTAATACTCTGCACTAAATCATAAACAATACGCACAGTGTATAATTGATTAAAAATCAATAATAAAAAAATTATATTCACATTCCAAAAAACTATTTTTTAATAGAAATAACCACCATACCTAAATTTTATAAATTAAATCATTTAAGATTTCTTATTGCTAATAAGCAATACCAAATTTTAAAATATTAAATATGCATAATTTCTATATGCATTCAAAAAAAATATTGTTTTCATAAAATAAAAATTATTAGTATAAAATTCATAATTCATAATAAATATCTATTTTCACGCACACTCTAACAACAATAGCTTAATAAATAAATGCAGGATAAAACATATTTTTTTGCAAATGCATATGCATGTATAAACTTTTTATTCGTCGAAATAAAAACGTTTTACTGGAGATAATGGGGATTTTAGTTGTTTTGTAAAATGTTTACGGCATACCGAAACATAACGATTATTATCACCAAATAACACTTGATCACCATCTCGCATTACTAGACCTTGATCATCAATTCTAAGAACCCTATTTGCTTTTCGTCCACAATGACAAATAGTTTTTAATTCAATTAATTTATCTGCCCAAGCTAACAACCATAAACTTCCTGAAAATAATTCCGCCCTAAAATCAGTACGCAATCCATAACACAGTACTGGAACACTTAATACATCCACTATCTTAGTTAAATCTACCACTTGATCGCGAGTAAGAAAATGACATTCATCTATTAATACACAGTGTATTGTATTGTTTTGATATATAGCTGCTATTTGATCAAAAAAAATAGTTTTATTATCAAATACTCTAGCAGAAGTAGTCAATCCAACACGAGATGTTATTTTTTTATAATTATTCCCTCGAGAATTTATTCCAGCTGTATATAATAATGTACGCATTCCTCGTTCTCTATAATTATAAGAAGACTGTAATAATGCGGTAGTTTTACCTGCATTCATTGCGGAATAATAAAAATATAATTGCGCCATATAATCATCACTCTGTCTAAACCACAGTATTAAAATATCATTTTTCTATAATATCTATTTAATCAATAAGCCCATTATATACAATATGACATTCATCATATACAAATAAAATTAAAAATAAATTCATATCCCATCTACAATAAATATTTTACAATACCATATATATTTAAATATCATCTGTCGTTTTATATTAAAATCAATATTTAAACAAACAAAATATTTTATATTTTAAAAAATACCTTATGTAAGTATACGAGAACTAAAAATCAATAAATAGATATTATTCACATTTTAAAATTCAATAATTAAATAATTAATTCTTAATTTCAATTAATAAAACAATTAAACAATTACAATAATTTAAAAATATATATATAATAAATATAAAATCAATTAAATAAAATTAATGAAATATCTTTCACAAAATCAAACATAAATAATATCTAAATATATTTATGACGCTATATAAATTGAAATTATTTATCGATACAAAAATATCATGGATTATTTACAAATTAAAATATCCCTAAGTATTGCAGAAAATAAATTCGCGCTCTATCCTTATCAGGAGATTTATTATTTATAATATTTGGATTAAATCAATGAACGAATTATTAAAAATGCTTAATAATATACGTACTTTACGAGCACAAACTAAAGAATGTACCCTTAAAACTTTAGAAGAAATATTAGAAAAATTAGAAACAGTGGTTAATGAGCGACGCATAGAAAATAATCAAGCAAAGGCTGAAATAGAAGAACATGCTCGAAAATTACAACAATACCGTGATATGCTCATAGCTGATGGGATAGATCCTAATGAATTACTACAACACACAAATCCCATTACTAACAAATCACTTCATAAAAACAAACGCGCAGCTCGACCAGCAAAGTATCAATATATAAACAAATATGGTGAAATTAAAACCTGGACCGGACAAGGACGAACACCCTCAATTATTAAAAAAGCCATCGATGAAAATAATAAAAAACTAGAAGATTTTTTACTATCATCATAATATACTTTGCTTACTCATACAACAATACGAACCAAAGAGCCTCTGATCTTACTATCAAGCTCTTTGGATTTTATATATAAACTAATAATAGTTAAATATATATTAAATATTTCTATTTTATATGTAAATTAATATTAATTAAAATTTATTATTTTTATATTACAAATACTCCTAAAAGAACTCAACAAATACACCGTTATATATATTACATTGTTATATAATAATCAAAACTTACAAAAATATTTATAAAACACACATTCCCTGTCAGCAATAGAATAAACTATCAATCATCAAGATTTACATCTATTAAACATATTAGCTTCTAATGAAAATTGGAACACTATTTAATAAATTGATCATCATTTTAAATTTAAAATAACATTAACTTCTCATATAAATAAACTAAATTTAATTCCACGATAGACATACATCTTATTTATTTATATGAGTAAATAATATATTAAACTAATTATATGGTCCGCATCATGGTGTATTTTATACTTCTGTATAAAACCAACACCTCAAATAAATTCATAAAAAAGTTAACTATATTTACAATATTAATTATAGAATAATTAATAAAATTATTTTAGATAAATATAAACATTTTTATAGAAAAAATTTATCAACACATAAATTTTTTATTTTTATTATTTCTTTTGATGTTGTATATCATCATATTAAATGATCAACAAAATAATAATTCAATAAAATTTATTAAAAATTTTTATCAACTAAAAACTATATTTTTTAAAAAAACACCCAAATAAATACATCATACACTACATAATTTATAATATTCAGAATTTTAAAAAAGTTAAAAGCATACATGTATTCTATCTTTCAATATAGCATCACCACAACGTCATATCATAAACTCATACAAACATTATTACAAACCTGTCTTCTCATATGAATACATTTAAAACTTTAAAATTAAAATTTAGATTTAAAATATCTAATACATCTTACAAATTATATTTGTAATAATAAATCAGAATATTTTCACAATATTTCCACAAAAATTTCAACTAAAATACTATTTTAATCATCAAAATTATAAATACCAACAAATAAACACCTCCAAAATTAAAGTAATCAATCATTGATATAATCAATTAATAAATTCGAAAGTATTAACACCGAAAATTCTATTAATACCCCGTTCCTATATATATAAACAACATGAAACCTTAAATCTCATCACTCATCAATATTCAAAACAAATACATTTGTAAAAAAATTAAAAATATCCAGACCCATACATATAAATATATATGTCATAGTCATACACTTCGGCTATTTTCTTAAAATAATTAATTATTTAAAAAATCTAATTTAGACAAAATATCATCGTATATATAACACCCTAATTAATATATTAGGTCTATATAAAAATCTCTTCACTATCTACAGAATACAAATTTATTCAAAAACTGTAACCCTATTCTAGATTAAATACCATCTAATACACAAATTTAAACTATTATTCTATTTTATAAAAACATTACAATATAAATGAATTAATTCTAAATAAATATTAATTTCTTTAAATTAAATAATTAATCATAATACTTTCACTTACATGTACTAACAACAAAATTATATCGTTCAAATGCATTTGAAACTCTAATTCATTTAAAAATACAACAAATATTTTCAAGATATTCTCATTACATCATGTCTAAACACTTAAATAATAATAAATATAATTTTAAATATTAATTTAAATTTAGAAATTACACATAATCAATCAATTAACCCTGACTCATCAAAATAAATATACTTTGTTTGCATGTCTATAAAAACAACGATTAATTGATTATAATTTATTAAACTATTTTATTTAATCAATACATAAAACTTATATTTCTAATCAAAATAAAAAACAACTTTATAGGCCAATACTATCATGATGAGATTTGTTTCTTTTAATATAAATGGATTACGTGCCCGTATGCATCAACTGCATGCTATTATACTTCAATTACAACCGGATGTAATTGGTTTACAGGAAACCAAAGTACATGACGATTCTTTTCCCATAAAAGAAATATTACAATATGGATATCACGTATATTTTTATGGTCAAAAAAAATATCATGGCGTCGCATTATTTTTTCGCCAAATTCCCTTAACTGTTAATCGTGGTTTTATCGATGACAATAAACTATCTCAAAAACGAATAATTATTGCTGATATTATGACATCAATAGGCATATTAACTATTATTAATGGTTATTTTCCTCAAGGAGAAAATAAAAATCATCCAGAAAAATTCATATACAAAAAAAACTTTTATAAAAATCTACAAAATCACATAGAACATAATTATCACAATAACTCATTGTTATTAGTCATGGGTGATATGAATATTAGTCCAACAGATTTTGATATTGGTATTGGTGAAAAAAACAAAAAACGTTGGCTTACATTAGGACGATGTTCTTTTCTCCCAGAAGAAAGAAAGTGGATAAATAACTTAATTAACTGGGGATTAATAGATATTTATCGTAAAATACACCCTGAAAATAATAAACGTTATTCTTGGTTTAGTTATAGATCACGTGGATTTGATAAAAACTGTGGTTTGCGTATTGATTTAATATTTGTGACAAATCCATTAGCAAAACGTTGTAAAAATAGTGGAATCAGTTACGATATTCGTAACATGCATAAACCCTCTGACCATGCTCCAGTATGGGTAGATTTTGATATTTAACATATTCATGCATCATGAAAATGATATATTCTTTAGTATTAACTACCGAAAATAGGCATAAACCAATTAAAAATTTTAGATGTATACACAAACACTCCAAAATCACAACACCTTAAACTATTTTAATTAAATTTGCACATACTATACAATACCTGATATAGTTTAGGTATAATAGCATATAGTTATTCGCTGGATTATCATATAATGCCTCTAATACTTAAAACATCATTTATACATAAAATATGGAAAATTATTTTTAGAATACTTAAATATAGTATGCACATACTATATTTTACAAAACAAACAATAATAAATATATTTTTTATAATTCTTATAATTTTAGGAATAATAGTATGTTTACATTTATGGAGTTCTAACGCACCATTATCAAATAACACTGCGTTAATCCTAGATCTTTCTGGAACGATTATTGATAAGCCTATCACATACAGTAAATTTCAAAAATTCGGTCAGCACCTATTAAATACAAATAGGTCAAACACCAAAGAAAATTCTCTATTCGATGTGATTAATATATTACGTCAAGCTAAAAATGATCCGAACATCACTGGATTAATACTATCATTAAAAAATTTTTCAGGAAGTAATCAAGCTTCATTAGAATATATTGGCAAAGCTTTGAGTGAATTTAAAGACTCTGGTAAAATGATTTATGCTATCTCTGATTACTACAATCAATCACAGTATTTTCTAGCTAGTTATGCAAATAAAATTTATCTCACACCACAAGGTTTTGTAGATTTACGAGGCATCTCTACCAACAAATTATATTATAAATCGCTATTAGATAACTTAAAAATTAATACTCATATTTTTAGAGTTGGTGCATATAAATCTGCTGTGGAACCATTCATTAAGAATAAAATGTCTGACCATGTACGTCATGAAGAAAGCCAATGGGTAAATCATCTATGGAATCAATATTTACAAACCATATCTATTAACCGAAATATAACAACACAAGAAATTTTTCCGGATATTAATAAAGTACTGAATGAACTACATCACATGCAAGGTGACACTGCAGCTTATGCGCTTAAAAACAAATGGATAGATGAAGTTGAATCTTATTTCACCATAGAAAATACAATGAAAAAAATCTTCGGACCCAACAAACAAGGCACGTCGTTTAATGCAATCAGTATGTATGATTATAACCTAGTAACACCTGTAGAACAAAACAATCAAATAGCAATAATCTGTATTAATGGGCCTATTATAGATGGATCTAATATATCAGGTTCGATGGGTGGTGATGCCATAGCTCATAAAATTCGTAATGCTCGGTTTAATCCTAAAGTAAAAGCAATTATACTTCGTGTCAATAGTCCCGGAGGAAGCGTAAATGCTTCCGAATTAATCAGATTAGAACTAAAAGCTACTAGAGATTCTGGTAAGCCAGTAGTTGTATCTATGGGTGGAATAGCGGCATCTGGAGGATACTGGATATCCACCCCGGCCAACGCTATTATTGCAAGTAACAGTACTCTTACAGGTTCTATAGGCATATTTGGGATAATTAATACATTTGAAAAATCTCTTGATGCTATCGGTATCCATGACGATGGGGTTAGTACGTCTCCTATAGCAAATATTTCAATAACCGCATCACTACCTACTGAATATACGAATATGATGCAACTTTATGTGGATACCAGCTATCGTTATTTTATTAATACAGTAGCCGAATCTCGTTGCAAAACTATAGAATATATAAATAAAATTGCTCAAGGACATATATGGCTTGGTAATGATGCTATGAAAAATGGATTAATTGATGATATAGGAGATTTAGACGATGCAATAAACAAAGCATCCGAATTATCACAATTAACAGAATACCAATTAAATTGGTATGAAGATAAAATAAACTGGTCAGATATCATATTACAAAACGCTAACAAACTGATTTATACTGTAATTATGAATTTATTTAATAATTATATTTCATTTGTCAACTTCCACGATAATTTCAAGATTAATAATCATAATATTTTCCAATTTTTATGGAACGATCCAAAACATTGTTATGCACTTTGCTTAAATTATATATAATATAGCCAACAAAATAAACATAATTAATTAAATATATATTGTAGCTATTTTTTTTTAAAACCAAAAAAATGTATAATATATTTGCACATATTAAGTACTATGCTAATATTTAATTGACAATATTTATACTGTTAAATTTTAATTATACAAACACATTGATTAAATTTTCTAACGATCAACATAATCACACACAACATAACGATTATAACAGGAGCATATAATATATGGCTATTAAAATCGGTATTAATGGATTTGGTCGAATCGGTCGTATTATCTTCAGAATTGCACAAGAACGAAAAGACGCTAAGGTTGTTGCTATTAATGATTTACTCGAGATTGAGCATATCGCATATATGTTGAAATATGATTCAACTCATGGACGATTTAAAGGATCAATTAGCACGCACGGAGATCATTTAATTGTTAACAACTCAATCGTTCACTATACTTCTAAGAAAGATCCAAAAGATTTATATTGGAGAGATTTTGATGTAGATGTTGTAACTGAATCTACAGGGATCTTCTTGACTCAAGAAAAAGCTCAAGGACATATACTTGCCGGAGCGCGTAAAGTGATATTAACTGCTCCAGCAAAAGATCATACCCCAATGTTTGTTATGGGTGTTAATCACCATCTCTATAACGGCGAAAAAATAATATCTAACGCATCTTGCACCACCAATTGTTTAGCTCCTTTAGCTAAAATTATCAACGACAATTTCGGAATAGTTGAAGGTATAATGACTACTGTACATGCTACAACTTCTACTCAAAAAACTGTAGATGCTCCAGTACATAAAGATTGGAGAAGTGGACGAGGTGCTTATCAAAATATTATTCCATCTTCCACTGGAGCGGCGCGAGCATTAGGTAAAGTTATAAAAGAACTAGATGGAAAATTAACTGGAATATCATTCCGAGTCCCTATTCCAAACGTTTCTGTAATCGATTTTACCGTTCGTTTAATAAAACCTACTTCTTATGAAAGTATCTGTAATACTATCAAGCAATCTACTTGCAGAGAACTCAAGGGAATTATGGGATATACTGACGAAAAAGTAGTATCCAGCGATTTTAACGGAGAAAAACTAATTTCTATATTTGACGCTCAAGCTAGCGTCTTGTTAAATGATCATTTTGTCAAATTAGTATCTTGGTACGATAATGAAACAGGTTATTCCGATAAAGTAATCGATTTAAGCGTATATATTTCAAAATAAAAAACAATATAAAACCAATAAATTTAAAACATTTTTAAATTTAAATTAACCAACAACTTGTTGTACATATATACAAAATATACATAATCATTTAAATAATATAGGAATATATAAACATCAAAATTTTATCTATCGATGAAAAAATTTTTTAATATTACATTTTATCAAAAAAACATTTAATAATTAAAAATTTTTATTAATTCAAATTGTTCATATATATACCAAATACACTACAACTTAATACGCTTATACGCTTATACGCTTATTATAACAACCGAATGTTGTCAAAAATTAAAAATGTTTAATACTTATACATCATTACTAACAGATTTAATTTTAATTTTAAAGTTAAAATTAAATCTTATTAATTGTAGCACCATATTTTAATTCAATAATTTCAAATAAGTTTAAGCACATTATCATACAATACTATTTACGCATTATAACGACATGACAGCGACCTATATCTAACAAAATTAGAAATTATATTAAAATTATTTAATTTTATTTTCAAAAATAATTGTTTTGAACTAAAATTAAATGTCATAATTTTTAGGTAATTATCTATGCTACGTCTATTTAATACTTACTCTAAAAGCAGAAAATATTGGATTTTTCTAGTTTTAACCGTTGTCAGTTTAGAATTAATGAGTTTATGTTTACAACATGTTTTTTTATTAAAACCTTGTGTATTGTGTATTTATCAAAGATGCGCCTTATACGGCATCGGCATTGCAGGATTAATTGCTACCATTGCCCCGCTTATCACTCACTTAAGATTATTCGCTATTTCCATTTGGATATACAGCGCTTGGAAAGGATTTCTATTAGCTAAAGAACATATTGATATTCAACTACATCCTTCTCCATTTTTTACGTGTGATCTATTCGTCAACTTTCCTCATTGGTTCCCTCTAAACAAATGGTGGCCTTCCATATTTGAAGCTTACGGAGGCTGTACTGAATATAACTGGAATTTTTTGTCACTAAATATATCCCAATGGATGTTTGCGATTTTTTCTATTTATTTAACAACAGCGCTACTTGTATGTTTATCTCAAATCGTTAACATTCATAAATAATATTATGATTAAACTTTATCCAAACACACTAATTACTCAACACGAATTGATTAATTACAATTATATATTTTTATCATTCAATATATTCTACTCTAGAATACATATAAAAAACTGTAATAAATAATAAAACATATATTATTTAAACCAACATGATATGTATTTATATAAAATCATTTGTCGTAAAAGAACACACAAATACTAATAAAAAATATAAGCACATACTTCCACACCAAATACTAATTTATCAGAATCTTTTATAACACTACATATTACAATCTCTAGAGAAACACAGATAAATATAATATCCTCTAATTTTTTTTGAAACATCAAACTTAAAAAACTAAATTAATGATTGTTAAATAACATATATCGAATCCTTATTAATTTAATTCCATAAAAAATTTTTATAATTATAAATATTATATAACTAATACAATGTTTTATTAAACAACACAATTTTATATATTAACTCTACTAAAAAACTAAAAATTCAAATAAAAACATCTGTTTATATAAAAATAATTAATGATTTAATTTTGTTGATTTATTATAATTTTTATATAAAATGTAATCCATTATAATATTTTTTACTTAACGAAATTTATATGCTATCTTAAAAATGAATAATATTAATAATTATATAAAATGCACATTTGTATAAATAAACAAAACTATATAAATAATACATGTATATTTAAATCGTGAAGACATCAGTTTCCATTAGTATAACAGTTAACAACTTTACATTATTAGTAGTACATGTATATGGTGCATGTCTAAAAATGATCCGTCAATCATTAGAAGAAAAAATTAAAAAAGCTCCTCTTTTTTTATTAAAAAGAACTCCAATTATTGTAAATGTTGGAAATATTGATTACCGTGTTAATTGGAATGCATTATACGAAACAATATCGAATACTGGGTTATTCATTATTGGAGTATGTTGTTGCTATGATCATAAACTAAAAAAAACAATCATTAAAAGTGGACTACCTATCCTAACGACAGATAATACCATACAACACAAAAATATTTCCACATGTTTATGCAAAAAACAACCAACCATCTCTAAAACACAATTAATCAATACACCAATACGTTCTGGTCAAAAAATTTATGCTCGTAATAGAGATTTGATTATCACTGCTAATGTCAGTGTTGGAGCAGAAATTATAGCCGATGGAAACATCCATATTTACGGTACCATGCGAGGACGTGTGTTAGCCGGCGCATCTGGAAATGAAGAATCTCAAATTTTTTGTACTCATTTATCTCCTGAATTGGTATCTATTGGGGGGCATTATTGGCTAAGCGATCAAATTCCAAAAGAATTTTCAGGTAAAGCAGTAAGACTAAGTCTAAAAAACGATACACTTATTATTCAACATTTATAATATGTATCCTGCAATAAGGAATTTATCATGACACGCATAATAGTTATTACTTCAGGAAAAGGGGGAGTAGGAAAAACAACATCAAGTGCAGCTCTTGCTACTGGATTAGCGCTAAAAGGCAAAAAAACAGCCGTAATTGATTTTGATATTGGTTTACGCAATCTTGATTTAGTTATGGGGTGTGAACGTAGAGTAGTGTACGATTTTATTAATGTCATCCAAGGCGAAGCCACATTAAATCAAGCATTGATTAAAGATAAACACACCGAACATTTATATATTCTACCTGCCTCTCAAACACGTGACAAAAATTCTTTAACTCTTATTGGAGTGGAAGAAATACTAAATAATCTTAACAAAATGAATTTCGAGTTTATAATATGCGATTCTCCTGCAGGTATCGATAGTGGAGCATTAACAGCTCTATATTTTGCAGATGAAGCTATTATTACTACCAATCCAGAAGTTTCTTCAGTACACGATTCAGATCGTGTTTTAGGCATCTTAGCATCTAAATCCAAACGTTCTGAAAATGGCATGGAAACTATAAAAGAACATCTATTATTAACTAGATATAACCCTAATCGTGTCAAACAAGGAGATATGTTAAGTTTAGACGATGTATTAGAAGTACTAAGAATTCCTCTATTAGGTGTTATCCCAGAAGATAAATCAGTACTAAGAGCATCTAACCAAGGGGAACCAGTCATCTTAGATATAACATCTTATGCAGGGCAAGCCTACTCAGATACAGTAAATCGTTTATTAGGAAAACCATGTCCTTTTCGTTTTACCAAAGTGAATAAACCAAACTTTTTTAAACGATTTTTTAAGAGATAATACTATATGGTATTAGTAAATTTCCTTTTTTCACGAAAAAAAACACCGGCCGATATTGCCAAAAAAAGACTACAAAAAATTATTTCCGATCGTAGAATTGTTAAAAAAAACTTTACCCCCTATTACCTACCTCAATTAAAAAAAGATATACTCCAAGTTATAAGTAAATACACACACGATCCACATATGCTTTCAATACAACTAGAAAACAAAGAACGCGACCAATCTATTTTAAAATGCAAAATAATTTTTTTTAATGAAAAAACATAAAAATATCACAAAACTAATATCATTAAAAATTTACCCATCACAAAAACAACGTTTTAATCCTTAAAAGTGATATGATATAAATCTGTCATATCCCTCTTTCATCAAACTACTGAAATCAGAACGTATATACTCGCCCACCCACCAACAATTTAATCGAATATTTATCATCGTATATATAATTCCAAAATACAGTAAAGCATACAGCATATATAACGAGATATTACTTCATATCATTAAACAAATTTCTCAATATATTAACTACTAAATATATTTTAAAACTATAATAACAACACACTTGCAACGCTTTTCGTAAAGTAAATACACGCGCTCTTAAAAATACACAGATCTCCCTGCCTCAAATAAAGTATGTTATATATATACAATTTTCAAATTAATTACATGTAGCATCCGAATATACAATACAACTACTTCATACGTAAATAAACAGGTTGCACCTGATTTGGCTTAAGAAATATTTTATTTATCCAATTATACATCCCCAATGACAACATATCTTGTGCCTCAGGAAACATAATACTTTTTTTTAAAATGATAGAACCACTCGTTTCAACCTGCTGATTCAATACCGAATAATTATTCCAACCCGTTCCTACAAGCGCCCAATCACCTTGCAATGCTATTGCACTACAACGCATTAATTTTTTAGTAACCATCTTAGCTGTGACAAGTGATTCATCACCATCACATATCCAACAACTATTTTCACTCATTCTGTAATAGCAAGCCCAATATAACTCACCCATACGTGCATCAAGAGTAGATATCACCTGTTTAACAGAAAAAACACGCCAAGCTCCTTGTGCCAACACTGCTAAAGAAGATACTTCTATTAATGGCAAATCAACCCCCAAAGCTAATCCTTGAGCGACACTTACTCCAATACGTACCCCTACGAAACTACCCGGCCCTCTATTAAAAACAATACAATCAATAGATTGTAAAGTAATTCCTACTTCTACCAATAACTGATTGATCATGAACAATATTTTTTCTGAATGACGTCTTGGTGCCATAATTTTACAATCATAAATATCACGATCAACCATTAAAGCAACTGAACATAATTCAGTAGTAGTATCAAAAGCCAACATTCGAATAGGCATATTCTATAAAAACAAAATCAAGATTTCATATATTAAATTATATACAATTTATATTGTATCGTATATCTGTCTGTGTTTATAGTTAAATCATCAAACGCTATTAAAATCAATTGAAATTCATCAAAAACATAAACCCACATCAGCACTTCTATCGTTCGTATATAATATCCATCCATCATACTATGTTATGAATTATTTAAAAAAAATAACACATACCATAATATAGTAATATATCAACTATTATAATTTTGTAATTATTTTAAAAAATATAACTGAACATCACTACATTATATATTATATAAGAAAAATATTATTAAAAAATCTTTTAATATTTTTCAGAATAAATATCATCTAAATAGATGCGCTTATACATTTTCACATATAATATATGTATCATACATTATACATGTATATAAATATATCTTAATAAAAAATGAAGGATATTTTGTTCTTATGGGAATACATCTTATAGAGTTATCATATCATCCTTATCTTACATTAAATCTTTTTGAATCTTTATCTAATACCGAATGGTCTATGCTATTATATTCTGGTCATGATAATACTCACTCAGATAGCCGCTTCGATATACTAGTTACTGATCCAGTACTAACATTAGTGACCAAAAACAATATCACTACAATTTCTGACAATCAAAATTACCAAATTAGCAATACAGACCCATTTATTTTATTAAAAAAATATATTCGTAACACCAATATGGAATCGTATAATAACAATCATGAATTACCATTTCAAGGAGGATTTGTAGGTGCATTCGGATACGATCTCGTAAGATATATAGAATCATTACCAAAATTAGCAAATCAAGATCTCCTAATACCAGATATGGCTATAGGTTTATATCGTTGGACGATTATTTCAGACCACAAACTTTGTAAAAGTTATCTTATTACTCACAATGACCCAGATCAAATACTAAATTGGATACATACACAACAGTACATATATCATAATCATATTCCTAATACATCATTTCGTCTCATACAACCATGGAAAAGTAACATCAATCGATTCGAATATTCACAAAAATTTCATACTATAAAAAAACATATAATTGCCGGAAATTGTTATCAAGTTTGTCTTGCTCAACGGTTTTCTGCTCCTTATTTAGGAAATGAATGGTTAGCGTTTCGTTATTTATTACGTTATAATCACGCACCTTTTTCTGCCTTTATTCGATTACCAAATAAATTTAGTATACTTAGCTTATCTCCGGAACGTTTTTTGCAATTACACAACTCAAAAATTAAAACCCAACCTATTAAAGGAACTTTATCTAGACTAAAAAACGCACAAGATGATTATCATCAAATAATTAAATTATCTGAATCTAAAAAAAATAAATCAGAAAATTTAATGATCGTTGATTTATTAAGAAACGATATAGGAAAAGTAGCTGTTCCAGGTAGTATTCATGTACCTAAATTATTTGACATACAATCATTTCCAGGAGTACATCATATGATCAGCACAATTGTAGGAACACTGTCTAATCAATTTTCTGCTTGTGATTTACTGCGCGCATGTTTTCCAGGAGGCTCCATAACCGGTGCTCCAAAAATACAAGCAATGAAACTACTTGAACAACTTGAACCACAACGTCGAAATATTTGGTCGGGTAGTATCGGATATTTAAGTTGCTGTGGAAATATGGACACTAATATTGCTATTAGAACATTATTAGCTGAAAGACAACACCTCTTTTGTTCAGTAGGGAGTGGAATTGTTTTTGACAGCGATGAAGATGTAGAATACCAAGAAATGAAAGACAAAATACATACTTTATTAACACCATTATTGAAAAAATTTTTTTAGTATAATTATTTTACATTACTAAACAACAACAATATACATACATACACATAGATGCGCATCATAATTGCTGTAGATGCGTTTCGCTAGACAAATCAAGACGTTCTATCTCCACTAACTCAATACGATATTCTATCATTTTTCTAATTATAAAACGCCACCTATTAATTATCAATATATCGCCCTCCTTAGGTATATGATCACAATGAAATAATAACAATCCTGCTAAAGAAGCAATATGATCACATTCTTGTACTAAGTCATGCGCTTGTAATGCTTGTTGTAACGCATGTAAATCCATATTGCCTTTTGCTAACCAACCTGTACCATTATTAATTATTTCAATTTCTGGTGTTTCATCTTCGTCAGGAAATTCACCAGCTATAGCTTCTAACACATCCAATGGAGTTATTAATCCTTGAATAATACCAAATTCATTGGATACAATAACCATACTGCCTTTTGCGCGTCGTAATTCCCTTAATAAATTTAAAACATCTAAAGTTTCTGGAACCACAATAGGTAGATTCTCTGAAGCATGAGTTTCTACCTGTTCCCCATTAGCAATAGCCGCCATTAAATCTTTAGCACGTACAACCCCTATTAATTGATCCAACTCACCATTACATACAGGAAACATATTATGAGGAGTATTCATTAATGTAGAGTATAATTCTTGTACTGATTTTTGGGAATCTAACCATGAAATCTCATTTCTAGGTGTCATGATACTTCGTAAAGTACGTGAAGCTAACGATAATACTCCAGTAATCATATGTCGCTCTTCTTCAGCAAAATGTGTTTCTGATAACGAAACTGAAGAGCTCTCTACAGTATCAGAATCCCATTGTACTTTCGTCGTTGCATTACCACCACCCATTAATTTCATAATAGCTTCTGCAGTACGTTCACGCATTGATTTAGTCGATTGGCCTTTCATGGAATTACAATATGCAATCTGATTAAAGAGTTCTATTAATACCGAAAATCCAATAGCAACATATAAATAACCTTTTGGTATGTAAAACCCAATTCCTTCTGCAATTAAACTTAAACCAATAATTAACAGAAAACTTAAACATAGAACTACTACGGTTTTGTGATGATTAATAAAATTAATTAAAAAACGAGATGACAACAACATCAGAGCTACGGCTATAATAACTGATACTATCATTGTTGTTAAATGCTCTACTGTACCTACAGCTGTTATTACTGCATCAAGAGAAAAAATAGCATCGAAAACCACAATTTGTATCACTACTACCCAAAAACTGGCGTATCCACGACTAGCACTGGTATGACTATGTGTTTTATGCTCTAACTGTTGATGTAATTCAGTAGTCGCTTTAAATAAAAGAAAAATACCACCAAACAACAAAATTAAATCTCTACTAGAAAATGAAAAATCAACTATTTTACATAACGGCTTTGTAAGAGTAGCAAACCATGAAATTAAAGATAACAACATTATACGCATGATTAATGCCAACATTAAGCCAATGATACATGCACGTTCACGTTGTTTCTTTGGAAGTTTATCTGCTAGAATAGCTATAAAAACTAAATTATCAACACCAAGCACAATCTCCAAAATAACTAAAGTAAGTAATCCCATCCACATTGATATATCTGTTAAAAATTCCATGACAATCTCCATCAAATGTTAAATAACAAATCATCTCATGGCATATTTATATATACAAAATATACACATCAAAATAGCTGATTACATAATCAAATCATATGAAATAATAAACATATACTTTTAATTACAATCTTATGTAGAGGAGGGGTTAATCAAAAATCAACATATATTTTTATAAATTGTATGAATGATATTCAAACGCAAATACCATAACTATATGATATAAAACATGCTTCGTAGATTATTACAAAATAAACACATTAACATTAAAGATAATCTACCATGATGACAGAATAAATAGTATAATCTAACTAATTATATTTTTAATTATTTTAATGATTGTTTAATATCTTTAATCAAAATTAAATACAAAAAATGAATAAAAATATTAAACTTATATATCGAGCATAACATAAAATAAATCACCAAATGATACAGTTATATAAATCAATATATAATTAAAGTTTTTATAAGATAAAGAATACGAAAAATAAAAAATTATAAAAATAATATATACAAGAGGAAATAATAATGACCGCTGCTATTATATTAGGTGCTCATGGAGCTGTATCTGAAGAATTACTTAAAACTGCCGAAATGATCATAGGACATCAAAAAAATGTCGCGTGGGTTAATTTGCTTCCTGAAGAAAATACTGAAATATTAATTGAAAAATATAATATGCACTTATCAAATCTGGATATTAACACAGGAGTACTATTCTTAGTAGATACTTGGGGAGGTAGTCCATTCAATGCTGCTTATAACATAGCTTTAAATAAAGAAAAATACGACATTGTTACAGGCGTAAACGTTCCTATGTTAATTGAAGTATTTATGGCTCGTGATGATGATAAACATTCTTTGAAAGAATTAGTACAAATTGCATTAAAGTCTGGTCATGAAAGTATAAAATCTATGAAACATGATTCAAATCATAACAATACAGTATACAATGAAAAACATACTGATAAAAAATCCATTATCTCTTCAATATCAAACAAAGATATCAAAAACCATATGACCATTTGTTTAGCTCGTATTGATGATAGATTAATTCATGGGCAAGTAGTGACCCGTTGGGCCAAAATATACAACATTACGCGTATTATAGTAATAAATGACGAAATATCTAAAGACACAATTCGAAAAACACTACTCACCCAAGTAACCCCTCCTGGAATAACCGCTCATGTTCTAAATATCGACAAAGCTATACGTGTATATAACAATCCCAAGTATTCTGCAGATAAAGTGATCATGTTGTTCACTAATCCTACAGATATTCTACGTCTCGTTCAAGGAGGGATTCCGATAAGTTCAGTAAATGTAGGAGGAATGGCCTTTTATAAAGGCAAAAAACAAATAAACAATGCTATATCAGTAAATGAAATAGATATTGAAGCTTTTAGAAAACTTGATCAGTATGGTATTGAATTAGAAGTACGCAAAGTACCATCAGATCCATCATTAAAAATGATGCAATTAATAAAAAATAACAAATAATAATCTTACTAATGTATATATATTATGTATCTAATTCATATAATTAATACAACTAATATAATAGTTTTATTTTCATATCACTCAGGAAAATGAAATGGCAATTAACACACTTCAAATTACTCTATTGTTTATCACATCTTGTATCATTGGAATGGGTTCGATACTTGATGAATTTCAATGTCATAGACCACTAATAGCATGTACCTTAATAGGCTTAATTTTAGGAGATATAAAAACTGGAATAATCATTGGTGGAACATTAGAAATGATAGCTTTAGGCTGGATGAACATAGGCGCTGCTGTAGCACCTGATACTGCTTTAGCTTCAATTATCTCTACTATTTTAGTAATTATAGGACAACAACCTATCGGAGCCGGAATAGCCTTAGCCATTCCATTAGCAGCAGCCGGACAAGTACTAACCATTATTGTACGCACTATTACTGTAGGATTTCAACATGCTGCCGATACAGCTGCAGAACGTTGCAATATAACCATTTTAAGTTGGATACACATCACAGCGCTTATGTTACAAGCTATGCGTGTTGCCATTCCAGCAACCATTGTTGGTATTTCTGTGGGAACTGATACCATACACCGTATACTCCACGCTATTCCAGAAGTAATAACCAACGGTCTAAATATTGCTGGAGGTATTATTGTGGTAGTAGGTTATGCTATGGTCATAAATATGATGCGCGCTGGATATTTAATGCCATTTTTTTACTTAGGATTTGTCATTACAGCATTCACCAATTTCAACTTAGTTGCACTAGGTATTATTGGTATAGTTATGGCTATGTTATATATCCAACTGTCTCCACGTTACAATCAAATTAAAACGCAAGATCCATCATCATCATCCGATACAACTACCATGCAATCCACAAATAAACCTGATAATGAATTAGATTAATAAATAAAATAGGTAATGATAATGATTAATAATCTTGAAACAACTTATAACAAAACAAAAAAAATAAAATTAAAAAAAAATGACATATATGCAGTTTTTATTCGTTCTAATCTATTTCAAGGATCCTGGAATTTTGAACGCATGCAAGCATTAGGATTTTGCTTTTCTATGATTCCAGTAATTAAGCGTTTGTATTCTAAAAATAGTGAAGATCAAAAAGAAGCAATCAAAAGACATTTAGAATTTTTTAATACACATCCTTATGTTGCCGCTCCTATATTGGGAGTTACTATGGCCATGGAGGAACAAAAAGCTAATGGCTCTGCCATCATTAACAATGCTTCGATAAATGGTTTAAAAGTGGGATTAATGGGGCCTCTTGCAGGAATCGGAGATCCAATATTTTGGGGAACTGCTCGACCAGTATTTGCAGCTTTAGGAGCAGGAATAGCTCTTAGTGGAAATTTATTAGGTCCATGCTTATTTTTTATTTTATTTAATACAACTAGACTAACTACTCGTTATTACGGCATTTTATATGGTTATAAAAAAGGAGTCAGTATTGTTAATGACGTGCAAGGAGGAATTTTACAAAAAATAACAGAAGGTTCTTCAATTTTAGGTTTATTTGTAATGGGAGCATTAGTTAATAAATGGACGCATGTAAACGTTCCATGCGTTCTTTCTAAAGTTACCGATAGTGATGGACATATAGTAATAACAACTATACAAAATATTTTAGATCAGCTTATGCCTGGATTTATTCCGTTATTATTAACATTCGCTTGTATGTGGTTATTAAATAATAAAATAAACGCATTATGGATTATCATAGGATTTTTTGGAATAGGAATTTTTGGATATTGGACAGGACTATTGGGACTTTAGTTTCTAAAAGACAAACCCGACACATAACAACTACTACAAAAAATAAGAGAACCTTATCCCTCATTTAACATATTACAAATATTTACTGCTCTTCTCATAAGGTTCTCTTATTTTGCAGCAATAGCACAAGTACAAAAATTAATAATTAATTATCATCACTATATTTAGAGCTTATCAAAATTACTAAATTAACACACTAACACAGCACCATCCGATATATATATGTAATATATTTTTAAATTTTTAAAGAAGCACTATGATATCTCATATCAACAGTAAATTTGCACTATGATACTCGCTGTTTACTTTTCACAACATTCTTACTTCTTATTCCTTATTTCGTTAAAACAACCTCATTATCTATCCAGCATACAGCATACTCAATAATCTTTTATATATATATATTTTATTATATAAAAATTACAAAGCCGTTACATTGACAGCAGATGGGCCCTTATGTCCGTCTTGAATTTCAAATTCCACGCTTTGCCCTTCAGACAAAGTTTTAAATCCGTTGCCTTGAATAGCAGAAAAATGTACAAAAACATCCTTACTACCATCTGACGGTGTAATAAAACCAAAACCTTTAGATTCATTAAACCATTTTACTTGACCTTTGATTTTTGTCATCTTACGTATTTCCTTTAGAGTGTTTACATTTGCCATAACAGCGATTAAAAGACAAACCAGAGTTATTATTCTCGTGAAACATTCAAATAAGAGGAAATTATATTATTTATACATAATACTTCTTTACTGAATTTATCAAAATACCACTTATATACGAAAGCATATCTCGGTTTACCTGATTCTTTAACACATACATTATATCTTGTTCAGATATAATATAACACATACTTTTATAATCATCATTAATCATAGAATTGTGCGCTTTTAAACAACAACAAAAAACTTTTTATTTTTCACACATCTATTTTCACATAAAATTTAACATAAAAATCCATCATACACAACATATATGTAACGTATATATCATATAAAAATTTATTTAATTTGCAAAAATATACAAACTAAATATAAATAATTTTTTAGTACTCACCTTTTTATTATATAAATAACCCAAAATTAAAAATTAATTCTTTCCATGCATGATAGTAATTCAATTACATTAAAAATAATAATTCTTACAAAACATTTAAATTACACTAAATTCCATTATAGTATAACGCTTATTTTTTATTTTGTAAATCATATGATATAATCATTTGTATAAACCTTATAAAATAATAAATTCTATGTTTTAACTAACTAAAATATAATACTATATACAGATAACTCTCTTAAAATTTAACTCAATTATACTTTACTTAGCATCCCGTTCCTTTACTTTAAAAAAAATAAGACGATTTATTTAAATAAACACCATGCCGTAATGCTTCTATTCGTTTCTCCAAAGAAGGATGAGATGAAAATAACTCACTAAACATATTCTTTTTTACATTATTAATATATAAAGTAACAATAGTACTATCAGATGATGTTTGAGGTTCATGACTATATTTTAATTCTTGCAAAGCAGCAATCATATTTTTACATCCCACCAACTTAGCTGCTCCAGCATCTGCATAAAATTCACGATGGCGTGAAAACCAAAATACAATTATACTTGCAAACATACTAAATAACATCTCTAACATTACCGATACAATAATATATACTACAGAACTATTTACATGATTATAACTATTATTGTCGTAAAAATCTGATTGCTCATTCTCTTGATCATGTATATATGCATCCCAACAACCAACCAATTTAGCAAGGCTACGTGATATAAAAATCACAAAAGTATTAATTACTCCCTGAATAAGAGTCATAGTAACCATATCTCCAGAAACAATATGACTCATTTCATGAGCAACAACAGCTTCAATTGATTCCTTACTCATATTTTCTAAAAGACCGGTACTAACAGCTATTAATGCCGAATTTTTTCTTGCTCCTGTAGCAAAAGCATTCATATCTACAGCATCATAAATAACCAACTGTGGAGCAACGATATCCAATTTTTTAGCTTGATTATGTATTATTTTTAATAACCTATTTTCTATATCATTAGATGCTTTACTAATTATTACACCATTAACTGCAGACAAAGCTATAGATTTAGACAAAAACAAAGAAATTAAAGCCCCTCCCAAACCAAATATCCCAGCTATCCTAATTAATTCAAGCGTAGTAGCAGACCAACACCCCAATAAACTCAACACACTCCCAAATAATATCATGACTGATAAATTAATAATTACAAATAATATTATACGTGCCATAAAACATTCATTCCATACTTAACAATATATATAAATTCAATACTTATAGTATTTGACTATCAAACATATTATGTAAACTTTTAAAATATTTAATATAAACTAAGAACTACATATTAATACTTTAAAAAAATAAAATATTACATTCAATCCAATATACATCTCTTATAAAAAAAGAATAACTTCTAAAATTTTATAAACTAACAATAGTAAATTAAATCATCACACCGCTATCCATTTGAATAAAATTACTACATACGCAATTTACATTCGTTCCAAGCACGACCATCTTTCGTTATCATTACTGTAGAATCTATAGGCCCCCAAGTACCAGCTCTATAAAGTTTTGGCGAATTACTCTCTAACTTCCAAGCCTGCACAATAGAATCGATCCATTTCCAAGCACCTTCTATTTCATCACGACGCACAAACAATGCTTGAATCCCGCACATTATTTCTAACAACAAACGCTCATACGCATCAACCATATGTTCTTGAAAAAAAGTCTTATTAAAATTTAAATTTAACTTAGTAGCTTGTAATCGATGTTTATAACCTAATCCAGGAACTTTGTTCAAAATTTGAACATCTATCCCTTCATCTGGTTGCAATCGAATTATTAACTTATTATTAGGCAAATCTTTATACGAATCAGCAAATAAATTAAGTATCGGTTTTTTAAAAAAAATTACAATTTCAGAACACTTCATAGGTAATCTCTTCCCAGTACGCAGGTAAAATGGAACGCCGGCCCAACGCCAATCGTCTATATTAACTCGAATAGCAACAAATGTCTCAGTATTACTATCCTTGTTAGCTCCTTTTTCTTCCAAATAGCCCGGTACTGGTTTTCCTTGAATAAAACCAGACGTATACTGCCCACGAACTGTGACATCATGTATATTATTACTATCAATCCTTCGTAACGATCGAAGTACTTTCACTTTTTCATCTCGAATACAATCCGCACTTAAATCAGACGGAGGTGACATAGCAATAATAGTCAAAATTTGTAACAAATGACTCTGTATCATATCTCGCATTTGTCCTACCGCATCAAAATATCCCCAACGACCTTCAATTCCTACTTCTTCCGCTACAGTAATTTGCACATGATCAATAGTATTATTATCCCAATTTTCAGAAAATAAATAATTTGCAAAACGTAGTGCTAATAAATTTAACACTGTTTCTTTTCCTAAATAATGATCAATACGATAAATCTGTCTTTCTCCAAAATACTCTGCTACCTGTGAATTAATGATTCGCGCAGAAGCCAAATCAGTACCCAATGGCTTTTCCATGACTACACGGCTTAATTTTTTATTTAATCCAATAGTACTTAATCCTTTACATATAACACCAAAAGTATCAGGAGGCATAGCAAGATAATTTATCGTCACCATATTTGTATTCTTTAATTTGTCTAATAAACAAACAAATCGTTCAGTTTGATATACATCCAAATTACAAAAATCAAGCCGTGCTTTAAAAACACTCCACAACGACTCATTAATAGAGTCCTTCATGAACGTTTTTAATGAAGCATATACCACTTCAATATACATAATAAGATTCCATTCTGCACGACCTACTCCTATAATACGTGTGTCAGGATGAATAGCTCCTATTTTTTCTAACTGATATAAAGACGGAAATAATTTCCTACGTGTTAAATCACCTTTAGCTCCAAAAATAATTAAATTACATGCTTGAGTTATAGATGTTATTCGCATATCTATCTCTAATATATTAATTATATAAATAAAAATTTTATTTTTTAACGTTCACTACATACAAGTAAATATACAACAAAATTATACCCATAAAACATTTTGTTAAAATACAAACCGCTCAACAAATACAAAATTTACAAAAAAAATAAAACACGCAATTAAATATCATAAATTATATTTAATATAAATCATTTGTTACATTTCCACAGAATCCCTCTAAAATATTTCGTATAACTTCTATAAATACATAATCTACACCATATACCAAAACTAGTTTATATAAATATATATAGAATATATACAATAAATAATCTACAATAACCTAAATTAACGTATCATAAGTTTATCTATAATTAAAGAATTTTGTTAACATTAAAAAATAATATTTAGATAAAACTAAAATATTTGTATTTTATCTAAATTGTAGATTTTAAAAACATATTGGTAATTTCAAATTAAATAAAAATTAACACTATTAATATTTCAAACAAACAAATTAAATCAATTTGCTTAAAATATATAAAATATTAATTACATATCACGCGTATATTATGCGTACACATTACGTATCAATACAAACTAAATGGAATTTATTAAATATTTATTGTTTAAGTTATTTAAGGAGTTATTATGTTACAACAACTAAGAAGAACTAAAATTATTGCTACTTTAGGTCCTGCTACAGATAAGGAAAATAATCTTGAAAAAATAATTATTTCAGGAACAAACGTAGTACGACTAAATTTTTCTCATGGAGAAACAACGGATCATTTTATTCGAGCACAAAAAGTACGCGAGATCTCTTCTAAACTCAGTAAATATGTTGCTATCTTAGGAGACTTACAGGGTCCTAAAATTCGTATCTCAACTTTTCAAGAAAATAAGATATATTTAAAATCTGGAGACAATTTTTTACTTGACACTATGATCACACACGATAAAGGCAATCATGACTGGGTAGGCGTTAATTATAAAGAACTTGCCGAAGACGTACATCCAGGAGATTTACTTATGTTGGATGATGGTAGAATTCGATTAAAAGTTATAACGATTCATGATACTAAAATTTATACTAAAGTAATCGTTGGAGGGATGTTATCTAATAACAAAGGTCTAAATAAACTAGGCGGAGGGCTCTCAGCAAAAGTGTTAACAGATAAAGATAAAATTGATATCATCACTGCAGCTCAAATTGGAGTAGACTATCTAGCAATATCATTTCCACGCAGCAGTATAGATTTAAACCACGCACGAAAATTAATAGTTAATGCTGGCAGTAACGCAAAAATTGTTTCAAAAATAGAACGCGCAGAAGTAGTTGCATCAGATGAAACTATAGATGATATCATTTATGCATCAGATGCAGTCATGGTAGCCCGAGGAGACTTAGGAGTAGAAATTGGAGAACCAGAACTAGTAGGTATACAAAAAAAGATAATACAAAGAGCTCGGATTCTTAATCGCGCAGTCATTACTGCAACTCAAATGATGGAATCTATGGTTAATAATTCTATGCCTACCCGTGCAGAAGTAATGGATGTAGCTAATGCAGTATTAGATGGAACTGATGCTGTTATGTTATCCGCTGAAACTGCTACAGGTCAATACCCATCTGAAAGTGTAACTACAATGGCCAATGTATGCCTAGGCGCTGAAAAAATTTCAAACATAAATTCTTCAACACATATTAATCAAAAAAAAAAATTCAACAACATTGAAGAAGCCATTGCTACATCAACAATGTACACTGCCAATCATTTGACTGGAGTGAGCGCTGTTATCGCCTTAACTGAATGTGAAAACACTACATTATTAATGTCTCGCATAAATTCAAAATTACCCATTTTTGCGCTATCTCAACACAAACAAATTTTAAACATAGTCACCTTGTACAGAGGGGTTATACCTATTTATTTCAATAAAACAGGTGAAAACATAACAGATGCTAGATATGCTAGTGATTTATTACGCGATAAAGGGTTTGTAAAATCCGGAGAACTGGTAATTGTCATACAACATGATGCATGTAATAAATATAATATAACCAACATCAACTATATTATACAAGTAAAATAATTGTTATTGTAACATCCCTCTTACAATTAAAAAATTAATGATATATATCACTACCGCATATAACTCAAAATACTACTAAAATAAAAACATAACTCGTTGTTTTATAAAATAATCAGAAAAAATACTGACTGAATCAGTTTAATTCAATAAAAATCAAAAATTTATAAAAATTATAACATATTTAATCAAAACGCAATTTCGGAAGAATTTCATTTACCTGACCTAGATATATTGAACGTTCGCTTCCTAACAACTTTTCGATGTTTAAAACTTTAGCAGTCAATGGATTCACAGGGCGATGATTGATCCATATCTCAAAATGCAAATGTGGACCTGTCGATCGACCTGTATTACCAGACAATGCTATACTATCACCCCTTTTTACTGTTTGCCCAGGTTTAACCAATAACTTTTTCAAATGCATATATTTAGTTATACAATGACAATTGTGTTTAATCGCTACATAATTACCAGCAATTTTGCTGTATGCACTTACAACAACTTCTCCGTCTCCTACAGAAAAAACTGGTGTTCCAATAGGAACAGCAAAATCTACTCCAACATGTGGAGATATTTGTCCAGTCACAGGATTTAATCTATTTAAATTAAAATTAGAAGATATACGAAATGGTTTTAATGTAGGAAACTGCATAGCATTATCTCCCAATCTTATAGCTTCGCTATCATAAAACTTACCATTATTTGCGCGAAACAAATAATAATTCTTACCAGAAGTGTACAATCTTGCTCCAAGTAATTTACTTTTAACATTCTTATTATCGTTAAGAATTATCGATACTAATACTGCAAATCTATCACCCTGATGTAGTTTTTTAAAATCTAATCGATATTGTAGTGCATTCATTATATCTATAATATAATTTTCTTCTATACCTAAAGAACGAGCACTATCAATAAATGTTCCACTTAGTTCACCTATAAATAAAACAGCAGGAGATAATTCATTATTGAATTGATTTTTTAAGACTTTGATAATACCTTCTGTAAAACTAGCATGTATACGATTATAAATTCTAATCTCCTGAGGAAAAATATCCCAAACCAAGCATTGTAACTTTTTTTTTGTAATCGTTACCCAAGACAACGTTTGACCCGTCTTTAACTGTCTCAATATCGGATACTGTTGTAATAAAAGAGTAACTCCAGAAGAATCAATACCATTACTACTATAACCTATTAAAATTTTGTCTAATACATCATCTTGAAATACTGTATAATTGTACGTATTTATTTCTTGTGATGATTTATTGAAAGACAAGTTCCTTTTTAAAATGTAGGAATGTATCATAATATTATTAAAAATTTTTTTATTCCATATAATTTCAGATTGATGCGATTCACGTTTATTAATAAAAAAATCACTATTAAAATTTTGTTTATTTTTATTCCATGTACACTGAATAAAACATTCCCAAATAATTACAATTATAATCATCAATAAAAACAAATAAGACATCACAAAATAAATCTTATGTAAACAACTAAATAACAACTTAATGACACGAAACATACTTATACTATGCGTTAATCATCAATTCTATTTTTATATATCTACATTATAATTCATAATTATTCTCAACAAAAAAATTAGAAGAAAATATAAAAAAATAATGAAGACTATAATATGAATAACTATTTCATAAAAAACATCATTTATGCAATCTTTTTTAAAACACATAAAATTTATATATTTTATAATACTTTAAAATAAACTTCTTAATACTCCATAAACACAAACTCATGCATTATATTTATTGTATGAATAAATATAAATATTAAACATTTAGATTATTTATATACATCAATCGGGCGTATTCATCATTATATCTGCTGCCGCTGTAGTTTTAGGAAACGCAATAACCTCTCTAATATTTTTAGCTCCAGTTAATAACATAGCCAAACGATCCAAACCAAACGCTAAACCAGCATGTGGAGGAGCTCCATATTTTAATGCATCTACTAAATATCCAAATTTTTCTCGTTGTTCATTTTTAGTGATACCTAAAATATTAAATACTACTTGTTGCATCTCATATGAATGAATACGGACCGATCCACTACCTACTTCATAACCATTTATCACCATATCATAAGCTTCTGAATGCACTAATAACGGATCCTTTACTAAAGTTTGAATATCGCAATTTTTTGGAGAAGTAAACATATGATGCATAGATATAAGTTTACCATCATCACTTTTTTTAAACATTGGAAAATCTATCACCCACAATGGAG
The DNA here is from genome assembly GCF_059935855.1 of Candidatus Blochmannia sayi (nom. nud.). Taxonomy (NCBI): domain Bacteria; kingdom Pseudomonadati; phylum Pseudomonadota; class Gammaproteobacteria; order Enterobacterales; family Enterobacteriaceae; genus Candidatus Blochmanniella; species Candidatus Blochmannia sayi (nom. nud.). Next base: position 556,121 of record NZ_CP011796.1, read on the forward strand.
CCCAAGAATTTTTTTCAATTAAGCAAAGATCATTACCTAATTGATTTCGTAAAGAACCTAATATTTTTGTAGCAAATTTACTTTGATTATTACTGAATCCAAAAAATAAAATATCATTATTCTTTGCACTAATTTTCTTCAAAAGAAGATTTAATATAAATTTATCTAAAAAATCAACCGCCGATCCTTTAACTTCTTTTATAACATTATTTTTATAAAACTGAATATTAATCCACATTAATTCCTGTAAACCACATTTTTTAGAATAACAAATATATTCTTCAATCTGTTTACACGTCAACCGTCTACCATTAGGTACTTTCATAACTATTACTTGCATGCCAGTATTATTTATTTTACTAAATGGTAATTTAATACCTAAAGATCTAAATAAATCTGATACGTCAATCATTTCTATTGGATTTCTCAAATCCGGAACATCAGAACCAAAACGTTGTATTACTTCAGAATACGTAAGCTGTGGAAATATTCCTAATTCTATATCTAAAATTTCACGCCAAAGAATACGAACAAAAATTTCCATAATTTCCCGCACTTTTTGTGCTGTCATAAAAGAAGTTTCAATATCTATTTGAGTAAACTCTGGTTGACGATCCGAACGTAAATCTTCATCTCGAAAACATTTGGTGATTTGATAATACCTGTCAAAACCAGAAATCATTAATAACTGCTTAAATACTTGAGGAGATTGAGGTAAAGCATAGTTTTTACCTGCGTGTAATCTACTAGGCACCACATAATTACGTGAACCTTCCGGAGTAACCTTAGCTAACATCGGAGTTTCAATATTTAAAAACCCTTCTAATTCCATAAAACGATGAGTAATAGATGTAATACGTGATCTAGTTTTTATCTGACTTAACATAATCGAGCGTCTTAAATCAAGATAACGATATTTTAATCTATTTTCCTCGATATTATTTTTACTAATATCTAATGGTAACGAATCAGAAGTATTAAGAATAGTAAAAGATTTCGCTATAATTTCAATTGAACCAGTAGATATATTATTATTAATTTGATTTGCAGGTCGTGCACGAACTATACCTATTAATTGAATACAAAATTCTTGTTTTAACACAGAAGCAGATACACATATTTCTTTATTTTGATTAACATCAAAACATACCTGTATACATCCTTCTCTGTCACGTAAATCTATAAAAATTAACCTACCAAGATTACGATATTTATTTACCCAACCACATAACGTTACTTCCAAACCTACATGGGATAAATTCAACTGCCCACAATACGCAGTACGCATTACTAATACCCTCTAATCATACATCTCTCATAATACAATCATTGACTAATCATCTGCATTATACTCCATATTCAATAAACATATAATAATTACCACCACACTATCAATCATACCAATTATAGTTGTATTGCATAAAATACATATACGCTATTTATAAACATTAAAATCATTTACACATATACTTTATATGCAAATTCATTTAAATTACTATAACTTAAATTTAATAGAAATTAATAAAATATCACCTTAATATTTAATGATAAAAATTAAATAGTTTTAATATCAATCAAATATAATTGTATGGTTATACATGCAAAACAATTATTTAAACAAAAAATTAACCATATATACTTAAATTGTATCAAATGAAAACCCAAACAAATCCTACAAAAAAATTTTAATAATTTTGCTCTTATAAAGAAGAAAATTATAATGATAACAAAAATCAAATTATTCAATTATATAAAAACAAATATATCTATCTATGATAAAATTGTAGCAATTAATTGCTCTTATAAAATAAATTTATATATAACGAAACAAACACTATTAATATATAATATATATATATCTAGTTTAACTGCAAATATTTATATAATTACAATATATCATATCCATTATTTTGATAGAAAACAACACTCTCATACTAAATAGAACCAAATCAGGTATCTTTAAAAAAATTAATATGAACATTCAAATATTTTTATTAAAAAAAATTCATCAGGCTTTACTTTCAATATCAAATAAATCTATTTTACCTCTAATAAAAGTAAAACAATCAACACAAAAAAAATTTGGACATTATCAAGTTAATGGATTAATAACCATATCTAAAGAACTAAATATCCCTATTAAAGAGCTTGCTCAAAAAATTATAAAATTTACCAACTTAAACGATATAACACATAAAATAAAGATAGAACAACCAGGATTTATCAATATATTTTTAAATCAAAAATGGATAGCAAACAAAATTAACAACATTTTTTCTGCACCTCATTTAAATATGGATCCAATTACACCAAAAACAATTATCATTGACTATTCTAGCCCAAATATTGCTAAAGAAATGCATGTTGGACATTTACGTTCAACTGTTATTGGAGACAGCGTCGCTCGTATTTTATCTTTTTTAGGGCACAATGTTATTAGGGCTAATCACATAGGAGATTGGGGCACTCAATTCGGTATGCTTGTTGCGTATGTAGAAAAATATACACAATATGAATTTTTATTAAAAAACACTATACAATTATCTACATTAGAATTTTTTTACCAAAAAGCTAAAAAAATTTACGATACTAATCCTGATTTTGCCAAATTATCTCGAAATTGTATCTTAAAATTACAACAAGGCGACAAACATTACCACCAAATATGGCAGCGTTTAGTAGATATTTCTATACTAAATAATCAAAGCATATACACGCGATTAAATATTTCTTTAAAAAAAAGCGATACTATAGGAGAAAGTTTTTATAATAATATGTTACCCAACATTATATTAGATTTAAAAAATAAAGGCTTAGCAGTTACAAGTAATGGAGCTACAGTAGTATTTATCAAAAATCATCATAACAAACATGATAATCCATTCGGAGTAATTATTCAAAAAAAAGATGGAGCTTACCTATATAGCACTACTGATATTGCTTGTATAAAATACCGTTGTGAAAAATTACACGCCGACAGAATTATTTATTATACTGATTCTCGACAAAAACAACACCTAATACAAGCATGGGAAATTGCTAATAAAGCAGGTTATATAAAAAAATCAGTATTACTAGAACATCACATATGCGGCATGATGCTAGGAAAAGATAAAAAACCATTCACAACACGATCTGGAAATGCATTAAAACTAAGAATATTATTAGATGAAGCTCTAGAACGTGCTCGTTGTCTAATATTAAACAAACATCCTAAACTAGGACATGATCAAACAAATAAATTAGCACATATTATTAGTATTGGTGCCATTAAATATTCTGAACTATCAAAAAACCGTATCACAGATTATATATTCGATTGGAATACCATGTTAAATTTCGAAGGAAACACAGCGCCTTATATACAATATGCATATACCAGAATTTTTTCCATTTTTAAACGGTTCAAAACACCTAGTTATCAACTAAAACAAAATAACATTCAATTAGAAACCACAGAAGAAACATCATTAGCAATATGCTTACTACAGTTTGAAGAAACAATCATTACAGTAGCAAACAACGGAACCCCTCATACTTTATGTTCTTATTTATATAAATTGTCTGTATTATTTTCTTTGTTCTACGAAAACTGTCCTATACTTAAAATAAATAACACACATGTGCAATATAGTAGACTAAAATTAGCATTAATTACTGCTCGTATTTTAAAACAAGGTTTAAATTTATTAGGAATTAAAACAATCAGATATATGTAATGTAATACATCAGTACCTTATCTTGTCCTAAATCAATACAAATCTTTTTTACTAATAAAAATGAAATCTCTTAAACGAATACCTACACACCACAAAGTTATACAATAACTACTACAAGCCAACATTAAAATTCCTACCATTTTAGCTAATCTATATAAAAAATTATCCTGATCCCAATCAGATACACACATCAGTGATCCTAAACATACTATATACATTATAAAAAGCGCCACAATCAACTGACAAGCAAAAAATAACCATCCAGATTGAAATTGGAATAAATATTTTTTTCTCAATTTCCAATATAACAATCCTGCGTTCAACCAAGCACCCAAACTAACAGAAAAAGAAAAAACAATATGTTTCAATGAACTAATACAGATCATATTTATAAACTGAGTAAAAAAAATGGTGATCACAACTATACGTACTGGAGTTTTAATATCACGACGTGCATAAAAATCAGATGTTAATACTTTTATTAAAATTAATCCTGGCAATCCTATTGCATAAGCAATTACAGAATACTGTGTCATCAATACATCAAATTCAGAAAATTTTCCATACTTAAATAATGTTATTATTAATGGCTTAGATAAAACCCCCAAAATTACAGCACTAGGAAAACCTAATATACAACACAATTTTACGCCCCAATCCATCAAATAAAAATAATCTCTATAATTGTGATCAGAAACAAATCGAGATAAATACGGCAATAAAATAGTAGTTAATGTAACACCAAACACTCCAATAGGTAATTCTACCAGCCTATCAGCATAATACATCCACGAAATAGAACCATCTTTTAAAAAAGAAGCAAAAATAGTATTGATAACTAATGAAATCTGACTACTCGAAACAGCAATTAAAGCAGGAAGCATTGATCTGCATACTCTACAAATCCTACTATCATAAAATTCCATCCTTGGAATTACTAACATATCAATTTTTCTTAAAAAAAACGAACAATAAATGCATTGTAGCAACCCTCCTACAATAACTGACCAAGCCAATCCCATAATGGAAATATTGAAATACATATACTCTGAAAATAACATGAAACTTATCATACTAATGTTCAAAAAAACCGGAACAAACGCTGGTACTAAAAAAAAATTACAAGTATTCAAAATAACGCCCATTAATGAAGTCAATGATATTAATAAAATATAAGGCAGCATTACTCTCAACATATCAATAGTCATTGTAAATTTTTCTACAGAACTATCAAAACCTGGAGCAATAATCATAACAATCCAAGGCGCTATTAACAACCCGATACAAACTACAAAAGCTATAATAACTATTAATAAACCAGAAACTCTAGAAATAAATACTCGCACCTCGTCTTTGCTCGAAGTATTTTGATATTCCGACAATATAGGTAAAAAGACTTGACAAAATGCTCCTTCAGCAAAAATACGCCTTAACGAATTAGGTAACTTAAAAGCAACAAAAAAAGCATCTGCTACTATGCTAGCCCCAAATATTCGCGCTATTATAATGTCTCTAATAAAACCCAAAACACGCGACAACATAGTAACACAACTAATCGTAGTCAACGATCTTAATAAATTTATCATATTAAAAATTTTTAAAAACCCAGCGTAAATATAACAACATATAAATACTATTTATATTAAAACATACAAAAATTTTCCACTAATTTTCTAAACTTATACAATCAACCTTATGCGCAATAATTATAAACAAACATTTACTCTTTGGATAACTATATTTTCAAAAAAAAACTAATGCAACATATATATATAAAATTACAACTTGTTACATATCTCTGATATAATCAAATATATATAATGTAACATTTGTCAAAACAACCAATAGCGAAAATAATATTATTTATTTTACATATTTCTATAAAATGACCGCTTAGATGATCTCTTAAACTTTACCAACAACTAATAATATAATTATTACTAAAATGGATCTATCTTGTATAAGATTACAATTATTAATCAACACAATCATTTCTATTTTAGAATCACGCTTAAAATAAGATATAAAAAAATAAGCACACAAAATATATCAATATAATCATCATTAAATATTTCATAAAAATAGAAAATATATATATATACTATATTAAAAAATAAAATATATTACTGTTGTAAAATCACTGATACATACATTAAATAATAACGCATATAAAAAATTAAGAAAATGAGGACTCATGTATACAATATCTAAAGCTAGAAAATTAGGTAAATATTTTTTAATTATAGATAATATGTTTGTCGTTATAGGTTTTTATATCGTTTTTCCACTTATATCAATATATTTCGTTGAACAATTAGGATGGGGTGCTTTTTTAGTAGGATTTGCTTTAGGACTAAGACAATTTATTCAACAAGGACTAGGTATTTTTAGTGGCGCCTTCGCTGATAAATTAGGTGCCAAACCTATGATTGTATCCGGATTATTCATGCGTACTTTAGGATTCATTACAATGAGTCTCGCAAATACCCCTATGTTATTATGTATATCATGCGTGCTATCTGCGTTAGGTGGAACATTATTTGATCCACCACGCACTGCTTTAGTGATTAAATTAGTTCGTCCATGGGAATTAGGAAGATTTTATTCTATCTTAATGTTAGAAGACAGTATGTGTGCTATAATAGGAATAGCATTAGGTACTTGGTTATTACAATATAATTTTAAATTAGTATGTTTTACTGGAGCAACATTATTCTTTATTGCTGGAGTTTTTAACGCCTGGCAACTACCTGCATATAAAATTTCTAGTTCTCATTCTTCATTACTAGAAGGTATAAAAAAAGTACTCAATAATCAACGATTTGTAACTTACGTTTTCACTTTAACTGGATATTATATTTTATCAGCTCAAGTCATGTTAATGCTACCCATTCGCATTCATGAAGTATCTGGACAATTATCTTATATAAAATGGATGTACATCATAGAAGCGATTTTATCTGTATTATTAATTGTTCCAATTACTTGGTGGAGCGAAAAATATTTCAAACTAGAAACACGCTTAATGATAGGACTAATAACTATGATAATTAGCCTATTTCCCATTGGATTAGTTAAAAACTTAAATACATTGCTAATTTTAATTAGTTTATTCTACATAGGGTCTATTATTGCTGAACCTGCAAGAGAAACTTTAGTAGCGTTACTAACAGACTACAAAGCAAGAAGCAGCTATATCGGTTTTAACAAATTAAGTTTAGCTTTAGGAGGTACTGTGGGATATAGTGGTAGCGGATGGTTGTATGATATCGGTAAAGAACAAAATTTTTTACAATTACCTTGGATTATTCTTAGTATAATAGGATTAATCACTGTAATAGGCTTATATTATCAATTTAAATATTATTCATTTCAATCTTTACTTCGTGATAACCATCATAAAAAAATTTAAACATATGTAATCAAAAATTTTTAAAAATTTATATTTAAAATAATCTCATTTAATCATTTAAACTTATGATACAATCACGATCAGTTTTCATACATATATACATAACTATAAAATATAATGTTTAATAAAATCACTAACCCTAATAAAATAAACCAAACTTTGTATTATTGTTATGTTATATATATTATTAATAACTCTAACCATATCATCATTTAAATTATTATTGTGGTGAGGTGTCCGAGTGGTTTAAGGAGCATGCCTGGAAAGTATGTATACATGAAACCCATGTATCAAGGGTTCAAATCCCTTCCTCACCGCCATAATTCATTGTACCAACTAAAAATCTATGGATTATCGCGTTACACATTCCATAAGCACTAAATTCATATATCAATTTATTAAGTTGATAAAAACTCATTGCTTAAAAAGCATGACTAACAAACAATAATTTATAATAAATTATTTCAATCATTATGTGAAATCATAAATCTAAATAAATTCATACTATAATTATCGTAATACATATACAAATACACTACTATAAAAACTTTTTACCACATATCCATTAAATTAAACACAGGCCTATAACACTAATTGTATATTTGAATTTAGCTACAAACCAAAAACCAATACTTAATCCAAATAATCATTCAAACACTCATCAATCCAACATCAAAAATCATACAACTAACATATATATACTATGCCACCAAATTTAAATATATTAACAACGCCTCTTTAACCATTTTAAATAAAAATACAACAATACAGACATTTTTAATTTATTGTAATATAATAATAACTAAAATCAACAATTGCATATATATGTGTATCAACATAAACACAAAAAAATTAATATCAACGATATTAATTACAAAATTCCTGAGTCATTACTACTCAATGTACATTAACTAATAATATGATAATCATATTATTTTTTACAGTACATAAAATACAAGTATAATCTCAATAATTTTAAAATTTTAAAAATGACGGAGAGAAAGGGATTCGAACCCTTGAAAGATATTTTTCTTTAAAACGGTTTTCGAAACCGCTCCGTTCAACCACTCCGGCATCTCTCCTATTAAAAATAAAAACACAATATTCTTTAACGTAAGTAAATAGTATTAATATAACATCTTGAAAACAATTATTAACTCTGCTATAATAACCAAAAATTGATATTTCATATTACAAATATATTTAAACTATACATAACAGAAATATAAATGCGATAGCTGTATCCATTCAACTGACGCATCATCAACCAAATCTACTAGTTCCTCTGTAGTTCAGTTGGTAGAACGGCGGACTGTTAATCCGTATGTCACTGGTTCGAATCCAGTCAGAGGAGCCAAATAATAAAAATTAAAGTAATAATACTTTTATTTTATATACAGTCTTTAAATAAAATATTTGTTGTACGCCATATACCAAACTAAATTTTGAACAGTTACTCTATTCTAGCTTGATGCAAATCATGCATGTTAATTGAACCTACCAATACTCCAAATTTATCCACTACTGGTGCTGCGGTAATTCTTCGTTGATACAAAGCTTTCAATGCTACACTAGCACGCCATTCTTGCGGAATATAGTAACCAGGTTCAGTCATGGCAACATTAATAGGGTCATCAAGAGATTTTCCCTGAACCATCCAACGTCTCAAATCTCCATCAGTGAATACTCCTACAACATGAGAACGCTTATCACATACAGCAATCAATCCAAGTCCAGTACGACTTAACTCAAACATCGCATCCATCACTGTAACTTCCCAACAAACTTTTGAAATATGTTCTCCAGTACGCATCAAATGATACACACAATTTAGTAACTGAGCACCTAATCTACCTCCTGGATGAGATCGAGCAAATTGCTCTAAACTAAATCCTTTATATCTCATGATAGCCATTGTCAATGCATCACCCATCATCAAAGTATTAACTGCGCTGGAAGTAGGAGCAAGCTCCATAGGGCAAGCTTCTCTTTGTATCTTTATATCAAGAACACATGTAGCCCTTTTAGCTAAAGGAGAACTAATATCACCAGTCAAAGCGATAACAGGAATACCACTGTCTATTAATAATGGTATTAAAGTAATTATTTCATAGGCACGACCTGAATAAGAAATAAACATCACTACATCTTTTGTTCCAATCATACCTAAATCACCATGCAGAGCTTCTGCAGGATGAACAAAAAATGCAGGAGTACCCGTACTAGCTAAAGAAGCAGCAATTTTCCTTCCAATATGCCCTGATTTACCTATTCCAGAAACTACAACTTTTCCAGTACAATCTAATAATATGCCACAAGCAAACACAATACTCTTATCTAATCGATCTAACATTCTTTGAGCTTCGTTAATTTCGATCTTTAAAGTTTCTCTAGCATATTCCAACAACAATACATCATCAATCATTAATTACCACATAATCATTGAAAATGACATATATCAAACTGCAACATTAAACAAAATATATTTACATGAACAAAAATCTATAATCTTCTGCCTCTTTTTTAGTATTAAAAATATATACTATGATAACTTATAATATATAATAATCAAACTTTAAATATCCATTTCCACATATAATCAATATAATGTCCAATCAAAAAACACAAAAATTATTTAATCAACAATTAAAATACTATGAGTACCATATACATATCAAAACATCTATAATATATCATGGTTAAATTTCATGTACCAAGTCTTTATTAATAATGATTTAATAATCTCATATGAATCATTTAACAACATCATATTACAATATATAATATTTTTCGTATTACTTATTATAAAATTTAAAATAACAACACCACTCTATATACTTATTATACTTAACACTTCTCGTATGCGCACAAACATCCTATTTCCATATACTTAAACATTTAAATAATAAATCACAGACGTACTAAACAATAAATTTAAATAAATCTAATATAAATATTAGAACTCATTATATTTAATCAAACTACAGATTCTTTAAAACTTTTTATTTTTTTTGATAATTCACGACGCTCTTTTGATAATTCAGCATTTTTTATTATATACTCATCCACTCTATCTTCGTAATCACTACGCATATTAGAAATAATAACTTGTATTCCTTCTACGGACGTTTCAGATTTAATATAATCACTTAAATTACCCAACAATAATACTCGTTTCTGATTATCACGAATTTTTTTTTCATTATCAACAATTTCTCGTTGTAATTTATTTTTACGACGGAACATTCGCACAAATTCCAATACATCATAAAACGATTGATTCACATCAGCGCTCATAATAATATCCTATTGATACTCATTTTCAAAAAATTTCCAAAATTATAAGATTCTATATACCCAAAATCATCAAATAAACATTAATATAAAAATATAATAAGTATCATACAACACTAATCTTCACTGCATAAATAATAATAATCTAATTATACTGCTCGCTAATATCGCTAATATTTATTACAATATTACTATATTTCATAAATATATTAATACTAATGTTAATAAATATTTTGTATATCAGTACATATATAACTATTAAATAAATATAAAACATACTATTCATAATAATAAATGAATAATTCAATATCATTTAATTTGATTTAACTTAAAATTGAAATACATATATGCCATTAGATTCTAATATTAAACAACCCAGTTTTTTCTTCTATGATTATGAAACTTTTGGCATAAATCCAGCTCTAGACAGACCCGCTCAATTTGCTGGAATCCGTGTCAATAGTAAGTTACAACCTATAGGAAAAAAAGAGGTCTTATTCTGCCGTTTATCACCAGACTATCTTCCTGATCCAAAATCCGTGCTTATTACAGGAATCACTCCACAAGACACTTTACGCAATGGATTAATTGAACCTAAATTCGCCCATCGCATCTATCAATTATTCTCTACACCTTATACCTGTATCCTTGGTTATAATAATATTCATTTTGACGATGAATTTAGTAGAAACATTTTTTACAGAAATTTTTATGATCCATATACATGGGCCTATGCACAAGGAAATTCACGTTGGGATCTATTACATGTATTACGTGCCTATTATACACTATATCCACATGGTATTACATGGCCATTAAATGCTTATAAAAAACCTAGTTTTCGTTTAGAAGATTTAACACGTGCAAATTCTATACAACACTTAAATAAACATGATGCTACTTCAGATATATTTGCTACTTTAGAATTAACAAAATTAATAAAAAAAACACACCCACAGTTATTCCAATTTTTGTTCAACCATCGCACTAAGTATCAACTACAAAAAATTATAGACTTAGATATCATAAATCCTTTGATATTCATAACCAATAAAATTAATAACAAGTACAATAACTTTATAAATTATATAGCTCCTATTGCTCGACATCCCATTAATCCCAACATTTTAGTAGTATGTGACCTAAGTAGAAATATAGATACTTTATTTCACTTAAACTCAAATACTATATATTGCAAATTATTCTCTAATCAAATAACAATACATGAAATCATACAAAAAATACCACTGCATTTAATTCGATTGAACGCATGCCCTATATTAATACCAATAAACTTTTTTAATGAAATAAACCCCAATATTATAAAAAATACCATTAATTATCAATGTTGTTTAAGAAACTTAAATTTAATTAGAATTCATAAAAATAGTATACATCTAAGAACAAAAATAAGCACACTATACACAATGCTTGACTCTTATATGAGTAAGCAATATTCCCACTACAATACCCACGTAGATAATCAACTGTATCGTCGATTTTTTAATAACACTGATCGTAAAATAATTGAAAACATTCAAAAAACTAATCCAAAAGCATTAACAAAAATATGTACCAAAAACGCTGATACTCGTTTAACAGAATTATTATTCTACTATAAAGCTCGTAATTTTCCTAATACTTTAAACATACAAGAACAAAAAAAATGGTTAAACTATCGAAAAAACAAATTATTTAACGAAAATCAAACCAAATCTTATAATAACGAATTAAACAAACTTTTATCTATGTACAAACATAATACATTAAAAACAAAACTCATATATCTATTACGACAATACTATCAATACCTATATGATGCTATGTTTTAATCTTTCGTTCACATCCACAATTTTCATTGTTTCATATATAAAAATCAATATTTATAATATAAGTTAAATAAATTAATCAAAAATACAACAATTACTCAAAACAATATCATTTTATAAAAACACATATGTATTAAGAGATACTATGAATGCATATATACAATCATAGTTGTAATTTAATATTTTATATGTTTATTTTTAATGTACTTGATACATACAAATACTTTAAAGCATTATACAATTTAAATTAAAATAATTAATTATATGTGTATAATACAAAACATATTTATAACATTTAACCCTATACAAACATAATTATATTCGATAAAATATTAGAGTAATAAAAATTGTTTTTAGTGAAACTATGTATTTTCGTATATTAATTTATCAGTCATATTTCTAATGAAATCCTCTAAATAAATTAACAATAAGGATAATTTTAAATATTTTATTCATTAAAAATTCCAAAATACTTTTATCACAAAAATTTTTATTAAAATACTTAATTATAGTAATAAATTATTTACAGAAGGTAACAATATCATGCTGGATAGATCACGATTACGAATAGCGATGCAAAAATCAGGTAGATTAAGCAAAGAATCTCAACAACTTCTTGAACAATGTGGAATTAAAATCAATTTACAACAACAACGTCTACTAGCATTTGCAGAGAACATGGCTATAGATATTATGAGAGTTCGAGATGATGATATCCCCGGTTTAGTTATGGATGGTATAGTAGATCTAGGCATTATAGGTGAAAATGTATTAGAAGAAGCATTACTAACAAGGCGATCACAAGGAGATGACCCCTATTATATTATGTTACGTCGATTAGATTTTGGAGATTGTCGATTATCTATGGCCTTACCAATAGATGAGCCGTGGGACGGACCAAAATGTTTGCAAAACAAACGAATTGCTACTTCGTATCCACATTTATTAAAACAATACTTAGACAAATTAGGTATTAATTTTAAATCCTGTTTACTAAATGGATCAGTAGAAGTAGCACCACGCGCCGGATTGGCAGACGCAATTTGTGATCTTGTATCTACCGGAGCTACATTAGAAGCTAATGGATTACATGAAGTAGAAGTAATTTATCGATCTAAAGCATGTCTCATTCAACGATCTGGAAAACTATCAAATATAAAACAATCTTTAATAAATAAATTAATGATCCGTATTCAAGGAGTTATACAAGCTAGAGGATCTAAATATATCATGCTACACGCTCCTGCCGAACAACTAGAAGAAATTATTAATTTACTACCTGGAGCTGAAAGCCCGACAGTATTACCATTAGCAGGTAATCAACATCGTGTCGCAATATATATGGTAAGTAATGAAACATTATTTTGGGAAACCATGGAAAACCTAAAAAATCTTGGAGCCAGCTCTATTTTAGTATTGCCAATAGAAAAAATGATGGAATAACATTATGATCTCACATGAATATCCCATATCTGTTTATTGGAATAATTGTTCTGAATCTGAACAAAAAACAATACTTGTCCGTCCAATAAATAATAACTTAAAAAATATTTATATAAACGTTAAAAATATACTCAAACAAGTTTATAAAAAAAGAGATCGTGCTTTATTTAAGTTTAATATTGATTATGATCACGTACAAACTCAACAATTAAAAATTTCTCCTGAAACTATCAGGAAATCAGGTCATTCTTTATCTGACACAATAAAACAAGCAATACACGTAGCAATAAACAACATAACACGATTTCATAAAGAACAATATTACTCGGAAATAAATTTAGAAACTTTTCCTGGAGTATATTGCCGACAAATCACTCGCCCATTAAATGTAATTGGATTATATGTACCAGGAGGCACTGCTCCATTACCTTCAACAGTTATGATGTTAGGTATTCCAGCTCGTATCGCTCAATGTAAACGCGTGATATTATGTTCCCCTCCGCCAATTTCCAATATAATTATATATACTGCACAACTTTGCGGAATCAAGGAAATTTATCAAGTAGGTGGTAGTCAAGCTATTGCTGCTATGGGGTTTGGCACTGAATCTATCCCAAAAGTGGATAAAATATTCGGACCAGGCAATGCCTGGGTTACTGAAGCAAAACGTCAAGTCAATCTTATGCCAAATGGAGTAGCTATCGATATGTTAGCAGGTCCTTCCGAAGTATTAATCATAGCAGATAACACAGCTAATCCTACTTTTATTGCGGCAGATCTTTTATCACAAGCAGAACACGGACCTGACTCACATGTCATCCTAATAACACATGATGCACACATTGCAAAACAAACAAAACAAGAACTCCATAATCAATTACAAATACTACCACGTAAAAATATAATTAATAATGCATTAATAAATAGTCGTATTATTATTACTGACAATTTAATGGAATGTTTTGCTATAAGCAATACCTATGCCCCAGAACACTTAATACTTCAAATTAAAAATGCTTCAGATTACTTAGATCATATTATTAATGCTGGATCAATATTTTTGGGAAATTGGTCCCCGGAATCTGCTGGGGATTATGCAAGCGGACCCAACCATGTATTACCTACATATGGTCATGCGACTGCTACATCAGGACTAGGAGTCATAGACTTTCAAAAAAGAATATCAGTACAACAATTAACCAAAAATGGGTTATTAACACTATCATCAACTATTATAACGTTAACACAAATTGAGCAACTAAAAGCCCATGAATATGCTGTAACACATCGTATAAAACATATCAAGGAACAAAATGAACATTCATTATCTGGTCAGAAATAATGTATTAACTCTCAAACCTTATCAATCTGCCAGGAAATTAGCAAATTCGGGCAACACGTGGCTAAACGCCAACGAATTTCCAATCGCTCCTAACTACCGACTTCGTTGCAAAAAAATTCACAGATATCCTATGTGTCAACCACAAGAAGTGATCAATAACTACGCTTGTTATGCTGGAGTACAATCTAATCAAATTCTAGTATCCAGAGGAGCCGATGAAAGTATCGAGCTATTAATGAAAGTTTTTTGTAACCCTGGAAAAGACGTCATTATATTTTGCCCTCCAACATATGGAATGTACAAAACAACCGCAGAAATTTTAGGAATTAGTTACAGAATGATACAAAAAAAAAAGAACTGGCAACTTAATTTAATGGCCATTAGATCACAATTAGACAATGTTAAACTAATTTATATTTGCCATCCGAATAATCCTACTGGAAATCTTATTCACCTAAACAGGTTAAAAAAATTATTAGAAATCATTCAAGATCGAGCATTATTGGTAATTGACGAGGCATATATCGATTTTTGTCCCAGTGCAAGTTTAGTACGCTGGTTATCTATATACCCACATCTAATCATTTTGAGAACTTTGTCTAAAGGATTTGCACTTGCAGGATTGCGTTGTGGTTTTACTTTAGCTAATCCGAAAATTATTAATTTATTAAAAAAAGTAATCACACCTTACCCACTAGCCGTTCCAGTAATCGATATTGCAGAACAAGCTTTAAATCCTAAAAATATACAATATACTCAAAATAGAATAGCTACGATTAATAACAATCGAAATATACTAATTTCAGAATTAAAACAACGCTCTTGCGTTCAAAAAGTATTTAATAGTAACGCTAATTACATATTAGTTAAATTTTATCCAAAATATAAAGTCTTTAATACATTGTTACGTCAAGGTATAGTTGTAAGAGATCAAAGTAATCAACCAGGACTCACTAATTGCTTACGTATCACTGTCGGCACATATAATGAATGCAAACACGTAATTTCTATTTTAAAAAAACTACATATTTAGCAATCATCTACATAAATAGATATGGGAGTGCGCATGAGTAATAAAATTTTATTTATAGATCGTGATGGAACTCTAATTAATGAACCAGAAGACAATTTTCAAATTGATTCTTTAGAAAAATTATCATTAGAACCACACGTCATTTCTGCTCTTATAACGCTAAAAAATATAGGTTTTAAGTTTGTTATGATTACTAACCAAAATGGACTAGGAAGCACTACATTTCCCAAAGAAAAATTTGATAAACCACATAATCTCATGATTCAAATATTTAAATCTCAAGATATTCAATTCGATCAAATACTAATTTGTCCTCATTTACCCGAAGAACAATGTAATTGTCGCAAACCAAAAACCGCATTAGTAACTTCTTGGTTAAATAACAATCAACTAAATAAATTCAATAGCTATGTCATTGGAGATCGGGATACCGATATGCTGTTAGCAAAAAATATGGATATTCAAGGCATCAAATATCATCGCACCAATTTTAATTGGGAAAAAATCACAGACTATTTAATACAACATCATAGATCAGCACATATTCATCGCGTTACTAAAGAAACTAATATAGACATAAAAATATGGCTTGATCAAAACGATAAAAGCTATATTGATACTGGAATTAATTTTTTTAATCATATGTTACAGCAAATAGCTATTCACGCTGGATTTCGTATGAACATTATAACAAAAGGTGATTTGTATATAGATGACCATCATACTGTTGAAGATACTGCTTTAGTATTGGGAGAAGCTCTAAGTACAGCATTAAAAGATAAATACGGTATTAGAAGATTTGGATTTGTTCTGCCAATGGACGAAAGCATTGCACAATGCATATTAGATCTTTCTGGAAGAGCATATTTTTGTTACAAAGCTAAATATAATTTTCAAAAAATAGGAGACCTTAGCACTGAAATGATAGAACATTTTTTTCGATCATTATCCACAAAAATGGGTTGTACATTACATTTAAAAGCAACTGGTAAAAATGATCATCATAAAGCAGAAAGTTTATTTAAATCTTTTGGACAAGCATTACGTCAAGCCATTTATATAAATAAAAATAATAATAATATACCGAGTTCTAAAGGAACATTGCTATGAATATAGTCATTATAAATACTAATTGCTCTAATTTATTTTCTGTAAAAACTATGTTACATAGATTAGGATATAATCCAACAATAAGTGACAAAGCTGATATTATATCACAAGCAGATAAACTATTTTTACCCGGAGTAGGCAGTGCTTTATCTGCAATGAAACAATTAAAAAAAAAAATCTAGTCGAATTGATACAAAATTGCACCAAACCAATATTAGGAATCTGCTTGGGCATGCAGTTATTCGGTACTATGAGTGAAGAAAATAATGGCATAAAAACTTTAGAAATTATTAACATACCAGTTAAACACATAAAATACTACGGTTTTCCAATACCACATATGGGATGGAATACTATTACTATTCCGAAAAAACACTGTTTATTTTATGGCATCAAAAAAAATAATTATTTTTACTTCGCACATAGTTATGTTATAGAAATATGTCATGTAACAATTTCCCAAACAAATTATGGACAATCATTTAGTTCAGTTATAGAATATAAAAATTTTTTTGGTGTTCAATTTCATCCTGAAAAATCAGGATTTCCCGGACAACAGTTAGTAAAAAATTTTTTGGAGATGTAAACTCGTGATTATTCCTGCATTAGATATTATTAACGGTAATATAGTAAGATTGTATCAGGGATCTTACCATATGAAAACTCATTACGGAAATCCTGTATCACTATTAAAAGAGTACATACAACAAGGAGCAAAAACAATACATTTAGTCGATTTAACTGGAGCTCAAAATCCAATAAAAAGACAAATTTTATTGGTTAATCAATTAATAAAAGAAGCTAATCCTCTAGCACAAATACAAATAGGCGGAGGTATACGCAGCGCTAAAGATATAGAAATTCTTCTAAAATCAGGAGCAACGCGTGTAGTATTAGGTTCTATGGCAGTCACGCAACCAAAAATAGTAAAAAAATGGTTTGAATATTTTGATCCAAACACATTAGTTTTAGCAATAGATATACGTATTTATTCTACAAAAAATCATAAAGTTGCTATTTATGGCTGGCAAAAAGAAACTAACTTACAGTTAGAACAAATAATAGAAGAATATTACACCATAGGATTAAAACACGTTATTTGTACAGACATCTCTAAAGATGGAACTTTATTGGGTAGTAATATATCATTATATCAATCAATATGTAGTACTTGGCCAAAAATATTATTTCAATCATCTGGCGGTGTTCATAAATTAACAGAAATATCTAAATTACGTCGTTCTGGAATAAAATCAATTATTATTGGTCGTGCTTTCCTAGAAAATAAATTTACTATTGCTGAGGCGATATCATGTTGGCAAAACGGATAATTCCCTGTCTCGATGTAGCTAACGATAAAGTAATAAAAGGAATACAATTTAAACATCACAAAATTGTAGGAGACATCCTAGATTTAGCTCATCGTTACGCTCAAGAAGGAGCCGATGAACTAGTATTTTATGATATTGCAGCATCACCTAATAATCAAACAGTAAACAAAAAATGGATTTCTCAAATTGCCGAAATAATAAATATACCATTTTGTGTTGCCGGAGGGATCAATACATTAAAACAAGCTAAACAAATTCTTGCAGCTGGAGCAGATAAAATTTCAATTAATTCTCCTGCTTTAAGAAATCCAATATTAATACGAGAATTAGCTGATCATTTAGGTAAACAATGTATTGTAGTCAGTATTGATACTTGGTATAACTCTGAAAAAAATATTTACCAAGTAAAATGCTATACTGGAGACAGTTCTCGTACGCAAATTACAACATGGCAAACATTGGATTGGGTAAAAACAGTGCAAAAATATGGAGCAGGAGAAATAGTATTAAATATGATGAATAAAGACGGCACAAAAGATGGTTATGATTTAGACCAATTACGACATATTAAAAAACATTGTAAAGTGCCACTTATAGCTTCTGGCGGTGCTGGCACTTTGAAACATTTCTTGGAAGCTTTTCGCGACGCTGGTGTTGATGGAACATTAGCAGCTTCAGTGTTTCATAAAAACATCATTAATATTAACGAATTAAAACATTTCTTAATTCAAAAAGGAATAAATATTAGATTATGCTAATTACAAATAAATATCAACAATTAAATTGGACTAAAAATCAAGGCTTAATACCTGCTATTATACAACACGCCAAATCAGGAGAAGTGTTAATGCTAGGACACATGAGCAAAGAATCAATGCTAAAAACAGAAAAAACTGGACATGTCACGTTTTTTTCACGCAGTAAACACAGATTATGGACTAAAGGAGAAAAATCTGGAAATATATTAAAATTGGTGAACTGGTATTCAGATTGCGATCATGATACTTTATTAATTTTTGTTTTACCGAATGGACCTACTTGTCATAACAATACCAATAGCTGTTTCTATCCGGCTAAAATAGACATAAGTTTTATCTATCAATTAGAAAAAATTATTTCTGCAAAAAAAAAGATACCATTACATCCTGAGAATAATACATCCTACACATCTCGTTTATACGCCAGTGGTATCAAACGAATTGCTCAAAAAGTTGGAGAAGAAGGATTAGAAACTGCTCTTGCAGCAATTTCTTGTAATAATACGAAAGAACTTATTAACGAAGCATCAGACTTGGTCTATCACCTTTTAGTTTTATTACAACACAAATCATTAACTTTTAACACAATTATACAAGAATTAAAAATTAGAAACCACAACAACACACGAACAAATCATAAAATACAACAAAATAAACCAAATAGCAATAATAAATAAAATAATATCTTATCTAATATTACATTAAAATAATTCAAACATAATCAAACTAAATAATAAATTTATAATTAAATTTTACTTAATGTATGATCAAAAATCACTAAATTTTTATTAATAGAAAAACCAAATCCAAAAAATATTATTTTTTTAAAATAATAAATAAATTACACCCTTAATATAAAATACTACGTATCAAGAAATATAATTAATAATACTCAAATAAATTACAACACAAATATCAAAACCCACCATTAATATGACGTATAATACAATATTTTATTATTATTATTATTATATTACTATTATTCATTTTAACCAATCAGTATGAAACACACCTTCTTTATCGACACACATATAAGTATGAGCTCCAAAGCAATCTCGTTGTGCTTGAATAAGATTTGCAGGAAGTACATCACTACGATAACTATCATAATACGCTATAGCAGCAGATAATGTAGGCATAGGAACACCGTGCTGAATTCCACAAACTATCACATCTCTTAACATTTGTTGATAATTATTTGCTATAGTCATACAATATGGAGACAATATTAAATTAGAAATTTCTGGAGTTTGGGAATAAATATAAATAATTTTTTGTAAAAACTCAGCCCTAATAATACATCCTGCACAAAATATTTGAGCAATCTGTTTATAGTTTAAATTCCAATGATACTTGTCAGAAGCAACCTTTAGCTGATAAAAACCTTGCGCATATAAAATAACCTTACTAAGATACAAAGCTTTTCGTGCTTTTTCAAGATATAATGATTTATTCTCACAAAGAATTTTACTGTCAGGACCTAATAATATTTTTGACGCTTTAACACGTTGATTTTTAAGTATAGACACATAACGAGCAAACACCGATTCAGTTATCATATTTAATGGTATTCCTAATTCGAAAGAATCCTTACTAGCCCAAGCTCCAGTACCTTTATTTTCCGCTACATCTAATACAGAATCAAGAATATAATAATCATCAATACTTTGTTTGACAAGAATACGACTTGTTATTTCAATAAGATAACTATTTAATTCTCCTCTATTCCATTCGTTGAAAATCTCTCCTAACTCCTCATTGGTCAAATGAAATACTTTTTTCAGAAAAAAATATATCTCAGCAATTACTTGCATATCCCCATATTCTATACCATTATGTATCATCTTTACATAATGACCAGACCCGTTTGGTCCTATATATGAAACACAGGCTTCATCGTTAAAACGTGCTGCCATCTTTTTAAAAATAGATTCAACTATTTTATACGCATTTAACTGTCCTCCGGGCATAAGAGACGGTCCTTTTAAGGCTCCTTCTTCTCCTCCAGAAATTCCAACTCCAATAAAATTTACACCTTTTTTTAATAATTCAGCGTTACGACGCATAGTATCTTTATAAAATGAATTACCTCCATCAATTAAAACATCCCCAGGACTTATATAAAAAGATAACATTTTAATAATATTATCAACATGTATTCCTGACGTAATCATTAAAAATATAAAACGAGGCTTATTTAAAGACAACACAAATTCTTCTATTGAATAATATGGAACAATATTTCTTTTGGGATTATCAATAACAACAGCATCAGTTTTAGCCTTAGAACGATTATATATAGACACACGATAACCTCTACTTTCAATATTTAATGCCAAATTACGACCCATCACCCCCATACCAATAACGCCAATTTTTTGTTGTTCACGCATAAATACTCCTTACTTTGTGACATAAATACGTTTTATATCTTTATAAAAACAATCTCATGTATAACTATTTTACAGTATATAAAAATTACTACACAAATATATCACATATAAAAAAATAAAAATTTCAAACAATATCCAACATATATATTATGTATATAAACACAAAAATTTTTTTATAATTATTTTTTTAATAAAAAATAAATATACATATAAATAAAATATACACACATACATATTGTATATGTCAAACTAAAATTTAAAATATAACTATACTAAACTAAATTTAAAATAAACAATAAATCTCTCAAAATATTTTATTAACCATAAACCCATTGCTATAATACATCATTTAAACATTAATAAAAATTATTAAAAAATAATTATATATATTATTATTAACATAATAGTAAACATTTTTATGTTAAATATTATATAACATTAATGATAATCGCTAAATAATAGATATATATCTTTAACGAACTATCGCAAAAAAACATATATAATTATATAATACATTTAATCATTTTAAATAATAATCACAAAACTATGAAAACAATGTTAGTTACTTGTGCATTGCCTTATGCTAATGGCTCTCTACATATTGGACATATGTTAGAACATATACAAGCAGATATATGGGTTCGTTACCAACGTATGCAAGGCAATCAAGTATATTTTATTTGCGCAGATGATGCGCATGGAACTGCCATCATGTTAAAATCACAACAACTTAATATAACACCAGAAAAAATGATTACTAAAATACAACAAGAACATAAACAAGACTGCTATTCATTCGGCATCAGCTATGACAATTATTATTCTACTCACAGCGAAGAAACTCGTGAATTACTACATACAATCTATTTCCGACTAAAAAATAATGGATTTATTAAATCTAAATTTATCTCTCAATTGTATGATTTCAAAGAAAATATATTCTTACCAGATCGGTTTGTGAAAGGCATATGTCCAAAATGTAAAGCACCAGAACAATACGGAGATAATTGTGAAATATGCGGTGCTATCTACACATCTCTAGATCTTATACACCCAAAATCAGTTATATCCGGAACATCTCCAACAATACGACAAACTAAGCATTTATTTTTTGATTTACCCGCTTTTACCGATACTTTAAATGTATGGATCCGATCTGGAAGCATACAAAAAGAAGTAATCAATAAAATAGAAGAATGGTTTAAATTAGGTTTAAAACAATGGGATATTTCTAGAGATGCACCTTACTTTGGATTCAAAATTCCTAATACTTCAGAAAAATATTTTTATGTTTGGATGGACGCTACTATAGGATATATAGGGACTTTTAAAAACTTATGCAAAAAAAATAAAAATATATCTTTTAAAGATTTTTGGGACTTAGATTCCAAAACAGAACTATATCATTTTATAGGTAAAGATATTATTTATTTTCATAGTTTGTTCTGGCCAGCCATTTTAGAAGGTAGTGATTTCCGAAAACCAACTAATATATTTGTTCATGGACACGTGACTATAAATGGATCTAAAATATCAAAATCTAGAGGAACATTTATTAATGTAAGTAATTACTTATCGCATTTACATCCAGATTATTTGAGGTACTATTATGCTACAAAACTTTCATCTAACATCAATGATATTGATCTAAATCTAATAGATTTTGCTGCTAAAGTAAATTCAGATATTATCAACAAAGTGCTAAACTTAGCATCTAGAAATTCAGGATTTATACATCAACATCACAATGGAAAACTATCAAAAACATTATCACATCCAGATTTATATGATACATTTGCTGAATCTAGACACCCCATAGGGGAATTATTTCAAAGACGAGATTTTAACTGTGCAATGCGTAAAATTATGAAACTATCAGATGAAGCTAACCGCTACATAGATAAAAACGCTCCATGGCACATCGCAAAAAAAATAGATCGACAACAAGAAGCATGGTCTATTTATTCTATGGGTATTCAATTATTTCGAATTTTAATGATTTATTTAAAACCAGTTCTACCTAAATTAGCTAAATATAGTGAACATTTCCTCAACACTCATCTTACATGGGATACGATCCCTAAACCTCTATTAAACCATCGCATTAATAAATTTAGAATAAATTTTTATCGTATCAGTTCTGATCAAATTTCATCTTTAATAACTACTAAATCGAAATAGCATTATTTTATATTCTCATACAATATGAAATCTTATCCACTTGATAAGATCTATAATCCATATAGATTATAAATATAGAGCAAACATTTTGCACAACACGATAATTTATACAAATTTTATAGTACAAAAAAATAACATATGAAACTTATATTTCAACCTAAATTATATATTATTTTATAATTCTCAATAACAATCCAATAAAATTGACTACAATCCATCTTATTAAGATTCACTATTTACACTTTCATATATTTATTTATTAACTCTATTTAAATCATTCAGACTAATACCCTAATACGAATAAAATTCACATCACTCCAAAATGTTTTTTATTTAATAAAAATATCTTTGATGAATTATAAATTGTAAAAAAAAATTAATGCTACTAAATAATATCAAATCATTTCCTAAATTGACTAAATAATTAAAAATTAAATAAATATATATATATTCAAAACATATTTCTTTCTATAATCAATTAAAGGAAATCATACTTGTTCACATATAACCAATATAATTTTTTTCTGTCAATATATATATTAATTGTTTTTATATTTTAATTTCGAAAACCAATTCATATATTAATTTTTAATAACAAATACACAACAACAATTTTTATTTTTATCAATAAAAATAAAAATTTAAAAATCTCCTATATCTATATTCGACTCAGAACAAATCCTTACATATATGAATATATAATTTCAATATACCACCACCATATACACACACAAAGTTATTAAACATCTTTCTATAAATCCCGTATAAAAAATAATAAATTCTATAGATTTATAAAAATACGACTTAATAATTGCAATATGTAATTGTATGCAGAAACTCTTTTCGAGTATTTACATTAGACTCAAATAAACCACCTAATGCAGTAGTAGTAGTACTACTGCTAACATCATGAATACCTCTAGCTTTCACACAATAATGTACTGCATCAATAAATATTGCTACATTATCTGTATTAAGTAACGTTTGTAATGCTAAAAATATTTGTTTTGTCAATCGTTCCTGCAATTGAGGCCTTTTAGAAAAAAATTGCACTATTCTATTTATTTTTGACAAACCTATCACATTTTTTTCAGGAATATACGAAACAGTAGCTTTACCATTAAAAATAATGAAATGATGCTCGCAAGTACTAGTGATATTAATTCCCCTCACTGTGATCATTTCATTCATTTGCATCGTATTCTGAATAACTGCGATTTTAGGAAAATTTAAATAATCTAACCCTGAAAAAATTTCTTCTATATACATCTTAGCTATTCGTTTAGGAGTATTCAATAAGCTATCATGCTTTAAATCAAGACTCAAAAGATGCACAATAGATCTCATGTGATCTTCAATACAACGCCTACGTGTTTGATCGTTAATATTCAATTCAATTAGTGGATTTTCTAATCCTCGCGTTAATAAGACATCACGTACTAATCGCGCTTCTTGAGTCAATATAGACATATAGATTTCTCTAGAATAATGATGACGAAACATTTTCGTATAACATAACGATATTATGAATAAAAACCTAAAAATAACCTATTAAATTTAATATACGTTAATTAACATTTAAAGCTTCATATTTCTACTATTATGATATCTCCAGCCAATTAAATCATTCATAAAACAATGAATTCTGTTCAATCTATCATTTTATATTTATTTTTAAATAATTTCCTATACATTATATATCATCATTACTATATATAAATGTATATAACCTACACAAAATATATATTTCAACTATTCAATTAATAAAAAATCATATTTATCTATTTATTTCTTTATATTTCATTTGTATCACAATATTATATCCTTAAGCAATATAAATATTTATTAAATAGCACTCATAAATAATTTTTGCTTTCAATTATCATTATAAAAATAGAAAATAATAAGTATAAAAAATCAACCTACTCAATAAATAATCTAAAAATTATGTACTTTATAAAATAAAAATATTCTAAAAGAATAAACACTAAAAAATAAATAGTTACAAACAAAACTATTTATACCTACCAATATTTTATCTCATCATATACTACAAAATTAAATAAAATATTAAATCATAAAACCTAAAAAAAAATAAACCACTAACTTCTATATCAAAGATATAGATATATACATTTTAAAATAATATACAATTTAACTTAAAATATTTAATATCATCTAAATTAATTTCATAAAAACAATAAAAATCATTTCATGTACTTAGCTTATATTATTTAATATTATTATGATAAACATATCTTACTAAAATTAATATCCTATAATATTGCATAACTTAATTAAAAACCATATACTAATTATATCAGTAGTTTACTTCAAACTACACACCTTGAACTATACGATACACATAGTTATACAGTTTATAAACATAAAACATCAATCTTAAAAAAGATACATTGATAGGCATTAAAATAATGTTGACAATCAGAGCTAATTTACGTATTTATCAAAAAAAAAGCGCAACTAGACTTTTACGTAATACAAACAAATGCCCAGCTAATATTTACGGTAAAAACAATGAGCCAAACTTATCCATTACACTAAATCAGTGTGACATTTCACATCCTAATATTGCAACCAAATTACACAAAAACAGCGTCATGATACTACTTATAGAAAATAAACAATCCATTACAGTTAAAATACAAGAAATACAATACCATCCTTTCAAACTAAAAATGATCCATATTGATTTTATACGCGTTTAATCGGATAACACATACTACATATATTAAAACTTAAAATATAAAAATTTATTAAACCTTTGCTGTACATGGTAATTTGTATTTTTTCTTATAAGAAACAAAAATATTTGTGCTGTTGTATAAACTAAATACAATTATTCTTTCATGCCATATTATGGCTCAATTATAAACAACTCCATCATAAAATCACCAATAAAAAATAAAAATTCAAATTAATCCTATTACCATTCCAAATATATAATGTACAATCACACCTACTCTACCTATACGCATCACTGCTTAAGTGATGAAAATATCTATTATCTTTATCATGAAAATCTAATGCTAATTCTATCAATTTTGTAATTAACTTTTGAAAACTTAACCCAGTTGACTCCCACAACCTAGGATACATACTGTTATCAGTAAATCCGGGTAAAGTATTTATTTCATTAATAAAAATATTATTATTTGGAGTTAAAAACACATCTACACGCGCCATTCCAGAACAATTTAATACTTGAAACGCACGTAAAGCAATATAACGAATCTTATCACTTATTGAATTACTAATCACAGCGGGTATCACGATCTGTACATTACGCTCTATATACTTGTTATTATAAGTATAAAAACTACTATCATCCGATAGAACAATTTCACCACATACACTAATTTCTGGATTATCGTTACCCAACACCGCACATTCTAACTCTCGACCAACAATATACGGTTCTATTAATACTTTATAACTTAAAGAAAAAGCTTTAATTAATGCTTTATTAAAATCTTTATAACTAATAACCTTCGAAACCCCTATTGATGAACCTTGATTAACTGGCTTTATAAATAAAGGTAAACCAAAAGTATCGACAAGATTGTCAAAATTTATATAACGTTGATCATGTGCAAAAAAAATTTTAAATGGAACTACTGACAAACCTGCGTCACGTAATAAACACTTAGATACATCTTTATTCATACCTATAGATGAAGCTAAAACTCCAGACCCAACAAAAGGCACATTCATCATACGTAATAAACCTTGTAAAGAACCATCCTCTCCTAAATCCCCATGCATTACGGGGAAAATGACATCAAACTTTGACAACAAATTTATACTTTTAGTAATATTAAACGTAAATTGATGAGGATAACTATTCAATAAAATAGAAATGTATGTATTATTTGAATGCTTGAGCTCAAGATTAGAATTTATATTTTTTAATAAGTGCCAATACCCTTTTTTATCTATCCATAAAATCATAACTTCAAATAAACATTTATCTATAAATTGAGCAACACACATAGCTGATTTCAACGAAATTTCGTGTTCTAAAGAACGACCTCCACAAATGATACCAATACGTAATTTAGACATACTACATTCCTTACACTTTACTTTATTTATAAAAATAAAAGGCGAATTATCTATTCAATAACATCGCCTTTTATTTTTATAAATAAACAACTAAAATAAGTATGCTATGCCTAACGCTAACACATCATCGGTACCGATTTGAGCAGCATAAACAAAATCATTTTTATTTAACAAATTAATTCTATAATCCATGGTAGCAAAAACATTTTTATCAAACACATAACTAGTTCCAATAGTAACGCACTTCTTTAGATAATTACCGTAACCATTATCTATATCACTAGCTTTTGAATGCAAATAAGATACAGAAGGGCGCAATCCAAAATCAAATTGATACTGAGCCACTAATTCAACATTCTTTGCTTTATTAACAAATCCATAAATATGCTCTGAATTGAGATTATCAGAGAAATTTCCAAAAGGAGTCATATTGTAAGTTTCTCCATACACAGCCGCAACATACATCCTCTTTTTATCATATTTAACTCCAACAGAATAAGCTTCAGCATTATCATTAAAATATACATTACTATCCAAACTACTTTGTCCGGTAGTACGTTTACTATTAGTATAAGCAGCAGCAGCAGCAATCCCATTATCTAATGAATAAGAAGCAGATATTCCATATCCTTCTCCATTAGCCGTTTTCAAAGTACGACCAGTTGCTGTATTAACATCATTTTTACCTTGATATTGTAAAGCAAAATCTAAACCATCAACCAAACCAAAAAGATTGTTATTACGATATGTAATAACATTTGAACTACGACTAGACAAGAAATTATCTACAAGTGATATATCCCCACCAAACCCTGGTATTACGTCTGTCCAAGCTCCTACATCATATAACACTCCATAATTTCTACCGTAATCAATACTTCCAAACTTTCCAAATTTTACCCCTGCGTAACCAAGAAGTGTCTTACCATTATTTAAATTAGCTCCTTCAACATTCTGCAAGGAAATCTCATGCTCCCACATTCCAAAACCAACTATTTGATCATTAACATGCGTTTTACCTAAAAAACCGTATCTTACAAAAGAATTATCCCCATCTTTAGTATTATCTTTAGAAAAATAATAACCTCCAACAAGACTACCAAACATACTTAATGTATTTCCATCTTTATTGTAAATTTCAGCAGCCCCGGCAGTGCTTGCCATAACCATAGTTGCAACCAGGCTAGTAAAACACCGTAATTTCATATTAACACCTCACACTATATAGTAAGCAATGCTATTAACAACACCAATATATCAAACCAGCCAACATACATCAATTGTTTGAAATAATAACAAATAATCTGATTCTTTTCAAGAAAAGTAACTATTTTAAACAAATACACAAAAACAAACCAATACTACTACTAATCACCAACAATACCTATTATTTACAATTAATTCACAATATTTAATAATTCATACAACCCTATAACAACAGAATTATTCTACCACAATATATATTCATGTACACCATATTAATTTAAATAATTACAAAAAATTTTATTTAAAAATTTTTTTTATAAAAAGTAACCATCACTTAACAAAAATATTACAAAAAACCACTATATATCACATTTTTATCCAAAAACCCAACAATATATAATTAGTCAACAAATGATACAATGTTTATTTATACAAATACAAAACACATATCCCATTTTTACTTAAAACTCTACATATTAAAATTAACAATCAATTTATAATAATTAAACTCTCTATAATATTGTATTAATAAAACGATTTTCATTTTCTACTGATTCAACAACACGCTGTAACCCCACCACGTGTTCATCACATGCAGTACGAATTAACATTACTCCTTGAGTATTACGTTTAATAATATTAACTTCGGAAACACGAGTACGAACCAATCGACCTGAATCAGTAATCATCACTATTTGATCTGATTGATTTACTTGTACTGCACCTACTACATGACCATTCCGTTCAGTAACTTTAATAGAAATCACACCTTGAGTAGCACGCGATTTAATTGGATACTCTGATTGATTAGTACGTTTACCAAACCCATTTTGAGTAACAGTAAGAACAGAGCTCTTATCTTTCGGTATAATTAGAGATACTACCCGATCACCTTGCAATAAATGAATACCTTTTACTCCGATCGCCGAACGACCCATACTACGTACTTGAGTTTCTTTAAATCTCACGACTTTTCCGTAAGCAGTAAATAACATAACTTCATTACTACCATCAGTTATATCAGCTCCAATCAACTCATCGCCATCATTAAGATTAAGCGCAATAATACCAACATTACGTGGTCTACTAAACTCTGTAAGCGGTGTTTTTTTTACAACTCCACTACTAGTAGCCATAAATACCTGATGTCCTGTTACATAATTCTGAATTGGCAAAATAGCAGTAATTCGTTCATTCGCATCTAATGGTAATAAATTTATAATTGGCTTACCTCGTGATCCGCGATTAGCCTCTGGTAATCGATAAACTTTCATCCAATATATACGTCCATAATTAGAAAATAACAAAACCGTATCATGCGTATTAGCTACTAACAACCTAGTAACAAAATCCTCTTCTTTTATTCGTGTCGCTAATTTTCCCTTCCCCCCGCGTTTTTGTGCTTCATAATCTGTTAATGGCTGATACTTGACATAACCTTGATATGACAAAGTCACTACAACATTCTTTTGATCAATTAAATTTTCAATATCAATATTTCCAATATTACTGCTAATTTCAGTCCGACGTAAATCATTGTATTCCTCTTTTATAGCTAATAATTCTTGACGAATTACCCTCATAAGACATTTTGGGTCCTTCAAAATAGAAATTAAATCTTTTATCTTTTCTAATAAATTACTATATTCCTTTAACAATTTTTCGTGCTCCAAAGTAGTAAGCTTATGCAATTTTAAATCTAAAATAGCTTGAATTTGACTCTTCGTAAGATGATATTTATTATTATAGATAGTATTAGTTACTTCTGAGCACTCATATTCAGAAAAATTAATAACAGATATTTGTCTCATATCCAGGATATTACCCAAATCCCACGATGACGCCACTAAAGCAGAACTAGCTTCCACAGAACTGTTAGATTGACGAACAAGTTTAATAATAGAATCAATATTATATAACGCAATAGCTAATCCCTCTAAAATATGAATACGACTACGTGCTTTTTTTAATTCAAACATAGTACGACGAATTACTACTGAGCGACGATGACATACAAAAGCAGATAAAATGTCTTTTAAAGACATAATTTTTGGTTGTCCTTGATGTAAAGCCACCATATTAATTCCAAATGAAATCTGTAATGGGGTTAAAGAATATAAATTATTTAAAATTACTTCACTAATAGCATCATGCTTAATTTCAATAACTATACGCATACCATCTTTATCAGATTCATCACGTAAATTATGTATCCCTTCAATACGTTTTATTTTTACCAATTCAGCAATTTTTTCTAACAATCGAGCCTTATTTACCTGATAAGGAATTTCATATATTATGATAGACTCGCGACCGCTTTTAATATCAGTTTCAATTTCCGCACGAGCACGAATATAGATTTTACCCCGTCCAGTAATATATGCCTCCTTAAGACCACTACAATCATTAATAATAGCAGCACTAGGAAAATCCGGACCTGGAATATATTTCATCAATTCTTCAATAGTAATGTTTTCATTATCTGTAAATGCTAAACATCCATTAATCACTTCAGAAAGATTATGTGGCGGAATATTAGTAGCCATGCCCACAGCAATACCAGAAGAACCATTGATTAAAAGATTTGGAATTCTAGCAGGCAATACTCCTGGTATTTGCTCAGTACCATCATAATTAAGTTCATAATCAACAGTCTCTTTTTCTAAATCTAATAACAATTCATTTGCTATTTTAGACATACGTACTTCAGTGTAACGCATAGCTGCTGCTGGATCACCATCCACTGAGCCAAAATTACCCTGACCATCTATTAAAACATAACGCATTAAAAAAGATTGTGCCATACGTACCATAGTTTCGTATACAGCAGCATCTCCATGAGGATGATACTTTCCAATAACATCACCTACTACTCTAGCTGATTTCTTATAATTTTTATTCCAATGATTACCAAGTACTTGCATCGCAAACAGTACACGACGATGCACAGGTTTTAATCCATCTCGTACATCTGGCAAAGCACGTCCCACAATAACCGACATAGCATAATCTAAATAAGAACGTGTTAATTCTTCTTCTACATTAATTTGTGTAATTTCTCTAGCAAAATCATTCATGCATTTATTCCCCTTATTTATTTTTAGTTTATACATATACTAAAAATTATTTCTATCATTTATTAAGTCTATAATATAAACTGCTTTAATGATTATTTAAATTATTCTATAGGATAAATACGTCTATGATGTCATTACATATGATTTAATTAATAACCATATTCTACCAAACTAATCATTGTGAATAATTCATATACTAAAATTAAATCTTTAAAATTTATGTTTATCGTTGTACTAAGGCATTGACACAAAGGAGATAATTATTAAGAAAACCACAATACATCATAAAAATATAGATAAAAAAGAAATTAATAAATTTGACGCGTCTTTATCTCAATGGTGGGATAAATCCAGTATATTTAAACCATTACATCACATTAATTTAATGCGTTTTAATTATATTATTGAACAGAGCAACGGATTATTTGGTAAAAAAGTATTAGATGTTGGATGTGGCGGAGGTATTTTATCAGAAAGCATGGCGCAAGCAGGCGCAAAAGTCGTTGGACTGGACATGAACTTTTCTGCTTTAAAAGCAGCAAAACTACACGCCTCAAACCAAGGATTAAATATTCATTACATACAAGAAACAATAGAACACCACTCTTTAAACCATATTAATTATTATGACGTAATAACCTGCATGGAAGTATTAGAACACGTACCAAATCCTTCATCCATCATTCACGCTTGTTCTGCTGCGACTAAAGTAGGTGGATCAGTATTTTTTTCTACACTAAACCGTACTTTTACAGCATGGTTACTAATTATAATAGGCGCTGAATATATTTTACACATCATTCCAAAAAATACTCACAATTTCAACAAATTTATTACTCCAGCCGAGCTATTAGAATGGATTGATTCTAGTACTTTAGAAGCACAAGACATCACTGGATTGTACTATAATCCCTTTACAAAAAAATGCACTTTAATACAAAACATCAACACAAACTATATCCTGCACACTCAGCGCGTAAAATAAATATTGTTGTATTACGTAATTACTAAATCAATATAATATAACAATACTATTTTTAAGAAACATGACCATTATTGTTCAATAAAAATTTGATTAACAATACTGTAAACAATTATTTATTCATACCAAAACCAAAACATATGTGAATATAATATGTATTCCATTATTTTAATGATTTCTTTAAATAAAAAATTATAATACCAACACCACACAATATATAATCTTCAAAACACAACTAATTATAATTATTTTAAACACTTAATGCACAAGAACAATAAAACATTCTTTACTTGAATTTCTATTCAATTAAAACTATTTTTTTATACAATAAAAACTATAATATTATTACAAATGTATCATTTTTTTCATAAATCTGAGCTACAATTGATTTGATAGCGAATTACTATGATTAATATTCTTATACTATAATACAATGGATATATAAAATTATATGAACCACACTCTACTAGTTACTAAACGAAATGGTCAACACGAACCTATCAATCTTGATAAAATCCACCGAGTTATTAATTGGGCTGCCAAAGGCTTAGAAAATATTTCCGTTTCACAAGTAGAATTACGTTCCCATATACAATTTTATAACGGAATAAAAACTTCTGATATTCAAGAAACCATCATCAAAGCAGCAGCAGACTTAATATCCGAAGAAGAACCTGACTATCAATATTTAGCAGCACGCTTAGCAGTATTTCATTTACGTAAAAAAGCTTACGGTCAATTTGAACCACCAAAACTTTATAATCATGTATTACGATTGGTAAAAATTGGTAAATACGATCAACATTTATTAGATGATTATAATATGGAAGAATTCAATCAAATGGATACATTCATCGATCATTGGCGAGATATGAATTTCTCATATGCTGCTATAAAACAACTGGAAGGAAAATACTTAG
The DNA here is from genome assembly GCF_059935855.1 of Candidatus Blochmannia sayi (nom. nud.). Lineage (NCBI taxonomy): Bacteria > Pseudomonadati > Pseudomonadota > Gammaproteobacteria > Enterobacterales > Enterobacteriaceae > Candidatus Blochmanniella > Candidatus Blochmannia sayi (nom. nud.). Next base: position 590,234 of record NZ_CP011796.1, read on the forward strand.
TACAAAATAGAGTGACCGGAGAAATTTACGAAAGTGCTCAGTTTTTATATATGTTGATCGCAGCTTGTTTATTCTCTAAATATTCTAAAGAAACTCGCATGAGTTACATTAAACAATTTTATAATGCAATTTCAACTTTTAAAATTTCTTTAGCAACACCTATTATGTCTGGAGTACGCACACCAACACGTCAATTTAGTTCTTGTGTACTGATTGAATGCGATGATAACCTTGATTCTATTAATGCAACATCCAGCGCTATTGTAAAATATGTTGCACAACGCGCTGGTATCGGTATTAATGCTGGACGTATCAGAGCATTAGGAAGCCCAATACGCAATGGAGAAGCATTTCATACCGGATGTATCCCATTTTACAAACATTTTCAAACAGCTGTAAAGTCATGTTCTCAAGGAGGTGTAAGAGGTGGAGCCGCTACATTATTCTATCCTATTTGGCACTTAGAAATAGAAAATTTACTTGTTTTAAAAAATAATCGAGGAATAGAATCTAACCGCATACGTCATTTAGATTACGGTGTTCAAATCAATAAACTAATGTACCAACGTCTTATTAAAGGAGAATACATCACGCTGTTTAGCCCATCTGACGTACCAGGACTGTATGAAGCTTTTTTTGCTAATCAAAATGAATTTGAACGCTTATATAAAATATATGAAAATAATCATAATATTAGACACCAAAAAATTAAAGCAATAGAGCTATTTTCTTTAATGATGCAAGAAAGAGCTTCTACTGGAAGAATTTACATTCAACATGCAGATCACTGTAATACTCATAGTCCATTTAACAGCATGATCGCTCCAATCCGTCAATCTAATTTATGCTTAGAAATAACATTACCAACAAAACCTTTAAACAATATTAATGATTACAACGGTGAAATTGCTTTATGTACATTATCTGCTTTCAATCTTGGCAATATCGACAATCTTGATGATTTATCTGAACTCTCTGCTTTAGTAGTACGCGCCCTTGATGCTTTATTAGATTATCAACACTATCCTATTCCTGCTGCACAACGCAGTGCTATAAAAAGACGCTCCCTAGGTATCGGAGTAATTAATTATGCTTATTACTTAGCTAAACACGGGGTACGCTATTCAGATGGCAGTGCCAATAAACTAACACATCGTACTTTTGAAGCCATTCAGTACTATTTATTGAAAGCTTCCAACAATTTAGCTAAGGAAAAAGGATCTTGTGCATGGTTTCATGATACCTTATATGCAAAAGGAATATTGCCTGTTGATACATATAAAAAAGATCTTAATTTCTTTATTAATGAACCATTACACTACAATTGGGAAGATTTGCGCGCTAATATTAAAAAATATGGATTAAGAAATTCTACATTATCTGCATTAATGCCATCAGAAACTTCTTCACAAATTTCCAATGCTACCAATGGAATAGAACCTCCTAGAGGATTTATCAGTATAAAAGCTTCAAAAGATGGGATCTTACGTCAAGTAGTGCCTGATTTTATTAAATTAGAATCTTCTTATGAATTATTATGGCAAATACCAAATAATCAAGGATATTTACAATTAGTAGGAATTATGCAAAAATTTATTGATCAATCCATTTCAACTAACACTAATTATGATCCATCTCGTTTTCCAGCATCAAAAGTACCCATGAAGCAACTACTTTCAGATCTATTATATGCATATAAACTCGGTATTAAAACACTATATTATCATAATACCCGTGATGGAGCACAAGACACACAAAAAACACTCCTACCATCACATAATCAATCAAATATTTGTACAAGTGATGCTTGTACAATTTGAAAAATATAAATTTTACTTATAAAAAAATCGTGTATATGCACTTTGCAATTAAGGAATAAATATGACTTATACAACCTTTTCTCAAAACAACAATAATCAATTACTTGAACCAATGTTTTTAGGACAACCAGTAAATATTGCTCGATTTGATCAACAAAAGCATTCAATTTTTGAAAAACTGATCGAAAAACAACTTTCTTTCTTTTGGCGTCCAGAAGAAATAGATATTTCTAAAGACCGAATAGATTATCAATCGTTACCAACTCACGAAAAACATATTTTTATCAGCAACTTAAAATATCAAACATTATTAGACTCTATCCAAGGACGTAGTCCCAACATCGCTCTATTGCCATTAATTTCCATACCAGAGTTAGAAACTTGGGTAGAAACTTGGTCATTTTTTGAAACTATCCACTCCCGTTCTTATACTCATATCATTCGTAATATTGTTAGCAATCCATCTTTAATATTTGATGATATCGTAAATAACGAAGAAATTTTAAAACGCGCAACAGACATTTCAACATACTATGATAATTTAATTGAATTAACCAGTTATTATCATATTTTAGGACCTGGCATTCATCAAATTAACAATAAAGTCATCACAATAAACTCATATGAACTAAAAAAGAAGTTGTATTTATGCTTAATTAGTGTTAATGTGTTGGAGGCTATCCGATTTTATGTAAGTTTTGCTTGCTCTTTCGCATTTGCTGAACGCGAGTTAATGGAAGGAAATGCAAAAATTATACGATTTATAGCCCGCGATGAAGCTTTACATTTGAATGGAACTCAACATATAATTAATTTAATGCGCTCTGGATTAGATGACCCAGAAATGGCTGAAATCAGTAAAATATGTCAGCAAGAAAGTTACAAAATATTCTTAATAGCTGCAGAGCAAGAAAAAAACTGGGCCAAATATTTATTTAAAGATGGCTCTATGATTGGTTTAAACCAAGATATACTTTGTCAATATATTGAATATATCACCAATATGCGTATGCAAGCAATCGGACTAAAAACGCCTTTTGAAACTAAATCCAATGTAATACCTTGGATCAATTCTTGGTTATCATCAGATAATGTGCAAGCAGCTCCACAAGAGGTGGAAATTAGCTCTTATTTAGTAGGTCAAATAGACACTAATATTAATGATAATGAGTTTAATGACTTTCAATTGTAAAATATTTCTTTCTTCAAAGAAATATTTTAATATACAGTTTTCACATGGTAGCAGAAAATATTACTCTTTATTAGAAGCATTGAGAATACACCGTATACCATCATTAAATTATCAATGTCGAGCGGGTTACTGCGGAAGTTGTCGAGCTCACTTAATATCAGGAAAAATACAGTATTATACAGAACCTTTAGGTTATATTGATTCCAATGAAATTCTAACTTGTTGTTGTAAACCTATAGAAAACATTTCAATAAAACTATAAAATATTCTTTATATATATTTTATACAAAGCAACTTTTAACTATTTCAAATATTTAACACATCTAATAAGTGATGCGATTGATTGGATGTATTAAATGAACAAAATCAATAACAGGTTGCGGATATAATCCTAAAAATAATATAAAAAACACGACAATCATTACTACTATTCCATTGGGAGTAACCATCCAATTGCAAGAAGCATCAGAAGAATTAAGAACATTCAAACAATTTGAAGAACTGAGATACAAATTTATCACAATCCTTAAATAATAAAATAAACCAATAACATTACTCATTACAACAAAAATAATAAGCCACCATAATTGACTGTTAACTCCTAAAATAAACAAATAAAATTTGCCAACAAAACCTAACGTAATAGGTATTCCTGCTAAAGATAACATTATAATGCTAAACGCTACTGATAACATTGGTTGATGCCAAAAAAGACCGCGATATGTAAATAATACATCTGTATCTTTATGCATATAAAACATGGACATTATAGTAATAATCCCAAACACCCCTATGCTGGTAAGTAAATAGCTTATTAAATAAATTCCAATAGCTTCTAAAGCAATAGGATTAGTTTGCAATATTGCTATTACACCAATTGAGATATAACCCGTATGCGCAATAGAAGAATAAGCTAAAATCCTTTTAATATTGTTTTGTTTAATAGCCATTAAATTTCCAAACAACATTGAACAACACGCAACCCCTGACAAAAATATATAAAATACTTTATGATACTGCTCAGGAAATACCATAAATAATCGTATTAATGCTGATATTATGGCTACTTTATTAGTAGTTGTAAGATACAATGACACTGAAGACGGCGCGCCCTGATACACATCAGAAGTCCATAAATGAAACGGAACCAAAGATAATTTAAACCCAAACCCGACCATCATCATTCCTAATCCAATCATTATCATTAACATAGGTTCATGCAATGTAACACTATGTAGATTTAGTAATGCATTATTAATATTAGTAAAAGATAAACATCCAGTTTCAGCATATACTAGAGCTATCCCAAATAATATAAATGATGAAGATACTCCAGATAATATAGTATATTTAATACTCGCTTCTAAAGAAAACTTTTGAAAAAAAGAATAGCCTATTAACCCAAATAATGGCAACGAAATTAATTCCATACCCAAAAACAATATAACTAAATGATTTGTCGTTGCTAATAAAATGCCACCAATACTGGAAATAAGTAGCAATAAATAAAATTCATCACGATGACTTGGATAGCTCAATAACCAATAATAAGATAATACAGTACTCGCCAAACTAGAAACTAACATCAATGTTATATATAATATAGCAAAATTATCAATACACATTAATTGAAAAACATCTCGATCACTCTGATGCCACACCGCGCTAAGAGACGCAATCGCTAAAATCAATCCAAGTGTCGTTAATATAGTATGTAAAAATAAATTACGACAATATGCAATAGATAACATAATAATAATTATTGTTACACCAATAATTAACACAGGTAATAATACAATTATTTGTACATGAGAGATTATCATAATTAATTGCTATTTTATTATGTTTGTTATTACATAATCACACGGAACAATTATATTCTTTTAACCAAATACAAATGTTTTTCATAGTTACATACGAAGTATCTAAAATACATTGCGGAAAAAAACCAAGCACAAAAATAAATGATAATAATATTATATTAATACATTTTTCTCGTAGTGTCATATTTTTTAATAATACATCACTACCAAGAGTTGAAGTTACTACCGGCCCATAATATATACGTTGCATTAAAACAAGAGAATAAATTGATGAAAATATTATCCCGAAACACGCTATCATTGTAATAATAGGTGCTACTTGAAAGTTACCAAGTAAAATAGTTACTTCTCCGATGAAATTTCCAGTACCCGGTAATCCAAGTATCGCTACCATAAAACACAAAGAAAAAGCAGGAATTAAATTTATACGATCCCATAACCCACCCATTAAACGCATATCTCTGGTATATAATCGTTCGTACAACTGACCACAAAGTATAAACATTCCAGAAACAGATAAACTATAAGAAAGAATTTGTATTACAGCACCTTGATATGATAATTGATTACCACTAAAAATCGCTATTAATATGAATCCCATGTGCGATATACTAATATATGCTATCGAACGCTTTACATCAGTTTGAGCAAATGCCATACAAGCTCCATAAAAAATATTCAATATACCTAAACACATAGCAATCGGAGCAAAATTTTTGGAAGCACAAGGAAACAATGGAATACTAAACCGAAAAAACCCATAAACCGCTGTTTTCAATAAAACCCCAACTAAATCTACTGAACCAGCAGTGGGAGAGTGACTATGAACATCCGGTAACCAAGTATGAAACGGAACAATTGGCATTTTTACTGCAAAAGCTAAAAAAAAACCCAGCATCAAAAAGTATTCCATATTTACTGGTAACCTTATTTTTAATAAATCTTCATAACTAAAAGACCATACTCCATTAATATTATAATTTATAGAAACAAAAGTAATAATAGAAATTAACATAAATAATCCACTAAATTGAGTATAAACAAAAAACTTAGTAGCAGTGTTAATACGAATACTTCTATTTACCCCTACATGCCCCCACAAGGATATTAAAAAATACATTGGAACAAGCATCATTTCCCAGAAAAAGAAAAACAAAAACATATCAACAGACAAAAAAACACCAATTGATCCACTTAGAATCCATAATAAATTAAAATAAAAAATACCTTGATTACTCCGAATTTCACACCAAGAACACAATACTGCCATACATCCTAAAACACCAGATAACACTACCATTAACAAAGAAAATCCATCTAACGCCAAATGAAAACAAATTCCAAATCTTGGAATCCAATCATGCACATATTCTAATTGCCATTGAGGAAACGCACTCTCCCTTAGCATATCCGACATACTATAATAACATTCATTTTTCCATAAAAATAAAGCAATAATTAAAGTTATACTCATACCACACAAAGCAATCCAACGAGGTATCCAAACGCTAATACGTTCTAATTGCCAACATAACAAACCAAAAATAAACGGAACAAGTACTAAAATAAGTAATAACATGCTTTTTTATTGTTTTCCCTCTAACATAAACCAACCAAAAATTCTGTACACTTTGACATATAAACAAATAACATCCGCATTAACCTACATACAATCATGAATTAATATAATAGTTAATATAATTACTGCTCCTATACTCATAGATACTATATACCAACTTATTTTTCCATTTTCGCTAAATACCAAACCACTCCTTACCCAAGATAATAATGATCCAGTAATATCTGTAATTACATTCATTGGATCAGAATAAAATATTTTTCTAGTTATAAATAAATATGGTCTTACAAATATTAATCCATATAGCCAATCAAAACCCCATCCATAATAGCACAATAACATTGTGTATCGTTCTATCTTCTCTGCAACACGAGCTCGAACCATTTTTCTGTTATCCTCAGGTAAAAAATTTAACCAATAAACTGACGCAAGCCATATGCCAAAAACCACTAAAAATCCGAATATTACTTCAAAATATATTCGACTATAATTACACTTTTCATTAATATTCATATCTATAACAGTGTCTGCTAATAAAGGTAATTTTATCCACCCCCCAATAAACGTAGATAACAACAATAACATAATTAAAGAAAAATTTTGAATAATTGTATTACACGCGCGTGGTTGAATTTTATTCTGACCATGAAATATAATAAAAATCATACGAAACGTATAAATAGGAGTCAGCAACATTCCTATCAATCCTGAAAAAAAGAAAAAATAATCATGATTAAATAAAGTTTTCAACATAATCATTTCTTTTGAATAAGCACCAGCAGTAATTATAGGAACCCCAGATAATGATGCTCCACCTATTAAAAAACAAACATATATTAAAGGTACAGATTTATATAATCCTCCCATTTTTAAAATATTTTGCTCATTTCTACAAACATAAATTAATGAACCAGCAGCTAAAAACAATAAAGCTTTAAAAAAAGCATGTGTCACCAAATGCCACATAGCTGCATACCAATGTTTTCCTCCAAGCGCTAAAAACATATATCCTATTTGACTTATAGTAGAATATGCTAAAATTTTTTTAATATTACTTTGTAATAGCGCTGAACAACTAAATAATACGACAGTAAACGAACCTATAATACCAACCAAATATAGCACACTAGGAGTCATCACAAAAAAATTATTCATACGAACTATTAAATATACGCCAGAAGTTACCATAGTGGCTGCATGAATCAATGCTGATACTGGAGTTGGACCAACCATAGCACTGATTAGCCAAGTCTGCAAAGGTAATTGAGCCGATTTACCTATCGCTCCAATAAGTAACATAAAAGATATCCATTTGATATTATCAGATGCATAAAAAGACGAACTTTTTAAATCTAATATTAGCAATTCGCTAAAACTTAAAGTATGGTATTGATTATAGATCATAAACAATGCATATATTAAACATATATCCCCAAAACGAGTTATAATAAACGCTTTTAAAGCAGCAAATCCATTCTTAGTATCAAAAAAATAAAATCCAATTAATAAGTAACTACATAAACCTACGCCTTCCCACCCAAAATACATTAATAATAAATTGTCCGATAAAACCAAAAGGATCATATTTGCCATAAACAAATTAGTATAAGCAAAAAAACGAGAATACCCTTCACACCCTCTCATATACCAAGCAGCATATAAATGAATAATAAATCCAACTCCAATAACAACCAACAACATTATTGCAGATAATCCATCTAATCTAAGCGCTACAGTAATGCATAAAGTATTAATAGAAAACCATGTCCAAAGTTCTTGAATAAATACGAAAGTAGCAAGATTATTAAAGCTATAATAACAATCAAATACTACATAAATAGTAACTAATACTGAAATACCTACTGAACCTACTCCTATTATAGCAGAATTATTTTCCGTCCATTTCCCTTGAGACATAGCTAATGTAACAAACCCTAAGAATGGGAAAAATATAGCCAAAACAAGCAAATTCATTCACGCATCTCGCTAATATTATTAATATTCAATGTGCAATAACGACGATACAATTGAAACAACAATGCTAAAGAAATCGCAGACTCAGAAGCAGCTAAAGTAACTACTAATATATACATGATCTGTCCATCGGATTGGACCCAATAAGACCCTACTATTACAAACGCTGAAGCAGCAGCGTTAATCATAATTTCCAATCCCAATAAAATAAATAACAAATCACGTCTGATGATTACACCTATTAATCCTAATATAAATAAAATTATAGATAAACTCAAACCATGTGATAAAGGAATCATATTTTGTGTTCTTGAGATTGATCAGAAACAACACGACCAGCATCAAATAACTTACGCTCTTGAGCTAAATGAAATACAGAAATTAATGCGCTTAACAATAAAAATGATGCTAATTCCACTACTAATATGTATGGCCCAAATAATGTAATGCCGACCTGTCTAGAATTAATTGCTGATTTATTGATATCTATTATAAAATGATCTTTTGATTCAAAAGAAACATACAGTAAAATAATAGATAAGACACTTACCAATAAAATAACACCACAACACAATATAGGATTTAAAAATATATTCTCTTGTTGAACGCTGCTAATAGACATAATAGTTTTTGTATTCATCATCATTACTACGAATATAAATAAAATCATAATAGCACCAGCATAAACAATAATTTCTGAAGCACCAGCAAAAGATGCTCCTAAACAAAAAAAACTACATGATATAGATAAAAACGAAATTATTAAATATAATAAAGCACGTACCGGATGATGATGCAATATAGAAAAAACTGTAGATAATATTGCTATAGTTCCAGAAATATAGAATAATACCATCAAACATTTCTCCATTCTTCAGCTTTAATTATAAAAATCAAGGTAATATATTTTTTATATTTATGGGTTTTACTTCATTTTTTGCATCTCCTTTCCTTTTATCCAAAACTTCTTTACCAGAAAATTTATAAAAATCATATTCCATATATTTTCCGGGACCTGATATTAATAAATCAGATTTCTCATATACCAAATCACTCCTTTTAAAGTCACTCATTTCAAAATCAGAAGTTAACTGAATAGCCGCAGTCGGACAAGCCTCTTCACACATACCGCAAAAAATACACCTAGAAAAATTAATCCTAAAAAACTCTGGATACCATCGTCCATCATCAGATTCTCCTTTCTTTAAAGAAATACACCCTACCGGACAAACTACAGCACACAAATTACATGCCACACAACGCTCTTGACCTGATGAATCTCGAGTCAATACAATACGACCACGATACCTAGGCGATAAGGCACATGAAACATCAGGATACATTTGTGTTTCACGTTTACTAAATATTTGCAATCCTATCATCCAGATACTACGTAGTATAGATGCAATACCTATAAAAAAAATTTTTAACTTTATCATAATAGAGCGCTTAACCTAATCTAATAATTACATTAAAATAACAACAGCTGTACCCAATAAATTAAACAACGTAACAGGCAAAAAAAATTTCCAACCTATCAACATAATTTGATCATAACGCGGACGCGGTAACGCCGCACGTATTAATACAAATAATACTAAAAACAAAAAAGTTTTACAAACAAACCACACAAAAGGAGGAAACCACGGTCCATGCCAACCCCCAAAAAATAATATTACAACTAATGATGAAACTACAATCATATTAATATATTCAGAAATAAAAAATAAACTAAATTTCATACCCGAATATTCAACATGATAACCATCAGATAACTCTTGTTCTGATTCTGGTTGGTCAAACGGATGTCTATGACACAAAGCCATGCCTGCTAAAAAAAAAGTAACAAACCCTAAAAATTGAGGTATCACATTCCACAAATATAATTGATCTTCAATTATATTTTTTAAATTAAACGACCCAGATTTAACAACCACACCCATTATAGATAATCCTAAAAATATTTCATAACTAAGTGTTTGAGCTACAGCGCGAACAGCTCCAATTAAAGCATATTTATTATTACTTGCCCAACCCGCAAGTAATACCGAATAAACTGTTAAACCTGATATCATAATAAAAAATAAAACACCAATATCAGAATCCCATATCACCCATGTAGGAGTAAAAGGAATAATTAATATATTTATTAATGATATGATGAAAGCTATCACTGGAGCTAAAACAAATATAACACGATCAGAAAATGGAGGAATCCAATCTTCTTTAAATGCAATTTTAATTAAATCAGCTAATAATTGCAAAGAACCATTCCAACCTACCCGATTAGGACCATAACGATTTTGAAACAATGCCAATAACCTACGTTCCAAAAAACTCATATACGCTCCACAAGCTACTACTGTTAACAAAACAACCACTGCACGTATGATAATACAAATACAATGTTCTGTACTTCCCGAAAAACAAGAAATCACAATAGTACCCCTTGAACATCTTGAGCGTACATACCAGATAAAAATACAGGAATATTTGGAAACCCTACAGGTAATCCAATATGACCTACAGGAAGATTAGTACTAAATTTTATAGGTAAACACAAAATTTGATCAGCACATGTAAATCTCAACAACATATCTTCCTTTACTTCCAGTTGATATGCATCGCATTTGTTAAGCATAACATAAGAATTCGGCATACAATTTTGAATACATTTAGATTGCTGAGAAGTTTCATCACTTCCAAATAAATGCCAATAAGGCGCTATCAACCACTTATTAATACTTTTAATAATCTTAAAAGATTCAGGTATTGTGTTAAACCAATTCAATTTTAATTTATTATTATCAATACACAACAAACGTATTCCTGGATCTCCAGAACGTAAATGTCCACCTACTTTATCTTGAAATTTATTCCAAGCTTGTATAGAATTCCATCCTGGCGCCCAGGCAAATGCTACCTGTTTATGCGGAGATTGCACATCATGACTGCCTTCCATAGAAAAATCGAACATCGTATCATCATCCTGTGATATATAAGGTTCATGTATATTAACATTAGCATGTATCGCTGTTCGTCCACTGTAACGATGTGGAGCACGGGCTAATTTCTGTCCATGCACACGAAAAGACGCATCTGGTGATGCTTGCTTAATCCCAATTAATTCTGGAAAACAATCAATAATAGCATCTATAACATGATCAAGGCATATAGATTCTCCTCTAGTATAATTTAAATAAGCATCACGTATCAAATACAACCACTTCCAACTTTCTAAAATTATTGCGTTTCTCTCATAATTTTCTAACTTATATAAACAAAAAAATCTTTGCGCACGTCCCTCATAATTAACTACTGTTCCATTACTTTCAACAAAACTAGACGCTGATAAGATCAAATTTGCTTTCTTTTGTAATAAATTATATTGATGATCCAATATAATTAAATAATTTACTTTATTCAAAGCCGCATCAATTTGAGTAGCTCTCGCATGACGGTACAAGTCATTTTCCAATACAATTAAACCAACAGAAAGATTACTACTACTATTATCACAACAAATATTTACAAGAGCATCATCAAGACTTTTATTATCTAACATTACTAAACCCATACTATTTACGTCGCTTACTATAAAAGTAATACCAACCTCACTACCGCGATTTTTCAAAGCACGAGCAATATTTGCTGCTGCAGCAATCAATTCCTTACTACCTGCATTACTTCCAGAAATAATCAATGGCTTACGTGCTTCTGTTAATCTTTGAACGGCTATATCTAATTTATCACTCAGTTTATGATCAAAATCCTTTACTTCAGGAGCGCTATTGTCTAAAGCATGAGCAATGGCAAAACCAAACCGAGCTTGATTTTGTACCGAATCATAATATGTTAATACAGCAATATCATCTAATTTTGTTCTATCAATACCAGTTATCAAAATAGGATGCCTAACACTCTGAGAACTATTTATAACAGCTGCAGACTGCCAATCAAAAATTCCTTGAGATTTTGATTGTTTACGCGCCTTCCCTTTAGCAGCTTGACGTACTGACAGCGCTACCCGAGCTCCAGTTTGAGTTAAATCTTCTCCTAATATTAAAATCGCATCATAACTCTCTATTTCACGTAGCGAAGGAACATAAATTCCACTATTGCATAGTATCTTAAATATTAATGATAATCGCTCTTGTTCAAGACTATTAACTCCGGTATAAAAATTATCTGGTCCTACCAAATTTCTCAAAGCAAAATTACTTTCAATACTAGCCCGAGGAGATCCGATACCAATAATCTTATTACAATTGTATTTCAATGCTCTAGAAGCTTCTTGTATTGCTGTCTTTGCATCAATAGAAACCCAACTATTATCATCATCATTTCTTCGTAACGGATTCTTAGGTCTATTACTAAGATTGATATAATCACAACCAAATCGACCACGGTCACATAAAAAATAACCATTAATATTACCATTATAACGATTTTCAACCTGACACAACTTTCCGTAACGCTCACCTAAAATAATATTACACCCGATACTACACTGGTGACAAATACTAGGCGCAAAAATCATATCCCACTTACGAGCATAATTTTGTGACTGAGTTTTATCAGTAAAAACACCGGTGGGGCATATTTCTATTAAATTACCAGAAAACTCACTCTGCAACATCCCATCTTTAACTCGTCCAAAATAAACATTATCATGTACTCCAAAAACACCTAAATCATTACCATCAGCGTAATCATTATAATATCGTACACAACGATAACAAGTAATACATCTATTCATTTCATGAGCAATAAACGGCCCCAAATATTGATTATAATGAGTACGTTTAGTAAATCTATAACGACGATACGTTTGACCAACCATTACTGTCATATCCTGAAGATGACAATGCCCTCCTTCTTCGCATACCGGACAATCATGAGGATGATTAATCATCAATAACTCTAATACAGTCTTTCTAAATTCTTCTATTTCATCATCAGAAACAACAATAAAATCACCATCTGATACTGGTGTCATGCAAGACATCACTAAATTACCTGCAGTATCGTCGTGCATATTACTACCATTACGATATTGTTTGACTGCACACTGTCTACAAGATCCAATACTACCTAAAGCCGGATGCCAACAAAAATAAGGAATGTCAAATCCAAAAGACAAACACACGTCCAATACATTTCTTGAATCTTCTACTGTGTACTTATTTCCTTCTATGTAAATAGAAACCATCATTTTAATATTCCAATTTATTTCTTTATTTATTACCTTAAAATTCTCTCAAGAAATACTCAATATATAACGCTCAACAATACGATTGTTTGTACAACCAATTCATTTTATTTATAAAATATTAACTAATTTGTATGCAACTAATTCTAGTTTCTTCTCGTTTACAAAATTTAGCAATACCTAATTCAAATTCATTTCGAAAATACTTTAAAGCACTTCTTAAAGGCGCTATAGCACCTGGAGCATGAGCACAAAAAGTTCTGCCAGGTCCAAGCGAACGACACAATCTCTCTAATACTTCTATATCTCCAAATCTCCCATCTTTATTTTCTAAAGAAATTAATAATTTTACGATCCATGGTAAACCATCCCTACATGGGGTACACCAACCACAAGATTCTCGCGAAAAAAACTCTTCTATATTACGTAATACAGAAACCATATTTACAGTATGATCTACTACAATCACCATCCCAGTACCAAATCGACTTCCGGATTCAACAATATTATTAAAATCCATAGGTGTATCCAAATGATCTTGTGTTAAAAAATCTGTACTTACACCTCCAGGTTGCCAGGCTTTTAAAACAAAACCAATACACATACCTTTCGCATAATCTTCTAAAATTTCTCTAGCAGTAATACCGAAAGGTAATTCCCAAATTCCTGGATTTTTTACTCTCCCAGAACAACCCATCAATTTTGTACCTGAATCATTACTTTTTTCAGAAGAAATACCCCTATACCAAGTTACTCCATGTTCAATAATTCCTGGAATATTACATAATGTTTCAACATTATTAATACATGTAGGTTTACCCCATAATCCTACATGACTAGGAAATGGTGGTTTAGCACGTGGTACTGCTCGGCGCCCTTCTAAAGCATTAATCAGTGCTGTTTCTTCCCCACAAATATATCTTCCAGCTCCTGTATGCAAAAAAACTTCCAAATCAAATCCACTACCCAAAATATTTTTCCCTATTAATCCAATCGATTTGATTTCATTAATAGCACGAGTCAAATATTCAGCCGCAACCATATATTCATATCGTAAAAAAATATACGCTCGTGACACTCCTAGAGCATAACTCGCAATCAATATACCTTCTAGCAATAAATGAGGTAATCGTTCCATCAAAAATCTGTCTTTATAAGTCCCCGGTTCCATTTCATCTGCATTACACACCAAATAACGAAAACCACTCAACTTATTTTGAGACATCATAGACCATTTTACTCCAGTAAAAAATCCTCCCCCACCACGACCTCTCAAACCGGAATGTTTAACTAATTCAATAATCTCTTCTGGAGACATTCGAGTTATCGCTTTATGCATAGCTACATATCCATTTTTAGATTGATATTCACTTAACCATACTGGATTTCCGTCGCAACGCATTCTCCACGTAAGCGGGTTATTCTCTGGATTAGAACTACAAATATTATTCATAAATAACGTCCTAAGAATTTTTGAATCATTTCTGGAGCTACACTAACATAAATATCTTTATTGATCATCATAACTGGAGCTTTATTGCAAGCACCCAAACAACAAGTAGGTAACAAAGTGAAACGATTATCTGGAGTTGTATTACCTAATGTAATATTTAATGTATGTATCAAAGTTTTGTGAATTTCTTTGCACCCAACAAGATAACATACTATACTATCACAATACCGAATTATGTGGCGGCCTACTGGCTGACGAAAAATTTGATTATAAAATGTCGCCAATCCCTCTACATCAGCAACAGAAATATTTAATATTTTAGCGATCAATGTAATCGCCCGGTCTGACACCCATCCACGGCTTTCTTGAATAATTTTTAATGACTCGATAGAAACAGCACGTATATCTTCATAATGCGCGCATTCTTTTCGGATAGCATTAGATTCTTCTCGACTTAAACTAAAAACATCGTTATCACTTAAATCAATAGGCATATTGTTATCAACATCAGTTTTAATTTTACACATATAACTACTCCTCCACCTGACTCATGTATCAACGATCTACGTCAGACATAACAAAATCAATACTACCTAAATATACAATTAAATCTGATATTAAACTACCACGAATAACATACGGAATTTGCTGTAAATGAGGAAAACTAGGAGTACGAATACGTGTACGATAACTCATAGTATTTCCATCGCTGATTAAATAATAACTATTAATTCCTTTGGTAGCTTCAATCATTTGAAAAGACTCATTAGCCGGAAGAACGGGACCCCAAGACACTTGAAGAAAATGAGTGACAAGAGTTTCAATATGCTGTAAAACGTATTCTTTTATAGGAGGAGTGGTTAAAGGATGATCTGCTTTAAATGATCCTATTGGCATATTCTGTAAACATTGTTCTAAAATACGCACACTTTGATACACTTCTTCTACTTTTAACATTACTCGATTATAAGAATCACTAATTCCATTTCCTATTGGTATCTCAAAATCAAAATTTTCATAACCAGAATAAGGACGAGACCTACGTACATCAAATGCAACACCAGTAGCACGTAATCCAGTTCCAGTCACACCCCAATCTAATGCATCTTTAACATTATAAGCGCCAACACCACAAGCGCGGTTTTTTAATATACTATTTTTTAATACTGATTTTACATAAAAAGAAATACGACCTGGTATCCAATCTAAACACTTTCTCAACAAATAATCCCAACCTTTAGGCAAATCACTAGCGACTCCTCCAATACGAAACCATGCCGGATGCATACGAGATCCAGTAATTGCTTCAATAACATCATAAATTTTCTGCCTATCAGTAAACGCTAAAAACACTGGAGTCATAGCTCCTACATCTTGTAAATAAGTACTAATATACAATAAATGACTATTTATCCTAAATAATTCAGATAACATAACACGAATAACTTTTACTTTGTCTGGTACGATAATTCCAGCAAGTTTTTCAACAGCCAATATATAAGGCATTTCATTTATACATCCCCCCAAATATTCAATACGATCAGTATAAGGAATATAACTATGCCAAGACTGTCTTTCCCCCATCTTTTCAGCGCCTCGATGATGGTAACCAATATCCGGAACACAATCTACAATTTCTTCTCCACTTAATTGCAAAATAATACGAAACACTCCATGCACTGATGGGTGATTAGGTCCTAAATTAAGAAACATAAACTTTTCATGTTTTGTATGTCTCCGCATCCCCCATTCTTCTGGTTTAAATAATAAATCCTCCATTGCTAAATCTTCTTTTTGTTTAGTCAAAGTAAAAGGATAAAATTCAGTAGCCCGAGCTGGGTATTCTTTTCGTAATGGATGCCCATTCCAACTCTTAGGCATCAGAATACGTGTCAAATTAGGATGATTATCAAAATGTATACCAAACATCTCCCAAGTTTCTCGCTCATACCAATTCGCATTTACAAATACAGATACTATTGTGGGAACAAATAAAGATTTTTCCAGCAAGGGGACCTTTATAATTATATCATCATTACGTGATATAGAAATTAAATGATAAAATACTGTAAAATCTGATTTTGGTAATCCTGATCGATTCACACGTAATCTTTCATCTATACCATGCAAATCATACAACATAATATAAGGTTTTGATGTTGTTTTTAAAAACTTTAATACTGGAATAAGTTTTTCACGTTGTATCCAAATTATTAAAGTTCCAGTATGAGAAGATTGTAATACAAAAACACTAGAACTGAAGGCACAAAATAAATCCTTTAATATCGGATTTTTATTTTTAACCAACCCCTCCGTAGATTTATTACACATAATACCTACCAACTAACAATTATAATCATAAAAATAACACAGTCTTACACTTTCTCATTACAACTCATCATGTTTCTTATTTTAGATGTACGTCACAACACTTTATCTGGAGAAAATAAAACAGTTTCCGAAATACGAGTCTTACTTTTACGTTGACGCTCTGATTGCATATTTTTACGATATATTCCTTGCTCTCCTAATACCCAAGATAATGGACGTCGCTCCTCATTAATGGATTTCTTCAATAACAATAACGCTTGAATATATGCTTCAGGTCTAGGTGGGCATCCAGGAATATAGATATCTACCGGCAGAAATTTATCTACTCCTTGAACCACCGAATAAATATCATACATACCACCAGAATTAGCACAAGCTCCCATAGAAATCACCCATTTAGGTTCTAACATTTGATCATATAACCGTTGTATTACTGGGACCATTTTAATAAACGGAGTACCTGCTATTACCATAAAATCTGCTTGACGAGGAGAGGCGCGCAACACTTCTGATCCAAATCGAGCTACATCATGTACTGCAGTAAATGCAGTAGCCATTTCGACATAACAACAAGATAATCCAAAATTATAAGGCCATAAAGAGTTACTTCGCCCCCAATTAACAATTTTATGTAATATTACATTTAATTTTCCAAACCAAACATTTCGTTGAACATTCTTTTCTAAAGGATCTGACACAACCTTTTTTTCTTGAAGAGGATATTGATCATTTTCATCATTGTCTACGCGAGCTGTTGTTAAAGTATATTTCATATCTATTCCTTTTATCACTTTTTTTTAAAATCTCGAAATATATAAATTAAAATAATTTTTACAATGAAACATTGTTTCAATGATGTTTTGACCAATTTAATACGCCAATTCTTATTAAATATATTAAGCCTACTAACAATACAAAAATAAAAATAAAAATTTCAAAAAAACCTATCCAACCTACGTCTCGCATAGATATAGCCCAAATATATACATATATCCCCTCCACATCAAAAATTACAAAAGCCATTGCAATTAAATAAAATTTAATAGAAAATCTTATTCTAGCATCCCCTACAGAATCCACTCCTGATTCAAATGGTGTATTCTTAAAGCGCGAATTAGAACGTCCTCCAAAAAAACATCCACAAAACAACATAAACATACATAAAAATAAAACACCAACTATAAACACTATTAGACCGCAATAATGAATATTATACAAATTATTCACCTTCTTTTGTTATAAAATACTCAAATTAACATTAAACTACATAATCTAACCACTAACACAAAATACACGCGCTCTATTATTATTTTCTTTGAAATTTAAGATAAAAATATATTTATATCTATTATTTTGATACTTTTTTTTAAAATACATTAAAATAAAAATATATAAATTCTCTATATATAGAATTATAAATATTTTATAATACAAAAAAATGAATTGTATCGCTACAAATAACCAATCCATTGATACTTATAATACAATTCTATGAAAAAATTTAGTTTTATAACAAAAGTCTTATCCTGTCATAATCACCGAATTTAATGAAATTAATTAAAAAATGAATATCACCTATTATTCTAATACTTATAAAGTTGCTATACTTTTTTAAAAATATAACTACGAAATTATATAAAATAAATCTTTTAAATTTTTTGTTATTAATATGTATCCATTTATATCTATTAAATACATACGATTTATATCTCACTATAATTACAATATTTAACACTTACTAAAACATTCTTTTAATTTCTTTATTTCCTTTACAAAAAATTCATACAAATCATCAAAAACAATCACTAATATATCATTATACTTATACTTACTGTTACGTATATCAACAAAAATTATATTAATGATCATTGATTATCTTTCTCATAATTGGTTCTATCGCATAAAACGATCCAAATACCAAAACACAATCACTACACGTAGCATCTGATATAGCTTTATTCCAAGCATCCAATATATTATCGAATTGCCAAACATTATTAACATTATTAGTATTATTCATGAGACAAGCAAAAGATAACTCTACAGAACTCGCAGAACGCGGCGTATTTAAATTAGAACAGTACCAAATATGAACTAAATGACTCAAGCAACGTATAGTACCTTGAATATCCTTATTTTTTAGCATTCCTAGCACTGCTCGTATACTACCTACTCTTTCTGTAAAAATCGTAGCTAATTGCTTAGCTAAAAACCCAGCAGCATGAGGATTATGTCCTACATCTAATATTACAAGTGGTCTATTAGATACTCTTTGAAAACGCCCTGGCAAAGTAGCGACTCGTAATCCATAACATATAGCTGATCGAGTAACAGAAAAAGGTAAACAATGCAACACACTCAATGCAGTAGCAGCATTTTCCAATGGAATTATAGGTAACGGTAAATCATACAGAGACAAACTGCCATAATTAGAGTGCTTCCTCCATAACCATTTATCTTCATAAACACTAAAATTCCAATCGCGACCACGTACAAACAATATTGTTCCACAACGTTCCGCTATTTTATCTATAATTATTGGATAACTACTTTCACCAATTACTGCTAATTTATTACAACGAAAAATACCCGACTTTTCTTGCGCAATCATATCACGGCTCACACCTAAAAAATCAGTATGATCTATTGCAATATTAGTAATGACAGAAATATCAGAATCTACAATATTTGTAGCATCCAATCGGCCACCTAATCCAACTTCAAGAATCACTACATCTAATTTCGCTTGTTTAAATATATACAAAGCAGACAGAGTAATAAATTCAAAATAAGTTAATGCAATATAATTACGAACATTGTCTATAACAGACATAGCCTCAATATGCACTCTATCCGGTAATTCTTTTCCACAAACACGAATCCGCTCATTATACTTAAGTAAATGAGGTGAAGTATATAAACCAACTGTATTATTATCATTTAATAAAATAGATTCTAACACACAACATGTGGTACCCTTACCATTCGTACCACCCACCAATATAACATATGCTGCAGGATGTATTAGATCCAAATTAATAGCTATCTCTCGTACTCTATCAAGATTTAGATCAATAGATATTTGATTTAAATGTTTAATATAATACAACCATTCTGATAACGATGATTGCGTAGTAGGAACAGATAAAATCTTATTCATATCTTATTATACTTCAATTATATATTAAATATATAAATACAATTTTAATAAATAAAGCAAATACTTACCAAAAACAATAATTGAGTTATTACTATTTTGGTATGGGTCTTTGCGTTAATTTCGCTAATAATCCTGCTATTTTAAATCGCAAATCTGGTCTGCGTACAATCAAATCAACCACACCTCTTTCCAACAGAAATTCACTACGTTGAAATCCTGACGGTAACTTTTCCCGAACTGTTTGCTCAATAACTCTAGGACCAGCGAATCCTATCAGTGCTTTTGGTTCAGCAATATTCAAATCACCTAACATAGCTAAACTGGCAGATACTCCTCCCATAGTAGGATTGGTTAACACAGAAATATATGGTAAGCATTGAGCATATAAATTAGCCAACGCAGCACTAGTTCTTGCCATTTGCATTAAAGATATAAGAGCTTCTTGCATACGAGCCCCGCCACTTGCAGAAAAACACACTAATGGACATCTAATTTTCAAAGCTTGATTTACCGCACATACAAAACGAGATCCTACCACAGAAGACATTGAACCACCAATAAAGGAAAATTCAAAAGATGCAGCAACAATCTTCATACCATATAAAGTCCCTTGCATAACTACCAATGCATCTTTCTCTTTAGTTGCTTTTTGCGCTGAAATTAAACGATCTTTATATTTCTTTAAATCTTTAAATTTTAAAATATCTTTAGGTTCTAACTCACTTCCTAATTCAAACGCACTGCTCTCATCTAAAAAAGAAAATAAACGCACCCTAGCTGAAATCTTCATATGATGATCACACTTAGGACACACCTCTAAATTACGCTCCAGTTCTTTCTTGTATAACAATTGCCCACAATTCTCACACTTCGTCCATATTCCTTCTGGAATATTTATTTTTCGAGCTGGAATAATAGTATTTTCATTAAGAATCCGCTCAATCCAACTCATTGTGAACCTTTCAATTTTCAAATTTCCTTTAACAAGCACTATTTTTTTTCTAAAAAAAAATTAATAACACCTTATTTATATTATATAAAAACCATCTACACAAAATACATGATCACTAAATACTAATCAATAAAACAAACAACTTCTTAAAAAACTATAATTTATTTATATTCATTTTTTTTGATACAACACAAATTAATAATAGTTACAATCTCGTGATATAAAACATCAAGACACACAACCTATATAGTAAATAAAAACTCTTCTACAAAAGAAGAAGGAATAGAAAAATATTCAGGATATCTTACTTCCACCAAATACAAACCATTCGCTGGAGCTGTTATACCAGCTAATGATCTATTACAATTTTTTAACAACTCTAAAATCCATGCTTCCGATCGTTTTCCACAACCAACCTGTACCAAACTGCCTACAATATTTCGCACCATACGGTACATAAAAGAATTAGCTTTAATGTCTATTATAATACATTGGCCTTTTCGTATAATACGTAGATGATATAATTTTCTTCGTGTGGAACACGATTGACAACCCGAAGCACGAAACGAAGAAAAATCATTTTCCCCTAATAAACACTGAGCAGCAGAACGCATTTTATTAATATCTAAATATTTTTTATAATGCCAAGCTTTTTTAAATAACAAAGCGGACCTTATACAACCATTATAAATAACGTAACAGTAACGACGGGAAATTGCACTAAATCGAGCATGAAAATCCTTACTTACTAATTTAGCCCAACGTATGCAAATGCTTGATGGTAAATAACTATTAACACCTAATGTCCAAACAAGATTTGCACGCTGAGAATAAGTCTCAAAATGAATTACTTGTCCTAAAGCATGTACACCAGAATCGGTGCGTCCCGCGCAAAATGTTTGTACTGACTCAGAAGTTATTTTGATTAAGGCATCTTCTATACAAGCCTGAATACTAGGCAAATTTATTTGTCTTTGCCAACCACAATATAACGAACCATTATATTCAATCCCTAAAGCTAATTTAAACATAAAACTATAATCTTCACATTTATAATATACACAATCTATCTTGACTTACATTACTAACACTTTTTGTGAATCATGTAAATAAACTAAATGACATCTAACCCGCATTGATTACAACCCTCATATGTTATACATAACAATTAATTCACTACACCTCTATAAATAACTCAAATACACAATAATATTCTAATTAAATTTAAACGCAATATCAGTATAAATCATAACAATACATTATCTGTTCTTTTAGACATAAAAAAATCATAAAACATTAACGTATATTATTACAATGTACATAACACCATACAATTAATCATATAAATAACTTAATTTTCTCATCCCTGTTATATAAAAAAATTAATTATACTTAATATCTCATAATACATCACATACAAAAAATCAAAATACATAAAATAAACTATTAAAAAATCATTCATACTATTAAAAATTTAATCCAACCTAAACAATAAATTCAAAATAATTCATATATATACATGATAATGTAACACGAACATTAATCGTTTAAATAACACTCAAAAATACACTCATATATCACAACAATACTATTCACATAAAACCACACTAAATCCCAAATTAATCAACAGCTCATTATTAGAATCTATGTGTGTTTTTATACACAACGCAGACCATTCTCTACGATTCAAATAATATCTACGTATATTATCAAACCCTCCCGACATGGAAGCAAAACATCTTAATATTCGATCATCATAACTTATATCATATATACGTTTAATCAACTTACTTAATAATACTTCATCTATTTCTTGTTGTATTTTTATATAACGATTAACAGAAAGATTTAATAAAGATAAATTAACTGTATTAATAATATTAAAAAAATTACAATATGCACTATATATCTGAGTAATACCCCGTATTTTACTTTCAAGTGTATACCCAGCAATATGCGCGGTTCCTATATCAACATAAGATAATAAAGGTAAAGATAATTCTGGTTCTGTTTCCCATACATCTAACACTACATTTAATTTTTTACCCTTTTCTAAAACCTTTAACAAAGCACTATTATCTATTACAGCACCACGACAAGTATTAATTAAAATACGATTAGAAGGTAATGCTTCTAACACGTCAAGATCAACCATATGCCATGTAGGATAATCACCGTTATAACTTAAAGGAGTGTGAAAAGTTAAAATATCCGCTTCAGAAACTATTTTTTCAAAAGATACCCAAGATTTATTTGTATTTACTTCTGATAAAGGCGGATCACACAACAAAGTATGTATTCCAAAATTACGCAATCTTCGACACAATAAACTTCCAATATTACCTACTCCAATAATTCCAATAACTTTATCACGCAAAAAAAATCTATCACGTTCCGCTAACCAAAATAGTGCGGTAAAAACATATTCTACTACCGCCACAGCATTATTTCCTGGAGCATAAGCAAAATGAATTCCACACTTTTTTAAATAATTTTGATCAATATGATCAACGCCAGCTGTTACAGTACCTACAAATTTTATAGAACTATTATCTATTAATAGATGATTAACTTTTGTTACAGAACGTATTATCAAAACATCTACATTTTTTACATCTTTAGCAGAAATTAAACGCCCTTCATATACTACCACTTTATTATGCAAACCAAATAATGTGTAAACATGAGGCACATTCCTATCAACTAAAATTTTCAAATTAATACTCCAAATAAATTACTACATACAAAATAAAACGATTAATTTTATATGATCTGATATTTCTACACACACTAATAAAATTAGACATAATATTTCCAAAAATTAAAATAACATATACTATTTAAATTTTAACTTATACAATATACCAAATACATCACGATAATTATCCAATAATCTATAAGTTAAAAAAATATAATCAAAAAAAATTATAATCAAAATCGATTATAATTTATTTATATGTATTTTAAAAATACAGTAATTAAGTTTTATTTAAATAAAACAAAACACATTAATTAATAACTACATATGTAATAACCATATAGTTACCAAACGGTTATTCACAGTAAAAAAACAACTGTAGTCTTTTATAGATTGAAACAATCTCTAAACTATTAAAAGTTAAAATACCTATTTAAATACATTTAATTCCATTACATAACATGAACTCAATTCATTTATAATACTAACAACGATACAATTAAAAATTTCACCCAATTATTTAAAGATATTTACTCATAACTAATGTAGCATTCGTTCCTCCAAACCCAAAACTATTAGTCATAACTGTTGTCAATTTACAATATATAGATTTATTCATAACGAGTCTCATATTTTTTATATATGGATCTAAACTATCAACATTGATACTTGGAGCAATAAAATTATGTTCTAACATTAACAAAGTAAAAATTACTTCATGTACTCCAGCAGCACCTAATGAATGACCAGTCATTGATTTAGTAGAAGAAAAAGCAGGATGTTGATCACCAAAAGTCTCACGAATAGCCCAAAGTTCCTTAATATCACCTATTTGAGTCGATGTACCATGTACATTAAGATAATCTATTGGACTATTGACATTTCTTAATGCCATTTTCATACATCGGATTGCTCCCTCTCCAGAAGGGGCAACCATATCAAACCCGTCAGATGTAGCCCCATACCCAACAACTTCTGCATAAATATGAGCTCCACGACCTAAAGCATGGGTCAATTCTTCTATTACAACTATCCCACCTCCTCCTGCAATTACAAATCCATCACGATTAATGTCATAAGGACGAGATGCTTTTTCTGGCGTCATATTATACTTCGTAGACAACGCACCCATTGCGTCAAACTCACAAGCCATTTCCCAGCATAATTCTTCTCCTCCTCCAGCAAAAATAATAGATTGTTTTCCTGATTGAATTAATTCGACCGCATTTCCAATACAATGTGCAGATGTAGCACAAGCAGAACTAATAGAATAGCTAACTCCACGAATTTTAAAAGAAGTAGCTAAACACGCTGATACACCAGAAGCCATAGATTTAGTCACCATATAAGGTCCCACTCCTCTCAAACCACGCAATCTCATCCCATTAGATCCAGATACTTGATTGCGTGGAGAACCCCCTCCAGAACCAACAATTAGTCCTGTCTGATCACTGGTAATCATATCCGTAGATAATCCAGAATCTATTATTGCTTGTTTCATAGATAAATAAGTATAAACAGACGCATCGCTCATAAATCGAGCAATTTTACGATCAATTAATCCTGCCGTGTTGAGTTTAACGTTACCCCAAATATGACTACGCATTCCAGATTCTTCTAATTCTTGAGAAAAAGTCACTCCAGATCTACCATTTTTTAAAGCAAACAAAACTTCATTTTGATCATTTCCAATGCTTGATATAATCCCTAAACCAGTAATAACAACACGTTTCATTTTTTTAATATACCTCATCATCATTATGATAATATTCTATGTGGTATCAAAGTAGCGCTACATCTTAAATACATTCACTCACAATATTAATTACGCGAAAAATTATTAATAAAGGAAACAACTTAATAATACAAAACCAATTACGCACTTACGTAAATAATCCATAGAAACATGTTATTAAACTCAAATATTACTACTCTTCAAATAAAAATACACATATGATATATGATCACTAAATCATAAGTAACACTTTATATTATCAAGAAATCAATACCAATATCAGCTGAATATATTATTACAATGTAATAATATAATACTTACTGGATACATCATTAATTTTATATCCAAATACAATATTTAAAAAATAATAAAATTATTGCATAATGTAATATATAAACTGAATAAAAAATCGTAATACATTTAAAAAATACAAGCAAGAGAATTGTAATTTCTAATAAAAAACAAAATTTGTTCTAACATTAATACTCATTATCACGCTTAAATATACTAAATACGCTCATATAACACAATTTCAAACAATTTCATATATGAAACATATTTCCTAATAATTCCTATTTAATTAAAAACAAATACATAAACTTATTATCATTTAAAAAAAATTATTGTGCATAAATTTTTATAAAATAACATATATAAAACATATCAATATCATTTATATATATCATTTGACAATAAAATTAATTACATTACATACATAGTATGTCAATTTTTATCAAAAATAATCTGTCTAAATATATATTTATGACATAACATAAAAACATCGCCCATTTAAATATTTTCTCTTCACACTACATTATACCATCAAAATAATAACACTCAAAAACACTATATATTACAGATAATATCACGGAAATTACAACCTATGAAAAATACACCAAAGGAAAAATTAACAGAAATACATACTATATTAGATATATTACGTTGGAGTAGCAGTCAATTTAACGCTAGCTCAATTTTTTATGGACACGGTACTAATAATTTTTGGGATGAAACATTACATTTAATATTACCTAGTTTACATTTACCTATAAATATCCCAACAGAAATATATCAAGCCCGTCTCACCTACAAAGAACGCAAAAATATAATAAAATTAATTCGTCGTCGCATTTATGAACGTATACCTACGCCTTATTTAACTAATAAAGCATGGTTTTGTGGTCTAGAATTTTATGTAGATAAACGAGTATTTATTCCTCGTTCACCAATTGGAGAACTAATTACATCATATTTTCACAATATATTACCTTATTCACCATCTCGTATTCTTGATTTAGGCACCGGCAGTGGATGTATTGCTGTCGCAATCGCTATGATTTATCCAAAATCTGAAATAGATGCAATAGATATCTCCATAGATGCATTAAAAATAGCCGAATACAACATCAAGTCATATAATCTAGAAGATCGTGTCATCCCTATTTATTCAGACTTATTTACCAAGATTCCAAATTTAAAATACGATCTAATTATAAGCAACCCCCCTTATGTAAACAATTCGGATATATATAAATTACCAAAAGAATTCCATTACGAACCTGTGGTATCCTTATCTGCAGGTAACGATGAATTACAAATAATTCACAAAATTCTGATTAATGTTATAGGCTATTTAAATACAAATGGAGTTTTCATATGCGAAGTAGGAGCAACTAAAATGTCATTAATAAAACATTATCCGCACATACCATTCCGTTGGTTACAATTTACTAATGGAGGAGATGGTGTATTTATGTTAACTTATAAACAATTGTTATCTTTTCAAAATAATTATATATCTAATATTTAAGGAAATTACCATGGCTGGCAATAGTATTGGACAATTTTTTAGAGTAACAACTTTTGGAGAATCTCACGGATCTGCGCTAGGTGGAATTATTGATGGAGTACCTCCAGGTCTTTCTTTGACAGAAACAGATCTACAACACGATCTAAATCGTAGACGACCAGGAGCTTCCTCCTATACCAGTCAACGATCAGAATTAGATATAGTAAAAATTTTATCCGGTGTTTTTAATGGAAAAACAACAGGTACTAGCATAGGTTTAATTATAAACAATACCGATCAACGATCCCAAGATTATGAAAATATAAAAAACCTATACCGACCTGGTCATGCTGATTATACTTATGAAAAAAAATATGGTTTTAGAGATCACCGAGGAGGAGGTCGATCTTCAGCGCGTGAAACAGCAATACGTGTCGCAGCAGGAGCCGTCGCAAAAAAATATCTTTTTGAACAAAAAAAAATAAATATTCGTGGATTTTTAGCACAAATGGGTAACATTACCTGTACCTTAAAAGATTGGAAACAAGTAAATAACAACCCATTTTTTTGTCCTGATTCCGAACAATTAACTGCATTAGATAAATTAATAAATAATTTAAAAAAATCTGGAAATTCTATTGGCGCTAAAATAACAATAATAGCAGACAATATACCTACCGGTTTAGGCGAACCCGTATTCGATCGACTTGATGCCGATTTAGCTCATGCGTTAATGAGTATTAACGCAGTAAAAGGCATAGAAATTGGAGACGGATTTTCAGTTATTACTAAACTTGGCAGCGAACATAGAGACGAAATAACATTAAATGGCTTTCAAAGTAATAATTCTGGAGGAATATTAGGAGGTATTAGTAACGGACAACCAATAATTATACATATAGCTGTCAAACCAACCTCAAGTATAGCAATTCCAGGTAAAACCATTACATGTGAAAATAAAGAAACACAAGTCCTTATTAAAGGACGGCATGATCCTTGTATTGGTATTAGAGTAGTTCCTATAGCTGAAGCTATGATTGCTATTGTTTTGATGGACCACCTACTTAGACAACGTGCACAATGTACAAAAATATAAGCAATATCTTTAATATCGCAAATATAAATATATATTTATTATAAATATACACAATAACAATAATAAATTTGTTAATTTCAAATATATATTTGAAATTAACTCTATAACACACGAATATTCTAAAAAAATATAGTTGTTATAATTAAACAAAAACCTATAACAATAAACCTTCGTAGTTAAACGGATATAACAAGCCTCTCCTAAAGGCTAATTACAGGTTCGATTCCTGTCGAAGGTGAAACTATACTTATAGTACTATATAGATAAATATAGTGCTATTTAATTATAAGTGAGCCACATATTTAATATATAAAAAATATGAACTAAAAATCAATTTATTTCAAAATTTTAAATAAAAACATATCACATGTTATATATTGTTACGTTTTAATAATACAAAAAACAATCAAATTATTTTAATAATTTATCACAACAAAAAAAATACCCCAATGAATAAAATTCATCTACTATAAAGATCAACTTTTCTAAATTATATCATATGCAATAATAATAAATATATATTAATGCATAATGCAAATAACATATCCCTATCATTATGATTCCAACAATAAATCAAATCTTTTTATACACAATTTTATATAAATTAACTAAATAATAGTACCAATTAACAAATATATATTAAGCATTACTACTATTAGTGTTATTGACCAACCAATTAATTTAATCCATAAAGAATTTACCAATTCGTTCATTAATTTAACATCCCCAGTAAATACTAATAATGGTACTAATGCAAGCGCAATCCCAAAGCTAAGTAACACTTGACTCATTATCAAAATACGCGTTGAATCAATTCCAAAAGAAATCACTATAAACGAAGGCAACATAGTAATAATACGACGTAACAATAACGGAATATGAAAACTAACAAAACCTTGCATAACCACTTGACCTGCTAAAGTACCTACTATTGTTGATGATAATCCTGCCGCTGTTAAACTTAAACCAAAAATTGTAGCAGCAGTATGACTTAACAAGGGAGATAATGTCAAATAAGCCTCATCTAAATTAGAAATACTAGTATATCCACTGCAATGAAATACCGCTGCTGCAGTAGCCATCATAGATAGATTCACGAATCCAGCAATAGTCATTGCAATAGCAACATCCAATTTTGTAGAAGAATATCGATCCGATCTACTTACTGTAACATTATCATCTTGAGTAAGAGAAGAATGTAAATAAATAACATGAGGCATAATTGTAGCTCCTAATACCCCAGCTGACAGAAATACCGCTTCCCTATTTGGCAGTATTGGAAATAACATACTCATACCTAATACAAGAAATTCAGGTTTTGAATAAAAAAGCTCAATGACATAAGAAATTGCCACAAACAATAATAACCCTCCAACAACAAATTCCAATGGTTTTTTACCATAATTTTGTAAAGTTAAAATTAAAAAAGTTATCAACCCTGTCAAAAAAGCGCCTTGTAATAAAGACATTCCAAATAATATTTGAAATCCAATAGCAGCTCCAATAAATTCTGCTAAATCTGTCGCCATAGCAATAATTTCAGCTTGAATCCAATACATCCATACAACCGATTTAGGAAACCGGTCTCGGATATGTTCTGCTAAATTTTTACCAGTAGCAATACCTAATTTTGCAGATAATAATTGAATTAACATGGCCATTATATTCGCCCATACTACGACCCATAGTAATTGATAACCAAAAGTAGCTCCGGCTTGTATATTAGTTGCAAAATTTCCAGGATCAATATATCCAATAGCCGCTATAAAAGCAGGACCAATCAAAGAAAACTTAACTTTTCTTCTAGCACGACGTTCAACTTCTGCAACTCGCTCATCCAACATACTAATGATCCTCACAAATTGTCTTATTCGATTAACTTTATTTATATACTTAAATAAAGTATAATGGATAATAATAATTGAAATTTTTAAATGTATAATTTCAAAATCAATATTTATATTGTCGCAATATAAACAATTATAGCACAGGCTAACTTATAAAGTATTATTTTTAAATAACCTATTAGAAAATCTTTTTTTAATAATTACAAAACAATAAACAAAGTTTTTTGTTTCACTGAAAAACATCATATAAAAACTAATTTGAATTATTATTCTAATATATGAGATGATAAAGAAACATTTCTACATTATATTAACATAAGGGGAGTTAACAAACTGTGGATCGTATTTTACATTTTATAATAGGATTCGGTGTAATAGTCATTCTAGCACTACTAATCAGTAACAACCCCAAAAATATTCGTATACGTTTTATTTTACAAATATTAATAATAGAAATTCTATTTGGGTATTTCATTCTACATTCTCAATTAGGGTCAGATTCTGTACAAAAATTATGTTCTTTATTTAACGCGCTATCGATGTTTGCGTCAGAAGGCACAGATTTTGTTTTTGGAGGAATGCATGCGCAAGGATTAGCCCATTTTTTCTTAAATATACTTTGTCCAATAATTTTCATTTCCGCTTTAATTGGTATTCTGCAATATACTCGGATATTGACATTCACTATTAAAATAATTGGAACTATTTTATCTAAAATTAATGGCATGGGAAAACTAGAATCTTTCAATGCTATTAGTTCACTAATTTTAGGACAATCCGAAAATTTTATAGTTTATAAAAACGTCATTGGGAACATATCTGAATTACGGATGTATACTATGGCGGCAACTACTATGTCTACCGTATCCCTTTCCATCATTGGCGCATATATGACCATGATAGCTCCAAAATATGTCATAGCCGCATTAATATTAAACATATTTAGTTCTTTTATCATATTATCACTGCTTAATCCTTATGTAGTCAATAAAGAACAAGATTTGCATATAACCAATTTTTTTATTAGTAACCGAAATATTTTTGAAATTATAGGAGAATATATTCTAATTGGATTTAAAATCACTGTTACTGTAACCGCAATGTTAATAGGATTCATTGCACTCATTTCTGCTCTTAATGCAATATTTACAACATTGTTTAATGTATCTTTACAAGAAATTTTAGGTTATATATTTTTACCACTCGCCTGGATCATCGGCATACCACCCAACGAAATATTGCAAGTCAGCAGCATTATGGCTACTAAACTAATTTCTAACGAATTCATTGCTATGATAAATTTACAAAAAATCTCCGGTGTTTTATCATCTCACAGCATGGGAATCGTATCAGTCTTCTTAGTTTCATTTTCCAATTTCTCGTCTATTGGAATTATTATCGGTGCTATTAAAGGACTAAACGAAACACAAGGAAATATAATTTCACATTATGGACTAAAACTAATATATAGCTCTACACTTATTAATATGTTATCTGCTACTATAACCGGTTTAGTTATGCAATAAAACTCTATCTCTTACCGATACATAAAATATTTTTTGTAACCTTTTTATTATTATATTGTCTATCAAAAATCGCGCATTAATACACAACACTTATTTTATCAACAAAAAAATAAATGGAGCTAAGCGGGATCGAACCGCTGACCTTTTGCATGCCATGCAAATACTCTTCCAACTGAGCTATAGCCCCAACAAAAAAAATTATTATCAATCTTATATTACCTTGTCATCCGCATATTATATTACAATAATCACAAATAACCGATATATATATATACGTTTTTTATCAAAAAATTTTTTTTAAATTATTAAAAAACCACTAATATACGTTGAATTAATACTAATAATCACTATCTAATATAACTTTAAAATATAATATATTGCCCGATCAATACGTTTTAATACTTGGTCCTTACCAAGAATATATATGATAGCACTGAGCGTCGGTGTACTATCTGTACCAGTTAACGCTGCACGAAGAGGCATACCTATTTTATCTACACTAATACTTAATTCCTTGATAGAATCTTTAATTACGGATTTAATAATTTCTGGATCCCAATTTACTATGTTATAAAATTTTTTTCTTAAAAATTTCAATGGTTCCATTGCTATAGGTTTTAAATAAACTCTAGATGCCTGATTTTTGAATATATCAAAATCTATATAAAAATAATGGCAGTTATTTGCAATTTCTTTCAACGTACGTGAACGTTTCGCAAACAACTTTATTATACTAGTCAATTTCGGACCATTTTGAATATTAATACCTTGTTCATTCATGTGCCAAGATAAATGCGAGGCTACATAATCTATTGGCAAGTGATTAATGTAATAATGATTTAACCAAAGTAATTTTTCAAAATCAAAAACACTAGGAGATTTACTAACCTTATTAAGATCAAAATATTCTTTCATCTGATCAATACTAAAAATCTCTTGATTTCCATAAGACCATCCCAACTTTATTAAATAATTAAGTACAGCTTCAGGAAGAAATCCATCATTACGATACTGCATAATTCCTAATGTTCCACAGCGTTTTGATAGTTTTTTTTTGTCATTATCTAAAATCATTGACACATGAGCATATATTGGTACTGGAGCTTTTAATGCCTTTAATATATTAATTTGACGCGGAGTATTATTAATATGTTCCTCGCCGCGTATAACATGGGTAATATTCATATCCATATCATCTATCACAACACAAAAATTATACGTTGGAGAACCATCAGCACGACGAATAATTAAATCATCCAATTCTTTATTATCAAACGTAATCATACCTCTAATTTGATCATGAAAAATCACCACTCCTTCTTTAGGATTACAAAAACGAATTACATAAGAATTTTTACAAGACATATCATGTGTAGTTGTATTTTTTATAAAACGACAATAACCGTCATATTTAGGTTTTTTTCCATTTTTTATTTGTTCTGATCGTAAATATTCTAACCTTTCCGATGAGCAATAACATTTATAAGCCATGCCATGTCGAATCATATAATTTATAACATCATTATAACGAGCAAACCTATTAGTTTGAAAAACAGGCCCTTCATCCCAATCTAAATTCAACCATTTCATTCCAGAAATAATAGATTTAACACCATCGTGTATAGAACGTTTCAAATCAGAATCTTCTATTCGTAACAAAAACTTACCGCTTCTCTTCCGAGCAAACAACCAAGAATATAAAGCAGTACGAATATTTCCAACATGCACCAAACCTGTAGGACTAGGTGCGAATCGAGTTTTAATATGCATAAAAATTAAAAACCTAATAATATTTATTATCTATATACACCCATTTAAATTAACATAAAATTTTCGATTTTAATTCTACATTTAATAATATATAATCAAAAATATTTGTTTTTTTACGAAATCCATTGACTCATTTCGATGAATACATATAATTCAATCCAACAGTAAAGGTGATTAGCTCAGATGGGAGAGCATCTCCCTTACAAGGAGAGGGTCGGCGGTTCGAGTCCGCCATCACCTATTTCCATTTTTGTATCCTTGGGTCGTTAGCTCAGATGGCAGAGCAGTTGACTTTTAATCAATTGGTCGCAGGTTCGAATCCTGCACGACCCAAAAAAATTATTCTACATCAAAATAATAGAAAGATACTTAACCCAATCAGAAACGTAACTTTAAGATAATTCAATCCAATCATTTAGTATAAATAACATACATTATTATGCATACATCCACAATGTACCAATGAAACAAATCTTTCATAATATTACTTTCATCTGAATAATACTTCAACATACAAAATCCAAATTACGTATATTAATAAAATTTAATTTATTAAAATATCTGATCTTCAAATAACAGAATCTAACTGAATACCAACAGAAGGTTCAAGTAAATTTTTAACGTTTTTTAAATTATTTGGATCTCTAAAGAAACGATATATATTATCAGCTACAGTAGGTCCTATATATTGTAAATTTGACAATGACTGAAAATCAGCATTAACTAAATTATCGACAGTTTTATATATAACAGCTAAATTATTAGATACCGTCTCGCCTACATTACGAATACCTAATGCATATATAAAACGAGCCAAAGTAGTTTTTTTTGAATTTTCAATGGCTCTTAACAAACGTTCGGCATACTCCACACCAAATCCTTCTAAGTTAATCAATTTATTTTTATTTAAACTAAATAAATCAGATGGAACCAATACTATACCTCGATCAACTAATTGATTAATAATTTTATCTCCCATGCCACAAACATTCATTGCTTTTCTAGATACAAAATGTTTAAGCGCTCCCTTTCGTTGCGCAGGACATTCCAATCCAGCCGTACAACGTAATATTGATTGATTATCCCATGTTGTAACAACAGCTCCACATATCGGACAAAAATGCGGTAATTCTACAGTTCTCATTCGATCAATACGCTCTGACAAAACTACTTCTAAAATTTTAGGAATAACATCACCAGACCTCTGAATAAGCACTGTATCTCCAATCATCAATCCTAATCTTTTCACTTCATTTATATTATGAATATTCACCTTTCTAACTATAACATCAGAGATTACAATTGGTTCCAAATAAGCTATCGGAGTAATAATACCTGTTCGTCCGACTTGAAAAATTACATCATGTACTTTAGTAGACCTTATTTCTGAGGGAAATTTATAAGAAAGCGCCCAATTTGGAGCTTTAGATCCATAACCTAATTTGTTTTGACATTCAACACTATTTACTTTAATAACTATTCCATCGATATTAAATTCTAAATCAGATCGTATCATCTTAATATAAGAATAATATTCCGATATTTTACTCACCCCAGTAATTAAACGAGTATGCTTACTAATTGGCAAACCCCAATTATTTTTACATAACTGTAATCGATCCCAATGACTATCTGGTAATTCTTTTTCTCCAAGATAATCACTAATACCATAACAATAAAAACTTAATGGACGTGTAGCCGTAATAGCGGAATTTAACTGCCTCAATGAACCAGAAGCGGCATTTCTTGAATTAGAAAAAGGCTTATTACCTTGTTGTATTATTACCTTATTTAGTTGTAAAAAACATAATTTAGATATAAATACCTCCCCTCTAACTTCTAATAAACGTGGTAATACATCATATTTATTATTATTGTTTGTCCTTAAACACACAGGTACCGAGTGAATAGTACGTACATTTTCAGTAACATCTTCACCAATTTTACCATCACCCCGAGTTGCTGCATGAATTAACTTTCCTTTTTTATACAATAAACTAACCGCTACCCCATCTATTTTCAACTCACAACAATATGACACAATACTATCATTATTAAGTTTAATTTTTACTCGTTTATCAAATGATAACAATTGCGATTCTTTAATAATACTATTTAACGATAACATTGGTATGTTATGATATATTTTTTTAAAACTGTCCTGAAATACACCCCCTATACGTTGAGTAGGAGAATTTTTTGTAATTAAACATGGATAATTTTGTTCTAACCGACACAATTCTGCTAATACTGCATCATATCTTGCATCAGATATTTTAGATTCATTTTTTACATAATATAAATATTCCCAATGACGTAATTTTTTTTTTAAATTTTGTATTTTTTTTTTAACAAGTTTCATAGTACGAATATCTCAGCTACATGGGTTATAATAATTATTCTAATATGTAAAAATAGATTTTCATTGAAAAAATAACTAATAGTTCATGGAATCAATATTGTAACAATGCGATTGTTCAATATAAATAACATTTAATATAAATTAAATTTTATAAATTATCTATATCTATTGAATGACATAAACGTTATTGTATGTTAAATATCAATCTACATAAGTAATATATAATAATGTATGTTATTTTGATGTTAATATCGTTTATACTTTTGTTCAATTTGAATTTTTTTTGAAAAAAGATATTTTGTCTAACAATAAATAACATGTCATGTAATATTGTATAACATCTAAGGAATCTTAAATATGCATAAAATTTACCAAGATAATTCTTACACTATTGGTCATACCCCATTAGTTCGTCTTAACAATATTGGTAATGGTCGTATAGCGGTCAAAATAGAATCCAGAAATCCCAGTTTTAGTGTTAAATGTCGAATTGGTGCTAATATGATTTGGGATGCAGAAAAAAGAAAACTATTACAACCAAATACGAGACTTATAGAAGCAACAAGCGGTAACACTGGAATTGCTTTAGCTTATGTAGCAGCTGCTCGTAACTATAAACTAACTTTAACCATGCCAGAAACTATGAGCATTGAACGCCGTAAATTAATTAAAGCTTTAGGAGCTGAAATTATATTAACAGAAGGAAATCATGGCATGAAAGGAGCTATCGCCAAATCAGAAGAAATTGTTGCTTCGAATCCTAAACGTTACTTGTTATTACAACAATTTAGTAATCCTGCAAACCCAGAAATTCATGAAAAAACTACAGGTCCTGAAATTTGGAATGACTCTAATGGTCAAATAGATATATTTGTAGCTGGAGTTGGAACTGGAGGAACAATTACTGGAGTTGGAAGATTTCTTAAACATACAAAAAAAAATAAAAAAATTATTATCGTAGCGGTTGAACCAGAAGATTCTCCAATAATTAGCCAAACATTATCTGGTCAGGACATAAAACCAGCGCCACATAAAATACAAGGTATTGGTGCCGGATTTATACCAAAAAATCTCGATTTAACCCTAATTGATCACGTAAAAACAGTAAGTATAGACGAATCTATCAGTTACGCTAAATATTTAATGGCAAAAGAAGGAATTTTAGCTGGAATTTCATCAGGAGCTGCATTAGCGGCTGCTATACAATTGCAAAAAAATAAAAACTATGTTGATAAAAATATAGTAGTTATACTTCCATCATCTGGTGAGAGATATTTAAGTACCATGTTATTTTAAAAACATAATAACAATAAATTTTTATTTTCTATAAATATAAAACAACATAATAAACACTCATCTGGAGTGTTTTTCCGTATTTATCTTTTAACGTAAAGAGAGCGCTACATGCTTTTTATTCATTGAAGAATTTATAAAAACATTGAATTAATTACATTATGTAAATAGAATATTATATTAATCTAATATCTTAAAAGATTCCAAAGAACTAATATAAATATCTTTAGTTCATATTCTGTTTTAAATATAAAATACATAAAAGATAAACAGAAAATAATAAATTATTTTGATATAACAGTTTTTATTCACCTTTGTTCATCAACAAAGTATTTAACTTAATAAACTAAATGAAATATTATTTTCATCGCATTGTTTAATCAAATGGAGATAAAAATGTATCAAAAAGAAATCGTAATTACTGCTTCCAATGGCTTGCATACTCGTCCAGCCACTCAATTTGTAAAAAAAGCAAAAAATTTCAATTCTGAAATTACAGTTATATCTAATGGCAAAAAAGCAAGTGCTAAAAGTTTATTTAAATTACAAACACTAGGTTTAAGTAAAGGTTCTATGATTATCATTACTGCTGACGGTACAGACGAAGAACAAGCGGTACAACATTTAATCAAATTCATTACTGAACTTAAATAAATATACAATATAATAAAATATAAAATATATAAACTATATATAACCATAAATGAAGGTATAATTATGATTTCAGGAATTTCAGTATCACCTGGCATCGCCTTCGGAAAAGCGTTGCTATTGCAAGAAAAAAAAATTATTATCAATTCAGAAAAAATAGCCATTGACTCCATTGAACAAGAAATTAATCGATTTTTTTCTGGACGCGCTGAAACTTCTAAACAATTAAAAGAAATTAAAAACAAAGTAAAAAAACAATTAGATGCAAAAAAAGAAGCGATATTCGAAGGTCATATTATCCTGCTAGAAGATGAAGAGCTCGAACAAGATATCATCACTCTTATCAAAGAAGAGCTATACAGTGCTGATGCTGCTGTACATTCCGTAATTGAAACACAAGCACAAGCTTTAGAAAACCTAGAAGATGAATACTTAAAAGAACGTGCCACCGATGTACGAGACATCGGAAATCGATTACTAAAAAATATTCTCAGGATACCAATCATCGACCTAAATGCTATTACTGAAGAAGTAATCATTATCGCAGCAGATCTTAGCCCATCAGAAACTGCTCAATTAAATTTAAAAAAAGTGTTAGGATTTATTACTGACGCTGGCGGCAAAACCTCGCACACCTCTATTATGGCTCGTTCTTTAGAACTGCCAGCTATTGTAGGTGTTGGCAATATTACAAAACAAGTTTCTAATGGAGATTTTATAATACTTGACGCTTTAAACAATAACATATATATCAATCCAACTCCAAATATCATTAAAAATATCCACACTTTGAAAAAAAAATACATTTTTGAAAAACATAAACTAACCAAATTAAAAAATCTTCCAGCCATTACACTGGATGGGCATCAAGTAAGAATATGCGCTAATGTTGGCGCAATACATGATGATATAATCAAAGCCAAAAAAAACGGGGCCGAAGGCATAGGATTATACAGAACTGAATTTTTATTTATGAATCGTAACACATTACCTACAGAAGAAGAACAATTTCAAGTTTATAAAAATGCAGCAGAATCGATGCTTAATGAAGCTATTGTTATACGCATTATGGATATCGGAGGTGACAAAAAATTACCTTATATGCACCTTCCAAATGAAGAAAATCCATTTCTTGGATGGCGTGCAATTCGCATCTTATTAGATAGAAAAGATATATTGCACACACAATTACGCGCGATATTGCGAGCTTCCTTTTTTGGAAAATTGCGCATAATGTATCCTATGATTATCTCGGTAGAAGAAATAAATACTTTAAATATAGAATTAAAATTTTTAAAAAATCAACTTCGTCAAGAAGGAAAAAAATTTGATGAAAACATCGAAATAGGCGTTATGATCGAAACTCCAGCTTCTGCAATCATTGCTCATCATTTAATCAAAAAAGTAGACTTTTTCAGTATTGGAACTAATGATTTAACACAATACACTCTTGCAGTAGATCGTGGCAACGAATTAATATCTCACTTATACAATCCTATATCTCCACCTATTTTAATATTAATCAAACAAGTAATTGAAGCCGCGCATGCCGCAGGAAAACGAGCTGCTATGTGCGGAGAAATGGCAGGAGATGAACGTACTACCTTATTATTATTAGGAATGGGTTTAGACGAATTTAGCATGAGTTCTATATCTATTCCACGAATCAAAAAAATAATTCGCGACACATACTATCATGATGCAAAAAAACTTGCAAAAAATGCATTAAATCACTCAACCACAGAATCATTAATGCATTTGCTTAAACATGGAACAAAATAAAACATTTATGTTATATAATACATAAAAATTATTTCTATTCGATTTTCATTAAAAAATCAACATACTATTACATAATTCTTCATAAAAACATTATACAACATATAACGATCACTAATTCATCTAATTTTATTATAAAAATAAATACACGAACTATAATCTAATATACATTTGCGTATAAACAGTTACGATAGATATTATACAAATAAAGAATCGTTCTATACAATGGATTATTATATAATGCTTGTCTTTTAAGAACTTTTTGCAATAATATTGCATAAAACATCTGCACAAATACATTTATAAACTATAAAATTAACAAATACAAATCTAAACATTGTTTGTATTACTACAATAATTATTAACGTTCGATATACACACTACTGATCAGTCTAACATCCTCTCATCAAATTTATCAAACAACACGACAAACAAGATTTTATATAAATGAACATTATACATGTAATACTAGTGTATTATGGATACTATAAACATAGGCAAGATAAATAGCATGCATATAATAAATAACAATAACATTACTTATAATGCTATTTCTCCTGAATATAGCCGTGCATTGCATCCGCTTAAATAACAGTATGCACCACATTGTGGCGCTCCAAACACATCCTTAATTCCCAAAATTATAGTCAGTAAATCCTGGTGCCATCCCAAAGGTTCTACACTCAACTGCCAATAATAACCATGTAAACTAATACTCACAATCCTAGCCGGCAACGGGTAAAATACACTCGATTCTTTACTAATACCTATTTCCCATGGACGAAAAAAAAGTTCTACTTTTCCCTGTAAAGTAGGAATATACGGCAAAGACCAATGGTATGATCCAATAAATAATTCTGATCCATATACTGTTCCTTGTAAACAATTCACCTCACTCAAAAACTCTAAAACAAAACGAGAAGCTGGAGCACACCAAATATCCTTAGGCGTACCTATCTGTTCGATGATACCTCGATTCATGATCACTATTCTATTGGCAACTTCCATAGCTTCTTCTTGATCATGCGTAACAAAAACACTAGTAAATTTGAATTCTTTATGTAATTTACGCAGCCAACGACGTAATTCCTTTCTCACTTTCGTATCTAACGCACCAAATGGTTCATCCAATAATAAAATCTCTGGTTCAATGGCTAAAGAACGAGCCAAAGCTACACGTTGCTTCTGTCCTCCGGAAAGTTGATCAGGATATCTATTAGATAAATGTTCTAACTGCACCATATTTAACAATTGCATAACTTTCTTATTAATTACATCAGAACCTGGACGTTTATTTCGCGGCAACATCCTCATACCAAAAGAAATATTATCTGATACTGTCATATGACGAAACAAAGCATAACTTTGGAAAACAAAACCAACATGACGATCCCGAGCGCTAAGTTTACTGACATCTTTTCCTCTAAAACGTAAAAAACCGCTGTCCTGACGTTCTAATCCAGCTATAATTCGTAA
The DNA here is from genome assembly GCF_059935855.1 of Candidatus Blochmannia sayi (nom. nud.). NCBI lineage: Bacteria > Pseudomonadati > Pseudomonadota > Gammaproteobacteria > Enterobacterales > Enterobacteriaceae > Candidatus Blochmanniella > Candidatus Blochmannia sayi (nom. nud.). The sequence continues at coordinate 631,752 of NZ_CP011796.1, forward strand.
TAACGTAGTTTTACCAGAACCGGATGGTCCTAATAAAGCTACTATTTCTCCAGATGCAACATGCAAAGAAATATTAATCAACACTTTATCATGATCAAAACACTTAGTTATCTTGTCTATCTCGATACTCATTTATTATCTCTAATCACAAATATTGATTAAATACGTTTTAAACGATCCTGTAAATAGTTCTTAATAAATAACATAATAATTGAAATGGAAGCTAATAATGATGCAGCAATAAATGCACCCACAGTATTATAATCTTGATATAATAATTCTATATATAATGATAAAGTATATGTTTCTCCTCGTATTAATCCAGATACTATAGACACCGCTCCAAATTCACCAATAGCACGAGAATTAGTAATAATTGCGCCGTATAACAAAGCCCAACGAATATTAGGAAAAGTAACATAACGAAACATCATCCAACCAGATGCTCCAAGCAACATAGCTGCCTCATCCTCCTGTCTACCTTTATTCATCATCATCGGAACAAGCTCATGTACTACAAAAGGACACGTAACAAAAATAGTGACTAACACCACTCCTATCCATGTGAATATTATTTGTATATTATGTGTGTCAAGCCAATTTATAATCATATTATTATTGTTCGTGTAAAATAATAAATATAACAACCCAGCAATTACTGGAGACACAGCAATAGGTATATTTAATAAGGCATATAATAATTGTCTTCCATAAAAGTCAAAACGAGTTATTAACCATGCCATTAATGTTCCAAAAAAAATATTAATAGGTACAGCAAACAACGCTGTAATAACTGTTAAACAAATAGCATTTACCATATCTTTATCTGTTAAATTTATTCTGACTATCTCCAGTCCTTCTGAGAAAGCAGATACAAAAATCATAATTAAAGGAATCAATAACAGTATTATCGATATAAATATACTTAAAACAATTAAAACCCACTGATACCATCTCATTCCACTACTACTAAAACTATCATGATTATTCTTATTAAAACAATTGTGAAAAATGTGTACCATTAAGATCTATTAAACCTCCTATATATACGTAACTGAAATGCATTAGTACAAAATAAGAGTAATAAAGAAACAATTAAAATTACGGAAGCAATAGCGCTAGCAGCTGGATAATCAAATTCTTGTAAACGAATAAAAATGATTAAAGATATAACTTCATTCTTCCAAGCAACATTTCCAGCTATAAAAATCACCGCGCCAAACTCACCTAAACTTCGAACAAATGATAATACTGTTCCAGATAACCAAGCTGGAGCTAATTCTGGAAAAATTACACTATAAAATATTTGCCAAGAATCAGCTCCAAGAGTTTTTGCTGCTTCTTCATACTCTACGGTAAACTCTTCTAAAATTGGTTGTATAGTTCGAACTACAAATGGAATACTCGTGAAAATCATTGCAATGGATATTCCTATCCACGTATAAGACACTGTAATGCCTATTCGAGATAACCAATGACCATACCAACCTGACTCCGAAAATAATGTTGCCAAAGTTAATCCCGCCACAGCAGTAGGTAAAGCAAAAGGCAAATCAATTAATGCATCTAACAATTTTTGACCAGGAAACTTATATCGAGTTAATACCCATGATACTAATACACCAAATACAGCATTAAATAATGCTGCTAATCCAGCAGCTAACAAAGTAATTTTATAAGCAACTAACAACGCTGGATCCGTAATTATTTCCCAATACTGTGATAAACTCATTTGAGATAATTGCATGATTAATGCGCTTAAAGGCAATAATAAAATTAAACACACAAATAACACACTACTTCCAAGAGCTACTCCAAATCCAGGTAACGTATGTTTAAATGAAAAAAACAACATCAACGATATCCTACAGATAACAGCTTATCTAATTCACCACCACGTTTAAAATGTATATTCATAATAGAATTCCAACTACCACATGTATCCTCTACTCTAAATAATTGATTTTTAAAGGATTTATTCTGATGCATTTTTGTAGTATCCATTGCATCTACACGATACCCAAATTTAGTAATAATCTTTTGAGCGGCAGGAGTATACAGATAATGTAAATAAGCCTGTGCTACAGCTTCAGTTCCGTTTCGAATAACATTTTTATCTATCCAAGTTACCGGAAACTCTGCTAAAACATTAAATTTCGGTATAATAATTTCATAATCATCGAATCCATATTGACTCTGAACTAATTTTGCTTCTGATTCAAAATTAATTAAAACATCTCCCTGATTACGATCAACAAAAGTAGAAGTAGCAGCGCGCCCACCGGTATCGAATACTACTACATTCTTTAAAAATTTCTGCATCAAAACGCGAGTTTGATCTATATTACCATTGCTATTTTTTAAAAATACATTCCAAGCTGCTAAATAAGTATAACGCCCATTCCCAGAAGTTTTAGGATTAGGAAAAACTATTTTTAATCCTTCGCGAGTTAAATCATACCAATCATAAACTCCTTTAGGATTACCTCGTCTTACTAAAAAAGCCATAGTAGAATAAAATGGGGAACTGTGATTAGGTAAACGATCTTGCCAATTTGAAGGAATTAATTTACCACGATCATGTAAAATTTGTACATCTATAACCTGATTATAAGTAACCACATCTGCACGTAATCCTTGTAATATAGCCATCGCTTGTCTGGTAGAGCCTGCATGAGACTGACGAATAATTAACACATCTTCAGGATATTTATCCTTCCAATATTTAATAAAATCAGCATTAATTTCTAAAAATAATTCTCGAGATATATCATACGAACTATTTAACAAAACAGCTCCATATACTGACACACAAATAATATAATATAACAATAATACTGTTGTTATTTTAATTGCTTTTAAAATAATATTCATACACATCATATGCATCCAAATACAAACAAAATACACCTACTCAAAAATAAATATAAATTATTCCTCTATCTGCATTATGTGATAAATATATAAAACCAATATATTTTATGTACAGACATATATTTATATAAAAATTATCAACCAATTACTTATTACATAAATTAATTTATATCCACTAATTATTAAATTAATAAAAAATTTTACTCTTTATATATTCTCAACAACAAACAAACACAATATTAACTTTTCTATCATTAACCATATTTAAATTAAATACCTCTTATATAATTATCTCTAAAAAGAAACCATATTAAATATTATATATTTTACAGCAATATAAAAATATTAATACGTATAATTATCTTGTCCGATAAAATATAAAAATCACTTTTTATAAATCAATTAAAATAATTATTTATATAATAATGTAATAATTAAAATACAACTATAAATAATATTTATTATAATTAATTATCTATACAAAAAAAATCATCTTTATATATAAATCTATTTATAAAATTAATCAATTTTATAAACACTAACAATATTTATTATGAAAATCATTAACGAATTTATACTACATAATAATTAATATTTAAATAAACAAAAATTTAAAAAATAAAAAAAAAGAATAGTTGCACCATAATGTTCATACAAATAATATTTAAACATTAATTTTTATATCAAAATCACGTATAAAATTTTATTTTCAACATAATCATAAAATCTAAATATTTATTATTTATTATTTATTTATATGCTGCCTATATATTCTTATTATATGTGTTCTAAAATAATCATTCAATTCACTTAATACCATACGTAATATATACTCTGCGATATAATTCTTACAATCATATAAATGACAAATGACACTATAATATTAACATTATTGATAATAACTCCACTATAACAATCACTTTTTAAAATAGTCTCATATTTAAAATATATATGTTAATTAATTTATTAATTAACATATATATCTTATATCAAAAGATATAATTTCAACTTAAAAATATAATAAATATAATTTATTTATAACAAATAATTTTTTATATATATAAATACAACAAAATAATATTAAATATTATGGTATTTACAATGTTTGAAAATTATAAATATTGTAATAACTATTAATATCAATTAACTATAAAATAAATAATTACATAAATTAATATTAAATCAATCAATAAAAAATAAGTTCAAAATTCCTCACAACTTCAATTAATCAATAAAATATTTATTCAATTAAATCCTAAAATTTAATTTCATAATATTACTAATACCAATCCTTTTTTTTATTATTGTCTAATCAATACTTCTTAAATCTTATTAAAAATTATTTGAAAATACTCTGAAATATCGTTCATACAAAAAAACCAAATTGATGTATATATTCATATATATTTAACATAAAAACAATAAGTTAAAAATATGTATCATTGAATCTTTATTAAAAAAATAATAAAACAAATCTTTATTAACTAGAGAAATACCTTCTATTGTACTGTTCAATGAATATATAACTATAAAAACAATTAAAAATTAATCAAAAATATTAATCATTACACAACATACAAATATCTCACATCTTTTCGCTAAAATTACTAATATTTATAAAAATATTAAACTAAAGAAGTTAAAAATATAATATTAAAACAATCTAACACTTCCAAACTATTTTGATATATTATAGTATTGATATGTATGTAATTTTTATATTCATAAAATCGTATTTATAACCCAGTATAATCTGTTATCATACAAACATAAATTAACGATAAAATAATTAATACATACAAAAATAATTAAAAAATTATTATACCCGACTTTAATTTAATATTTGCTGTTTCTTACACTTTATTACTAAAAAATTATTTTATAATATATTATGACTTATTAAATGTTATTTACTTATTTCTATAAAATATTTAAACAAACGTATTCTTTTGTTTAAACTATATTTTTTTCAACACATAATAAGCATAAAATAACCACATAAAAAACTAACAAGCAATATTTAAAGAATCATTTATAAATCAATAACCATCTAAATGATCTTTTTATGAAAAATCTAATATTAGGAAAATACCTTATATGTTATCAGAAAAAATATTAGCCAACGCCATACGTATACTAAGTATAGATGCCATACAAAAAGCTAATTCAGGACATCCCGGCTGCCCTATGGGTATGGCTGACATTGCCGAAGTATTATGGAGAGATTATATCAATCATAACCCATGTAATCCAAATTGGATTAATAGAGATCGCTTCATTTTATCCAACGGACACGGATCCATGTTATTATATAGCATTTTACATTTAACTGGATACAACATATCTATAACAGATATAAAAAATTTCAGACAATTAAATTCTAAAACTCCTGGACATCCAGAATATAAACATACTGACGGAATTGAAGTAACAACAGGCCCGCTGGGCCAAGGTCTTGCTAACGCCGTAGGACTAGCAATTGCTGAAAAAACACTAGCAGCCCAATTTAACCGCGCACAATTTAATATTATTGATCATTATACCTATGTATTTTTAGGAGACGGATGCATGATGGAAGGAATTTCTCATGAAGTGTGCGCACTAGCCGGAACCATGCAACTAAATAAATTAATTATATTCTATGATAACAACGGCATTTCCATAGACGGAAACGTAACAGAATGGTTTACAGATGATACTGCTATGCGTTTCGAATCGTACGGATGGCATGTAATACATAATATAGATGGACATAATAGAAATTCTATTAAATCTGCAATCGACCAAGCCAAAACTGTATTGAATAAACCATCACTACTAATATGTAACACAATTATTGCTTTCGGAGCACCAAATAAAAGCGGAACACACAGTGCCCATGGAGCCCCATTGGGAGAAAAAGAAATATCTGAAACTCGAAAAGCACTTCATTGGAATGAACCTCCATTTGTCATACCACAAGAAATATATAAACTATGGAACGCTAAAACATTAGGTCAAAAAAAAGAAAACATTTGGCAACAATTATTCTGCGAGTACAAACTTGCCTATCCTAATTTAGCAAATGAATTGATCAGACGAATACAAAGAAAATTACCTAATGATTGGCAACAACACACACAAAAATTCGTTAAAAATTTACAAATGAATCCACAAAATATTGCTACGCGTCAAGCTTCTCAAATTACGATTGAATCTTTTTCTAAAAAATTACCAGAACTCATTGGAGGATCAGCAGACCTAACACCAAGCAATTTAACAACCTGGTCTAAATCTTCTTCTATTATGAAAAACCCTGCTGGAAATTATATTCATTACGGTGTACGTGAATTTGGAATGACTGCAATTGCTAATGGAATTGCCAATTATGGAGGATTTTTACCTTATACTGCTACATTTTTAACGTTTGTTGAATATGCACGTAATGCCGTTCGCATGGCAGCCTTAATGAATAGTCATCACATCATGATTTATACTCACGATTCTATTGGATTAGGAGAAGATGGTCCTACTCATCAACCTATAGAACAATTGGCTAATTTACGTATGACTCCAAATTTAATAGTATGGCGGCCTTGTGATCAAGTAGAAACCGCAATTGCTTGGAAAGCAGCAATTGAACACTGTGGGTCAACTGCACTTATTTTATCTAGACAAAATCTCATACAACAAAAACGTACATTAACACAAATCACCAATATTAATCGAGGAGGATATATACTTAAAGATTGCAACAATACTCCTGAACTAATTATCATTGCTACTGGCTCAGAAGTAACATTGGCGATAAATGCATATTATCATTTAACCAATGAAGGTTATAAAATCAGAGTTATTTCTTTACCTTCCACTGAAATATTTGATAAACAAGATCAATCATACCGTGAACATGTACTACCACAAAAAATAACTAATAGAATAGCAATTGAAGCTAGTAGTGCTGATTATTGGTATAAATATGTAGGATTATATGGGAAAATAATCGGTATGCATACATTTGGAAAATCAGCTCCATCAAATCAATTATTTAAGTTTTTTAACTTCACTACAGATTATGTAATTAAACAATCATATGAATTATTAAATAAATACTAAATACATAAATTATTAAAAATATTTTTCAAAAAAATGAACTTTATATCTAATATATAACTATATAGTTATATATACTTTATCAAAATTTTTATCTGTTTCAATATTATAATACCTATATATTATTATCACATTTAATATTATATCTACAATAATTTTAATTCTATGATAGGAATCATGATGCATTATCCACTTGTAGTAAGATTAGCTCAAAAATTAATTAAACAACCCTTAGATTATAATTGTCATGAAATAATTATAAATTATTTAAAAACTCTAAATTTCAATATAGAACGAATGCAATTTAACGACACTCTTAATATTTGGGCGTACCATAGCCACGACGTAAAACCACAAAAAAACACATTACTATTTCTCGGACATACCGACGTAGTAGATCCTGGAAATATACAACACTGGGACTATCCTCCTTTTTCAGGACTAATACATGATAACGTTTTATATGGACGAGGAGCAGCAGATATGAAAGGTGCATTAGCAGCTATATTAGTAGCTATTAAAAATTTTATAAATCAACACTCTAACTATCAAGGACGTATTGCATTACTTATCACTTCTGATGAAGAAGGCACTGGTATACATGGAACCACAAAAGTTGTAGAATGTTTAATGAAGCGTAATGAATCGATAAACTACTGTATAATAGGAGAACCCTCAAGTCAAAATCAACTCGGTGATGTTATAAAAAACGGAAGACGTGGCTCACTTATGGGAGAATTAATAATATACGGATCACAAGGACACGTAGCTTACCCCCAGTTCTCTAAAAATCCAATACATTTAATCGTTCCAGTTTTATCGGAAATCTTAAATACCACCTGGGAACAGGAGAAAAATATATTATTTCCTCCTACCACTATGCAAATTATTGATATTAATACTAATAACAAAAGCGCTAACATTACACCTCACAAAATCACATTAAACTTTAATTTTCGATTCAACGACAAGCATTCTATCGAATGTATTAAAAACCACATAAACAAAATATTAACATATCATGCTTTAACTTATCATATTGATTGGAAAATTTTAGCAGAACCTTACTTTAGTAATCCTGGAAAATTAACTAAAATTGTTATAAATACAATTAAATATTACCAAAAGTTCACACCTCATTTAGAAACTACAGGAGGAACATCTGATGGACGCTTCATAGCCAAAATGGGTACAGAAATCATAGAATTAGGAGCGCTAAATCATAGTATACATAAATTTAATGAACATATAAATTTAACTGATTTAAAATTACTCAGTTCTATATACCAAAAAATTATAGAAAATTTATTATTAGATACATAATCAAAACCAAATTAACATAACGCAAAATCACGATTATAAAAACACTGTATAAACAAATAGTATATAAAACTATATATACGTATAACACGAAAAATCAATATTTGACATGAAATATCATGATTCATCGTATAATTTCCAAATAAATTTAAACAACTATCATACTAAACATACTTCGTATATACGAATATGTCTGTCATTAATCTTTAATATTAACCAAACAAGATTCATGTAACATATCTATAGAACAAACTGACGGAGGACATATATTCAGATTTTTACCTAATGCTTGAGTGTCAGTGTTAGTAATGGCAGGAACAGTATAATGATGACTCAATAACTCAAACGAGTCTACTGCACCTAAATCTTCTGGCAAATTTAATTTTAATAAAAATTCAGCATTTAAATATTCTAAATCATTATTTATTTTACAACGATTGTCCTCATGTACCCCAAAAGAACAAGCTGATAATAACAATACACATAAAATCTCTAAAAAAATCAACATCACAAACTCTATATATAAAAATAGTTATTTATAATTATACTGATTAGTTAGTAGTTAGTTAGTATATAATAATCCTGAATCTATTAAAGCTTTCTTTAACACATTACGATGCGAATCAGATAAAGAAGTCATAGGTAAACGTAAAGTATCGTATGAAATAAGTCCTAACTCTTTACAAGCCCATTTTACTGGTATAGGATTAGAATCAATAAATAACACTTGATGCATAGCACTTAAACGTTGATTAATGTGTTGTGCGCTTAAAAAATTATTCTCATTTGCAAATTTACACAATTCAGCCATTTCTTTTGCAGCAATATTTGCTGTCACAGAAATTACTCCGGAACCACCAAGTTTCATAAAATCCAGCGCACTCATATCATCTCCACTTAATAAAACAAAATCCTTGTGAACTAACTGTTGTAATTGACTTACTCTATTTAAATTTCCTGTTGCCTCTTTAATCCCAATTATATTTTTTATTTTTGCCAGACGAGCAACAGTAATAGGCAACATATCACAACCAGTGCGTACTGGAACATTATATAATATCTGTGGTAATTCCGTACTTTCCGAAATAGCTTTAAAATGTTGAAATAATCCTTCTTGATTTGGACGATTATAATAAGGAGTGACACTTAAACAAGCCGCTACATCACTATCATTGAATTTATTAGTTAATAACACAGCTTCTGCAGTTGAATTCGCGCCAGTGCCCGCTATAACGGGTAATCTACCATCACTAAACTCTAAGGTCCACATCACTACATCAACATGTTCTGCATGTGTAAGCCCAGACATTTCACCAGTTGTACCTACAGAAACAATAGCTGAAGTACCACTCATGATATGATATTCAACAAGTTTTTTCAAACTCATTCGATCTACAGCACCACGTAAGTCCATTGGGGTAATCAGAGCCACTATACTTCCCGTAAACATTAACTATTGTCTCCAATAAATAATACTAATCAATAAAACACTTATATTTAATAAAAAAATAAATTAAATAAAACAATAAATTCCAAATTAACAATGTTTCATTATTTTACTATCCATATTAAATTTTAATAAACAATAATTACAATACTTTGATCATTAATTAATTATGTAGTAGAATTATCTATATATAACCATCATCAATTATAATTCAAATAATTATATTAAATACCATGTATATATTTACATATATATATCATTAACTATCGTATAAGATTTTATATGAATTACATATTGTTTTCATTATATTTTTGTTTATTAAGTAAATTATTTTTCGTTAATAACATACAACATATTTTCAATAAAAACAATTATCCATGTCCCATGAATGCTATATAGAACTTTTTAAGTATAAAATTACACTGTAAATATACATAATAAATTTTTTAAATAATCGAATCATCTCATATACAAAAAATAAAAATAATATTAAAGTCTAATTATTTATATAAATATATTGATTACTTAGTGGAGCATTGTTATGAATTTATTAAAACCTGGCGATAAAGCACCGCAATTTAGTTTACCTGATCAAGATGGTGTTTTAATTAATCTTTATTCTTTTATAGGAAAAAAGGTTCTTATTTATTTCTATCCTAAAGCTATGACACCAGGATGTACTATACAAGCATGTAAATTAAGAGATAACATAGATGTATTTAAAACATTAAATACAGAAATCATTGGAATTAGTGGCGATACACCAGAAAAACTTTCAAAATTTTCTGAAAAAGAAATGTTGAACTTCACTTTACTTTATGACAAAAATCATCAAGTTACTAAACAATTTGGAGCATGGGGAGAAAAAAAATTTACGGGAAAAATATATAACGGCACATACCGTGTTAGTTTTATAATAGATCAAACCGGTACTATCGAACAAGTATTTGAAAATTTTAAAATTTCTGATCACGACCAAATCGTTTTGAACTACCTAAAAAACATACAATGAAATAACTTACATAAATACTCATTTTATTCAGATATATTATATTCAAATTTACAATATATTCTCATAAAAACTTATATAAACAATACTAATACTAGTAAAACATAATAATTATTAATTGTATACAATACTATAATAAAATTATTCTAGTATTATTTTGTATTGTATAAATCAAAAATAAATCTATATGCAAAACATAAAAAAATCAAATGTGAATACAAGCATTCAAAACTGTAGATATATCATTAAAAAATAAAATTTATAAATAATATTTATTTATATGTAATTTTTATATTTCATATCATGAAATATCATAAATATTACTTAGTTCCAAATGTCTTGTCACCAGCATCTCCGAATCCTGGTATTATGTAGCCGTTTTTATTAATCTTATGATCTATGGAAGCTAAATACAATTCAACATCTGGATGTTTTTTTTCCAAAGCTTCAAGCCCTTCTGGAGCAGCTACTATTGACAATACTTTTATGGTGTTACACCCAGATTTTTTCAGTAAATCAATAGTAGCAATTATTGATCCGCCAGTAGCTAACATAGGATCTAATATCATAGCCATACGTTCATTTATTTTAGAAACCAATTTATGAAAATATGGAATTGGCTCAAGAGTAATTTCATTCCGATAGATTCCCACTATACTGATACGCGCACTTGGAAGATGTTCTAAAACACCGTTCATCATACCTAATCCAGCTCGTAAGATCGGAACTACTGTTATTTTTTTTCCTTTAATACGTGCAATTTGAACTAATCCACACCATCCTCTAATAGTCACTATTTCCATTTCTAAAGCATCAGTAGCTACGTAAGTTAACAAACTTCCTAATTCTGAAGATAACTCTCTAAAACGTTTAGTACTAATATCACAAATACGCATAAGCCCTAATTTATGTTGTACTAATGGATGTTTTATCTCAACTATTTTCATATCAATTTTATTCTCCATGAAAGCAAACAACAACACTAAACTTGAGAGATTATACCCCTAATTGCAATTTCATAATAATATGTATAAATTTATTAAAAATAAATATATACTATTATTAGTAGTATATATTATTTCATAATATATACTACTAATAATATATTGATCTTATTATTTACAATCTTATATTTAATTAAATGATTCGTAGAACTACATTGAGAAAACAGGAACTTGCATACATAAGATATGTTATTAAATTACTTAGGCTCATATATTTAACACAAATAAAATATTGATACTAATATTAGAGTATAATATCTTCTGGTCATTAATTATTTAATGAATGAGATTATATAAATTTAAAACCATTATGTATATATTAATATAGTAATATAAAAAATAAAAAATAATTCATTACAATAATAAAACCTAAATATCTAAAATTGAAATCAATATGTTTGAATAATACCTCTATAAAATAAAAAATATACTGTTCACATACACAATTTATTTATAAAAATAAAAATATAATACTGTTTCAATCAACATACATATAAATTAATGATCTAATTAAAAAAATTATTAATTAATATTAATTCATATAAACCAATCACTTAAATGAATTTAAATTATTTTCACTATCTTAACAGAAAAGACCATACCATATATTAAATAATACAATATCCTCCGTATAAAATATATTATATAATTTCTTAATCGAAATAAACCAAATTACGTTTTAAACAAAAACGTATTTCCTTAATAAAATATTATGATATTATGACAATAAATACTAGTTATGACAGTATATCGTTGGTTGCTTTAATGAAAAAAAAGAAAACAAAAACACGTATTACCAAATGGGTGCTATCAATCAGTTTTATAATACTATTTATTAGATTAATATATGCTTCTATAAATTCTTGGCATTATCACAAATACAATAACAATAATTCCAATACCATCTCATCATTATCCAATGAAATAAATCGATGATTTATAATTCTGTTATATGCAAAACTAAACATGTACACAAATTTTACTTATAAATACATAATATTATTGTATTATTAACAATTATAATTGCTTCACAATAAAATCAACGACAGATTTTACTCCATAACCTGTTTTTAAATTAGTGAACGCCCACGGCAAATCTTTACGCATACAATTTGTGTCTTGAATCATGATTTCTAACGATGCTCCTACATAATCAGCTAAATCAATTTTATTAATTATTAAAAAATCAGAACGTGTAATACCTGGACCACCTTTTCTAGGTATTTTATCACCTGCGGCTACATCTATAACATATAGATTTAAATCTGATAATTCCGGACTAAAAGTAGCACTTAAATTATCGCCTCCACTTTCGATAAAAATAATATCTAAATTTTTAAATTTAGATATTAATTCTTCTATAGCTAATAAATTCATAGAAGCATCTTCACGAATAGCAGTATGTGGACATCCTCCAGTTTCTACACCAACAATACGATCAGCATCCAATGCATTTGCATCTGTTAAAATACGTTGATCTTCTTTAGTATAAATATCATTGGTTACCACTGCTAACTGATAATTAACTTTCATTTTTTTACACAATACTTCAAGTAACGCGGTTTTACCTGATCCAACCGGTCCTCCCACACCTATACAAAATGGCTGTTTACATTGATTACACAACAAAATACGCCTCCAATCTCAGTTTGAACATTGGTTAAATTATCAGCTTATTACAAAATTTACATACGATCATTAACTACAACACTAAACAATAAATACCTTATATATATTCTTTATTTATGTTAATTCTATTCTCTTCAGGAACGGAATAACCGTGAATATTGGGTTTCATGACAAGAAGAAGCTATCGATTGTAATGGAAAATTATTTCCTAATTCATTATCCGTTATAACATTAGCCTTATCCCAAGCATCTGGAAGAAATTTTATTAAATGTCTTAACAATTTTTGAGCAGTATTTTGTCCAAAAGGTATTAACTTTAGACCTACCATTACAGATGATTCTAACATGCTATATGCATACCCTAGTGCTAAGTTTTTTAAAGAAATATCCCACATACAACCTAACCACGCCATAGCTGCTAATCCACTATTTTCTAAAGCTACCAACCAAACATCATCATTAGTAAACGAATACCATTGCAAAATTAATTTTGTCATTGATTTTCCACGTTGTTGTTCTTCCAATCTAAGTTCATAAGTATCACGATACGATAATATTTTTAATGTACATTGTAAAAAATTTGCTCTATCTCCAATCTGAGCATAAATGTAACAACGTTTAAACATAGGCCAATCTAAATGGATTAATGGTCCATGAATCCATTGTTTTTGCCACAAAAAAAATGTTTCTACAGAATTCACCCAATTATATTCTATAGCCCATTCTAAACCTTGTGAATAAGTAAACCCTCCTAACGGAAAGTTAGAGCTAATTAATTGAAACAAAAACAATAATGAATCATCAGTTCGAAATAACATACACAATTACAATGATTAAAACTTAACGTCAATCCTATATGTAAATAAATATTATTTCCATTTTAATTTATAAAATAACGATTGCTATACACCATTTTCTTTCTTATAAAGGAAACCATCCATAACCAATTACCAATTAAATATTATTAATCAATTATATTTATATATCAATACACATTGCATATATCCAACTCAATAACTAAGCAAATACTTATTCATATTACAATCACCTAATTTTATAAATATTTTTTCGATAAAAAATCATCAATAACTTAAGAGTTTTATTCAAAATTAAAAATACAATAATTACGAATATAACAAAATATTATACGAACATCATATCGTTTTATTAGTATAAATTACACAAAATATGTACAATCAATATTGTACACAAGAATCAATAAGATATTCCCTATAAATCTAATTAAAAAAGGAAATAACGCTGAGACATTGGTAACGTCGATATAGGTTCGCAAGTCAACAATTCCCCATTAGCTCGAACTTGATAAGTCTGAGAATCTACTTCAATCATTGGCTTCCAGAAATTATTAATCATATCCTTTTTCTTAACATCTCTACACTTACGAACCTCTCCAATCAAACTAGCTAATTTTAAACGATTTATTAATTCTGAATTATAAGCCGCTTGAGACACAAAAGTCATACGTGTAGCATGTTTTGCGGCACCATACGCTCCAAACATCAACCTATAATGTACTGGCTGTGGAGTAGGTATAGCAGCATTAGGATCTCCCATGACAGAACAATTAATCATACCACCTTTAATTATTAACTCTGGTTTTACTCCAAAAAAAGCCGGATCCCATAATATTAAATCTGCCAATTTACCTTCTTCGACAGAACCAACTTCATGAGAAATGCCATGAGTTATTGCTGGATTAATTGTATATTTAGCAATATATCGTTTTACACGTATATTGTCGTTATATTTATCATCACTTAATAACGAACCTCGCTGTAACTTCATTTTATGAGCTGTTTGCCAAGTACGTAAAATAACCTCTCCAACTCGTCCCATAGCTTGAGAATCAGAAGAAATCATGGACAAAGCTCCAAGATCATGTAAAATATCTTCAGCAGCAATTGTTTCTCTACGAATTCTAGATTCTGAAAATGCTATATCCTCAGGAAGATTAGGATTAAGATTATGACAAATCATCATCATATCTAAATGTTCATCTATTGTATTAACAGTATACGGCATTGTAGGATTAGTAGATGATGGTAGAACATTATTAAATCCACACATACGTATAATATCCGGAGAATGTCCTCCACCCGCACCTTCAGTATGATACGCATGCACTGTTCTATCTTTAATTGCGGATAAAGTATCTTCGATAAATCCTGATTCATTTAAAGTGTCAGTGTGAATTGAAACCTGAATATCAAAACGATCGGCCACATTTAAACAACAATCAATAGTAGCAGGAGTCGCTCCCCAATCCTCATGCACCTTTAAACCTATAGCACCAGCAATTACTTGTTCTTCTAAAGCTTTAGGTAAGGAAGCGCTACCCTTACCAGTAAACCCAATATTCACAGGTAAAGTATCTGCTACTTGCAGCATACGACACAAAAACCAAGGACCTGGTGTACACGTTGTCGCATTACTCCCTGTTGTTGGGCCAGTACCACCTCCAATCCAAGTGGTAATTCCAGAACATAATGATTCTTCTGCTTGCTGAGGACAAATAAAATGAATATGAGCATCAACTCCTCCAGCAGTTACAATCTTTCCTTCTGCTGCTATTATTTCCGTACCAGGTCCGATACATATTGTCACGCCTGGCTGTACATCTGGATTTCCAGCTTTGCCTATACCAGATATGCGACCATTATTTATACCAATATCCGCTTTTATTATCCCCCAATAATCAATAACTATAGCATTAGTTAAAACTAAATCCGCGCAATCTTTACTACTCATTTGCCCTTGACCCATACCATCTCGTATAACCTTACCTCCTCCAAACTTTACTTCTTCTCCATATATAGAGAAATCTTTTTCTATCTTTATCCATAATGCAGTATCTGCTAATCGTACAGAATCACCAACAGTCGGTCCAAATAAAGAAGCATAATGATATCGAGACAATATATTCATAATCAATCCAACTTACCCATAATAGCTTTACAAAAACCATAAATTTTACATGTACCAGCATATTTTATAAGTTCTACAACTCTAGATTGTCCCGGCTCAAAACGTACTGCTGTCCCTGATGGAATATTCAAACGAAATCCACGAGCAATCACTCGATCAAACTGTAAAGCTGTATTCACTTCATAAAAATGAAAATGAGAACCAACCTGTATAGGTCTATCTCCACGATTTAAAACTTCCAATGAAACTCTCTGTCTCCCCATATTTAATTCTATATTTCCGTAAGAAATATAGAATTCGCCTGGTATCATAGTCATTATTATTTATAATACTCATTCATGTATTTATTTACTTAAATGATTGGATCATGGATTGTTACCAATTTAGTTCCATCAGTAAAAGTAGCTTCTACTTGTACATTAGAAATCATTTCTGGCACCCCCTCCATAACATCGTCTCTAGTTAATATATTTTTTCCTATATCCATTAACTCAGCAACATTTTTACCTTCACGAGCACCTTCTAAAATTACAGAACTAATCAATGCTATCGCTTCCGGATAATTTAATTTTAACCCCTTATTACGGCGTCTTTCAGCTAACAATGCTGCTGTAAACAACAATAATTTATCTTTTTCACGAGGTAATAATTTCATAAATTCATCCTTTATGTAAACCAAATACGAGGTATTGTAACTTTTCTTCCAATTATAAAAGGACGTATAACATACCAAATATGATGCAATAATTTTTTTACACACCAATCATTATTACCCAATAAACGTACTACAAGAATATCATCTAGCAATGTAGCCCCTACAATCTGAACGGGCTTAACTGATTCAATTAATTTACGCACCTTATTTAAAACATTTTTATCTGATGGAATAGCGAAAAGCAACGCGCTTATTTGCGACCCACCCAACTTAGTAGCACAATTTAGTTCATTCACCTGAAGTCGTTCTCTCAAACCAAAGGAACTAGATGAACAAATATCTAAAAAAATATTTACTTCTTCTGGATACATGTAAACATCTAACGACGAATTTCCAAAAAATAATACCTCAAACGAAATGACTCGAGCTCCTTGTTCTATAATAAAAGTAGTATCTATTTTAGCTCTTGCTTTAGGAAAAAAAATGCTACTTTGAGGAACCCATTCTAAAGCAGTATTACGTTTTAACCTGAACGTATACTTATGAGTAGCATAAAGACCATTAGTACGATAAAATTTAGAAGCACCAGGTGTTGTTAATAACGCTCGACTATCTGGTTCTAATGTAACGTCTAATACCAATTTATCTCCTCCCACTAATCCGCCAGGAGGATGTAACAAATATACGTGTGGAGTATCGTCATTTTCTGAATAAAAACTTTTTTGAACATAGAAAGGTCCAATATGCTTGCATCTAGTCAATACGCTACGTCCTTTACGGACAGCAAAATTTAATTTTAACTCTCCTAACCAACCATCAATTAATTTCTGAGACAATCTACTAGCCATGAAACATATAATGTTGAATATTTTTAAGAATCGCAGATAATAAAACTCACACATAAAAAATCATTTTTATAATATTATTACATATATTACTTACAAAGCATGAAAACTATACAAACTATAATATTTGCATAAAAATACACAAAATATCCAACGATATAAAATATCGTCATACTATATAAATAATTATTTTAATAATATTCATTTCTATTATTTTCTATTAACAATCGATATATATCGATATCCTATGTTTATACACAAACTACCGTATTTATATATCTTTAGTCATTAAACTAATAATAACTAACATAAAATAACACAATATCAGGAAACACAAATGACGTATATAACTACTATATACAGAAAATTTCACTTACTCCCATTCAATAGTCGCTGGAGGTTTAGAAGAAATATCATAAACTACACGAGATACCCCTTCAACTTCATTAACAATACGATTAGATACCTTATATAAAAAATTATAAGATAAATACATCCAACGTGCCGTCATAAAATCCGTAGTCTCCACTGCACGAAGAGCTATTACCCATTTATACTTACGCTGATCACCCTGTATTCCTACTGAATGTATTGGTAAAAACACTGCAAAAGCTTGACTACTTTCATAATACAAATTCTCACGTTTAAGTTCCTCAAAAAGAATAAAATCTACTGCACGTAAAATATCACAATACTCTCTTTTCACTTCGCCCAATATTCTAATAGCTAAACCAGGTCCTGGAAATGGATAACGATAAACTATATCATAAGGCAATCCTAAATCTAAACCAATACTACGAACTTCATCTTTAAATAAATTCCTTATAGGTTCTAATAATTGAACATTCGTAATACCTTTAAACCCACCCACATTATGATGTGATTTAATTACATTCTTTAAAGAAGGTAATGACATTCCAGATTCAATAACGTCCGAATATATAGTACCTTGAGCTAACCATTTTATATCCATTAAATTACGGATCTGTTCTTCAAAAACTTCTGTAAAAATACTACCAATTATTTTCCGTTTTTCTTCTGGATCAACAATCCCAACTAAAGCTCTTAAAAAACGCTGTGCTTCTGATACGTAAATAATATCTAGATCATAATTTTTAACACAAAAATCATTAATTTTCTCAGAGTCATAATCTAATAATAACCCATTATCAATAAAAATACATATAAATTGACGTCCAATCGCACGTCGTAACAATAAAGCCGTAACAAGAGAATCAATTCCACCTGAAAATCCGAGCGCTACCTTATCATTACCTACTGTCGCACGAACATTCATAACAATATTATCAATTATATTTATTGTTTTCCATGAAGATTTACAACAACAAATACACATAATAAAACGTTCTAGAATATTTTTTCCTTTTTTAGTATGAGTTACTTCCGGATGGAATTGAACACCATATAAACGACGACTCTCATTAACCATTACAGCAACCTGCTGATACCTATCCACACCAACAACAGTAAAATCTTGAGGAACAGTAGTTACAATATCTCCATGACTCATCCAAACATCCAATAAAGTGTGCCCAGTAATATTATCAACATCATCATAAATATCATCCGTCAAAATACTTTTATCAATAATTTTTACTTGAGAACAACCAAACTCACGACGTGTTATTACTCGTTTTACCTGACCACCTAATTGTAACGACATAACTTGCATACCATAACAAATTCCAAATACAGGTATACCCAATTGAAATATAAATTTCGGAACACACGGAGAACACTTGTCAATAACACTATAAGGCCCTCCAGAAAGAATAATACCATTAGGATTAAACGTATATATTTGAGATTCACTGATATTCCAAGAAGCAAGTTCAGAATACACTCCTAATTCACGAATTCTTCTTAACAATACTTGAGTGTATTGAGATCCAAAATCTATTACTAAAATTCGATAATTAGCACGCTTCACACTACAATTTATTCCACCATTCACACTAATCATCATACGTCAACCATACATATTATACTATCAATGATAGCCATCATATTAATATAACAAAAATACATCTATATATATACAATATCTCATCTCAACTATCTTAAACGATAATTAGGAGATTCTTTTGTAATAATCACATCATGCACATGACTTTCTCTAATACCAGAATAACTTACACGCACAAACTTAGCTTGTGTTCTTAAATCATCAATAGTCATACAACCTGTTAAACCCATACAAGAGCGCAAACCGCCCATAAGCTGATGTATAATCGTTTCCAATTTACCTGTATAAGGCACACGTCCTTCAACGCCTTCCGGCACTAATTTATGAGCAACAGTTGTATTTTGATGAAAATATCGATCAGCAGAACCTTGTTGCATAGCTCCTAAAGAGCCCATCCCTCGATAAGTTTTAAACGATCTACCCTGATAAAACTCTATATCGCCTGGAGACTCCTCCGTACCTGCTAGCAATGAACCAATCATCACACAATGCGCACCAGCTACTATTGCTTTCGCAATATCTCCAGAAAATCTAATCCCACCATCTGCAATAATTGAAACATTAGTACCTTCTAATGCTCTTGCTACATCAGAAATAGCTGTAATTTGTGGAATTCCTACTCCAGTAACAACACGAGTAGTACAAATAGAACCAGGACCAATACCAACTTTCACCGCATCAACACCAGAATCTACTAAAGCTAACGCGCCTTCTTTTGTGACAACATTACCCCCTATAATAGACAAAGTAGGATACATATTTCGAATTACTGCGATACATTTCAGGACTCTATCTGAATGTCCATGAGAAGAATCAACAAGCAATACATCTAAACCAGCCCGAACTAAACCATCAACACGTTCTTTATAATCGGATCCTACTCCAACCGCAGCTCCAACACATAATCTCCCATAATTATCTTTACATGCATGTGGCTTACGTTTTGATTTTTCAAAATCTTTTGCAGTAATCATTCCTTTAAGATGAAATAAAGAATCAATTAACAAAACTTTCTCTACTCTCTTATCATGCATTTTACGTAACACTATTTCTCTATTTTCTTCTTCTAATACCGTAACCAAACGTTCTTTAGGGGTCATCACAGAAAAAACAAAATTAGATAAATCACTTACAAATCTAACATCACGACCTGTAATTATTCCCACCAATTCATTCATATTTACCACAACCGGATAACCAGCGAAACCATTACGAGCAGTTAATTCTCTTACTTGCAATAAAGTCGTATCCGGGGTAACACATTGAGGATTAGTTACCACTCCGCTCTCATGCCTCTTAACACGACTAACTTCACAAATCTGTTGCTCTAAAGACATATTTTTATGTATAAACCCTACCCCACCCTCCTGAGCCAAAGCAATAGCCAAATCCGACTCAGTTACTGTATCCATAGCTGACGATATAATAGGAATATTCAAAAAAACAGAACCAGCCAGAGAAGTTTTTAAAACTGCTTCGGAAGGAAGCACTCCTGAACTAGCAGGTACAATAGATACATCATCAAAAGTTAAAGCTTCTTTAAAAATACGCAACATTACATTATGATCTAACAACTCAGAACTACATATAATTAATTAAATACACAAAAACTATTAAAATTGAAAAACTATTCAATCGACAGAAATTATAAACACTACATATCTTTTAATTATAAAAATTACATATTGACACTTGCACCCTATCAGCGTTGATCTTAGCATAAATTATATAATTAATCAAGTCTTGATAAATAGACCACAATAATTAACTGATTGAATCAATTTATAAAAAATATCTATACACAGGATAGATTACTTTTTTATAAAAAATATACTTTATATTTGATGACTAAATCACTATATTTAATTATACGTTCTATTTTACGGATTTTAAAATTTCAAAATTAATATTTTTAACACATTTTAACAATTATTGTTTATTTTTTTGTTAAAAAATGATATTATCGTTGGTAGTAAATTGTTATTATATTATAAATAGTGTTTGTTATTATTAAGAGTTTCATTTACTATCATAAATAAGTAAGCAAGCTCAATGTAGTAGCGTTAAGTGATAAAAATGAGTAATGTTGCCGTTGTAACCAACCAACATCGCTTGGTTAGAATTACTTCTTCCCCAGATGTAGTCTTAATCGGCGCGGGTATTATGAGTGCAACTTTCGGTATGTTCTTGATGACTCTCGAACCAACTTGGAAAATTCACATATACGAACGTCTCGACAAACCTGCGCAAGAAAGTACCAATGTATGGAATAATGCTGGTACTGGACATGCAGCATTTTGTGAACTTAATTATACTCACTATAATTGTCAAAACAATTCTATTGATATTTCAAAAGCTATCGCTATTAATGAAGCATTTGAAATATCACGTCAATTTTGGGCATATTTAGTACAAAAGAAAATCATTAACAATCCAAGCTCTTTTATTAATAATGTACCACATATGAGTTTTGTATGGGGAGATGAAAATATTAATTTTTTAAAAAAACGTTTTCAAGCATTACAAAACAGTATTTTGTTTAGCGGTATGATGTACTCAGAAGATTTACAACAAATTCAAACATGGACTCCACTTATTATTAACGGACGTAATACTTCTCAAAAAGTAGCAGCTACTCGTATGGAAACAGGCACTGACGTTAATTTTGGAGCACTTACTCAACAACTATTAAATGAATTAAAAAAAAATGTAAATTTTAGAATATATTTACAACATGACGTCACATCTTTACATCATAATAACGATAAAACTTGGGATGTACATGTTATTGATAAACGGAATGGTCAAAAAAAATGTACTCGTACAAATTATATATTTATAGGAGCTGGAGGCAGATCTCTTAATATTTTACAAACTTCCAAAATTCCAGAAATTACTGGATATGCCGGTTTTCCAGTAGGAGGGCAATTTTTAATAACAAAAAATCCAAAAATAGTCGAACAACATTTAGCTAAAGTATATGGGAAAGCACCTGTAAATACACCTCCAATGTCAGTACCTCATATAGATACCAGAATATTAAACGGTAGTAAAGTCTTGTTATTCGGACCATTTGCCACTTTTAGTAGCAAATTTTTAAAATATGGGTCTTGGTTAGATTTATTTCATTCCTTAAATAAACATAATTTTATTCCAATACTTCAAGCGGGAATAGATAACTTTGATTTAGTAAAATATTTAATTAATCAATTAATTATGTCAAATGTACAACGTATTGACGAACTTAAAAAATATTATCCAACAGTTAATTCATCAGATTGGAATTTAGTTACAGCAGGGCAACGTGTTCAAATCATTAAAAAAGATAGTAAAAAAAGAGGTATATTACAATTTGGAACAGAAATAGTTAGCTCTAATGACAGTACTTTATCAGCACTCCTCGGAGCATCCCCAGGAGCCTCTACTGCAGTTTCAATAATATTAAAACTTTTAAGTACAATGTTTAGCAAAAAAATTAACAGCGAGACATGGAAAAATAAACTTATAGAAATAATACCATCATACACTAATAAATTAAACAATAATATTGTATTAACAAATAAAATAAGACGATATACTTCCAATACTTTAAAATTAAATTATATAGAAGCAATAGATCATAAGAACTCAATGCATTCATAATTATCTGTTGTTACCAACAGATATATACTAAATTTAAATTTAATTGTATTTAAATTTTGCTATTTTTTTAAGCAATTTCTGTCATTAAGAAATGGATTGCTAGTATCCTTAAAATGCATACGCAACAACACACCTGTAATATTTAGCATACGATAAAAATAATTCTTTAAATACCGTTGGTAATAGTCAGGTAGCTTGCTGACACGAGCACCATGAATTATTAAAGTTAATGGATTATATCCTCCAAGATGTATATATTTAGGTTTAATTCTTCTGCCATTCAATAATGGAGGAGGATATGCAATAATTGCTGAATGCATTATGCGTATTAAATGTGCAGTACTAATAGTTTTAACAGAACAAAAATACGTTTTTTTTATCGATTGAAATAATTTTTTAATGCCATTACCATATAACGCTGAAATGAAATGCACTTGAGTAAAATTAATAAAATTTATTTTTTTATATAAAATTTTTTTTATGTTATTTCGTAAAGCTGGAGATATTTTATCCCATTTATTAAAAACAATTATTAACGTCTTACTATTATCCATAATGAATCGCAACAAATACAAATCTTGATCAGATATACCCAGCTTTACGTCTCCCATAAATAATACTATATGCACAGATTTAATGATTTGAAATGTTTGCATTATAGAAATTTTTTCTGCTGTGTTATTTATTTTTTTTTTCTTCCGAACTCCCGCAGTATCAATTAATACATACTGTTGTGTATCATACATTATAGGAGAGGTGCGAATACTATTCCGAGTAGTCCCTGGTGTATTACAGGTAATCATACGGTCTTTCCCCAAAATATGATTAATAAAAGTAGATTTTCCAGAATTAGGAGGGCCTACAACAGCCAATATAATAGTAGTATTATTAGTTAATTGTTGTACTTTTTCAGATAAAAGACCCGTATGTTTTTGGTGAATAGCTGCTTTTATATTAACTGACGAGATATTATTGTTTTTAATTCTCGATATATTTTTTAAAATCAATAAAGATATTTGTTCCAATAAATTATCAATTCCATGTCCATGAATTGCAGAAATAAAAACAGTATTCTTGATACCATAAGAATAATAATCCCATATCAAGAAATTATGTATATAATATGAAATATCATCAATCTTATTAATAACAATAAATATATGCTTTTCTAACTTTCTTAATATCTTAACAATATCCTGATCTACAGGAGTTCCTCCGAATCTACCATCTATCATAAATAATATGATATCAGATTCTTTTATTGCTAAATTTGTTTGATAAGTAATATAATTTTGAATACTTTTTACCTCTATATTACATAATCCATCAATTCCTCCAGTATCCACAAGGATAGACTTAAATTGTTTACATTGAAAATAACCATACTGTCGATCTCTCGTTAATCCTGGATAATTAGATATTAAAGCATCACGTGTGTGCGTTAATTTATTAAATAAAGTAGATTTTCCTACATTTTTTTGTCCAACTAAAGCAATAACAGGCAACATTCTTATAATCCACACATAATTAATTATTTAATGATTACACACAACTTAATGATCAAAACAATTAAAACAAATATAATATATATTATATACTCATAATAAATACTTAATGACAACCTAATTATCATATATTTTATAGTTATAAATATAAATATATACTTAATATTTAGTCGTTTTTATTATTTATAAACATAAATTACTGTATTACATATGATCTATCTACTAAATAAAAATTATTTTTTTTCTAATAAAAATTATACTTACGCATAATGAATGTTATCGTCATTGTACATCATAGTATATGTTTTAATCTTTCAATAACTTCGCTATATTTTAATATTTCTTCAGTTCTTACTTGTAAATTTCTCAATATAACTGTTTTTTCAACAGTACTTTCTTCGCCCAAAATTAATACGAAACGTGTTTTATATTTATTAGCACAAGCAAGCTGTTTTTTTATACTGTCTCTGCCATAATGCATCATTAAACGTATACATGGTAATACTGACCGAATATGTTCAGACAGTAACATTGCATCTTTTTTCGAATTATATCCTACACTTATTATATACACATCAATACATATTTTTTGAGCAGAAATAATAATATTATTCTTATCACTATTATTCACTGATCGAATTAATAATATCACACGCTCTAACCCTATAGAAAATCCTACAGCAGGTACTGCATTTCCTCCTAATGTCTGTGTTAATTCATCATAACGCCCGCCAGCACAAACAGTTTTTTTTATTCCTAAATTATTAGTCACCCATTCAAAAACTGTTTTATTATAATAATCCAAACCACGCACCAAAAGTGGATTAACTCTATATGAAACCCCTAACAAATCCAATAACTTACATAATTCAGAAAAATGAGTACGTGAATCATCATCTAAATAATCAATTAATTTAGGAGCATAAAATAATAATTCTTTAATTTTTTCGTTTTTTGTATCTAATATTCGCATCGGATTAGAGTATAAACGATGTAAAGCATTATGATCTAAATCATTTAAATGTTTTTCTAAAAATTTTATTAATTTATTACGATAATTTATTCTAGATGACAATGAACCAATTGAGTTTAATTCTAATGACAAACAATGATTAATTCCTAATTTTTTCCAACAACACACAGTAATTAAAATTAACTCAACATCAATATCAGGACCTATTTGCCCAAAAACTTCAGCACTAAATTGATGAAACTGCCTATAACGTCCTTTCTGTGGGCGTTCATAACGAAACATTGGTCCAAGATACCATAAACGTTGCTCTTGATTATTACGAAATAACCCGTGATTAATCCCTACTCGTGCGCAACAAGCAGTCCCTTCTGGACGTAATGTTAAACTATTTCCGTTACGATCTTTAAAAGTATACATTTCTTTCTCTATTACGTCTGTTGTTTTTCCAATAGAATGTGTAAATAAATCTGTATATTCAACAATAGGGAATCTAATCTCTTTATATCCATAACTATTTAATATAGTTACTAATATGTTTTCTACATACTGCCATATCATTATATCTTTTGGTAAATAATCATGCATACCACGAATAGATTTAATATTTTTATTGTTTTTTATCATCATATATAAATCATTTATTTATTGTATGTAACATAACAGTATCACAATTGTCATTATTATTTAACGCATTAGATTTAGCTCTAATACGACGTTCTAATTCTTCAACGATCGATGTATTACTACAACGCTCTCGTTGCCGTACACCATCTTCATATATACCGCTTTTACTATGCGCCCCAGCAACGCCAATTGTTGATTTTAATGCTTCTCCAGGACCATTAACAACACAACCAATAATCGATACATCCATAGGTGTTATTATATCGCTTACTTTTTGTTCCAAATCATTAACCACATTAATTACATTAAATTCTTGTCGTGCACAACCCGGGCAAGCTATAAAATTAATACCATGAGCACGAATCTTTAAAGTTCTTAAAATATCAAATGCTACTTTTACCTCTTCTATAGGATCTGCAGCTAATGATACACGTATAGTATCGCCAATGCCTTCAGTTAATAAAAAACTTAAAGCTATTGCAGATTTCACTGTACCATTACGCAAAGCTCCTGATTCAGTAAGACCTATATGCAACGGTTGATCAATTTTTGATGCTAACGCGCGATATGCTTGAACTGTCATGAATATATCAGAAGATTTAACGCTAACCTTAAATTGATGAAAATTTAATTTATCTAAAATATCTACATGTCTCATTGCAGACTCTAATAAAATAAGACCATCTGGTTCTCCATCATATTTTTTTTGTAAATCACGTTCGAGAGATCCAGAATTTACACCAATACGAATAGGTATATTTTTATCTTGAGCACAATGTACTACAGATTGAATACGTTTATTATTTCCGATGTTTCCAGGATTGATACGTAAACAATCTGCTCCGTATTTAGCTGCTTTTAATGCAATGCGATAATCAAAATGAATATCTGCTACTAGTGGAACATCAACTATTTGTTGTTTAATTATCTTGAAAGCTTCAGCTGCATCCATAGTAGGTATAGATATTCGAACAATATCTACGCCTGCTTTTTTTAAAGCATTAATTTGTTTAACTGTTTCTAAAACATCTATAGTACGAGTGTTTACCATGGATTGGACCGAAATTGGAGCATTATCTCCAATAGGAACATTACCAACATAAATACGTGTAGACTTTCGACGAATAATATTAGTCAAATTATTCATGTGTTCTCCGATATCTTTATATTATAAAAATAAATATACACCATATATTATTTAATATTAATACAACACACTTATACCAAACAATTACAATTATATTAAATATATTGAAGATATATATATTGCTTATCCTGAAGGATATTAATAATTATTTAAGAAAAATACTTAATTAAACAATAAATTTATTATAAAATCAAAATAATAAAAATATCTATTATTGATAATAATTATTTTATATATTTTAAATATTTCTAATTATAATATAATATATAATTATTACTATACGTTTATAATTATAGTTAATTATTATAAATAAGGTTAATATCGTATATATTAATTTGAAAAATATTTTTAAAATACTTGCTATTTCGTTAACTTATTTAAATATTATTAACCACAATAGTATTATCATGATTATGATAAGCTATATGGCTACAGTTCACTCGGTTTATTACTTCTCCCGTTAACTGTCCACAAGCAGCATTGATATCTGATCCCCTTATTTTCCGTATAATAGTTATAAAATTATATTGCAATAATACTTTAAGAAACGCATTTATACGAATTTTAGAACTACACGCATATTGTGTATTAGGAATAGGATTCCACGGGATCAAATTAATTTTACACGGAATGCCTTTAAGTTTTTTTGCTAATTGATGAGCATGCAATACCTCATCATTAATACGATTCAATAATACATATTCTATAGTTATTACTCTACTATTATTAGTTTTAGATTTACTTAAATACTGACGAATTGCTTTTAATACACTATTAATATTATATTTTTTGTTAATTGGCATGATGCTATTTCTAATAAGATCATTTGGAGCATGTAACGACACAGCTAATGGTATATCAATCATATCTTTTAGTTTTTCTATACCCGGTACAATACCAGCAGTAGAAAGAGTAACATGTTGTTTGGAAAATCTAAAACCACAATCATCTAATATAATTTTTATTGCTGATACAACATTAACAATATTTAATAATGGCTCTCCCATTCCCATAAATACTATATTAGTAACAGGAAAATTTTTTTTTATTTTAATATCTTTATTAAGAGTAATAAGTTTTACCACTCTCCAAACCTGACCAATAATTTCTGATACACGTAAATTTCTATTAAAACCCTTTTGAGCTGTACCACAAAATCTACATCCTAAAGGACATCCAATTTGCGATGAAATACATAATGTGGCTCTCATTTTTTCAGGAATATACACTGTTTCAATTTGTTGTTTATCAACTTGCATAGTCCATTTAATAGTTCCATCACAAGAAAATTGTTCTTTTGTAATTGTTGGGGCGCGAATTTCTGCTACTTGATTTAATTTAAGTCGCAGAGATTTACTTAAATTTGTCATTTGATCAAAATCATCACAGTAACGATGATATATCCATCTCATTACCTGATATGAACGAAAAGGTTGCTCTCCTAATTTAGAAAAAAAATTTAGTAATTCCATTTTATTCATATTAAGAAGATTTAATTTTTTTGTACACATAAATATATCGTTAACTATTAATAGTTAATTTTAAACTTAGATTATGTTCACAATCTATAAACATTATTAAATAAAAAGTCAATCAAATAAAAAAAAGTGATTCCACCATACCCAAAATTTATCTATACTTATATTGAAGTTATACGCATAAAAAATAAATATCAATAAATTTTGAAACTATCGATTACGCAAAATACGCTCGATTACTCCATGTATAAACAATACAAACATCCAAACATATAAGCATTGATATATTAAAAAAAATAAGAAATCTCACGTATAGCTGACTTTTTAGAATCCGAACCATGAATGGCATTTTTAGTACAATCATAACCATAATCAGATCTAATCGTTCCCGCTAATGCACGAGCCGGATCAGTAGAACCTATAATTTCTCTATTACGTTGTATTGCATTATTAGCTTCTAAAATCTGTACAAATATCGGCCCCGAAATCATAAAATTTATTAAATCTTCAAAAAAAGATTTCTTCTGATGTTCACGGTAAAATTCAAAAGCTTGCACAGATGTTAATCGTAGCATCTTAGCTTTTACCATAACTAAACCTGAAATTTCTAATCTACTAATTATAGCCCCAATTACATTTTTAGCAACTGCATCAGGTTTGATAATTGACAGTGTATGTTCTTTAAGAATCATAAGAACTCCTATTGTAGTACTTACTCATATACTTGTAATACATGAGTAAGTATAAATATACGATAATAATTGTGCCATTTTTATATTATCTACATTTATACGAAACATACCACCGTATAAAACTATAATTTAAATTTATATCATATATAAAAATTTTAATAGACCACATAATAAATATATCATCATCAAAACGTTAATTCTGTATCTAAACAACGCGTGAATATCTTGTTCAAGATATATAATATGCTATTCTATTACTTATAATAAATACTGACGCAATACTTAATTTTTACATAAAATAAAATATCTAAATATATAATATTAATTGATTAAAATGATTTAGTAATCACGCTACCACAACAACAAAAAATTATTATTATACAGAAATACTTTAAAGTATCTTTATTTGTTTTACCAAATAAGGTAAACAAACTTCTAATTTTTATTCACAAAAACACGATAATTAAACACATAATCTACATATAATTACAATTTACTATTTATTATAAAATATTATAATAAATGTATCATTGTATTCAATTTAGTAACAGTATTCACTATATGATGAATAGCATAGTCTATTTCTTCTTCTGTTGTAAATCGACCAAGAGAAAATCTAATTGAATTATATGCTAATTCATTATTTTTCCCCAAAGCTTGCAATACATGCGATGGACTTAAAGCACCAGAAGTACAAGCAGAACCAGAAGATAAAGCAAAATCTTTTAATGCTATCATTAATGTTTCACCATCTATTTTATCAAAACTAATATTTAACAATGTACCTATACTATGCTTCAAATCACCATTAATTAATATCCCCTCAATTTCTTGTAATCCTCTCCATAATCGATCTCTCATTTTTTTTAAATACATCATTTCTGTTGTCATTACTTCTTTAGCTAAACGATACGCTTCAGCCATACCAACAATTTGATGAACTGGTAATGTACCAGAACGAATACCATTTTCATGTCCTCCACCATGAATCTGAGGTATAATACTGATTGTTGGATACCTATTTCGTCTTATATATAAACCTCCAATACCTTTTGGTCCATACAATTTATGCCCATTGAAAGACATTAAATCTACTGGTAAAACAGATAAATCAATATGTAATTTCCCAACACTTTGTGTAGCATCCACGTGAAATATTATGTCATGTAGACGACATAGTTTCCCAAATTTTTCAATATCTTGTATTATACCAATTTCATTATTCACATGCATAATAGATAATAAAATTGTATCATCACGTAATGCGTCAGAAACTTCATCGAAAACAATCAAACCATTATGTTGTGGAAATATACGAGTAATTTCAAACCCTTGATGCTCAAGATATTGACAAACATCCAAAACTGATTTATGCTCCGTCATACTTGTAACAATATGCTTGCCTTTATTATGATAAGCATGCGCTATTCCTTTAATAGCTAAATTTACTGACTCAGTAGCTCCTGAAGTAAAAATGATCTCTTGTGATTCCGCTCCTATTAATTGAGCAACTTGTCTGCGTGCTATATCTACTGCTTCTTCTGCTTTCCAACCATAATAATGAGAACGAGAAGAAGGGTTACCAAATATTCCATTTATAGTAAAACATTGCATCATTTTTTCCACTACTCTAGGATCTACCGGAGTAGTAGCTGCATAATCAAAATATATTGGTAACTTCATATAATACACCCTAAATACTTGTTTATAATGTATAAATTTTTAAAACATTATATAACTAACTTTTAGTTATATAAACTGTATTTATTTATGCAGTAAGTATTAATATTACATACTCAAAACATTATATATCATCACATCATGATAATGATCATTATAAAAAAAATAATGAAATACATTTCATGGTTTTTATTTTTTGTATACATTTTAATTTAATATAAATAAATATGCATATTTAATTAAATGATTCATATATAATTATATTTTCATGTAAAATAAATACTTATAAATAATCTTTATAAATCAATCTAATCTAGAAGTTTTATTTTTTTATAAAATATAGTAAAGTATTATTTAGTTTCATTACTTAAAATTTATATAACAATTGAAATGTTACGATTAATTATAATAATAAAAATTGATTATTGACCACAACAAATATTAATAGCAAAAATAATTAATATTCAATATATATTTACATTATTAACAATAATTGGCATAAACACTTGATTCTAATTAATTCATAAAATATTAAGTCTATTAAATTTTTTAATGATTTTATTATTTAAAAAAAATACACAATATTTAAATTCAAATTTAATATAAAATCACATACTCATAATATAAAATGTTAATTTTTTAAAATTTTTAGTTAATTATACATTTGATATGTATGTATTAAATAATATGCATATAAAATAAATATGATATGTTTACAAAACATATTCGATAAATACTTAGTATAAATTTATTTATATACATCACTTTATTCATATTTATTATGAATCATAGGATGAAAAAATTTATGCATCCAACACTCAGTATTGCTATTCAAGCCATAAGAAAAGCAGGAAACTTTATCATTAAACAATGTGAATCACTCGATAAAATTAATATACAGCAAAAAAATATACATGATTTTATTTTAAAAATAAACGAAGAATCACATCATATTATCACAACAATTATCCAAAAATTTTATCCATCACACACTATTATTAGTACACTAAATAATGATCTTCTTGATAATATCAAAAATAAAGAAAACATTTATTGGATCATTGGCTCCATAGATAATGATGTTAATTTTGTCAAACAATTTCCTTTTTTTGCTTTATCCATCGCTATTCAAATTAAAGGTCACATAGAAATAGGAGTAATATATGACCCTATTCATAATGAGTTATTTAGCGCTTGTCGCGGAAAAGGTGCTCGACTTAATAATTATAAAATTCGTGTGGGTACTGCTAAAAATTTATATAAAGCCATTATCGCGATTTCTTTTTCCTATGAAAACCAACATAATATAATTAACTTATTAAATAAATTACGTAATAAATCCATAAATTTTAGATGTACTGGCGCAACTATTTTAGATTTAGCCTACGTTGCTGTTGGACGATTAGACGGATGTATTTCTATTTCTTCAGAAAATATCAATAACAATAAATTAACAAGTAGTGCTTTAATAATTCGTGAATCAGGAGGTTTTATTGTTGATTTTACTGGAACTAATAACTATTTACTTTCTGGAAATATCATTGCAGGTAATATAAAAATAATTAAAACTATCTTGTCAAAAATATAATCCGATTACAATAAAAAATCAAATTTAATAAATATCAACACCTAAACCTGTTAATAAAAAATCTTCATACAAAAAATAACACAATTATTTTTTTGTAATTGTGCATTTATTTAATTTTTTTATTATATTTATTATATATAGGATACTGGGAGCACATATGTAAAACTTTATTTTTTACTGATAAAATAATTTCATTATCATCAATATTATTAAGTATGTCACATATCCAATGAGATAATAATTTAACGTCATTTTCATTAAAATTACGTCTAGTTACAGCTGGAGTTCCGATACGTATACCAGATGTAATAAAAGGACTCTTACTATCATTTGGTATACTATTTTTATTCACAATAATATTAGCCCGTTCCAAGACTATACTGGCAGCCTTTCCAGTAACATTTTTATTTCTTAAATCTAATAAAAAAAGATGATTATTAGTCATACCAGAAATTACTTTAAATTTTCTTAATAAAAATTCCTCAACCATCGCTTTAGCATTTTGTACTACTTTTTGTTGATAAAGTTTAAAAGATGGATCCATTGCTTCTTTGAAAGCAATTGCCTTAGCTGCAATGACATGCATTAATGGCCCTCCTTGAGAACCAGGAAAAACTGAAGAATCTAATTTTTTATATAATTCAGCATCTCCTCTACTGGCCAAAATTACACCACCTCTTGGACCTGCTAATGTTTTATGAGTAGTAGCAGTCACCACATGCGCGTGTAATACTGGATTTGGATATATACCTGCCGCAACTAAACCCGCAATATGAGCCATATCAACAAATAAATACGCTTGCACGGCATCAGCAATTTGACGCATTTTTGACCAATTGATAAGACCAGAATATGCAGAAAATCCTCCTACGATCATTTTTGGTCGATGTGTTTCAGCTAAATGATATATTTCCTCATAATTAATATATCCTGACTCATCCACTCCATAAAATATAGCTTTATATAATTTCCCTGAAAAATTCACTTTAGAACCATGTGTTAAATGCCCTCCATGATTTAAATGCATTCCTAAAATGACATCTCCAGGAGATAATAAAGCATTATAAACAGAAAAATTAGCTTGAGATCCAGAATGCGGTTGTATATTTGCATAGTCTGCAGAAAATAATTTTTTAGCTCGACTAATACCTAATTGTTCAATCATATCGATATATTCACATCCACCATAATAACGATTACCTGGATAACCTTCAGCATATTTATTAGTAAGTTGAGAACCTTGTACTTGCATGACCTGAGGACTAACATAATTTTCAGATGCAATCAATTCAATATGCTCTTCTTGACGAACAATCTCTTGTTTCATTATTCCCCATAACTCAAGGTCATAATTTGTATGCACGAACATTACAAACACCTATTTTTTTTTATAAATTAAAAACACGCATCATATATCAATCAATATACAAAATTATTTTTAGTTAAATCATCACTATTTTAATATAGCAATAATTACAATAATAATGCTATTATTCTAAGATAGAAACAATTTTTAAATTTTAAATAAACAACAAAACTATTATTTTTTAAAAATCCACAACAACCTCATAAATATTTCTATAATATTTAATAACTATACATAGTTCTTTATTTATATTTATATTTTATAAATAATGACTAATTTATTAATAATATTACAAATATTGTGTTATACATATTTAAATAACGTTCATATATTAAATATAGTACAAGTTTTAAAAAAATGAATAAGTTCTTAATGTTAACGTTGATATTTAAAAAAATTATTCAATCGCGTAACACACTCCTTTTCTAATATTCCAGTTGTCAAGGATATATGATGATTAATCATTGGGTGATTTAAAGTATTCTTTAACCATGCAGTCCATCCAATTTTATTATTTTTTGCACCACAGACTAATCGATGAATACGGGCATGAATTATTGCGCCCACGCACATCATACATGGTTCTAAGGTCACATATAAAGTCGTACCTAATAATCGATAATTGCCTAAAATTTTACCACCTGCACGTAACGCTATAATTTCTGCGTGAGCACTTGGATCATGAGATATAATAGAAGAATTCCAACCAAAACTTACGAGTTTACCATTTCTCACTAAAACTGCCCCTACCGATATTTCTCCGGTAATTTCAGCATAAATAGCTAATATTATCGCATAACGCATCCATATCACATCTATATTTTCTATTGCGTACATTTATATATTCTTTATAAATACTACAAAATATTATAAACATATAATTATAAAATAATTATTTAAGTTCATATACCCACACTAACATCTCAATAAAATTAAAATACCAAAATAATTAATATAAACTTTCAATAAAAACGTACGTTTCATGACAATAAAAAATATCTATACCTTTTAAACTCTCAGATTTTATACTACATATTTTCTCAAATCTATCGTTCAAATACAACACACGCACAAGCATAAAAATTAGTATCTGATAAAGTCACATGCGTCTTTTTTAATGCTAGTTGATCAGCTAATAAAGCTGCATATGCAAGTAAATGCAAGACTGGCTTTCCCAAATTATCGTTAAATATCTCAATTTGTCGAAATGTTATACCTGCTCTCATACCAGTTCCAAATGCTTTAGCTACTGCTTCTTTTGCGGCAAAGTGTTTAGCTAAAAAACGCATAGAATTTTTTTTTTACTTTGATATATCTTCCATTCTGATTCGCTAAGTACACGTTTCGCTAATTTGTCTCCCTTATGTGTCATTATTTTACTTATTTTTCTAATATCAACAATATCTATACCAATTCCATGAATCACTATTAACCTCTTCTTGAGTTTTGCAATAATTCTTTCATATCTTTAATTGCTTTAGGTAGTCCACAAAACATTGATTTACTTATTATAGAATGTCCTATATTTAATTCTTGTATCCATGGCAATGTTGCAATAGATTGCACGTTATAATAATTAAGACCATGTCCAGCATTAACTTTTAAACCAACTTTTACAGCATATTGTACGCTTTTTTTAATACGTGCATATTCTAAATCTCTAGTTATTTCATCTATAGCATCAGCATAAAAACCAGTATGTATTTCTATATAAGACACATTCGTATTATATGCCGCATCAATTTGTTGTTCATCGGGATCAATAAATAATGACACTCTAATTCCAGAGTCAGTAAGTTTACAAACCATACCACGTAATTTATTTACTTGATTCACTATATCTAAACCACCTTCTGTTGTAAGTTCATGACGCCTTTCAGGCACTAAACAACAATAATGAGGTTTTAACGTACACGCAATATCAACCATTTCATCAGTTGCTGCTATTTCCAAATTCATAGTTGTTTGCGTGATTTTACGCAATAATTTGACATCGCGATCTGTAATGTGACGACGATCTTCTCTTAAATGCACCGTAATACCATCTACCCCTGATTGCTCTGCAATATAAGCAGCATATACAGGATCGGGATATGCAGTGCCTCTTACATTACGTAATGTTGCTACATGATCAATATTTAAACCTAATAATAAATTAGACATTATAATCTATACTCTCATTGTATATGTATTTTTTGTTACTTCAATATAATTAACACAATAACAAATTATAGCGCTTATTTACTTATATCATACCTAAAATATACAGCACTCATTATACATAATGATATAATTTATATACAATTCTTTAATTAAAAAATTAATTTTATTAAAATCTTCAATTTTAGTGTATACAAATATTAATAACTGACATCATCAAAATTTTTCTGTAATACTGAGCTCTAAACACGACTAATTTTAGTCATATGCAACACACAAAATATTTATGATGTATATTGCTTAAAAATTACTAAAAAATAAAAATTAAATATGACATCATCCAATATAGGACTAAACTAATAATAAGCATAAATAAATATTACCATTAATAATTTACTTTTTTACAATTACTCATCAAAATATTTATATATTGAAAAATAACAAACAGAAAATTTCTTTATTTAAAATTTATATATGCATATAAATTTTAAATAACTTTAATAAAAATAAATAACACACACTTCATTTCACACAATATATTTATGATTACAAAATATAAAAATCATATGATACATGTATTTCAAAAATATAATTAACTAATTAATAAGCCATTAATTTTTAATATTTAAATTCAATATGAATTATTTACGCTGTAAATAACGCTTGTTTTTATTTTTTTTAAGTAAAACACATTATAAATTTATAAAAACAATAACTTACACAAATCATACATCTTTATTATTATGATGGTTCTCTAATATTTTTATGGCTTTTTCTGCTGCATCTTGTTCAGCTCTACGCCGACTAGAACCACATCCAACAATAGGTTTTAACAAATCGCTGATCTGACAACTTACAGTAAACATTTGGTCATGAGCCTCCCCAACAATTTGATCAATCCAATATATGGGTAATGGTAAATGACGATACTGCATGTACTCCTGTAAACGGGTTTTGGGATCTTTTTGTTTATCACAAAGATTCATTTTATCTAAACGCATTTTATACCACTTAATAATTAATATTTCAACAGTTTGAATATTACTATCTAAAAATATACCACCTATTAATGCTTCTACTGTATTTGCTAAAATAGATTCACGTTTACATCCACCATTTTTTAATTCTCCTTGCCCTAATTGTAAATAATGGCCCAAATTAAATTCTCGTGCTAATGCAGCTAATGTATTTTTACGTACTAAGTTTGCACGCATCCTACTCATATCTCCTTCGTTTACATTAGGGAACTTTTGATATAAAATATTAGCAATCACATAATTCAATATAGCATCTCCTAAAAATTCTAATCTTTCATTATGCTGATTACTAGAACTTCTATGAGTTAACGCTTGGAATAACAAGTCATGCTGACTGAAAACATAACCAAGCTTATTTTGAAGTATATTAACTGACATAGTGTTTATATTCTATATGGTACTATATACTATTATAATGGTAATATTTATAATTAAAGCTCACTATACATATAATTATATTTATATAAAAACATTTTAATCTAATCATTTAATAGATAAACTATATATATTGTTTATTGTATACTACTGATTCTATTTAATTGAATACTAATAGGCCATACTCCTTCTTGCTGTTTTTTTATATTCATCCAAATAGTTGTTGCTTTCCCTATTATATTACGTTCAGGAACAAATCCCCAATAACGACTATCAGAACTATTATCTCTATTATCTCCCATTACAAAATATTCACCCGCAGGCACTAACCATTCAGATACTAAATACTTCGCATGTTGATTATACATGTCTATTAAATTTTGATCCCCAGGTGGTATCATTGTTAATATATTATGCGCTATACCGTCAAATGATTCTACAGTCTGAATTAATCGAATACCATGAGAATACTTTTGATGTGGTTTTATTTGAATAAAAGTAGTACGAACCTTTCCATCTATATCAGTATGAAATACTTGCACAAAATTACTAGGCATAACATTACTATACACAATAGGTAGTGACTGTGTATATGTAGATTTATTAATATTAGAGGGGTATATTGTTAATTGTTTAGTAATTATATTATAAATTATCTTATCTCCTGGTTCTCCAATTACTCGTTTAATATAATTTAACATAGGATTTTTAGGATACTTAAATACTATTACATCTCCACGTTTTGGATGTCCAGTACCAATTAACGTTTTTTGTGTAATAGGATTCTTAATACCATATATAAATTTCTTTACTAAAATAAAATCTCCTATCAATAAAGTTGGCATCATAGATCCAGAAGGTATTCGAAATGGCTCAAAAATAAACGACCGTGTTATAAATACTAACAATAATATTGGAAACATTGAAGATAAAAACTCACAAATATTTAGACAATATGAAATTATTAATGAATAAATATTTTTTGATTTTTGATTAAAATTATCTGATCTTCGAAAAAAAATATTTTTATGTCGATAATAACTATACATTAGCGCGTATAATACTTTTAAACCCCATAAAACTCCTGATATACCCGTAACGATTATTAAAATTAAAGAAAATGTGTTAATCATACAAATAAAATCCTTTAGTTATTATTTTTTATCATTGTTTACATTGAAAATTGCTAAAAAAACAGTATTTGGTAACTGAATATTACCTATTCGTTTCATGCGTTTTTTCCCTTTTTTTTGATTAGATAATAATTTTTTCTTTCTAGTTATATCTCCTCCATGACATTTTGATAAAACATTTTTTCGTAATTGTTTTACAATATCGCGAGATATTATTCGATTACCGATAGCTGCTTGAATTACAACATCAAATTGTTGTCTTGGGATTAATTTTTGTAATTTCTTAATTAATAAGCACCCAATGGGTATAGATTTTTTTTGATGTACAATTACTGCTAATGCATCGATGCGTTTTTTATTTATTAAAATTTCTATGCACACTATCTTCGAAACTTGAAAACGACAAAATTTGTACTCAAATGAAGCATATCCACGAGACACTGATTTTATTTGATCAAAAAAATTTAATATTATTTCAGACATAGGTAATTCATAAGTTAACGCAACTTGAGAATCGTAATATGTCATAGAAATTTGAACACCTCTTTTTTCAATGCATAAAGCAATAATTTCTCCAAGATATTTTTTTGGGAGTAATATATTGCATAAAACAATAGGTTCGCGTATTTCTTGAATTTTAGTTAAAGAAAGTAATTTTGATGGACTATCTACATATATTATTTCACCATTAACAGTATATATTTCATATACCACCATTGGAACTGTGACGATTAAATTTAATGAATATTCACGTTTTAACCTTTCTTGTATGATTTCCATGTGTAATAATCCGAGAAATCCACAACGAAAACCTAAACCTAAATACTCTGACCTTTCTGGCTCATAAACCAAAGAAGCATCATTTAAACTAAGCTTATATAAAGCATCATGAAAAATTTTTTGAGTCTTAAGACCTGTAGGAAATAATCCCGCATAAACATAAGGTTGCAGTTTTTTAAAACCATGGCATGCATTACTTGCAGGATAATTTAACAGCGTTAATGTATCTCCTACACAAGCTCGTATAATATTTTTGTTGACACAAACCAACCAACCTACTTCACCACAAACTAATGTTTCACGTTCTACTTGTTTTGGAGTAAAAATTCCTATTTGATCAACAGTATACTTTTGACCTGTATTCATAGAAAGCAATACATTGCCTTTATATAATTTTCCATTTTTAATACATACCAACAACACAACACCTAAATATTTATTGAACCAAGAATCAATAATTAATGCTTGTAGAGGAGCAGATGAATCTCCTTGAGGATACGGAATATCACAAATTAAATGTTCTAATAGTTCTGATATACCATCACCTGTTTTAGCTGAACACCGTATTATATTATTTACATCAATGCCAATAATATCTTTTATTTCTTGAGATACTCGGTCAGGATCTGCTGTTGGCAAATCCATTTTATTTAATGCTACAATAATCTTTAAATTCATTTCATCGGCTATTTTATAATTAGCTACAGTTTGCGCCTCTACTCCTTGAGTAGCATCTACTATCAATAAAGCACCTTCACATGCTGCCAAGGATCTAGACACTTCATAAGAAAAATCTACGTGTCCAGGAGTATCAATCAGATTAAGTTGATAAAATTGACCATTTTTAGATGTGTAATTAAGCGTTACATTTTGTGATTTTATAGTAATACCACGTTCTCGTTCCAATTCCATAGAATCTAATACTTGAGATGTCATTTCACGAGCATTTAATCCGCCGCAAGTTTGAATAAATCGATCAGACAATGTTGATTTTCCATGATCAATGTGTGCAATAATAGAAAAATTACGTATATGTTTTATCATGATTCATACTAATTTAAATGTAAAAATCAATATTCTTAGTAATAAAACTAAAGTTAATTAGTGTATAATGGAATTTATTTTATTAAATAGAAAAAATAATACCAAAAAATTGGTAATATTTCCTAATGCATACAAAGTACCTATTACTCATAATAATGTAATCAGTACATTTAATATACAAATTTTACCATATTTTTTAAATTTTTTATGATTTTAAAATAATATTATTTTTAATAATGTTTCGAATTTATATAATTCTATAAATTTTCATACAAATCATATTATGGATTATCAAATTTATTTAGATAATAACACGCTCGATTATATATAGCATTTGAGTACATTATAAATGAAAGAGTTAACTTGGAAATCTTTTTTATCGGAAGAGAAAAAACTACCTTATTTTAAAAATATATTATCTATTTTAGAAAAACGTAAAAAAAAAGGTATTGTAATTTATCCAAAACAAAGAGATATTTTTAATGCATTTCGTCTTACTAGTTTTAAATCGGTTAAAATTGTAATCATAGGGCAAGATCCTTATCACGGACCAAATCAGGCACACGGTCTCGCTTTTTCTGTTTTACCTGGCGTTGTATTCCCGCCTTCTTTAAACAATATATTTAAAGAATTAATATCTGACATACCTAAATTTATTAAGCCAAATCATGGTTGTTTAGAAAATTGGGCAAAAGAAGGAGTTTTATTATTAAACAGTATTTTAACTGTCGAATCAGGAAAAAGTTGTTCTCACGCTAGTATTGGATGGGAAATCTTTACAAATAAAGTCATACATATACTCAATATTTATAAAAAAGGTGTTATATTTATGTTATGGGGAAATTATGCTCAAAAAAAAGGAAACATCATTAATTATAAAAAACATCATATTTTAACTACATCACATCCTTCTCCTATATCCGCTCAACGTGGATTTTTAGGATGTCGTCACTTTTCTAAGGCC
This sequence comes from Candidatus Blochmannia sayi (nom. nud.), assembly GCF_059935855.1. NCBI lineage: Bacteria > Pseudomonadati > Pseudomonadota > Gammaproteobacteria > Enterobacterales > Enterobacteriaceae > Candidatus Blochmanniella > Candidatus Blochmannia sayi (nom. nud.). Next base: position 673,748 of record NZ_CP011796.1, read on the forward strand.
AACATGCTTTTATTACAGCAAAATAAACAAGCTATTAATTGGGAACTTTGAAAATAATTAAAATTACAAAAAAAACTTAAACAACACAACCAACACATTTATAAATTAAAATTTATAAATATCAATTTAGTATTTTATTAAAAATATTGAATTATTCGATATAAAAATAAAATAACACCACTTATAACAAACAATTGCTTATTGTTACAATAAGATTACTCAATTAACAATTGATTTATTTTATTTATACAGAACTTTTTAGTAAGATATTAATAAAATATTATACAATTTGTCAAAATTATATTGAAAATTATTTCATGCTATTGCACACCATAAAAACACACACGACACGTATGATTAATTCAATCTTTGTTGATTGTTATTTTTTAAAAAATTATATAACTAACTTTTAGTTTTTGATACCGTAACCATAGCTGGTCGAATCAATCTACCATTAAGAATATATCCTTTTTGAATAATTGTTAACACTTGATTTGATTTTTCACTTTCTGATTCCACCATGGATATTGCTTGGTGTATTTCAGGATTAAATGGAACATGAATTTCGTGTATAGATTTTAATCCAAATTTGTGTACAGTATCTAAAAAAGATTTCAACGTTAATTCAACACCTTCTATTATCGAAGACAATAAAGAATCAGAATTATCAGCAATAGTGAGTGTGAGTGTACGTTCTAAATTATCAATAACTGGTAATAATTCAAAAATAAATTGCTCTAATCCAAATTTATGTATTTTTTCTATTTCTTGAACATTTCTTCGACGAATATTTTCTATTTCAGCTTTGAGACGTAATATAGCGTCACGTTCATGCTCTTTAAGTTGAGCTAATTCAATTTTTAATTTAACAATTTGATCGTTTTTTGGATCAAATATATTACTTGTTTCACAAGTAGATTCCAATAATTCTTCTTGTTCTGTTTTTTTATCTTGTGATATTTTTGTGTCAATATTATTTTTTACATTGTTATCTATCATTAACTTTATCCTCTGTTTATTAGTTATATATTCTATAATTCAGTTATTATAAGGATGAATAACAGGTATTCAAGACATCATTTATGATGAATAAAAAGTTATAATAAAACAGAAAGGATTCATAATAACATGACTTCTTCTATTTTTCGTACTATTGGTATTATAGGACACTCTCGTTATCCACAAGCTATACATACATACAATACTTTATATCATTGGTTATATAATCAGGGAATCACAGTAATGATTGAACGTCATGCTGCTAGCCTATTAAATGTACAAAAATCAATTATAAGTGATTTAAAGGATATAGGTAACTATGCAGATCTAGCTATAGTTATAGGTGGAGATGGAAATATGCTAAGAACAGCGAACATTCTAGCACAATATGATATTAAAGTTATTGGTGTCAATCGTGGTACTCTTGGGTTCCTTACCGATTTAGATCCTAATTCAGTATTGATAAAATTATCTGATGTATTATCAGGTAATTTTATCAGTGAAAAACGTTTTTTATTAGATGTAACAGTACAACGACATTATAATAATCTTATTAAAGTTGGTAGTGCCATTAATGAAGTTGTTTTACACACAAACACAATTAGACGTATGATTGAATTTGAATTATATATTGATGATAATTTTACTTTTTCACAAAGATCTGATGGATTAATTATTTCTACTCCAACTGGGTCAACTGCATATGCTTTATCTGCTGGAGGACCCATTTTAAATCCAACAGTAGATGCTATTGTATTAGTACCAATATGCCCTCATACTTTGTCATCACGACCAGTTGTAATTAATAGTAAAAGTATAATTTGTTTAAAATTTTCTCAAGTTACATCTAAATTAAAAATTGGTTGTGATAATCAAATTCCTATCTTCATTAGCGAAAAAGAAAAAATTATTGTTCAACGTAGTAATTATTATCTTGATTTAATCCATCCTAAAGATTACAACTATTTTAAAACACTAAATATTAAACTTGGTTGGTCAAAAAATATCTCTGAAACAACAAAATAATTTTATAAATTAATGATTTTATCCTTAATAATATTTATATAAATATAAATAAATTATAATTACTAAAAATATTAATTTTGTTAAAATTATAAAATTCACAAAAAAAATAAATTAAACAATAAATTATGTATTTAAAGATATTTCCCAATACACTAAATAATACCATCGTTATTGTAATAACGATGGTATTATTTAGTGTAAATTGTTTCATAACACAATATACACCTAAATGTTTTGATATTACTCAAGGCAATTATTTAACCGAATATGATATCAAAAAAATTTGTATTGGCATGACTAAATCTGAATTATCTTACAATATTGGAGATCCAACCTTACAAGATTTATTTGAATCGAACATATGGTATTATATTTTTTATCATCATAGTAAAAATAAAATAATAAAATATCAAATAATAACTTTAAAATTTGACAAAAATGATACTCTAATAGATTTTAATAAAAACTAACATTATTAGTTTGAATAATACAACTATTTACATTTATTAAATTTTATAATTACACTCGGTCAATAATAATTTATTATAATTTCAAATATAATATATATAAATATATAGCTATTATAACCTTATTACAAAAAGAGTAATGAAAAATAAATTTTAGGTAAAAATAATTATTATAATTTCAATATTATAGAATATATTATGTATCATATATTTGGTTAGCTCTAGAAACAAAAGCTTTAATTATATTTTTATACTTCTCTTGAATAATACGATTAAAAAGTTTTTCAATAAATATTGATTCAAACTCATAATCAGAAACATATTCTATTTTACTAATATCATTATTAATAGGAACAAATTTCCAACATCCATAAAATGATTTGAACGGCCCTTTTATTAAAAAAATCATAATACTTTTGTTTTTTATAAAAAAATTTTGAGTAACTAACGACTTAATAATTCCGTTTGCAACTAAATTCATTTCAGCAACGATTTTATTGCCGTTTTGTTCTAAAATTTTACTTACATTACATCCAGGGAGAAATTTGGTGTAAGAATTAATATCATTTACTAAATGAAACATTTGTTCTACACTGTATGGAACCAAATCAAAATATTTTATATGAGACATGCACGCCTTTTTTATATTTTAAAACTTTATATTTATAAAAGTTATATGACAATAATAACAATTGTTCTCATAAAAACATATGATATATTCTACTCTACTAATGATATTTTTTTTAAATAAAAAATAATACTTTTATAAAATTTTGTTATGAACCAACTATCATTAAAAAAAATTACACAAAATAAACATGCATATTATGAATATTTTATTGAAAAAACATTTGAATCCGGAATCCAATTATTAGGATGGGAAGTAAAATCTGCACGCTTTAATACAATAAATATTAATAACAGTTATGTATCTTTTTCTAATAAAGAAGCATATATTTACAACTCTGTGTTTCAACCAAATATCACTAAATTTTGTCACGAAATTTATGATTCAGTCCGTACAAGAAAATTATTATTAAAAAAAAATGAATTGTTATTTTTAATGGGAAAAGTTAAACAAAAAGGTTACACAATAATTATTTTAGATTTATATTGGAAAAATTCTTGGATTAAAGTAAATATTGGCCTTGCTAAAGGTAAAAAAAAATACGATAAAAGAAATACAATAAACATACATAATTGGAAACAAGAAAAGATTAAAATTATAAAACATATCAAATAATAAAGTTTGTATATGTATAATTTTAATGATAAAATTACCTCTGTTTCATAATAGATAATGGGGCTGATTTTGGATTCGACGGGATATCTTGTATTTAAAGTGCATGCCGAGGAGAGGTGGGCCTCGTAAAAAAACCTCGAAAAATAATTGCAAATAGTACACACAACGAACCTGTTGCTTTGGCAGCTTAAATCAGATTAATACCCTGAAGGTTCCCTCTCGGCTTAAGTTTTACTCTTTTAACTATTAAAAGCAATCACAAAAAGAGAGGTCATTTATTTAATAAGAGTGCGCGTGAAGCTTGCTTTTGGCTGAGCGCTAAGTATTTAAAAAGCTAGTTGGTTTAGTGATTGGTCTTAATATATCTAAACTGATTAAAAAATAATTTAAGACCTAAGCATGTAGTTTACTGAAAATAAAAAGAATTCTGGACGCGGGTTCGAATCCCGCCAGCTCCACTAAAGATTTAAAATTTTAGTGAGTATAAAAAGTAAATTGAATAATAAAAAAATAACAAAATCTATGTAATTTATAATTTTATAATTGTACATATAAATAATAATTATAGTTAAATGATATATAACAATATTTATTGCAATAATAAATAAAACTTAAAATTTTAATTTATTCAAATCATTGTTATCTTTTTTATTCAATAAAAGAAGATATTATTTGTCTTATTGTACCATTCAAAAATTTATCTAAATATCTGTTGTATATAATTACAAAAATTTTTTAAAACAAAATTATATGGATTATTTATATTTATTTATTGCTATTATTTCAGAAGTAGTCGCTACTGCTTCTTTAAAAGCATCTGAAGGATTTAGTAAATTATATCCTGCTATTGTAGTGATAATTGGTTATGCTCTTTCTTTTGTATTACTATCTTTAGTATTACAAACAATACCAATGGGTATTGCTTATTCCTGTTGGGCTGGGCTTGGTATTGTGTTTATTACTATGGCTGGATATTTATTTTACGATCAAAAATTAGACAGTTTAACTATTATTGGTATTACTTTAATTATTATCGGGGTTATATTAATTAACATATTTTCCAGAACAATATAAAATTGATTAGATTATTATACTTCAATATTTTATAATCTTACATAATTAAAATACACTGATATTATTAAAGTATAATATCTGTCATAAATAATAAATTGATAACATTAACTAAATTTAGTATTTAACTTTTTTTTAAATAACATGCAAACTATTCAAATTTTCAGGATTTTATCTACCTATTTGTAAAAAAATATTATATGACGTACACTATTTTAACAATACTTATTACTACTATTATTTTATAAAAATTTTAGTATTATTTACAACAATATTAAATTATAACATGAATTACATATAATACATCTATTTATATGAATACAATTTTTTATTATTAAATAATTTATTAAATATATATTTAAATTATAGTTTTACATTTTATTATCACTGTGCTTCATAGTATATAATTATTTTTATTAATAAAATATTTTGTTTATTATGATAAAAAAAAGACACTGTAATCACCTAAGTGAATACGATGATCATCACAAATTTCTTGTAGATCTTCCTAAAATTACTCAAAAAATGGAATATTTTAGAATATTATATAGTCCTAAAGAGTTTAGTGATGCACTATTATATGCTATTTCTCAAGCAAATAATCATATTTATTTAGTTACACTCTATTTAGAAAGCGATCAAGGTGGTAAAAAAATTATTGATGCTTTAATTCAGGTTAAAAAACTTCGTCCGAAAATTAAAATTAATATTTTGGTAGATTGGCATCGTGCTCGCAGAAATCGTATTGGTTCATCTGAAAAATACACAAATATTGATTGGTATTTAGACATCATAAAAAAATATCCTAATACTGATATTGCTATATACGGAATTCCAATTAATATTAATGAAGCCTTAGGAGTTCTTCATTTAAAAGGATTTATTATTGATGATCAGATACTATATAGTGGAGCTAATTTAAATAATGAATATTTACATATAAACAATAAATACAGATATGATCGATATCATATAATACGTAATCAACAATTATCTAATATTATGTTGAATTACATTGATAAAGAATTGCTGTCTTCAAAAATAATCAATAAATTAGAATATAAAGATTCTCTAAAAAAAATCAATAAAAATAACAACAAAATTTATTTATTACGTCGTAACCTGCGAAACGTTTGTTATCATTACCAAGGCAATGCTACATTTGACGAATTGTCTATTACTCCATTAGTTGGTTTAGGAATACACAGCACACTTAATCAAACTATTTATCATTTAACTTGTTCAACAAAAAATAAAGTTATACTATGTACTCCTTATTTTAATATGCCAAATATATTGATACGAACTTTAATTTGTTTATTATATCAAGGAAAAAATATAGAAATTATTGTAGGAGATAAAATTGCTAATGACTTCTATATACCTGCATCTCAACCATTCACATTAATTAGTGCTCTACCATATTTATATGAAGTAAATTTACGCCATTTTTCAAAAAAACTGCAGAAATATATTGATAATAAACAATTAATAGTACGCGTATGGAGAGAAGGCAATAACGGATATCATGTTAAAGGTATTTGGGTGGATGATGATTGGCAATTAATTACTGGGAATAACCTTAATCCTAGATCTGCAAGATTTGACTTAGAAAATGCTTTACTTATACATGATCCGGATAAATTGCTTATTCATCATAAAAACAAAGAACTAAATACAATTCGTATGTATACACGTCGCATAAAACACTACACATTGTTACAAAACATATCTGATTATCCAATAAAAATAAGACAGTTACTTCACAGAATACATAAAATAAGATTTGATAAATTAATTAATCGAATTTTATAAAGAAATAAACTTATTTTCATGTGTGTTAAAATTTAAATGAATAACACACATGAAAAACAACAACAATCAAAAATCTCAGGTATTGCGAAGTTAAGTTCTCACGGGTCATTAGTATCGGTTAGCTTAACGCCTCACAACGCTTACACACCCGACCTATCAACGTCATAGTCTTTAACGTCCCTTTAGGAGGATTTTAATCCTCAGGGAAGACTCATCTTGAGGCAAGTTTCCCGCTTAGATGCTTTCAGCGGTTATCTTTTCCGCACATAGCTACCGGGCAATGCCATTGGCATGACAACCCGAACACCAGAGGTGCGTCCACTCCGGTCCTCTCGTACTAGGAGCAGCCCCTCTCAATCTTCCAACGCCCACGGCAGATAGGGACCGAACTGTCTCACGACGTTCTAAACCCAGCTCGCGTACCACTTTAAATGGCGAACAGCCATACCCTTGGGACCTACTGCAGCCCCAGGATGTGATGAGCCGACATCGAGGTGCCAAACACCGCCGTCGATATGAACTCTTGGGCGGTATTAGCCTGTTATCCCCGGAGTACCTTTTATCCGTTGAGCGATGGCCTTTCCATACAGAACCACCGGATCACTAAGACCTGCTTTCGCATCTGCTCGAATCGTCATTCTCGCAGTTAAGCTAGCTTATGCCTTTGCACTAACCTCACGATTTCCAACCGTGATTAGCTAACCTTTGTGCTCCTCCGTTACTCTTTAGGAGGAGACCGCCCCAGTCAAACTACCCACCAGACACTGTCCTTGATCCGGATAACGGACCTAAGTTAGAACATCAAATATCAAAGGGTGGTATTTCAAGGACGGCTCCATAAAAACTAGCGCTTTTATTTCATAGCCTCCCACCTATCCTACACATTAATATTTAATATTCAGTATCAAGCTATAGTAAAGGTTCACGGGGTCTTTCCGTCTTGCCGCGGGTACGCCGCATCTTCACGGCGAATTCAATTTCACTGAGTCTCGGGTGGAGACAGTCTGGCCATCATTACGCCATTCGTGCAGGTCGGAACTTACCCGACAAGGAATTTCGCTACCTTAGGACCGTTATAGTTACGGCCGCCGTTTACCGAGGCTTCGATCAAGAGCTTCTCTTTTTCTACAAAGATAACCCTCTCAATTAACCTTCCGGCACCGGGCAGGCGTCACACCGTATACTTCCACTTTCGTGTTTGCACAGTGCTGTGTTTTTAATAAACAGTTGCAGCCAGCTGGTATCTTCGACTGGTTTCAGCTCCGGAAGCAAAAACATATTTTGTTTTTGTTCTTTCACCTACATTCCAGCGTGCCTTCTCCCGAAGTTACGGCACCATTTTGCCTAGTTCCTTCACCCGAGTTCTCTCAAGCGCCTTAGTATTCTCTACCTGACCACCTGTGTCGGTTTATGGTACGATTAGATATAATCTGAAGCTTAGAGGTTTTTCCTGGAAGTATAGCATTAATTCCTTCACCATTTTCATGGCTCGTCATTACGCCTCAGTGTGAAAAAGATCGGATTTTCCTAATCTTTCCACTTACACGCTTAAACCGAGACAACCGATCCTCGGAGAACCTAGCTTTCTTCGTCACCCCATCGCAATTATATCTAGTACAGGAATATTAACCTGTTTCCCATTAGTTACGCCTATTGGCCTCACCTTAGGGATCGACTCACCCTGCCCCGATTAACGTTGGACAGGAATCCTTAGTCTTTCGGCGAGCGGGTTTTTCACCCGCTTTATCGTTACTTATGTCAGCATTCGCACTTCTGATACCTCCAGCATGCTTTACAACATACCTTCTCAGGCTTACAGAACGCTCCCCTACCCAATACAAATTTTAAGCTTTAATAAAATTTACTATTAATAAATAAATGATACTAATCAACAAAATATATATTGTCGCAGCTTCGGTGCATGATTTAGCCCCGTTACATCTTCCGCGCAAGCCGACTCGACCAGTGAGCTATTACGCTTTCTTTAAATGATGGCTGCTTCTAAGCCAACATCCTGGCTGTCTAAGCCTTCTCACATCGTTTCCCACTTAATCATGACTTGGGGACCTTAACTAGCGATCTGGGTTGTTTCCCTCTCCACGACGAATGTTAGCACCCGCCGTGTGTCTCCCGTAATAACATTCTTTGGTATTCGTAGTTTGCATCAAATTGGTAGTCTGGGATAGACCCCTAATCGAAACAGTGCTCTACCCCCAAAGATGAATTTACGAGGCGCTACCTAAATAGCTTTCGGGGAGAACCAGCTATCTCCCGGTTTGATTGGCCTTTCACCCCTAACCACAAATCATCCGCTAATTTTTCAACATTAGTCGGTTCGGTCCTCCAGTCAGTATTACCTAACCTTCAACCTGTTCATGGTTAGATCACCGGGTTTCGGGTCTATATCCTGCAACTGAACGCCCAGTTAAGACTCGGTTTCCCTATGGCTCCCTTATTCAGTTAACCTTGCTACAGAATATAAGTCGCTGACCCATTATACAAAAGGTACGCAGTCACGCAAAAAATTTATTTGTTCATCGCGCTCCTACTGATTGTACGTACACGGTTTCAGGTTCTATTTCACTCCCCTCGCCGGGGTTCTTTTCGCCTTTCCCTCACGGTACTGGTTCACTATCGGTCAGTCAAGAGTATTTAGCCTTAGAGGATGGTCCCCCTATATTCAGACAAGATATCACGTGTCCCGTCCTACTTACTGAATTACAATAACCAATATATTTTCAGATACGAGGCTATCACTCTATATTGCTAATTTTTCCAAATTATTCTCTTAATATATTGAGATTATATTACATAATTCTGGCTACTCCCTGTTCGCTCGCCACTACTAAGGGAATCTCAAATTGATTTCTTTTCCTCAGAGTACTAAGATGTTTCAGTTCCTCTGGTTTGCTCCATTTAGCTATGAATTTACTAAATGACAATGCACAACTTTAAATTGCATTAGGTTTCCCCATTCGGAAATCACCGGGTCAAACGCTTCATATCAGCTTACCGATGCTTTTCGCAGATTAGCACGTCCTTCATCGCCTTTGACTGCCAAGGCATCCACCGTGTACGCTTAAATCACTTAACTTCGCAATCCTCAGATTTCTGATTTAATTATAAAACTTGAGAAATACTTTTAATACATCAAATATATATTTTCAATCATACCCTGTTATTAATATAAATATCACACAATATATTACAAATTCTAAAATATCACACCATCATAAAAAATCATACTATATATTGACTGTATATAACCAAAATATAAATTATTATTTATAAATAAGCTCGATCTAAAATACAGAATATTTATTTTCAATATTTCAAAGTTTAAGTATTAAGCATTTTCCTAATTGTTAAAGAACAAACAAATACTACTTTCTTTATTTAAAAAATAATCGATTGTCCCCTAGGGGCTTCGAACCCCTGTTGCCGCCGTGAAAGGGCAGTGTCCTAGACCTCTAGACGAAGGGGACTGAGCCACCCTACCTAGTAAACAACCAAAAACAAAAAATTAACATTTATATAATAATCAATGTCTACATGTTTTTAAAACAAAAAAACAAACAATTTATGTGGGCACTTTACTATCATATATTTTTTATAAGTAAGGAGGTGATCCAACCGCAGGTTCCCCTACGGTTACCTTGTTACGACTTCACCCCAGTCATGAATCACAAAGTGGTAAGTGCCCTCCCGAAGGTTAAACTACTTGCTTCTTTTGCAACCCACTTCCATGGTGTGACGGGCGGTGTGTACAAGGCCCGGGAACGTATTCACCGTGACATTCTGATCCACGATTACTAGCGATTCCGACTTCATGGAGTCGAGTTGCAGACTCCAATCCGGACTAAGACGTACTTTATGAGGTTTGCTGGCTCTCGCGAGATCGCTTCTCTTTGTATACGCCATTGTAGCACGTTTGTAGCCCTACTCATAAGGGCCATGATGACTTGACGTCATCCTCACCTTCCTCCGGTTTATCACCGGCAGTCTCCTTTGAGTTCCCGACTTAACTCGTTGGCAACAAAGGATAAGGGTTGCGCTCGTTGCGGGACTTAACCCAACATTTCACAACACGAGCTGACGACAGCCATGCAGCACCTGTCTCAAAGCTCCCGAAGGCACTCTCATATTTCTATGCGATTCTTTGGATGTCAAGAGTAGGTAAGGTTCTTCGTGTTGCATCGAATTAAACCACATGCTCCACCGCTTGTGCGGGCCCCCGTCAATTCATTTGAGTTTTAACCTTGCGGTCGTACTCCCCAGGCGGTCGATTTAACGCGTTAGCTCCGAAAGTCACAGCTCAAAGTCTACGACCTTCAAATCGACATCGTTTACGGCATGGACTACCAGGGTATCTAATCCTGTTTGCTCCCCACGCTTTCGTACCTGAGTGTCAGTTATCGTCTAGGGGGTCGCCTTCGCCACCGGTATTCCTCCAGATCTCTACGCATTTCACCGCTACACCTGGAATTCTACCCCCCTCTACGAAACTCTAGCTTACCAGTTTCAAATGCAGTTCCTAAGTTGAGCTCAGGGATTTCACACCTGACTTAATAAACCACCTGCGTACGCTTTACGCCCAGTAATTCCGATTAACGCTTGCACCCTCCGTATTACCGCGGCTGCTGGCACGGAGTTAGCCGGTGCTTCTTATATGGGTAACGTCAACTGACATCGGTTTTAGCAATGCCAAATTCTTCCCCATTGAAAGTGCTTTACAACCCGAAGGCCTTCTTCACACACACGGTATAGCTGCATCAGGGTTTCCCCCATTGTGCAATATTCCCCACTGCTGCCTCCCGTAGGAGTCTGGACCGTGTCTCAGTTCCAGTGTGGCTGATCGTCCTCTCAGACCAGCTAAGGATCGTAACCTAGGTAGGCCATTACCCTACCTACTAGCTAATCCTATCTGGGTTCATCCAACGGCATAAGGCCTTCTTACGAAGGTCCCCTACTTTGGTCAATACTATACGACTTTATGCGGTATTAGCTATCGTTTCCAATAGTTGTCCCCCTCCATCGGGCAGATCCCCAGATTTTACTCACCCGTTTGCCGCTCGCCAGACAAAGCAACTAAAAAAGTTACTTCCTGTTGCCGCTCGACTTGCATGTGTTAAGCTTACCGTCAGCGTTCAATCTGAGCCATGATCAAACTCTTCAATTTAAACCAAGCTCTCATTCATCAAAAAAACAAATTTGTTAATTTTTGCATAAATAAAAGTAACCAAATTAACTCTTTTGTGTTTTTTAAATGAAATTTAATACCATAATCTTATATGCGCTCAAGTGCCCACATAAATTGTTATAACATTCAATTGTTAAAGAACATACACTCATCATACACATTTTCAATGTTTTAAAAATATGCAAACAGAATTATAATTATCATCAATTTGAATTTATGTCAATAGTATTTATGCTATTTTCATGATTTAATAATCATGATTAAATTATTTTAATTTAATTTTTTACGATTGTATAAAATCCACTTAAATTATTTTATATTTTATAAAATATTATTTGTATCATGATATTACAATTAAAATTCATATTATTATGCATAACTTTTCAACCATACAATATATTTCAATTATTTAATTTACTATTTGTGAGGATGCTATGACACAATCATCACTACGTATTCGTCGTGTATTAATCAGTGTATTTGATAAATCCAATGTTTTAGAATTCGCTCGGTCATTGGTTCAAAAAGGTATTCAACTATTATCTACTGGAGGTACAGCTCAAATGTTATCTAATGCTGGTTTATCAGTACTTAAAATTTCTGATTATATTGGGATGCCCGAAATCATGAACGGACGAATCAAAACACTACACTATAAAATATATGCCGGCATTTTAAGTAGACAAGGATTAGATGATGCTGTCATGCAGCAATATAACATTGAATCAATTGATATGGTAGTAATCAATTTTTATTCAATTGATCTTTCTCATACACAACACGAAAAATCTTCTCAAGAAAAAATAATAGAAAATATTGATATCAGCGGCCCAAGCATGGTAAGAGCAGCGGCAAAAAATTACAAAAATGTAGTTACCATAGTCAATCACAATGATTACACAAAAATTTTAGATGAAATTAATTATCATAATGGACTAATTAGTTTAAACACTCGTTTTAATCTAGCTGCGAAAGCATTTAAATACGTCACTGAATATGACCAAAAAATTTCTGATTATTTTAATTATCAATTACAAAATAATTATCACACCCCCATAATTGACAGCAATAACTATAATCAATCTCATCACTTTTTTCCTAAAAATTTAGATTTTATGAACCTTAAATTCATAAAAAAACAAAATATACGTTACGGAGAAAATCCACATCAACGAGCAGCGTTTTATGTAGAAACACTCGCACAACAAACAGGATCCATTGCTACCGCTCAACAATTACAAGGAAAACCACTGTCTTACAACAATATCATAGATATGGATACAGCTTTAGAATGTGTAAAAATGTTTAATGCTCCGACTTGTGTAATTGTTAAACATATGAACCCATGCGGTGTAGCTACATCTGACACTATTTGTACTGCATACATTAAAGCTTATCAAGCAGATCCTATTTCTGCATTTGGAGGAATTATTGCTTTAAATTGCACTTTAGATAAAGACACAACTCAAGCCATTATTACACAACAATTTGTAGAAGCAATAGTCGCTCCAAATATTAATCAAGATTGTTTTAATATTTTATCTAACAAAAAACATATACGAGTATTAAGATGCGGTACATGGACCTCATCACGAATATCAGATATAGATTTTAAACGAATTAATGGAGGATTATTAATACAAGATTGCGATATGATAAAAAACTTAAAAAATTTAGAAATAGTTACTACCTGTCAACCAACAAGAAAAGAAATGAAAGATGCGTTGTTTTGTTGGAAAATTGTTAAATTTGTTAAATCTAACGCAATTGTTTGTGGTAAAAATTATCAAACCACTGGAATTGGTGCTGGTCAAATGAATAGAGTACATGCAGCACAAATCGCCACCTCTTTTAAAAAACCAGGATCATTAAATATTAAAGGATCAGTGATGGCCTCAGATGCTTTCTTCCCGTTTCCTGACATCATACACATTGCTTCTAAAATGGGCATTCATTGTATTATACAACCCGGAGGATCTATTCGAGATCAAGAAATTATTAATACCGCTAATCAATATGACATCGCGATGATTTTCACACATGTTCGTCATTTCAGACATTAATTATTTAAAACTTTTACAAACCTTTTTAAGCATTCGCGTCATGTATACTTATATATATACTTATTTATTAAAATAAATAATGATAATAACACCAATTAATTCTATAATTATGAGTGTAATATTCAATTATTTCTGAGCAAAAAAATACATTATATATTTTATACTACACCCGTTTTATGTATAATAATAAAATTATAATAATCAAATTCCTTTAAACTAATCTACTAAATATATAACAACATACATCAGATTTGTTTCTTGATTAAAGAAAAACAAACTTATATATATATAAATATAAATATATGATTAAAAAATTTATCTATTAATTTGTATTTTATTTAATTCTATTTTTACTTATCCGTTTTAAAAACTTTTTACCATATAAAATTTATGATTTAATAATTTTATATAAAAACTAATAACTGAAATTGGGTAATTATATTAAGTTTTATTTAGTCATTTTTTAGATAAAATTCTCAAAAAATCAAATAATATTATAGATAAATAGTATTATGATATAAAAAATAATTTATGACATTAGAACAGCATTATTAATAAATATTTATAATTAAAAAACTACGTATTTAAGGTGTTGTTGCATTCAGCAATTCGGTTAAATTTGCCGACGCTTCGTCTGCTGTTATTTGAGTAGAAATATTTGTTGTTAACATAGACTTTTCTTCTGTTTCATTGATACCATTAATATGACGGTGAGTATTCATGATACGTGCCTGATGATAAGAATAACCAGTTCCAGCTGGAATTAATCTACCAACAATGACATTCTCCTTGAGTCCTCGCAATTCATCTCTCTTTCCAGCTACAGATGATTCTGTTAATACTCGCGTTGTTTCTTGAAAAGATGCTGCAGAAATAAATGATTCTGTAGCTAATGATGCTTTAGTTATACCCAACAAATTATGTGCGAAAATTATTTTAATTTTTCCTTCTTTTTCTAATTTTCTGTTAGCAATTTTAATACGTGAATATTCTACTTGTTCACCTGTCAAAAAATCAGAATTTCCCGACTTAATAACAGTAGCTTTACGTAACATCTGACGAACAATAACTTCTATATGTTTATCATTAATTTTTACTCCTTGTAAACGATACACATCTTGCACTTCATTTACAATATAACGAGTAACTGCATGTACTCCACGTAACCTAAGAATATCATGCGGAGATTCTGGTCCATCAGAAATAACATCTCCACGATCCACATATTCGCCTTCAAAAACATTAAGATGACGCCACTTAGGGATCATTTCTTCATAAATATCACCATTATTTACAGGAGATATCATTAAACGACGCTTGCCTTTTGTTTCTTTCCCAAAAGATACAATTCCACTAATTTCTGCTAAAATTGCTGATTCTTTTGGACGTCGTGCTTCGAAAAGATCAGCTACACGAGGTAAACCTCCAGTAATATCTTTAGTACCACTACTTTCCTCATATGGCAATCTTGCTAATGTATCTCCACAAATAATTCTAGACCCGTCAACTAATTGAACTACACTTCTGCTAGGTAAAAAATATTGTACTGGAAGATCTGTACCCGGCATAAAAATATCGTAACCATTAATATCAACTATTTTTAAAGTAGGTCTCAAATCTTTAGCATTGCTCACACGTTCAGCAGTATCTAATACTACAATCGAAGTCAACCCTGTCAATTCATCAGTTTGTTTAATAATACTCTGACCATCTATCATATCAATAAACTTAATAAAACCACTTACTTCTGCAATTATCGGCATAGTATGTGGATCCCAATAAGCTACTATTTCACCATGTGTTACTTCTTCTCCATTTTTCTTAGTCATTACAGATCCATATGGTAATTTATAACTTTCTTTAGTACGAGAAAATTTATCAATAATTTTAAGTTCAGTATTACGAGATATAATGACTAATTTCCCTTCTCCATTTGTTACAGATTTCACATTTTTTAAAGAAATAGTACCTTTATTTTTAATTTGAATACTTGATTCTAAAGCAGATCTGGAAGCAGCCCCACCAATATGAAAGGTACGCATAGTTAATTGAGTTCCTGGCTCACCTATAGATTGAGCAGCAATCACACCAATCGCTTCCCCCTTATTCACAAGTTGACCTCGTGCTAAATCTCTGCCATAGCATCTAGCACAAACACCAAAATCGGTGTCACAAGTCACAACAGATCTCACTTTAACAGTATCAATTGAATATGCATCTAAAACATCACACCAATATTCATCTAATAAAGTATTGCGTTTAATTAATATTTTAATATCTGAATCTTTAGATTCCAGAATATCTTCCGCTAAAACTCTGCCTAATACACGTTCTCGTAATGGTTCTTTGACATCTCCGCCTTCAATAATAGGACTTATTATAATACCGGATAATGTATTACAATCATCTTGAGTAATTACTAAATCCTGAGCAACATCTACTAAACGACGTGTCAAATACCCAGAATTAGCTGTTTTTAACGCCGTATCAGCCAGTCCTTTACGGGCTCCATGTGTAGAAATGAAATATTGCAATACATTCAATCCTTCTCTAAAATTCGCAGTAATAGGTGTCTCAATAATTGACCCATCTGGTTTTGCCATCAAACCACGCATACCAGCAAGTTGACGTATTTGAGCCGCTGACCCGCGAGCTCCAGAATCTGCCATCATAAAAATATTATTAAATGAAGCTTGCGCTTCTACTTGTCCATTACGATTTATTACAGTTTCAGTAGCTAAATTATCCATCATCGCTTGCGCGACACGCTCATTAGCTGCAGCCCAAATATCAATAACTTTATTATAACGTTCACCTGCTGTAACCAATCCAGTTTGAAATTGATCTTGTATCTCAGCTACTTCAGACTCTGCTTCATCAATTATATCCGATTTTTTAACTGGAATAATCATATCATCAATTCCTACAGAAGCTCCAGAACGAGCAGCATACTCAAATCCAGTATACATAATTTGATCGGCTAAAATGACCGTAGATTTTAATCCCAATACACGATAACAGTTGTTTAACATAGTGGATATAGCTTTCTTTCCTAAGACTTGATTCACTAACATAAATGACAATCCTTTAGGAATAATCATCCAAAAAATAGCACGTCCTATTGTACTATTAACTAAGCTTGTTTTTTCTAACCATTTTTCATCATTTTTATCATATTTATATTCAGTAATACGTATCTTAACACGAGCATGCAATTCAGCTAAACCTAAACGGTATAAATACTCTGCTTCTTTAGGTCCAGTTAATACCATTCCTTCTCCCTTTGCATTTGAACGTTCACGAGTCATATAATATAAACCTAACACTACATCTTGAGATGGCACAATAATAGGTTCTCCATTAGCGGGAGATAAAATATTATTAGTAGACATCATCAATGCTCTGGCTTCCAATTGCGCTTCTAATGTTAATGGCACATGCACTGCCATTTGATCTCCATCAAAATCAGCATTATAAGCAGCGCAAACCAACGGATGTAACTGAATAGCTTTCCCTTCCACTAACACTGGCTCAAAAGCTTGAATACCTAATCTATGTAATGTAGGAGCACGGTTTAACATTACTGGATGTTCTTTGATGACATTTTCAAGAATATCCCATACTACAGCCTCTTCCCGATCTACCATTTTTTTAGCAGCTTTAATAGTATTAGCAAATCCTTGTAATTCCAATTTTCCATAAATAAATGGTTTAAACAATTCTAAAGCCATCTTTTTAGGTAACCCGCATTGATGTAATTTCAAATAAGGCCCAACAGTTATTACTGAACGACCAGAATAATCAACCCGTTTTCCTAAAAGATTCTGACGAAATCTACCTTGTTTTCCTTTAATCATATCAGCTAAAGATTTCAAAGGACGTTTATTAGAACCAGTAATCGCACGTCCTCTGCGTCCATTATCTAACAATGCATCTACTGCTTCTTGAAGCATTCTTTTCTCATTACGGACTATTATTTCTGGTGCTGCTAAATCTAATAATCTTTTCAATCGATTATTTCTATTAATAACACGACGATATAAATCGTTTAAATCAGAAGTAGCAAAACGACCGCCATCTAATGGAACTAATGGTCTTAAATCAGGAGGTAATACAGGTAAAACGTTCAAAATCATCCATTCAGGTTTGTTTTCAGAATGCATAAATGCTTCAACTAATTTGATACGTTTTGTTATTTTTTTACGTTTAGTTTCAGAATTACTGTCTTCTAATATCTCTCGTAAGTATTCACATTCATTTTTTAAATTTATATTTTTTAATAAAATTTGAATAGCTTCAGCTCCCATCTTTGCTTCAAATTCATCCCCAAATTCTTCTAATGCATCTAAATATTCTTCTTCAGTTAAAATTTGATGACATTCAAGACTAGTCATGCCACTTTCAACTACTACGTATGATTCAAAATATAAAACGCGCTCGATATCACGTAATGGCATATCTAATAATAAACCAATACGTGATGGCAATGATTTTAAAAACCAAATATGAGCAGTAGGAGAAGCCAACTCAATATGCCCCATACGTTCACGTCGCACTTTACTTTGAGTTACTTCTACTCCGCATTTCTCACACACCACTCCACGATGTTTTAAACGTTTATATTTACCACATAAACACTCATAATCTTTAATAGGTCCAAAAATACGTGCACAAAACAAGCCATCTCGTTCTGGCTTAAAGGTACGATAATTAATAGTTTCAGGTTTTTTTACTTCACCAAAAGACCAGGATCTAATAGTATCTGGAGAAGCAAGCGCTATTCTAATCGCATTAAATTCCTCTATTTGAGTATGCTGCTGCATCTTAAAAAATTTAAGTAAATCTTTCACAAACAAGCCTTTATTAAAGTTATACTTATTGAACTTGAAAATACAACATAATTTTAAATTATATTTAATATTGTATTAAATATAATTTAAATATTACTCTTCTAGTTCAACATCAATTGCCAAAGAACGAATTTCTTTTAATAAAACATTAAAAGATTCCGGCATACCAGGTTCCATTGTGTGATTTCCATCAACAATGTTCTTATACATTTTAGTACGCCCATTTACATCATCTGATTTTACAGTTAACATTTCTTGTAAAGCATATGACGCTCCATATGCTTCCAAAGCCCATACTTCCATCTCACCAAAACGTTGACCTCCAAATTGAGCTTTTCCTCCTAGTGGTTGCTGAGTCACTAAACTATAGGAACCAGTAGAACGTGCATGCATTTTATCATCTACCAAATGATTTAATTTCAACATGTACATATAACCTACAGTAACCTGTCTTTCAAATATTTCCCCTGTACATCCATCAAACAATGTAATCTGACCTGAAGTAGGTAATCCAGATAATTCCAAAAGATCCTTAATTTCTTTTTCCGTAGCACCATCGAATACTGGAGTAGCAATAGGCATACCTTTTTTTAAATTATTGGCTAACTTTAATATTTCTTCATCAGAAAATTTATCAAGATCTATATGCTGACGCGATCCTTCTCCTAAATTATATGCTTGTTGAATAAATCTTCTTAATTGATTAACTTCTTTATACTGTTGTAGCATGGAATTTATTTTATCTCCAATACCTTTTGCAGCCATACCAAGATGGGTCTCTAAAATTTGACCAATATTCATTCGAGACGGCACTCCGAGAGGATTAAGTACAATATCCACTGGCACTCCGTTCCGATCATATGGCATGTCTTCAACAGGATTAATTTTAGAAATTACCCCTTTATTTCCATGGCGTCCTGCCATTTTGTCACCGGGTTGTATTTGACGTTTCACAGCTAAATACACTTTAACTATTTTTAATATTCCAGGAGCTAATTCATCTCCTTGAGTGATTTTACGATGTTGAATTTCTATTTTTTTTTCAAACATACGTTTTAAATCAAAATATTGTTTATGTAATTGAGATAATTGGTATTGTTTATCTGTATCTAATAATATCAGATTGAACCAAGAGTTACGGCTAATTTCAAACAATTTTTCTTTTTCAATACCACTGCTAATTAATACATCATAAACACGATCAAACAAAGCTGCTTCAAAAATTTGTAGCTCTTCATTTAAATCTTTTTTAACTTGCTCTAATTTAGTAGACTCAATTATTAGCGAACGCTTATCTTTATTAACACCATCCCTAGTAAATATCTGCACATCAATTACGGTACCGCAGACTCCATTAGGAACACGTAAAGATGAATCTTTTACATCAGAAGCTTTCTCACCAAAAATAGCACGCAACAACTTTTCTTCAGGTGTTAATTGGGTCTCCCCTTTTGGAGTTACTTTTCCAACAAGAATATCTCCTCCTATTACTTCTGCACCGATATAAATAATTCCAGATTCATCTAGTTTAGATAACGCTGTCTCTCCTACATTTGGAATATCAGCCGTAACTTCTTCAGGACCTAATTTAGTATCTCGAGATATACAAGTTAACTCTTGTATATGTATACTTGTAAATCTATCTTCTTGCACTACGCGTTCTGAAACTAACATTGAATCTTCAAAATTATATCCATTCCAAGGCATAAATGCAATTCGCATATTTTGACCTAAAGCTAATTCTCCTAAATCAGTAGATGGTCCATCTGCTATCACGTCTCCATGTTCTACTGATTCTCCTAAAAATACGCAAGGACGTTGATTTATACAAGTATTCTGATTAGATCGAATGTATTTAGTTAAATGATATATATCAATACCTGATTCCTCAGAATGCACTTCATCTTTGTTAACATGAACTACAATACGCGATGCATCTACGTATTTAACAATACCACCACGTTTAGCCACTGCAGTTACTCCAGAATCTATAGCTACCGCACGTTCCATTCCAGTACCTACTAACGGCTTTTCACTACACACGGTAGGAACAGCCTGACGTTGCATGTTCGCGCCCATAAGAGCACGATTAGCATCATCGTGTTCAAGGAAAGGAATCAATGAAGCAGCAACTGAAACTATTTGTTGTGTAGACACATCCATATAATCAATTTGATCTTTTTTGAAAAGACCTGATTCACCTTTATTTCGACAAGTTACTAAATCATCAATAAATTCTCCTTGAGTATTAAGATTTGTATTTGCTTGAGCGATAACAAAATCACCTTCTTCTATTGCAGATAAATAATGAATATCGCTACTAACAATTCCATTTTGAACTCTACGATATGGAGTTTCTAAAAATCCATATTCATTAGCTCTAGCATATACAGACAATGAATTAATTAAACCTATGTTTGGTCCTTCTGGAGTTTCTATCGGACAAACTCTACCATAATGCGTAGGATGAACATCACGTACCTCAAATCCTGCCCGTTCTCTAGTTAAACCTCCAGGTCCTAAAGCAGATATACGACGTTTATGAGTAATTTCTGACAATGGATTATTTTGATCCATAAATTGAGACAACTGACTAGAACTAAAAAATTCTCTTACTGCAGCTGAAATTGGTTTAGCATTAATCAAATCTTGAGGCGTTAGTATATCCAAATCGCCTAAAGATAATCGTTCTTTTACTGCTCGTTCCACCCGAACTAATCCAATTCTAAATTGATTTTCTGCCATTTCACCTACAGAACGAATACGCCTATTCCCTAAATGATCAATATCATCTACATTCCCTTTACCATTTCTAATATCAATTAACTTTTTTATTACATCTACAATATCATCTTTATTTAATATTCCCGAATCTTCTATTTGAGTCCGTTGTAATGAACTGTTAAATTTCATTCTCCCTACAGCAGATAAATCATAGCGTTCTTCGGAAAAAAATAAGTTTTCAAATAAATATTCAGCAGCCTCTTTAGTTGGCGGTTCCCCAGGACGCATAACACGATAAATCTCTGCTAACGCATCACACCTATCAGTGGTAGAATCAATTCGTAAAGTTTCAGAAATGTAATTACCATAATCTAAATCATTACTGAATAATGTTTCTATAAACATATGTCCTGATTGAATTAAATTATGTAATATATCAACAGATATTTCCGTGTTGGCTGTAACAATGAGCGCTCCTGTATTGTTATCAACATAATCTTTTATAACAACTTTGCCAATAATATAATCTATGGGTACTTCAATTTTTGAAATATTATCTTTTTTTAATTGACGAATATGTTGAGCTGTAACACGACGTCCATTTTCTACATATACAACACCATTAGCGACAATATTAAAAGAAGCTGTTTCACCACGTAATCTTTCAGGTACTAAATGCATATATAATACATTATTACAAAATTCATATACTACTTTATCGAAAAATATATTTAGTATTTGATCAGTGCTATAATTTAAAGCACGTAATATGACTGTTACCGGTAATTTTCGTCTACGATCTATTCTAACAAATAAATTATCTTTTAGATCAAATTCAAAATCCAACCAAGATCCACGATATGGTATAATACGAGCATTATACAGTACTTTACCAGATGAATGAGTCTTACCTTTATCACTATCAAAAAATACACCAGGGCTTCTATGCAATTGAGAGACAATGACTCGTTCGATGCCGTTAATGATAAAAGTTCCATTGTTTGTCATTAATGGAATTTCACCCATATATACTTCTTGTTCCTTAGCATTTTTTACTATATATTCCGGACCATCCCGTTCATAAATAACTAAACTTAGACATACACGTAATGGAACAGAAAACGTTGCACCACGTGTTTGACATTCTTTTACATCAAAAATAGGATCCCCTAAACGATACTTAATATATCTCAATTCAGCGTTACCATTATAACTTTTAATAGGGAAAACAGACCGAAAAGCTGACTCTAATCCACACTTCCCTTTTACATCTTGTTCAATAAATTTTTGAAAAGAATCCAGTTGAATAGAAAGAAGATACGGAATATCCAAAACTTGAGGGCGTTTTCCAAAATCTTTACGAATACGTTTTTTTTCAGTATAAGAATACACCATAAAATTCCCCGGTTAGTTAATATAGACAACTATTTTTAATAAAAATAAGTTGTCTATTACACAAATATTAATGTGAAATAACAATCTAACATATACATTATTTTTTTGAACGTAAAAATAAACAAACCCATTAATGTATTTCTGATACACAACAAAATACTATAATACATATAATCTTTATTGCTATTTCACATTAAATATCATTTATATATTTAGTATTACAAAATATTACAGCTAACAATCAATCATGAAATTTAACATTGTTGATTTGTCTTTATTTGATTTCGACAGACGCACCTATTGTTTCTAAAGTTTTTTTTATGGTTTCAGCATCATCTTTACTTATAGATTCCTTCAAAACAACGGGCGCAGATTCTACCAGTTCTTTTGCTTCTTTTAGTCCCAAACCAGTAATACTGCGTACAGTTTTAATAACCGGAATTTTGTTATTACCAATAGAAATTAAAGAAACAGTAAACTCAGTTTGTTCCTCTACTACTGATTCTGATACATCAGGTTCAGTAGGTTTTAATGCAGTAATAGCAGCAGATACTCCAAATTTTTTTTCCATCATTGAAGTTAACTGTACTATATCCATAATAGACATATCAGAAACAGCGTCTATAATTTGTTCTTTTGTGAGAGACATAAAAATCTCCAAAAATATAAAAACCAAAATATAAAAATATTATATAATCAATTCACTATTTTATTTTTTAAAATTCATATCATTTTGATAAACTATAATTTAGTCTTTTGATTAGATAATACGTGTAAAATTCGTATTAAATTTCCTATACCACTTGTTTTCATCACTGCAATTAACCTAGAAATAGCTTCTTGACGATCAGGCAAATCAGATAAAAGATTAATTTTTGACGCGGGAATGAAATTACCTTCAAAAGCTGCGCCTTTTATTTTAAAATAATCATGATTTTTAGCAAATTTCATAAAAATACGCGCAGAATCCCGAGGTTTTTTCATGGCAAACGCAATAATGTTTTGCCCAATTAAAATATTGCGTAAACATTCTAAAGATGTTCTCTCTATTATTCTTCGCATTAATGTATTTCTAATCACATAAAGATATACATTCAAATCACGCGCTTCTTTTCGCAATGTAGTTACTTCATTTACCGTCACTCCATGCAAAGACGCAACCACCGCTGACAAAGAAATTTTGGCTGTTTCATGAATCTTACAAACAATTCTTTCTTTTTTTTTTAAATTTAATACCATTTGACAACACCTTGATTCAATTTGATATACATATTTAATTTTTATAAATATTCAGTTTTACAAATTCATATACATATATATATAAATGAATCAATCTAACAATTTAGATTATACCCATATATAAATATATATAAGCTATTAACACTATAAATATTTTAATTTTAATTAAATATGCTTTTATAATTATGTTACTAAACAGCCAAACACAAATGATATGCCAAATTATGGCATACCATTTCTAAATTAAAAACTACATAATTCATTTTAACAACATTTTAAATATAAATAACACACAGAAACTCCATTGAATAATAGACTAATTAATAAATTGTGTAAATAATCTATATACAAATACAGATTAATATTAACTTATTAAGATAATCACACATCACATAACATATAAACTATTCTTATCTATAGATAGAGAACAACCCATAGTAGTAGAAACGGTAATTTTTTTAATGTATATCCCTTTATATAACATAGGTTTAACTTGTTTTAAAGACACTATTAAAGCTTCTAAATTTTCTTTGAGCTGTACCACATCAAAATTAATTTTTCCAATAGTAGAATGAATAATGCCATGTTTATCATTTTTATAACGTATTTGACCTGATTTAACGTTTTTGACTGATTCTGCTACATTATCAGACACAGTTCCCATTTTAGGATTAGGCATTAAACCTCTTGGCCCCAAAACAGGCCCTAACTTGCTGACTATATGCATAACATCAGGAGATGCAATAACAACATCTGGTAAAAGTTTTCCATTTTTTATTATATCAAACAAATCTTCTAACCCTACTAAATCAGCTCCCGCATTTTTAGCTAATATCACATTATCACCTTGAGTAAAAACAATAACATGAATATCACGACCTATACCATGCGGCAAAATAACACTACCACGTACATTTTGATCAGATTTACGTGCATCAATTCCCAAATTAACAGCGGTATCAACACTTTCAATGAACTTAGTTTTTGTTATTTTTTTTAGTAATTTTAATCCATCTAACACATCATATTGTGTAGACATATCTACACAACTTCGTATCATATTCATCCTTTTACTTAACTTACTCATATTCAATAATCTTCCACTTCAAGTCCTATAGAACGAGCAGTACCTATAATAGAACGCGATATCGATTCTATATTAGCACCCGTCATATCAACAGCTTTAATTTTAGCAATATCATAAATTTGAGCACGTGATACCTTACCAATATTTATAATATTTGGTTTTTCAGATCCAGATTTAATATTTGCAGCTTTTTTTAATAATATCGCAGCAGGAGGAGTTTTGGTAATAAATGAAAAAGAACGATCAGTATAAACAGTAATGATCACTGGAATAGGCAACCCCGTTTCAATTTTTTCAGTACTTAAATTAAACGCTTTACAAAATTCCATAATATTAACACCTTGTTGACCTAAAGCGGGACCAATAGGAGGACTAGGATTAGCTGAGCCAGCAGGAATTTGTAATTTAATATAAGTTTGTATTTTTTTTATTACCATATCGCTCGTCCTAACAATAAAAAAATTATTAATAATATTTCTATTTTTTATTTATTTCATTTAATATAATAATTACAAAAAACAAAAATTCTATTCTATCATACACACTTTTATAAGTATAAATCCATCAAAATATAATAAAACACAAAATTAATATTTTTCAACCTGAGAAAAATCTAACTCTACAGGAGTAGCTCGACCAAAAATAGATACTGATACTTTTAAACGATTCTTCTCGTAATCTACTTCTTCTACTACAGCATTAAAATCAGAAAAAGGACCATCACTAACCCTAATAAGCTCACCAGGTTCAAATAACGTTTTAGGACGAGGCTTATCTCCTATTTGTTGCAATCTATAGATTATATCATTCACTTCTTTGTCAGCAATAGGAGCAGGCTTATCACACGTTCCCCCAACAAAACCCATAACACGCGGAACACTTTTTACTAAATGCCAAGTAACGTCATTCATAATCATCTGTACTAACACATAACCTGGAAAAAATTTACGTTCACTTTTCCTACGTTGTCCAGCTCTCATTTCAACTACTTCTTCCGTTGGTACCATAATTTCACCAAACATTGCATCCATACTACGTAATTTAATATGTTCACGTAAAGAACGTGCTACACGATTCTCAAATCCAGAAAATGATTGAATAACATACCAACGTTTTTTTAAAGTATCAGTCATATTATTTTATAACTTTAATCCAAACGATATTATATATACTAAAATACTATCTAAACCCCACAACAATAATGACATGACTATTGTGACTCCTATTACAATGACAGTAGTATTCAATCCTTCCCTATAAGTGGGCCATACTACTTTTTGTAACTCATCATATGAATCGTTTCCAAATGTAACTATGAGTTTTCCTAATTTAGTAGTCAAGATAATATATGCAGCAACAGCAATAACAATAAAAACTATAATACCTCTAACGAACATATGGTAATTACGATACAAATAATTTCCAACAATTGACGTTATTACTAGTCCGATAACACTAACCCATTTAATTATTTCAAATATATATAATTTTTTTTTATTTTTATTATCTGTACGCATGTACATTATCCTTTATTTTTATAAATACCGTACTATTATATTATAGTACACTATATTTATAACAATTATATAATATACAATTAAGATATAATTTTAGAAACTATGCCAGCGCCAATAGTACGACCTCCTTCTCTAATAGCAAATCTAAGACCATCATCCATAGCTATAGGAGATATCAAATTTACAACCATTTTAATATTATCCCCAGGCATTACCATCTCTACCCCTTCTGGCAATTCAATAGTACCAGTGACATCTGTAGTACGAAAATAAAATTGAGGTCTATAACCCTTAAAAAACGGCGTATGCCTACCTCCTTCATCTTTGTTAAGAATATATACTTCTGATTCAAAACAAGAATAAGGCTTAATATGTCCAGGTTTAGATAACACTTGACCTCGTTCCACTTCATCTCGTTTAGTGCCACGTAATAAAACCCCCACATTCTCTCCAGCACGTCCTTCGTCTAATAATTTTCTAAACATTTCTACTCCGGTACATGTGGTTTTTATTGTATCTTTTATACCGACAATTTCTATTTCTTCACCTGATTTTATAATACCACGTTCAATACGACCAGTAACAACCGTCCCTCTACCAGAAATAGAAAACACATCTTCAATAGGAAGTAAAAACGGCTGATCTATAGCACGTTTAGGTTCTGGAATATAACTATCTAATACATTCGATAATTCCAAAATTTTATTAGACCATGTTTCATCCCCTTCTAATGCTTTCGAAGCAGATCCTCTAATAATCGGTGTACTGTCTCCTGGAAAATCGTATTGAGATAATAATTCTCTCATTTCCATTTCAACCAATTCCAGTAATTCCTCATCATTAACTATATCGCATTTATTCATAAATACAACAATATACGGAACTCCAACTTGTCTGGCTAATAAAATATGTTCTCGTGTTTGCGGCATAGGACCATCAGTAGCAGCTACTACTAAAATAGCTCCATCCATTTGAGCAGCTCCGGTAATCATATTTTTTACATAATCAGCATGTCCTGGACAATCAACGTGCGCGTAATGTCTAGTTGCAGTATCATATTCGACATGAGAGGTATTTATAGTAATTCCTCGTGCTTTTTCTTCCGGAGCATTATCAATTTGATCAAAAGCACGGGCATAGCCACCATATTGTTTAGACAATACAGTAGTTATAGCAGCAGTTAAAGTAGTTTTTCCATGATCTACATGACCAATAGTGCCTACATTAATATGAGGCTTGATACGTTTAAATTTTTCTTTAGACACCTTTAGCTCCTTAGGTCTATTTTATAATCTTCTTTGAAAATTGTGAAACCTAAATATTATTTATTATTACTCAATCTGGCGAGAATGTATTATAACTTGCGCGATATTATTAGGGACTTCGTGATATTTTAAAAATTCCATAGAATAAGAGGCACGTCCTTGAGTTTGAGAGCGCAAACTAGTAGCATAACCAAACATTTCAGATAAGGGAACCTGAGCACAAATAATCTTTCCAACTATTGTAGAACCTTCTAAACCAGTAATTACACCTCGTCTACGATTTAAATCTGCTATCACGTCTCCCATGTAATCTTCAGGTGTTTCAATTTCTACATGCATGATAGGTTCTAACAACACAGGATTAGCTTTCATAAATCCTTCTTTAAACGCTATAGATCCCGCTATTTTAAATGCAATTTCTGAGGAATCAACTTCATGATAAGAACCATCAAAAATAGTCACACAAACATCTACGATTGGATATCCAGCAAGAATACCGTTACTTATTTGCTCTTGTACACCTTTGTCTACAGCAGGTATATATTCCTTAGGTACAACGCCACCCACAATTTTATTTAAAAACTTATAACCTTCTTCATTCGAATGCATAGGTTCAATCTGCAGCCAAACATGACCAAACTGACCTCGCCCTCCAGACTGACGAATGAATTTACCTTCTTGCTGAACACTAGATCGAATAGTCTCACGATAAGCAACTTGAGGCTTGCCTACATTAGCATCAACATTAAATTCCCTTTTCATACGTTCCACAAGAATTTCTAAATGTAATTCACCCATTCCAGCAATAATAGTTTGACCAGAGTCTTGATCTATCCAAACACGAAACGACGGATCCTCTTGAGCCAAACGATGTAATGCTATACTCATCTTTTCTTGATCTGATTTAGTTTTAGCTTCTACCATGACAGAAATTACTGGTTCTGGAAATTCCATGCGCTCTAAAATAATTGGTGCAGATAAATCACATAATGTATCTCCAGTAGACACATCCTTCAAACCAATAGCTGCAGCAATAT
Organism: Candidatus Blochmannia sayi (nom. nud.); assembly: GCF_059935855.1. Classification (NCBI taxonomy): domain Bacteria; kingdom Pseudomonadati; phylum Pseudomonadota; class Gammaproteobacteria; order Enterobacterales; family Enterobacteriaceae; genus Candidatus Blochmanniella; species Candidatus Blochmannia sayi (nom. nud.). Next base: position 702,746 of record NZ_CP011796.1, read on the forward strand.
CACCTGAGTGAACGACTTTAATTTCTTCTCGTTTATTTGCATGCATTTGTACGATACGACCAAATCGTTCTCGTTTTTCTTTAGTAGAATTTAAAACACTATCTCCGGAATGCACCACACCTGAATATACTCGAAAAAAAGTTAAGTTTCCTACAAATGGATCAGTAGCTACTTTAAATGCCAACGCGGAAAAAGGTTCGTTATCACTAGCATAACGTTTTATATGTGTGGATCCATCTCTTAATATGCCTGTAATAGATTTTATATCACTTGGAGAAGGTAAATATTCTATAACAGCATCTAACATAGCTTGTACTCCTTTATTTTTAAAAGCAGATCCACACGTTACTAATACAATTTCATTGTTCAACACTCTTCTACGTAATGCCCGTTTAATTTCTTGTTCTGTAATCTGATTGCTGTTAGATAAATATTTCTCCATTAATTCCTCAGAATCTTCAACAGCAGATTCAACTAAATGTTTATGCCATACACTAGACAATTCCGTCAAATCTTTAGGTATTTGACCATAATAAAAAGTCACACCTTGATCTGATTCATTCCAACGAATTGCTTTCATTTTTATTAGATCAATAATTCCAGTAAATTTATCTTCTGAACCTACAGCTAATTGAATAGGTACAGGGTTAGCAAATAATCTAGTTTTTAACTGTTCCACAACCCGTAAATAATCTGCACCCATTCTATCCATTTTATTCACAAATGCAATACGAGGTACTTTATATTTGTTTGCTTGACGCCAAACTGTTTCAGATTGAGGTTGGACTCCTCCTACAGCACAATAAATCATGACTACACCATCAAGTATGCGCATAGAACGTTCTACTTCAATGGTAAAATCTACATGCCCAGGAGTATCTATGATATTAATGCGATGTGAATCAAATTGATTGGCCATACCTGACCAAAAACATGTAGTAGCTGCAGAAGTAATTGTTATTCCTCGTTCCTGTTCTTGCTCCATCCAATCCATAGTGGCAGAACCAGTATGGACCTCTCCAATTTTATGGTTTACACCTGTATAAAATAAAATTCGTTCGGTGGTCGTAGTTTTTCCAGCGTCAATATGCGCACTTATACCAATATTACGATACCGCATAATTGGTGTTACACGACTAGCCATTACTATCCCCAATCAATGTGATGTTATTCTAATTTTTAAAATATTTATCAAACTTAATAAAACTCTGTTTCTAAATTACATTTTCATACACTTTTATACATGAATGGTTATAGGTTATATTTTTTGTTAAACAACCGCCACGCTCTTTTAATCCATCAAACAACATTAATATCAATATTAAAAAATCTTTACCAACGATAATGAGCAAAAGCTTTATTAGATTCTGCAATACGATGGATTTCCTCGCGTTTTTTTACAGCATGCCCCTTACCCTCTGTAGCATCAAACAATTCATTTGCTAAACGCAATTCCATAGATTTATCATTTCTTTTACGAGCAGCCTCAACAATCCAACGCATTGCTAAAGTATTTCGACGCACAAGACGTACTTCCATTGGAACCTGATAAGTAGAGCCTCCAACACGTCTAGATCTCACTTCCAAAAGTGGACGTACATTATTCAAAGCCATTTCAAATGCTTCTAAACAATTTTGATTGGATCGTTTCAACAAAATATCTAACGCAGAATATACTATTGTTTCTGCAATAGATTTTTTTCCATCAAACATCAATATATTAATAAATTTTGATAAAAGATCAGATCCGAACTTTGGATCTGGAAAAATATTGCGTTTTATAATGATACGATGACGCGGCATAAATTATAATTCCTATTTAACTAATCAAATTACTTATATCAAGATAAAATCAACACACCATTTTCACTATACGTAAATAATCAACTTAACTTCGTATTGCACTCAAAACTTATCTGAAACTAAAAACAAAAAATACAAGAACAACCATGCATGCTTACGTTTTTTAAGTATATGATACTATTATAATCATGATTTATTGTGTTTTGTACCATATTTTGAACGACCCTTCTTACGAGAATCAACCCCTGAACAATCAAGCGCTCCACGCACAACATGATACCGAACACCAGGTAAATCCTTGACACGACCTCCTCGAATGAGGACCGAAGCATGTTCTTGTAAATTATGACCCTCTCCTCCGATATATGACGTAACTTCTAACCCATTAGTTAAACGAACACGACATACCTTTCGTAATGCAGAATTTGGTTTTTTTGGAGTAATAGTATATACACGCATACATACTCCTCTTTTTTGAGGACAAGCTCCTAATGCTGGAACATTACTCTTAAAAATTTTTACAGAACGCGCATTACGAACAAGCTGATTTACTGTTGTCATTAATTAAATCTCCAATCCCCTTTTTATTGAAACTAAAATTTCATCAAAATACACCACTTCAAATCAATTTAAACATAAACAACAAAATGAAGCCCTGTTATTATTTATTTCATATAAAATTGATATTATTACGCAATACTAATTATTATTGATCATTATACTTAATACACAAAAAACTATGATAACATATTTATATTTTGTAATCTAATATTTTGTAAAATTAGAATCTAATTATTTTTTTTATTTTGAATAAATAAGAAAAAAATTTTTTAAATAAAACGAAATAAGATTTACTGCTCACACGATGCAACAAATATATATAACTTACATTATAATACTATGTTTAATTTTTAATACACTTAGAATAGTTACATGACCGATTATTACATTATTTTTACTATTTTCATTACACACACATAATAATCATTGTTTTAATCAAAAAATATTGTTTTTCATAAAACAAAATAACTATAATGTTTTTATGTAATCATCTAAATTCATCCAAACAATTTCATTGTAATATTTATTACAACACAGTAATACAATACATATTTTCAGGACACAATTACCTTAGTTAGTAAACAAACTAAATCTAGTATATAATACCAACAACATTCTGTAATAATATATAACAAAAAGCTAACAGATGATACCAGTTAAAGCAAGTGAAATAATAGAAATAAATAAAATAAATTTAACAAATAATGATCTCATGATTTTTACTTCTCCGTAAAAACTGGATTTTACTTTATATGATAAAAATTATTACATCGTATAATTACTGTTTTTGTATATATTATTTGCTAAAATTTACCTACATATTTCATATACAAATCAATATATTTTAAGTAATATCTATATGATAGATGTTATATAATCTCTAATTTTTTTAACTTAATAAAGTTTAATAAACTAAATATTAAAGATTTCTAAATCTTAATAATTACAATATAATAAATAAGATATAAATATTTACTTAAGTATCAAATTCTAAACATTTTAATAATTTGTTAATGAACATTCGTACAATAAATGTTAAAAATTATCGGTCCTGATTGATTCTTTTATATCAGAGATATAGAAATTATGTTTAGTTGATGTAACATCGTATTGATTTCATCGTATCTTATTCTACTAATAAACAAATACAATATTATATTATTGTATATTTATGTAAGTTAAATAAGATAGAGCTGATATAACTCAATTATTATTTTATAGGCAATACCAAACATAAATTTTTAAATATATTTAAAAATATCGATATAAAAACTGTATATAGATTTATATAAATAGACAAAATGCCTTACCTATATTGAAATGTAATATTATTTAATTAATTAAAAATTATTTACATATACTTTACTATAACAAGTAATAAATATAGGTAAATAATTTACTATAATAAACATGGTAAATTATTAAATAAATTAAGTCAACACATCTATATATAACAAAATAACCTTTATTGTTTATAATAAATTTTATTTTCTTTATAACAAAAATAAATAGATAAAATTATTTTACTTTTTGCATGTAATTTTTTAATAAACTCTAAAATTGCTCAAAAAAATAAAAAAATATCTATACTTCTAAAATTTAAAAACATCAAAACTATACAAACAACAAATATTACTATATATATCAAATTATTTGATTCACATAAATTTAATATTAATATTAATAACATTTAAATATCTAAAAATAAAATTGATTAACCTTTTTATATATAAGAAAAAACAAATGTTCTTTGCATATTACTATTGCTAATATCTAATATACAAAATTACAATTTTGTATACTTTGTAAAAAAAATATAAAATCATTATTTTTCAGTTTTAAATTATTGCTATTAATTTTTTTAATTTTAAATCAATAACTCATAAAATTAGCTAATATTTGATACCCTTGCTCACTCAGAATACTTTCAGGATGAAATTGCACACCTTCTACAGCTAACTCACGATGACGAATACCCATAACTTCACTCTGCTTATTAAAAGAACACGCACTCCAAGCAGTTATTTCTAAACATGCTGGAACAGTATTCATATCTACCACTAAAGAATGATATCGCACTGCATTTAAAGGTTGTATTATTCCAGTAAATACTCCATTTCCATTGTGATGAATTAAAGAAGATTTTCCATGCATTATCTCTTGGGCCTGCATTAATTTAGCCCCGAAAAATTGTGCTATAGCTTGATGTCCAAGACACACTCCAAGAATAGGCATTTTTTCATGAAAATAATCAATGACATTCAAAGAAATACCTGCATTATTTGGAGTTCCAGGTCCAGGGGAAATCACTAAACGATTAGGAGATAAATGTTCAATATCTATGATACTCAATTCATCATGTCTTTTAACTTCCACTATACCACCCATTTTTCGAAAATATTGATATAGATTCCAGGTAAAAGAATCGTAGTTATCAATAATAAGAACTTTGTTCATTGTATTTTCTATAATCATAATTAACTATACAATAAACATTACATATATACTTTTAAAAAACATAAATAATATAAATATATAATAATCTTTATCACATAAAAAACAAAACATTAAACATGCAATTAAGCATATATGCTATATATAATTGATTTTTTGTAAGATCTAATACTAAAAAATGGAGAAATCGATTTATTTTTATATTCTATCAAAATTTTAGTATAACAAAACATATTTCTGATACAAGAATATCTATGCTCATTATTTATATGATAATTTTGATAAAATAATATATAGTCTATATATGATTAAGTAATCCCATTACTTTATGCACTTTGTTTAAAGTCACATTAGCCTTCTTTTGTGCTTGATTTGCTCCAACACGCAATATGTGACGTAATTTATTTTCGTTAATACGCTCCTCATAATAACGATTTTGTAATTTTATCAACATTGATGATATTGATCGGATAATATCAGTTTTAAACTGAGCATATGTTTTTCCTTCAAAAATTTCTTCTAAATATGTGATAGGTTGTTCGCGTATTCCAGAAAGAATTTCTAATAAATTAGAAACCCCAGGTTTATTAATAGGATCGTATTTAATCACCGGCGGTTGATCCGTATCAGTAACAGCACGATTAATCTTTTTTGCTACTACATTAACATCATCTAAAAGAGTAATAACATTATTAGGATTAGGGTCTGACTTAGACATTTTTTTATTTGGTTCCAACAAAGACATAATACGAGAACCATATTTAGGAATAAATATTTCTGGAACAACAAAAATTGATCCATATATATAATTAAAACGATTAGCTATATTTCGTGTTAATTCCAAATGTTGTTTTTGATCTGAACCTATTGGCACTAAATTAGTTTGATATAATAAAATATCTGATGCCATCAGCACTGGATAATTAAATAACCCAATACTGATATTTTTTTTTTGTTGAGTTGATTTTTCTTTGAATTGAGTCATACGATTTAATTCTCCAAAATATGTATGACAATTTAATAACCAATTTAATTGACTATGTTCTGCAACATGAGACTGAACAAATATTATACTATTATTTGGATCAATTCCACATGCTAAATATAAAGCTAATGTATCTAACGATATTTTATGTAATTGATTTAAATCGTTACAATTTGTCATCGAATGTAAATCCGCAATACAATATATACATTGATAATCATATTGCATTTCGACCCATTGACGTATAGCTCCCATATAATTACCAATGGTAATTTTACCTGATGGCTGAGCTCCACTAAATACCACCGGTTTATTATTAATATAATTTTCCATTTTTTAAGATAAAATAATAAAGAAATACCACATTAAAAACTAATATAATCAAAACTATACTAAATACATATCCGCCATCAATCCATAATACATGAAAAATAAGCTTTGTTTGATAAAATACGAAAATTAATCTGACTTCATATATATATAAATCATCATTATGCCTAAATAAATAATATACATTCTTCTAAATAAACCGATTATATTATGCTACCATACTTGTTTTTAAGTTTTTGTTCATAAAAAAAATACTACCATTCTTCATTGTTTATTCGATAAAACAGATCGAAAATCATGCATAACATCATAATAATTTTTAGAACTAAAAATAGCTGATCCTATAATAAATGTATTGGCACCTGCTTTAAAAATTGAACGTATATTTTCTATATTCACCCCCCCGTCCACTGCTAGATCAATATTACAATTAGCGTTATCTATTAATTCGCGTGTTTGACGTATTTTATTTAAAATAATAGGGATAAACGCCTGTCCACTAAAACCAGGATTCACCGACATTAACACAATAAGGTCTATTTTATGCATTACATATTCTAAGTAAGTAAGAGCAGTACTAGGATTGAATACTAATCCTGCCTTACATCCATGTTCTTTAATTAACTGTAATGAACGATCAATATGTTCTGTCGCTTCTGGATGAAAACTAATATAAGTTGCTCCAACAGCCGCAAAATCTGATATTAATCGATCTATCGGTTTTGCCATCAAATGAACATCAATAGGAATATTGATGCCATCACCATAACGACACAATGATCTTAATATCATGGATCCCATGCTTAAATTAGGAACATAATGATTATCCATAACATCAAAATGCAATAGATCTGCACCAGCCGATATCACATCAGCAACTTCTTCTCCCAATTTAGCAAAATTAGCCGATAAAATAGATGGAGCTATTAAAAAACGTTTCATCACAAATTTCCAATTGAAAATCGTAACTTTATAAAATATTAATCCATTTAAATAAAATTTTGTATATTTTAATTTTAAATTAATTAATCAAGTAATAATTCAATTTTATTACAATTATATTGTTAACTTGTATATAAAAAAATAAAATACATACATAACCACATATTATACACAACAATAATTTATACTATATTTATATATTTTTTAAATTACATAAATTAACTACGTAATGATATGTACTATCATGACTTATCTCGTACAACATGAGATAAAATGAATAGAAATTATAATGAATACACATAATTAAGTATATATATCAATAATTAAGTCTTCTTGTTAAAAGATAATATAATACATGAACTTTACTGTGTAAAATACAAATTTTATATATATACGAAGACTATGAATATAATGATAATGATTTATTTACAACTATCTTCAATAGATGCAAATATCAATTCATGATTTATATTAAAAAAAGTTTTTACACAACCTATAGCAGTAGGTAAAACAAGATTAATTCTGCCTAACATTGATTTCTTATCACGTATCATATATTTCAGATAATTTTTTGGTATCATTCCTTCCGGACCATGTACGGGCAAACCAGCACGCATTAATAACAATTTTACACGGTTAGCATCACTATAATTCAATATATTTAAACGCAATGCAGTATTCACTGCCATCATAATACCCGCAGCTATAGATTCACCATGAGACCATTGTGTATAATTTAAATATGATTCTATGGCATGACCATAAGTATGCCCAAGATTCAACGAACTTCTAATATCTTTTTGATCACGCTCATCAATTGTAACTATAGATGCTTTTAACTCACAACAACGTCGAATACAATACGTTAAAGTCGATGGATGAAAAATTAATAAATCATTTAAATGATCTTCTAACCAATTAAAAAAATCAGCATCAAGTGCAATAGCGTACTTAATTACTTCAGCTAATCCAGAAGAAAATTCTCTAGCAGTTAACGTATGCAAAACATCTAAATTGATAACAACAGCAACAGGCTGATGAAAAGCTCCTATCATATTTTTACCAAGTATATGATTAATGCCGGTTTTACCTCCTATAGATGCATCTACCTGAGCAAGCAACGTTGTTGGAACTTGAATGAAACGTATTCCACGTTGATACGTAGCCGCTGCAAATCCAGTTATATCCCCAATTACACCTCCACCAAGAGCAATAAGTACTGTATTACGATCATAATTTTGTGCCAATAATTTAGTAAATATTGTATTTAACGTAATTAAAGATTTATTTTGTTCACCATCTGGTAAAATTAATTGATCAACCATAATATCTGATCTAATGAATAAGCTATGCAATTTATCTAAATAAATAGGGGCCACTTTATCATTAGTGATACACACTACTTGATCTCCAGCATTTAATGGCCAAAAAGATGGAAAATCATCAAACAATCCACTAGAAATAACGACTGGATAGCTTTTTTGTGTAGGTAATTTTATATTAATTTTTTCCATAAGAAAGTTAGTAAACATTTAATTTAGAGACAAATAGATATATAATTAAGAACCTCGCATAATATTCTGATTACGAAGCATAATAATTTTACTAACTACAACTCTAACATTCTGTTCATCAGTAGAAATTTTTATATCTGCAATTTCTTCATACAACGGATTGCGTTCTTTAGCTAAAATTTCTAGTAACTCACGAACATTTCCTGATGTAACTGATGATTTTAATAATGGACGTCTTTTATCATGTTGCGTACGAATTAATTGTTTTTCAACAGTTGTTTCTAAATATATCACTAATCCACGGTGAGAAAGATTATTGCGTGTCATTTCAGATTTTACAGAACCACCTCCCGTAGCTAAAACAATTCCTTGTTTTTTTGTCAATTCATTAATAATTTTTTCTTCACGATCACGAAATCTAGATTCACCTTCCACATCGAAGACCCAACTAATATTTGCTCCAGTATTAATCTCTATTTCCTGATCAGAATCAAAAAATTCCATATTTAACTGATTTGCTAACTGACGACCAATGGTGCTTTTCCCAGCACCCATAGGTCCAACCAAAAAAATGTTATGTTTTTTTAACATATTATCACTATATGCAAATAAAATTTATTCATCCTATATATTTTATATCATGTTATATACAAACTAACTAATTTCATGAGTAAGTAGTATAAAACATCAATTATTATATTATTACTTTTTATAAAATATTCGTTATTCTTCAGATTATATAAAATAATAAATTAAAATATATATCTAATCACACTCATATAGATACAAATATTATTCATTGTTACTATATGATAGTACGATGCTTATTATTATAATACAAATCTTTGTTGAGATACAACATAGAAATTTGTTTCTTATTACAATTACAGCAAAAATAAAAATTAATATTCAAATAAATATACATGACTCTAGTAAATATAAAAATATTAATTTATCATGATAAATAACTACTACATAGGTAGTATATTAAAACCACATACAATATATTTTATATGAAATAATTAATTATTAAAAATAGAATTATGAATACTAAATTTTTTTAATAATATTATCTATAACTTAAATTTACAGAAACTATTGAAAATATATTTTTATACAAAAAATTTCAAATATTAATACCAATTTGTAATTGTTCTATTCATATCATTTAAAATGAAATTTTTATTCATTAAATTTATCAACACAATAAAAACATTACACATTATATGTCAATATTTATTTAATATATTTACGAATCAAATATAACAAACTCACCACTCTTTACCTCAATCATAATAATATTCTAAATTAGTCTATCAAAATATTAAACAATAATTAAAATTCATTACCATGATAGCGTTAATTTTTTTTAAAAAAATAAAATAGATACGGTCAATTTTATTGACAACCAAAAAACTATTACTTACAATTAAGTTTAAAATTTAAAATATCATTAATATTTTATTCAGTATATTTAGTAACTCATAAATACAACCACTATGGCTATTTAATTTTTTTTTTAAATCATTATATTTTTATTTTAGCATTAATAATTATTTTTAATAAACACATATTCATCCTATTAATTACTTATTTAAGTTTTAAAATATTAAATCAACACATTCAATAAATATATTGTTTATTAATAGTTTAATGCTTTCATACACATTAAATCTCTTTATGCTCTATATATAATTAATAATTTTTATTGAAAATGTATATACTTAGTTCAAATGTTTTGTTATATAATTTATTAATAATCTGGTTTCTAAATTTTTATATTTACTAACAATTAGGTGTTATAAATGATTCATGTAACGTCTGCTGCTCAAAAACATTTTGCTAAACTTTTAAGTGATAAAAAACCAGGTACCCAGATACGAGTATTTGTAGTTAATCCTGGTACAATTCATGCAGAATGTGGTGTTTGTTTTTGTTCTCCAGAAGAATTTAAATCTAGCGATACTGTAATTAAATTTGAACTTATCTCTATATATATAGATCAACTGTATATATCTTTTCTAGAAAATGCGTTAATTGACGTGTTAATTAATGAATTAGATGCTCAACTTACCATTAAAGCACCTAATGTTACTAAAAAATCTAATAATACAAAACATGATACAAATCATCATTCACTGGAAGCACAAGTTCAAAATGTATTACAATACCAAATCAATCCACAGTTGAAACTACACGGTGGCAGTGTATCTCTGGTGCGTATTACCGAAGATTTATTAGCCATTATTCAATTTTCTGGAGGGTGTAATGGTTGTATGATGGCTAACTATACTATCAAAGAAGGAATAGAAAACACTCTAAAGAAACTTTTTCCAAAATTAAAAGGAGTATTAGATATTACCCAACATCAACATGGATCCCACTCTTACTACTAATAAAAAATTTAATATTTAAATTTTAAAAATTTCAAACTAAAAAATAACAAATTTATTACATTCATGCCACAGATCTTTACATTAAAAATTGAATAATTAAATTTTCTATATTACTTATATACGATATATACAAATAAATTTTATAACACAAACAAATTAATTTAAACCATCATAATAATTTAACCAACATCCTTCGTAATGGCTCAGCAGCTCCCCAAAGTAATTGATCTCCTACAGTAAAAGCTGAGATATACTTGTTACCTGCATGTAATTTACGTAATCGTCCAATTGGGATATTAAGCGTTCCAGACACCATTATAGGTGTTAATTTCTTTAACGATTGTATAGCATCATTTGAAACTACTTCTACCCATGTATTATGAGACTGAAGTAATACCTCTATTTCTGATAAACAAATATCTTTTTTAAGTTTTAAAACAAATGATTGGCTGTGACAACGCAATGAACTAACACGTACGCACAAACTGTCTACTGTAATGATTTCAGAAGTAGTATTAAGAATTTTATTAGTTTCTGCTTGACCTTTCCATTCCTCTTGAGTTTGACCATCACATATATAATCTCCAATCCATGGAATAACATTACCCACTAATGGAACCTTAAAACAATCTACCAATAAAGAATCAGTTCTACTAAATTTAGTAATTGTCTTTTCGATATCTAAAATCGCTATCTTAGGAGCCATTAATAAATCAGTTACTGTATTATACACTTGTCCCATTTGTATTAATAACTCACGTATAGCACGTGCTCCACATCCAGAAGCTGCTTGGTAAGTAGAAGTAAAAATCCATTCTATCAAATTTTGAGCAAACAATCCTCCTAAAGACATTAACATTAAACTTACAGTACAATTTCCACCTACAAATGTTTTAATCCCATTACTCATACTTTTTTCTATAAATGATTGATTAATAGGATCTAAAACAATAACTGCATCATCATTCATTCTTAAAGATGAAGCACTATCAATCCAATATCCCGACCATCCTATTTTTCTTAATTTTGGATAAACAATATTACTATATGAACTACCTTGACATGTAATGATAATATCTAATGAATTAAGAAAATCGATATTCCAAGCATCTTGTAAAAAAAAATCTTGTTGCCCTTGAATATTTGGAGCTCGTTTTCCTACTTGAGAAGTAGATAGAAATATCGAGTGAAAAGAATCAAAATTACGTTCTTCTTGCATACGATGCATTAATACTGAACCTACCATTCCTCTCCAACCAACAAAACCAACATTTTTCATTATTAATCTCTTAATTATTATTAAATACTTTGTAGTAAAAAAATTATATATTTTACATTATATAAAATATAGCAACATTTATATAAAAATATGTTATACATTATATCAAGTTTTAATCATACGGTTCAATGTATATAATAATATACACATCAAAAAATATACATTTAACACATTCACAATAATGTTTATAATTTACTGTATACAAAATATAATGTATATAAAATAAAATATAAGTAACTTCTGGGAAAATAATAATGAATGAAATGATATCAGCTACTGTTTTGCTGTTTTTAATTATGGATCCTATAGGAAATTTACCAATTTTTATGTCAATATTAAAAGATTTAGAACCAAAACGACGTCAAATTATAATAATTAGAGAAATGATAATTGCTTTGTTATTAATGTTAGGATTTTTATTTGTCGGCGAACATATTTTAATATTTCTTAATTTACATACAGAAACAGTTTCAATTTCCGGAGGTATTGTTTTATTTTTAATTGCCATAAAAATGATTTTCCCTTCAGAAGAAGGAAATAATACTGGATTTTCAGACGGAGAAGAACCCTTTTTAGTTCCACTCGCTATTCCCTTAGTAGCAGGTCCCTCTGTCTTAGCAACATTATTATTGCTATCTCACCAATATCCTCAACAAATTAATTTAATAATTTTAGCATTAATTGTTGCTTGGGGGGTATCCATGTTAATTTTAATGTTATCGAATATATTTTCTCGTTTATTAGGTAATAAAGGTATTAGCGCGCTAGAGCGATTGATGGGATTATTATTAGTAATGATTTCTACTCAAATGCTACTCGATGGCATTCGTAGTTATTTATACACATCACCATAATAATGATAAATTCGTATTTTTGATATATAAATTATACATAATATATAGTTTTATTTTATATTTTTAGTTATATGTTCATATTTATTATGGACTAATTACCAAAGACATACAAATTATGTCGTCATCGCCATAATCATGACATATTACAAATATTTTATCAGACGACAACTATTATTTATGCTTATAACGAATATTATTTTCGTATCATGTATTATTTATATGTCAAAACTATAATATATATTATACATAGTAATTGTTATACTTTTCATTAATTTTAATTAATGAGTTTTATAATTTTGCACCATTAAAATATTTTAGTAATAAAGTAAATTATTCAAAATTTTATTTCTTTATCACACTATGTTTATAAAATTTTATTATAATTATTCATATACCTTACATACTATATAATAAAATATTTCATAAATAAAATATATATACCATATAATCATATGTCTAATAAAAACTAAAACATATACTATTTCTTTTTGAAAATTAATCTATGAATAATAGTTACTTTATTGAAATACGCTAAATTGTGTTTAAGCAATAAATATTTTGTAAATAACGCGGTACCGCCTCATTTTTATTACTACCAATAATCTCCAATGATGGTAAAGCATCTTTTAGTCGCTGAAGAGCGTTTTCCATTATACATCCTTTACCAGTCACCGATAACATTTCTTTATCGTTCATCCCATCACCAAATGAAATACAATCCTTAAGTTGATATCCCAATAATTGAGCTACTTGCCTTAAAGCAAATCCCTTGGAAACCCCACCTGGCATCACTTCAAGGCATGTAGATAACGAAAAACTAATATTAACTCGCGATCCCCAGCGAGCATTCAATACTTTTTCTAATGATAATAATCGTTGATGATTATTACTAGTAAAATATATTTTACAAATACTATCTAAAGGCAGCGAACCTTCTCGATAAACTTGATAATTAGACCCATATCCGTTATCAAAATCATCTTGATCTAATCTATATCGATTAACTAACCATTTATCACCATAAAAGACATTAGTAATAATCTTTGTATCATTATATGCCACATATAATAAATCAGATACAATTTCAGAATCTAAATTGTAAGAGGAAATTAACTTTCCATAATCATTGTGTATTCTCGCTCCATTAGAAGTAATCATATAGGAATTAATTTTAAGTTCATTTTGTATTTGTATAACATTCGTGTGATGTCGTCCAGTAGCAAAAACAAAATGAATATTACGAGCGATTAACAATCGAAGAATACTTTTAGTGAAAGGTGTTAATTGGTGGTCCGGTGTTAGCAGGGTTCCATCTAAATCAGACGCAACAATGCGAAACATTTATTACCTCATTCTATTATTTTATTCATCGAAATAATATTAATTATTATACACAAATAATTACAACATAATATCAATAAAGAAATCAACCTAACATAAAGATATCTATATAAACACAGATATGTTATTTAACTATTTAAAATATATTGATAATGTCAACACAATTTTGTATGTAATTTAAATTATTGTTTATATACTACTTTAGTTACATGAATTAGAAAAATTATAAATTTTAAATATTCAACTATCAAAAATCCCTCTATTTTATCTTCTCACTATTATATAATTAAGTATCCATTCAATATCATTAAACATTTGCTAAATGATTTGTGTCAATAATACAATAATTATATGTATGAAAAATATCATATAACTATCCATTAATTCTTATAACCAATTTTTATGTTTAAAATAAATATAAGGCGCAAGTCCAGCTAAAATCATCAAAACGATAGCACTAGGATAACCAAACACCCATTGTAACTCTGGCATAAACTTAAAATTCATTCCATAGCTGGAAGCTATTAAAGTTGGAGGTAAAAATACAACAGAAAAAATTTTTATTATCCTATTTTGTTCAATATTAATAAATCCCATTGCCGATTGAGTTAAAGAACTTATCTGATGAAATACATACTCATTATGTGGCAACAACAATGTTATATCATTTAAAATATCATTAGCATATTGCAATTGTACTATAGGTAATGGAACTTTGCGAATTAAAAATTTTATCGCTCTTTCAGTATCCAATAAATTAACACGTATTTTCCAACTTATATTTTCTAATATAGCTAAATCAGAAAGTGCATGATCATATTCATCAATCTGTTGTCCATTCATAATTACACAACTTAACGTCTCTAAAGTAGAATACATATATTCTATTTTATTTGCCATATCATCGAGTTTTACCTCAAATAAATTTAATAATAATTCATAAGGATTCCCGTTAATTAATAAATGATTATGTAAATATTTTTGATACATGCAAAATACTGGAAATTCTTCTTTACGTGAAGTATACAAACATCCGTTATAAATAGTAAAAAATACAACAGAATTATTTATTCGTTCCTGATCATTATACGCAAAGAAAAAAGAACGAATATGTAATCCATGTTCGTCCTGAAAAAAACGTATAGTCTTATTAATATTTTCTAATTCAAAAAATTTTATTTTTTGATGAGCCAATATATTTTGTATATAGTTATATTCATCATCATTTAAATCTATTAAATCAACCCAAATAAAATCGTTTAAGAATAAAATTTCATCTTTTTCATTAACACGAAATAAACGATTATTTTTTAATTGAAATATGTTGAACATATATTATTGATTCCTCAACGGATACAAATAAAGACATATCGAATCACAATAATCAAAAATTAATAATCAACAGTTAATCTTATACACCACATAATTTTGAAATAAGATACATTACATAACAAAATAGTTATGAAAACTGTCCTTGAAAATCAAATATAAATATCTACAACAAACAATTAGAATAGTTTACAAAGCAACTATCTATTAACTATTATGATAGTTCGCTAAACGCTCAATCAATATTCTTCACTAAAAATATTACTATAAATGCATCTATATAGATTAGAACACGCATGTTATGCCTGGAATAAAAAAGTTGTCAATATTTTCGATAAATTCTTTTTTATCACAACATATAATATAGATAAATCCGAGTTATATATCAACCTAATAAAAATTCAGAGTGACAATTTTTTAATAATTTAATCAAATAGAAATTTGATATATATATAATAATAATATATTTATCTTTAACAAAGATAATTATATATATTTCCAAACAACTCGTTGATAATCCATCACAAAAAATTAATGACAGTATATGTAATTACTATTAATTTTTATAAAATGACTGATTTTTAAACTACTAATTTATTAATTTATCTAAAAACCCTGTGATACTATACATACATTCATTAATGTATGTTATTACAATATTTTTGTAATTAATCGCAGATTACATATGCAATCTAAAAGTTTTTTTATAAATCATAAATATCTAATGACATTCTATTTTCAAAGTATATAATCCTACATGTTGTACCGAATCCCGAATTCAGATACAAATTAAATATATTTTCTTCAAGTTTTAAAAATTAAATTACTAAAACAAATAAAAATTGTTACAATAGATATGTATTACGTAGTTTTTTTCTGATGAAATTTTATATTACTTATTCATTATCCATATTGATACTAACTCTTCAATCATTTTGCATACACTCATACCGAGTTCATTCTAGCGCTTTTATACATATTTTATAGTTCAAACTTCTGAAGAATATAATAAATTTAATTGTATGAAAGTAATATATTAAAAATTATTCTCTTTTAATATTTATTAAAGTAATAAAAAATTTTTAGAACCATAATAAATATTTTCATTTAAAACAAACAAATTATTTTTTTACGTACTAAAACAATTTAAATTAGCATATTTATTAACAATTTCTAAAATGCATCTAATATCTTTCCATCAAAAATATTGATTAATTATGCATAAATAAACATCATTATATTGATTAATAATTATTTTTTTTTAATAAGCTATATAAAAACAATAATAAAATTTTAATTTCTTTATTTTTATAATACTATCCTTCTATATATTCAATACAATATATTTTCAACAACATTTTATTTTAACAAAAAATTGAAAAACTATTCCTATATAAAATTTTTATTGTTAAATAAACTATATCATTTATTCTAAATTATTAAGTTATTCGTTATAAACAAAATTTCATTACTTTTATTAAAAAATAAAAAAATGAACATGCAATTTCTTTTATTGTCACACATCTATAATTTTTAAAAACATATGTTATTGTCATGAGTAAACGAAATTCACGGTTTTCAAAATATAAAAAAAATAGAACAGTAATTCTATTTTAAACTAATAATATATATATTTAAATTTTTTAAAAAAAATCATTTTGATTTTTTTACTGACGATTCCTTCTATTTATAAATAAATTAATTAAAACCACCAATAATTACAAACTATTACCCTTGCTTTAATGATAAATAATATCCATCAATCATATTATTTTTTTTGATTAATATTTTGAAATGCATCCACTAACATAACAACAAAAACCTTTAAATAAAAACACAAAACATTAGATGATTAAAAACCATAACAATAACATCATATACATTTTAGTAACTCTTTCAAGTCCATCAACTGACAACCATGTATTATGTATCGTATCATATGGTACACTTCTTAATACATTGAATACTCTCTGAACTACATTAATTCTAATGAATCACTATTTATTTTTAATTTTAAACATTTTAAACACATATCTCTTCCCACATTAATACGACGCAATACTTAGTACATACACCGCATATTTACTTTCTATTTAAATTAAATAAACATATTAATTATTTTATAAATAACAAACGATCAATTTTTATTAAAAAATTTTAATTTCTTTTTTTATAAAAATATATTTATAATGATTAGTACAATATTAAATGACTGTTATTCTATAAAATTATTGATCTAAGTGTCATTCTTTTTTAAATATCATCAAATATTAAATACAATTACATATATCAATTAATACACAAACCTTATTCATCAAAATAACTGATATAATTGAATATAGTTTATATTTTAACTAATCTTAAAAAAACAATATACTTAACTAATATTCTAACTTTTTACTATTCTCTCCAGATATAAAACACCAATACATTTTTTCATTAAAAATTGTTACCGATCTTTATTTATTATTTAGTCAATCAGTAATATTGTAGACATTTATAAAATATTTCGATACATAATAAAACTATATATCACTATACATATAGTTTATAATAAATGTGTTAAAAACATTAATTTTGAAACTTTTAAATGTGGTAACAATTTTAAATCAGCCCAATAAACCTTATTTGTATCTAGCGTATTATATTGATTCACCCAACAAGCCTGCATTCCCGAATATATTGCTCCTTTTACATCAGTCTGAAAATCATCTCCTACATGTAAAATATTTTTACAAGGTATTCCTAAACGCCTTGCAGCTAAATAATACATATCTGTATAAGGTTTAGCACGTCCATGTGTTCCAGCACGGAATACATCATAAAAATATCTTTGTAATCCACAAGAAATAGGATTTACATTACCATTAGTAATTGCAATTAGTGGCCATTTAGAACTTAATGCTAATAATGTATTATGAGTACTAATAGGAATACTAATTTTATTACGCCAATATATAAGTATATCCATAGCACAATCAGCTCCTAATTGTGCATCGTGTTTGCTAAGCCCTGATTGCAATAAAGTTATTTTTAAAGCCTTCCAACGCCAATAATTTGCATCATGGTAAATATTTGGTTCTGCACAGCGAAGGATTCTGCGTGTTATACGATAATCTTTTTTTTGAATCTTAGATAATGCAGGATGATATTTTTGTAAAAATAAAACTGACTCCGATTCAGCTTTATTAATTATTGAATAATTATTATATAATGTATTATCTAAATCCAAAGTTATGCCATATATAGATTGTAATTTACGATAAAAACGCATAAACTATACCTTAATATATTTATTAATATTTTTTATTAAAAATAATCAAGAATTTAATTTTAATAAATATATAAATCACATATATATTTATTACTTAAATGTCAAATAACACTCACATATCGAAAAAATTTCATAAAGTAAAATTTTATTAAAGTAAATATATTGTTGTTTTTAACAAAATTAAAACTTAAAGATATTATTTTTTCACAAGTGAATACATCCATCGTATACATATGATGTTGTACCAATCATATATAATGGATACCCCATCCCTTTCCAATGTATTGACAAATTACCCCCTGGTAATATTACATCTACTATCTCACATAATAACGCTTGTTGAATACCTACAGCAACAGCCGCACAAGCAGCTGTGCCACAAGCTTTGGTTTCTCCTACGCCACGTTCATGTACTCGTAATCGAATACTATTACGATTAATAATTTCCATAAAACTTATATTAACTCCTTCTGGAAAACGGTGATGATCTTCTAATGCTAATCCCAATGAAGAAACTTGAATAACTTTGGTTGATTCCACCAAAATAATACAATGAGGATTACCCATAGAAACTATGCCACATAGTATTGCTTGTGTAGGTAAAAACAAAATGTAAATCTTTTGATATTGTGATGCATAAAATGGGATGAGTTTTGGATCAAATATAGGTAGGCCCATATTAACAGATACACAGTTGTTATTCATTATGGATAATGCCACCACATTATTAGCACGAGTACTAATGTGAATATTTTGTTTATTAGTTAATTTTTTTGTGAAAACAAATTTCGCAACACAACGAATACCATTTCCACATTGATTAACCTCTGTGCCATCTGCATTATAAATTCGACAATGAAAATCTATTTTCGAATTATGAGAAGACTCTACTATTAATAATTGATCAAACCCAATGCCATAATGTCTATTGGATAAATATTTTATATTTTCAGGAGTAAGACAAATATTTTGCGTTATAGAATCTACAATTACAAAATCATTTCCTAATCCATTCATTTTTGTAAATCGCATATTTTTTAAACAAACACTCAATGACAAAACGCATGTGATGTAATTGCATACATCAACAATTTTTATTTAAAAACATATTGTATAATACTATCTCAAATAAAATATTTAGTCTGTGGTTATAAAGAATATTTTATATTTACTAAATTATATAAATATTAATAATCGTACATATATTTTGGAATGTATAAAATATACAGCTATATAATATTTACAATTCTTTTATTACCATTTCATTTTATAAATTTGAATTATCAACATATTGTGGAAACTTATTTTTTATACATTAAAATATATAATGTACCGTTATATAATAATTATTTTTTCAATATCAATATAATATTTTTTAAAAAAATTACAAATTACTGCAAATAATACAATTTTGATCTAAATAATTCAAAACTCAAATTACTATTTTTACAAAAAAAAGCACACATATATCTTTTATATAAAAAAATATATGTTAAAACAATTAATTTCCATTATAATTTTTTTAATTTTATTATAATATTTATATTTTTAAAAAATAAATTAAATCAAAATATACAATATTATTAAATCAAATAAATCACATACTTGTTATAAATGAGTGATTTTAAATAAATTTAATTACAAAAGAAGCTTCATAAAAATAAACAATATTACAATTTAAAATATAACATTATAAGAATAAAATATCATATATTGTATATATAATATATAATGTAAATTCATATAATTTTTTAATTAATTTGAAATATAAAACCTGTTATTGATTAATTTTATTAAAATTAAGACCACTGTAATTTTATACGATCAACTACATGTATGAATTCTACCATATTAATAAACATTAACAATTAAAAAATTAACGTACATAATATAAAAATACAACTAAAGTATAAATTTTTTATTTAATTATAACTATAACTAATTCTTTGATCAATTAATAGAATATATTGTTATTTTTATCATTTTAAATAAATATTGACATATTATAATTATACATATTTTATGTACGTATTAACTAAATATTATTTATAATATATTCTATTAATATAATTATAACAATGAATACCAAAATTTTACGAATTGCTACTCGAAAAAGTCGACTCGCCATTTGTCAAGCTCAATATGTCTGTGATGAATTAAAACGTTATCACCCCACTATACAAATAGAATTAATACCTATCATAACAACAGGAGATAAATTTTTAAATGCTACTTCAAAAAATAAAATCACAAAAGGCATATTTATTAAAGAATTAGAACACGCATTAGTAAATCTACGTGCTGATATTGCTGTGCATTCTATGAAAGATATTACAGTCCCCTTACCAAATGAATTAACTCTTCCGATTGTATGTAAACGAAATGATCCTCGCGATGCTTTTGTTAGTTTAAAATACTCTAATATCAATGAATTACCTATTAGGGGAATAATAGGAACATCAAGTTTGCGTAGACAATGCCAAATACGAGCACAACACCCAGATGTAATAATAAACGATTTACGAGGAAATATAGATACTAGATTAAAAAAATTGCGACATGGAGAATACGATGCCATAATTTTAGCCGTGGCTGGTTTAAAACGATTAAAACTAAATAAATACATTCGTACTCATATAGACCCATCCAACCTATTGCCGGCCATGGGACAAGGCGCTATAGCCATTGAGTGCCGTTCAACTGACATTGATGTTTTATCTTTGTTGTCCCCTTTATATCATAGAGAGACTTCATTACGTATCAGCGCAGAACGTGCCGTTACTACTTATTTAGAGAGTTATTGTCAATTCCCAATTGCTAGTTATGCTGAAGTTGAAAAAGAACAAATATGGTTACGCGCACTTATTGGTTTGCCTGATGGTAGTAGAATTATTCGCACTGAAGGACGAGCACCTTTAGAACAAGCAGAAAAATTAGGCTTCATTCTTGCTGAAGATTTATTGATTCAATTTAAAAAAATAAATATTTTATCCTAATACAATAGGATATATATTATTAAATAAAATTTAATTAATTATGAACATTTTAATTACTCGACCGTCTCCACATGGAGAACAATTAGTAAGTAAATTACTTTCTGCAGGTAAATTGGCTTACCATTTCCCATTAATCTATTTTTCCACCGGAAAAACATTATTCTTATTAAAACAACAACTGAATCTTCTCGACGAAGGAGATTTTCTATTTATAGTATCACAACATGCAATTAGATATGCTCATAGTTACTTACTAAATATAGGCACTCATTGGCCTACTAAATTAACATATTTTTCCATTGGTCACGCAACCAGTATAAAAATGTATAATTTATCAGGAATATTAGTAAAATATCCACGAAATAAGGAAACCAGCGAAAATTTGTTGCAATTTCCCGAATTAATTCACAGTTATGGAAAACGCGCACTCATTCTCAGAGGAAATAATAGTCGCACTCTTTTAGATAAAGTTCTTCAAAAAAGGGGAGTGTTAGTTTCATCTTGCGAATGTTACAGCAGACAATTACTACAATACAACGGAAAGAAACAATACTATAAACTACTAGAATTGAATATCAAAATAATAGTGATTACTTCTGGAGAAATACTAAAACAATTATATTATCTAATTCCTGAATTTTATCGTAAATCATGGTTAATACGATGCAAATTAATAGTAGTAAGCCTACGTTTAGCTATATTAGCTAAAAATCTAGGTTGGACAGATATTATCATAACACATTCAGCAAATAATGATACGCTCACCCACATATTATTGCGTCAGTAATACATGGATAGATAAAATATATTAAAAAGTCAGTAACTATCGTGAACAATATTCAATTAATATTATCACTTTAAATTAAAATTAATATCATATCAAATAATTCCTTTTAAAATGAAATATTAAAATATCTAATACTATTTTATTTTTATATAACTCACAACAATTATCGGCGAGAGAGGATTTGAACCTCCGACCTACTGGTCCCAAACCAGGAGCGCTACCAAACTGCGCCACTCGCCGATAATTTTATTTCTTTTTATATGAATATTTAATTTTATTTTATTTTATTATATAATATACATATTCATGTATAATAATTAATATTTTTATTTTTATTTTTCATAACTCATTATTTTACAGGTAATAAAATTAACCTATGCGAAGGAAGGGATTTGAACCCTTACGTCTTATAAAGACACTAACTCCTGAAGTTAGTACGTCTGCCTGTTTCGTCACCTTCGCTATACTGCATATCATTCAACATATAACATGGGGTGATTGATGGGATTTGAACCCACGACTACTGGAACCACAATCCAGGGCTCTACCAACTGAGCTACAATCACCACATTATATTATATTATAGATTATCATCTATCTTACATTTTTCGTAAAAATTTAAACGAATCAACGCGTCCGACAGGATTTGAACCTGAAACATTTGCCTCCGGAGGGCAATGCTCTATCCAATTGAGCTACGGACGCCAATAATTGTATATATATACATCTTTTACTTAGTTTTTTTTTGCAAATTAATCCTAATTAATAACTTTAAAATATAAAATTTTTATGATTATATAAATAATAATTTAAATTATATACACTCTGAAACACAACAAACAAATTATCATTAACGGATACATGAGGAACGCATAATAACATAACCAAATGGTTGGTTATGTTATTTTATAACATTAACATACAATACCAATATATTAGTAACATACTAATATCATTAAAAATTCAATATCAAATTTCACTTAATTAAATACATTACAATTAAAACACGTGCATCGTATCACATCAACAACGCTTCATCATATCAAAGAACTCGTCATTAGTTTTAGTCATAGAGAGCTTATTCATCATAAATTCCATTGCATCAATTTCGCTCATTGGGTGAATAATTTTACGTAAAATCCATATTTTTTGTAATTCATCTTGAGTGGTAAGTAATTCTTCTTTTCTAGTTCCAGAACGATTATAATCAATAGCCGGAAAAACACGTTTTTCAGCTATTTTTCTTGACAAATGCAATTCCATATTACCAGTTCCTTTGAATTCCTCATAAATCACCTCATCCATTTTTGATCCAGTATCAATTAATGCAGTCGCTATAATAGTTAAACTTCCTCCTTCTTCCATATTACGAGCAGCTCCAAAAAAACGTTTTGGACGATGTAAAGCATTAGCATCCACACCTCCCGTTAATACTTTACCAGATGATGGAACAATAGTATTATAAGCTCTAGCTAATCGCGTGATAGAATCTAATAAAATAATTACATCTTTTTTATGTTCTACTAATCTCTTAGCTTTCTCAATTACCATTTCAGACACTTGTACATGGCGAGAAGCTGGCTCATCAAATGTAGATGCAATTACTTCTCCATGTACTAAACGCTGCATTTCAGTCACTTCTTCTGGACGTTCATCTATTAAAAGAACTATTAAAACACAATCCGGATAATTATGACTAATACTTTGTGCAATATTTTGTAACAATATAGTTTTTCCGGCTTTAGGAGGAGCTACAATTAAACCTCGCTGACCGCGCCCAATAGGTGATGCTAAATCTAATACTCTGGCAGTTAAATCTTCTGTAGAACCATTTCCTCGTTCCATACGCAATCGTGAATTAGCATGTAATGGAGTAAGATTTTCAAATAAAATTTTACTACGGGCATTTTCTGGTTTATCATAATTTACATCACTAACTTTAAGCAATGCGAAATAACGCTCTCCTTCTTTTGGCGGCCTAATTTTTCCAGAAATCGTATCTCCAGTACGCAAATTAAAACGACGAATTTGACTAGGAGATACATAAATATCATCTGGACCAGCAAGATAAGAACTATCACTAGACCGAAGAAAACCAAAACCATCTTGTAAAATCTCTAATACACCATCTCCGAAAATATCTTCTCCAGTTTTAGCATGTTGTTTAAAAATAGCAAAAATAATATCCTGTTTTCGCATACGCGCTAAATTTTCTAGTCCCATACCTTCCCCAAGGCGTACTAATTCGGAAACTGGTATGTTTTTTAACTTTGTAAGATTCATAATTGTAGATTCTTATAAACTGGAGTATATACCGTTGATATTAACAAGACATGATGCATGATGCATAACGCAATATAATAAATTTATTCATAATATGAATATCACCTTTTTTGTTTTTCCACGCCCAGAAATATCTAACATGGGAAAACATTAATTTTTATTTACTACTAAACTGTCACAAAAAACAAGCTTATGAAAACTTTATCAGTAATTTTATCATAACCATTATCGTCAAAAAATCCCAATACCAATTTTACTGATTATGTTAGACGACATCTACGAACTCCCTTATTATCATGAAGACCGTACATTCTATTTTCATCACGAACCAATTATCTACATAATTAGCAAACATGCAACATAATGATAACGCTATTCTACTGTAATCCTAATAAAACGTCTACTAAGATATGAAAGAAATTTCAAAAACACAAGTATAAAAAATAGTAATCATATATACATCTGTAAACATTCTTGTAATTGTTGTTTAGATACTAAACCTACCTTAGTCAACAATACTGTCCCATTCCGAACGAACAATAAAGTTGGAATACTTTTAATTCCATAATTTTTAGTAGTTATAGGATTTTCATCTATATTTAATTTTGCTACTGTTACTACATCATTAAACTCAGAAGCTATATCTTCTAAAATAGGAATCATCGCTCTACAAGGAGAACACCATTCAGCCCAAAAATCAATCAAAAACAATTTTTTTTCTTCATTTGTAGAATAAAGCACTTTTTCTTTAAAATTAGAATCTGTCAGACATATAAATTGACGATTCATCTATCCCCCTTATTTTTATCGATTTACATCAACCACTATATATATTCATATAATTATACACAATATTACACTTTATCGTTTTGATTTAAAACCTATATATCTTAATTAGAACTGCTAAAAGGTATATATTTCGTGAAAAACAATAAATGCGCTGTATATGACACATAGTTATATGCGTTTATATTTTAAACATTAATAGATGACAAACTTTTCATGTTTTTCATATAATTTCTTAATTTAATCCCGATCTTCTCTATTGTATGATTTCTAATAATTGTATTAATGTCACGTAAAATAATATTATCTATTTCAATATTTTTAAGTGATTCTCCTAAATCTCCCTTTTTTAAATTAGGTATTATAGTCCTTTTCAATAAAGGTATCACTGCATCACAAAACAAATAATTACCATATTCTGCGGTATCAGAAATTACTATATTCATTTCATACAATTTTTTCCGAGCTATAGTATTTGCAATAAGAGGTAACTCATGTAACGATTCATAATATGCTGATTCTGGTGCTATTCCAGCTGCTACCATTGTATCAAATGATAATTCTACCCCCGCTTTTATTATAGCTACCATCAATATACCATGATCAAAATAAGTTTGTTCCGAAATATATTGTTGACAACTTACTACCTGCTCAAATGCAAATTCACTAGTCTTTTTGCGCCAACCAAGCAATTTAATATCATTATTTTTCCAATCTAATATCATTTCTCTAGAAAAAGACCCATTAAGTATATCTTCCATATGTTTTTTAAAAATTGGGCTTAAAATATTTTTTAATTCTTCAGATAACGTGCAAACACGTATTTTGGCAGCATTAGATAACCGGTCCATCATTAATGTAATACCTCCCTGTTTTAATGCTTCGGTTATTACTTCCCATCCATATTGAATAAGTTTGCCAGCATACCCACAATCAATACCGTTGTTTATCATATATTCAAAACAAAGAATTGATCCAGCCTGTAACATACCACACAAAATAGTTTGTTCCCCCATAAGATCTGATTTAACTTCTGCAACAAATGAAGACTCTAATACTCCAGCACGATGACTACCTAATGCAAATGCCCAAGCTTTTGCAAAAGTCATACCTATATTATACCTATCATTTTCTTCATGTACGGCAATTAAAGCAGGTACTCCAAATCCACGTTGATATTCTTGACGCACTTCTGTTCCAGGACACTTTGGAGCAACCATAATAACCGTGATATCTTGACGAATTTTTTCTCCAATCTCTACAATATTAAATCCATGCGAATAACCTAATACAGATCCATGTTTCATTAAAGGCTCTATTTCTTGTACTATCGATGAATGATATTTGTCTGGTGTCAAATTAATGATGACATCTGATTTTGGAATAATTTCATCATAAGTTCCCACAGGAAATCCATGTCGTATTGCTCTCAACCAAGATTCTTTCTTATGAATAATAGATTCATGTCGTAAAACATATGTAATATCCACACCTGAATCTCTCATATTCAAACCTTGATTTAAACCTTGTGAACCACAACCTATTATAGCTATTTTTTTAGATAATAATGCCTTAACTTCATCAGAAAATTCTTCGCGATTCACAAATCGACATTTTCCTAAATGTCGTAATTTTTCTATAAAAGTTAATGTATTAAAATAATTAGTCATAAAATATCTCTGTGAAATAATATTAAAAAATCATTTGACAAGTGTAATACAAATTCTTTGTTAATTTAAAAATACTTCAAATACCGGATTAGTTGTTACATCGTGCCATTCATATCCTAATTTAGATAAATGTTGTTCAAATTCTGATTTTTTTTGATTAGACAATTCAAATCCAGCCAAGACACGCCCATAATCAGTACCGTGATTTCGATAATGGAATAAAGAAATATTCCAGTTAGCACCTAAAGTATGAAGAAATTTCAATAAAGCCCCTGGAGCTTCTGGAAACTCAAAACTAAAAATACGCTCCTGTAAAGGTTGAAACAAACGCGCTCCAACCATATATCTAACATGTAGTTTAGCCATTTCATCATCAGATAAATCCACTACATGAAAACCATTAGTAAGTATTTCTTGTACTATTTTTATTCGTTCAGAGAGTCCGTTCTGTAAACGTATACCAATAAAAATACAAACTTTTTTGGATCCATTATAACGATAATTAAATTCAGTTACCGCTCGATTCCCCAATATTTTATAAAATTCTAAAAAACTACCTTTTTTTTCTGGAATAGTAATTGCCATTAAAGCTTCTCGTTGTTCTCCTAGTTCGCAACGTTCTGAAATATAACGTAATTCATGAAAATTTATATTAGCACCTGAAAGAATATGCGCTAATCTTTCACCGCGTATCGCATATTGTTGAACATATTTCTTCATACCAGCCAATGCTAAAGCACCTGAAGGTTCAGCAATAGCACGTACGTCTTCAAATAAATCTTTTATTGCAGCACAAATTGCATCATTATCCACCGTAATGACATCATCCAAATATTCTTGGCATAAACGAAATGTTTCATTTCCCACACACCGAACAGCTACTCCTTCAGCAAATAGCCCTACTTTATGTAACCATACTGGAGTTCCAGCCGCTAATGCAGCGCATAAAGAAGCTGACTCTGCCGATTCAACACCTATCACTTTAATTTGCGGCATAAGATGTTTAATTAATACAGAAATGCCTGCAGCTAATCCACCACCTCCTACTGGAACAAAAATACGATCCAAATGAGCATCTTGTTGCAACAATTCCATAGCTAATGTTCCTTGACCAGCAATTACTGTAGGATGATCAAATGGAGGAATAAAAGTTAACTGATGCTTGCTTGCTAAATGCATAGCTTTAACTTTAGCCTCATCAAAATTACCCCCACACAATAACGGTTTTCCTCCAAAATTACGTACTGCGTCTATTTTTATATCAGCAGTATTTGTAGGCATAACAATCAAAGATGTAATACCAAGATGAGTAGCAGAAAATGCAACCCCCTGAGCATGATTACCCGCTGAAGCCGTCACAATACCAGAAGATTTTTGTATTGTATTAAGACTTGAAATCATAGCATAAGCTCCACGTAGCTTAAAACTATGTACTGGCTGCCTATCTTCACGTTTTACCAATACTGTATTTTCAAGACGTTGTGATAACTTATTCATAATTTGCAATGGAGTTACTTGAGCTACTTCATATACGTGAGAACGTAAAGCTGCTCGTAAGTATTCTGCAGGACATGGTGTATCAGGAAAAAATTGATTTTTATTCATCTATGAAATCATCCTAACAATTTAGATCTATCACGAACTGCTCCCTTATCAGCACTCGTCACTAAATTAGCATATGCTTTTAAAGAAAAAGATACACTTCTATTGCGATACTTTGTTGGAGTCCACGCTCTAGTTCCTCGATCAATTTCTGTTTTACGTCGCATTTCCAGAGTATCTTCAGATACTTCCAAAATAATACTTCGAGTACTAATATTTATGCTAATTATGTCTCCATTATGGACTAACCCAATTACCCCTCCATTAGCTGCTTCTGGAGATATATGCCCAATGGACAATCCTGATGTTCCACCTGAAAATCTACCATCTGTAATTAAAGCGCAACATAAATCTAAACTCATAGATTTAAGAAAAGATGTTGGATACAACATCTCTTGCATACCTGGACCACCTTTTGGTCCCTCATATCTAATTACGATCACATCTCCAGAACACACATCTCCTGTTAAAATTGCTTGAACAGACTCTTCTTGACTTTCATAAACTCTAGCAGGACCACTAAATTTCTGGAGTTTTATATGAACACCAGCTGTTTTTACAAGACAACCATCTACAGCAAGATTACCATATAATACTGCTAAACCACCATCCTGACTGTAAGCATGTGTACGAGAACGAATACATCCAAAACAACGATCTGTATCTAATGAAGTCCATCTATTTTTTTGAGAAAACGCTTGCGTGGTACGTATGCCAGCTGGTGCTGCAGCATACATATTTTTTAATTCAATATCATCGCAAGAAATGATATCATAACTTAATAATGTTTCCGATAAAGATTTATTTAATATGTTTCGTGCATCTCCATGTAATAAATTACAACGATATAATTCACCAAGCACAGCCATCACCCCTCCAGCTCTATGAAAATCTTCCATGTGATATTTTTGACTATTTGGAGCTATTTTACACAAATGCGGTACTTTTCTAGATAATCTATCAATGTCTGACATAGTGAAATCTATCTCTCCTTCTTGTGCAGCAGCAAGTAAATGCAAAACAGTATTAGTAGAGCCACCCATAGCAATATCTAACATCATCGCATTTTCAAAAGAATGTTTATTAGCTATACTGCGAGGTAAAACAGAATAATTATCTTTTTCATAATAGGATTTAGCCAAATGAACAATATATTTTCCAGCATTTAAAAACATTTTTTTACGATCAAAATGAGTGGCTAACAATGATCCATTACCCGGTTGAGCTAATCCTAATGCTTCTACTAAGCAATTCATGGAATTCGCAGTAAACATCCCTGAACAAGAACCACACGTAGGACATGCTTTTGATTCAATGTTTTGTTGATCAATATCAGAAATGTTTGGATTTGCAGCATAAGTTATTGCATCAACTAAATTTATTTTTATATCCTCATTGAATAAATTTATTGTCCCAGATTCCATAGGACCGCCTGATATAAAAACAGTCGGAATGTTTAAACGTAATGCAGCCATCAACATTCCAGGAGTAATTTTATCACAATTAGAAATGCATACCATAGCATCAACACAATGGGCATTAATCATATATTCTACAGAATCAGCAATAAGATCTCTGGATGGTAAAGAATATAACATGCCGTCATGTCCCATAGCGATTCCATCATCTATTGCAATAGTGTTAAATTCTTTTGCTACTCCTCCATGAATATTAATCTGTTCAGACACTAATGTTCCTACATTTCGTAAATGTATGTGACCAGGAACAAACTGAGTAAATGAATTAACGACGGCGATAATCATTTTATTAAAATCTTCAGTAGTCATGCCTGTAGCACGCCATAATGCTCGAGCGCCAGCCATATTACGACCATGTGTAGTAGTAGTAGAACGATATTTAGGCATATAAACTCCGGAGTATTTATTCCTTATCTTAAATAAATTAAATTATTAAAAATTAATTTACATATATATATTATAATGATAATATTACTGATAAACAGTATCTAACCAATTCCATTTATCTTCAGTTTTTCCAGTAAACAGATCAAAAAATAAATGCTGTAATTTTTTAGTAATAGGTCCACACGTTCCAGCACCAATCTGAATGCCATCTACACTACGTACTGGAGTGATTTCAGCAGCAGTACCAGACATAAATATCTCATCAGCTGTATACAAAGATTCACGAGATAATATTTTTTCCTGAACTTCCAAACCAATATTTATCGCTAACTTCATAATAGTATCACGTGTGATTCCGGGTAATATGGAAGAATTGCATGACGGTGTTAAAATTACATTATCCTTAACTTCAAACAAATTTTCTCCAGCACCTTCTGAAACATAACCATATATATCCAATCCTATTCCTTCTTGATAACCATTTCGATGAGCTTCATTACTAATCAACATAGACGATAAATAATTTCCACCAGCTTTAGCCAAGCTTGGAAAAGTGTTTGCTGGTGCTCTATTCCAAGAAGATACCATCACATCAATTCCTTGTTGCAAAGATTCTTCTCCTAAATAGGGTGACCAAGAAAACGCCGATATAGCAACTTCAGTAGTATACCCAGGAGCAGGATTAATTTCCATACCTACATCTCCAATAAATACTAAAGGACGGATATATGCATTAGTTAAATTATTTTTAACAACAATCATTCTGCAAGCTTGCATTAATTCATTGATACTCCAGGAAACGGGCATACGATATATTTTTGCAGAATCATGTAATCTCTGTATATGTTCACGACTACGAAATATAACCGGACCTTTATATGAATGATAACATCGCATCCCTTCAAATACTGATGATCCGTAATGCAAAGCATGAGACATAACATGTACCTTAGCTTCTTTCCAAGGTATGATATTTCCATTGAACCAAATAAAATTCACTGTATTCATTTAATATCTTCTTTTATTAATATAAATTTTAGAGACATCAAGTCACTCATTGCGTTAATTTATTGAATTTCAATATAATACACATCTATTAATTTATTTAATTGTGTATATAACAAATGTATCGCTCTATTACTAGAGACGGTTAAAGAAAGATTTATTTTTTTATGATTCAACGTATTATATGACAACATATTTAATGTCTGTAACTCAAATCCACGATGACGGATAACCCGAAGAATACGTTCAAGTACTTCTGGACAAAATCTAGCTTTTATAAATAAAGAATGATTCGCCATTATTATTGCTCCAACATAGCATCATTTGAAGAACCAGGTGGTACTAACGGCCAAACATTTTCATACTCATTAATTAATACATGTAATAAAAAAGGTCCTTTATATTTAAATAATGTATCAATTGCATCTAATATTTGAGACGTACGTGTAATATATAATCCATGAATGTCAAATGCTTTAGCCAAAACAATAAAATCAGGATTATCTGTCAACTCAGTTTCACTGTAACGTTTATTAAAAAATAATTGTTGCCACTGACGCACCATCCCCAAACGTTGGTTATCTAATAAAATAATTTTAATTGGTAAACTTTTACGTTTAATTGTAGCAAGTTCTTGTATATTCATCATAAATGACCCATCACCAGAAACACATATTACTGTACAATTTGGTTGTCCAATTTGAGCGCCAATCGCTGCTGGTGTACCAAATCCCATAGTTCCGAGTCCTCCAGAAGTAATAAAATTTTCCGGACTATTAAATTGCATATGTTGAGCAACCCACATTTGATGCTGACCAACATCAGTGGTAACCACAGTATTATAAGGGGCATGCTTACTAATTTCTCTTAATAAAGTTGGTGCACAAATTTTATCATCAGATGATTGATAAGACCAACGATACTTCAGTTTTAAAGATTTTACATTCGTTCTCCACATATCAATAGATAAAGGCTGTGTTAATGCAGACAGTAAATCATTTAAATTTCCTAATAAAGTAACATGCGCTAATCGTAATTTATTAAATTCCGCAAAATCAATATCTAAATGAATTACTTTAGCTTGCGGCGCAAAAGTATGTAATTGTCCAGTTACTCTATCATCAAATCGAGCTCCTATCGCGATCAATAAATCACATTGTTGTACTACCAAATTGGCTGCTTGATTGCCATGCATTCCTAACATTCCTAAATAACAATCTTCTGTATAATCTGGAGCTCCAAGTCCTTTTAACGTCACCACAGTAGGTATTTTTGTTTTAGCAATAAATGTGCGTAATGAAGTTACTGCTTTGGCTATACCTACTCCCCCTCCTACATAAAGCACTGGTTTTTTTGATGTCAGCATCAATGTACGTGCTTTTTTGAAATCACCTTTAATACTGAAAATATGTTTCGTATTTATACGATAAGTAGACTCCAGTGTTCCAGTAGATAACTGAATATCTTTTGGTATATCTATTAATACTGGACCAGGCCTGCCTCTAGAAGCTATAGAAAATGCTTCATCAATAATATTTGGTAACATATCTAAGGAACGAACCAAAAAACTATGTTTAGTGCAAGCTAACGATAATCCTAATACATCTACCTCTTGAAATGCGTCAGTACCCATAAAATTTAACCCTACCTGCCCTGTAATAGCTACTATAGGAACAGAATCTAACAATGCGTCAGCCAATCCAGTAATAAAATTAGTAGCTCCTGGCCCAGAAGTCGCAAAACACACACCAACTTTTCCAGTAGCTTTAGCGTATCCAATAGCAGATATGATCGCTCCTTGTTCGTGTCTACACAATAAATGTTCTACTTCAGATCCAAACAATGCATCATATATTGGCATGATGGCGCCGCCAGGATAACCAAAAATAATGTCCACACCTTTATCTCTCAGTGCTTTTATTACCCACTGAGCTCCGTTCATATTTATTTCCTCATATAATTTGTATGAATAAAATAATAATCTAATTAGACCATTTATTTTTTTTAATGAATCTTATTTTTTTTAAATCAATTATGAAGTATATGGAAATGACACATTGTTATTACATTCAAGCAAATACAAGATATTTATAAAACATTGTACATATAATGAAATATCTAAAACTTTACTTTTTTATTAAAAACAAAATAATCATAATCTTCACGTTTAAAAAATAAATTTATCTTGATATTAAATTTTTAGGTTTTACTATTTATATTTAACGATGAATGTAAATTACATGTATTTCATAGCTTTAATAATTATTGATTACAAGAAAAAAATTAAATTTTTCAATTGTATAATTATTGATTCTCAATTTTTTAATAATACTTACTCAGATATTTTTTTGTTAAAAACTATCAATAATTTTTAAAAAATATCTATATCTTATATACAAAATACTAATAAAATATTAAATATTAATTATTGTTACAATAATAATTATTCCTGATTATTCATTAACATTTTTAACTTAATTATTAAAAAAAAATGTAATACCACTTTTATATATATTTAAATACATAAATATAATTTTTCATATATTTTATACAACACAAATACTCATACTTAATCATGATATTTATTACAAACAAAACAATTATTACATTTTTCGGTACTAAATTTTATCACTATTATCATCATCAATACTCTTAATATTATTACGAATCACTATCACTTGACTCATAATATACAATCGAATAATACGATTAAAAGAAAACATATCTTTTTCTGATGTAACTTAAAAAGTTATCTTATTTTACAAGAAAAATATAACAAAAAAACCACAAATACATTACATAATTTATTTCCAAAAAAAAACAGCTACAAATTACAGGGGTGAAGAGACTTGAACTCCTAACACCCGGTTTTGGAGACCGACGTTCTACCTAGTTGAACTACACCCCTATTATTGCATTTATCTTCTATATCACACAAAAACACCATCATTGTTTTATTACACGACGGTGCGGACGGGATTCGAACCCGTGACCCTCGGCGTGACAGGCCGATGTTCTAACCATCTGAACTACCGCACCACACTGATTTGGTTCATGAAAAAAACTATTAAATATAATCTCATAACACTCAATATGTTTTAGTAATTTAATTATTAAAAACCATTTTAAGATTTCCAGATTCATCCTTACAACACATACCACGTACAATAATTTTATATAATTTAAATTACAAAACATCATATCCCAATTTTTGTTCTATTAGATTTTTATACAGTATAATGGAGCTAAGCGGGATCGAACCGCTAACCTTCTGCGTGCAAAACAGATGCTCTTCCAATTGAGCTATAGCCCCACATATCCAATTTGCCATACTGTAACAAGTTTAATATAAACACTCAAATTAAAATCATATATTTATAAAATTTAATTTTAATAAAAAATAAATATTAATCACATTCCATAAACTTTAGATACATTAATGTTAATTAATTATACTTTCTAAAAAACTAGATACTACACAACATAGTATAGTGTATTTAATTAAATAAACAAACTGTATTTTTTAAAAATTATTTATAACTTCGTATAAAATTTATTAAATAAAATTTAATAATATTAATTATTAAACTTATAAAATATAAATATGATCAAAGTTAATGTTCATATAATAAATACATGTAATCAATTTTATTTAAAAAAAATAAAATTGATCAGAAATAACTTAATATAAATAATTATTACATATTTATACACATAATATACTATTTCATAATATAAATTGATATGTATAACATATAACAAATTAATCCTTTATGATTTTCAATCATAACTCCATGTATATATTGTATGTCTTATATTAAGATAAACTTTAATTATTAATCATATAAATCATAAACATACAGTATTTATATACATATTTTATATAGATAAAATTTCTAAAGAAAAGAAATTGTAACGAGATAATAAAATACGTTTTAACTTTATAATCTTTACAGTATTCATAGAGCAATAGATTTTATTCGATTTATAATTATAAAATTGATTTATAGATCCATTTATATTTTTACGCAATAAAAACATACTATATTTCGCAATTGATTGTCTAGAATCTACTAAATAACCATCAAAAGATAATGTTTTAATTAATTCTTTTTTTAATAATGAAAAATGCGTACATCCAAGCACAATAGTATCAGGAAATTGCTGCATACCTATCCAAGGAGTAAGAATTTTACGAAATATTGACATTGGTATTTTTTTTCCACATATTTTAGATTCAGCTACATTTACTAATTCAGATGAACCCAATAACATCACTTGATGTTTATTCGCAAAGCGTCTTACAAGACTCCAAGTGTAATTATGAGCAACAGTACGTCGTGTTGCTAACACACCAATAATTCCATTTTTGGTTAATTTAGATGCTAACTTAATTGCAGGTATTACTCCGATAACTGGAAATAAAAAACAATTTTTCAGTATTTTTAATGAAACCACGCTAGCAGTGTTACAAGCAATGATTACAAGATCTAAATGATGTTGATTTCGTATAGCTTTAATTATAGACATTACACGATGAATAATAAATTCTTCCGATCTCTCTCCATAAGGAAAAGCTTGATTGTCAAAAAAATATAAATAACATACGTGTGGCAACAATTTTTGTATCGCAGTATAAATAGAAAGACCACCCACACCAGAATCTAATATTAAAACTGTTGGTTGTCTGTTGTTACTTATATGCTTTTTGGAACACATAACTCATTTGTTTGATTGCATGTTTATCTAATACATTATATCCATACATAATATAGACTAAATTATTATCTATTTTAATTTTAAACTTTATAATAAAAAATACATAATCTGTATCTAAAACTTTATGTTTAATAAATAAAACACAGATACATATATACTCCATGTCTGTTGTATATAATATGATATTATTTCTCGTGTATCCCCTTCCTGATCTATATTCTAATTAACTAAATATTATTACATGAAATTACCATAACAACTCCAACACCAATATATAACAACATATCATTTTCAACCAATAAATAATATAATGTATTTATTTATTAAATTATGTTTATTTTTTTATTTTTTACACCTAAAGTATGACATATTGCATATGTTAAATCTGACCTATTGAGAGTATAAAAGTGAAAATTTTTTACTCCTTCTTTAATAAGAATTCTAATCATATCTATTGCTACAAACATTCCGAGCATTTTCTGTGTTTCTAAATCATCATCTAATCCATGAAAAATTACATATATCCAATGTGGTATCTTTACTTTGGTAAAAGTGATAAAATGTTGTAATTGACGAAAATTAAAAATAGGTAATATCCCAGGAATAATTTCTATATCTATACCTACAGATATACACAAATCTCTAAATCTTAAATATTGTTCCACATCAAAAAAAAATTGAGTAATAGCACGATTAGCACCAGCATCTATTTTTTTTTTTAAATTAATTAAATCTGATTGTGCATTCTTTGCTTCGGGATGTACTTCTGGATAAGCAGCTACTGCAATGTCAAAATTTCCAACTTTTTTTAACAAACATACTAAATCTGCAGCGTACATAGTCGTAGATGATTGATGATTTTTTTTTATTTGATCTCCTCTGAGTGCAATAATATTGTGAATACCATTATTCCAATATTCTTGAGCAATAGTTTGCAACTCTTGTGGAGTTTCATTAATACATGTTAAATGAGGAGCTGCGATTAATCCAGTACGATTTTTTATATCTTTAATTGTTTTATCAGTATAATTTCGTGTTCCAGAATTAGCACTATACGTGACAGAAACAAAAACAGGATTTAATTCACTTAATTTACTTATAGTTCTCCATAATATTTCCTCCATTTCATTGGTGCGTGGAGGAAAAAATTCAAACGAAATATTAATATTCCCTTGTAATTCAGCCAAATGCTGATTTAATAATTTTTGTTGAGTAGCATGAAACATACTCATACTTTCCTCTCATAAATCTACAAAACATATATATATAAACTTCACATAAAATTATGTGTTCAAATATATTTATAGACATAATTCTTATAATACAAAATATTTAATTGTTATCTGAATATATGAAATATACACATAACACTATTTATTTAAAGAAATAAAATCAATTTATTAACACTGATAAAAATTTAATTTTTATTATTATAATCAATTTTAGTTAAAATAAATCAAAACAAAAAATATACTATAAAAATTATATCTATACAATTATTTTTACCGTTATTACTTCATAATTAAATGAACATTTCTATTAATTCTTTAAATATATCATCACGTATTTCTTTTACATAAAAAATTATTGTCATTTTTTTATCTTCAAATGAAAGATTACTAATATACTAAAACTTATAATATAAAATACACACAAATATATGTACTTAACATTAATTAATCTAATATTTATTATTAATACACTTATAATTACTTAATTAAAATGCTAAATTAATATAATAAACATGTATATTAATAACTTAAATTTTAATTAAAGACACACTTTAATTATTAAAATCATAGTAATAATATTATCGTATTGATAAAAATGCACGTTCTAAATCAGAAATAAGATCATCACTATCTTCTAGTCCTACCGAAACACGAAGTAACATGTCGCTAATTCCAGCACATTTTCTAATATTTTCTGGCATAGCAGCATGAGTCATAGTAGCCGGATGCGCAATCAAACTTTCTACTCCTCCAAAAGATTCTGCTAATGTAAACAATTTTAATGATCTTAAAAATTGCAGTAATGTATTTTTAGTTCCTTTCAATTCAAAACTAAATATAGAACCAAACCCACTTTGTTGCTTACAAACAATGTCGTATCCAAGATGAGTTGATAACCCTGGATAGTATAATGCACGAATTTGAGATTGTTTTTGACAAAAAGCAACAATTTTTTTAGTATTACTTTGTTGTTGATAAATTCGAGGTATCAAAGTACGAATACCACGTAATAACTGATAACTATCAAATGCACTACCAGTAATGCCGAGTGTATTTCCCCACCATGCTAATTGATCACAAATATATGCATCTTTAGATACCACCACTCCTGCTATCAAATCCGAATGTCCATTCAAATATTTACTACAAGAATGTATCACTAAATCCGCACCTAAAATTAATGGATTTTGAAACACTGGTGTCATAAAAGTATTATCTACAACATATAAAATATTTTTTTGAAGCTTACAAATAGAACAGATATCTACTATACGAAGCATAGGATTACTTGGAGTTTCTATAAACATTAATTTAGGCTTATATTTCAATGATTCCAATAACAATTGTGTATTACCTTGATCAATAAAAAGTACTTTAAAAACACCCTTTTTATTTAATGCGTCTAACAATCGGTAAGTTCCTCCATAACAATCATAAGGCGCTATTAGTAAATCATTTGGTTCAAGTAAAGCAGAACATACTAAATAAATAGCAGACATACCACTACTTGTCATAATTGAATTTTTTCCATATTCTAAATCTGACAAAGTCTTTTGAACTACATCACGGGTTGGATTTTTACGTCTTGAATAATCATAAGGACGGGGTTGATTTAATCCAAAAAAATTATAGGTAGTAGAAAGAGTAATCGGAGGCACCACACACCCATGTTGTTCATCACTATTTAAACCACTTCTAACACTAACTGTGGATTTTTTTATATTCATAATAATAATTACAACTATTCCATATTTATAATATACACTTACAACATTTGACACGTCAAGATCACTAATATATATTCACGCATATATAAAAATTATTAGATCAAGACTTTTATAAAATTTGCCAATAATAAACACTATAAACTACATATAAACACATACACAGTACGTGCATTGATTTACACGAATAAATCAATGCTATATTACTATAGCTACAAACTATAATAATCAGTACCTCATATATCATCATAGTGTTATGATAACACATTTATTGTGTTACATATTACAACAAGTAAATACATAGATGTGATGATATTCATGTCTTTAACTTTTTATCAACAGATAAAAAGTTAGCATTAGTAGTAATATTAAAACGTTTGTTAAAAAGATTAACGCGCCCACGTGTATCTACTATGCGTTGAGTTCCCGTGTAAAATGGATGACACATATTACATACATCTAAGTTTAAATTACGATTTAACGTAGATCTAGTGTGGATAATATTACCACACGAACAATATGCAGAAATTTTACCATATTTTGGATGAATATTTTTTTTCACTATATATCTCTCAAGTCAAATGATACTACGAATTTATAACAACTAATAATATTTAATAATAAAAATAATTTATGAATTTATCTTGAATAAGTCCTTAATAAACAAAAATATTGCATATATTATATACACAATCAATCATATAATGCCATTTTTATCAATTGACCTTGACCTATACGTTGTTATTGATCTACATGAGTTATCTAAGAATCGTCAAAACACATATATACACTTAATATATATATGTAAATATGTACAACAAATTAACAATTTTTAAAAATTCATTATTCATGTAACTATTAAATATAAAATTTTCATATAAAAACTAATAACATCCATTATTTTCTGAGTATTTATAAATACAACATATTAAAATATATGAAATATTATATATACATTTTATAAAGAATAAAATAAAAATAACTAATGATTTATTTTTTTATATTTCAACAAAAATATAAAACACTACGTACTATCATAAACATCCTTATTTCGAAAACTAACAACAAATTAATAATTAAATATAATCTAATTTATATAAACTTTTATTTATGCTAAATTAAATACTATGGTTACTAATATAAGTAATGCACATACATCTATTTATTAGTAATATCCATAATCGTAATAATATTATATTAGATATTTTATCTACACAATCAATTTTATAAAAACACATATTCTTATGTAATCATTAAATATCAATGTAATAACTTAAAAATTTTACTATTATCAAATAACATACATTGATCACAAATATCATATTTTGATTAAAATATTTAAAATAGTAATTTTTTTTATTAAATTTTTAAAATAAAATTAAGATAATAAATATTTAAAGTAAAATAATATTATACACACCAATACAATTAAATTACTAAATGAAATAAACAAACATTTTCAACTAATTACGTAAAAAAATAAAAATAATTTTCACAAAAATATTTATAATATATATAATGGAATCGTATTATAAATACAAAATACTTCTTATTAATAAAATTAACAACAATTGAATTACATATTAAATACATACTTTTAATAAAATAAATACATATGATACTATATATATAGAGTTTTATTATATAAGATTTTATTTTATTGATTAAATTAATAAATAACCATATAAATGGTACTATATTAAATACAAATGTTTTAACATGAATAAAATTTGATTAATTATTTATTGATTAATATAATTCAAAACAGGATATTATATGCCTACATGGGTTACTGGAAAAATCATTCATATAAAGCATTGGACAAATGAATTATTCAGTCTTATAGTACGAGCACCGGTAGATAAATTTATTGCTGGACAGTTTACTAGAATAGGAATGAATATCAACAATATAATTACACAGCGTGCTTATTCATATCTCAATGCCCCACACAATCCGAACCTAGAATTTTATATAACTACTGTACTAAAAGGTAAATGTACTCCTGTCTTATGTACCTTAACTCCTGGTGACATTATTATGTTAACCAAAGAATCATACGGACATTTTATATTAAATAATATTCCAAATTGCGAAAATTTATGGATGTTAGCTAGCGGAACAGGAATAGGACCATATTTATCAATGCTTGAGGACTGTAATACAAGATTGAATCAATTTAAAAACATCATATTAGTACACGCGACGCGATTTTCTAAAAATTTAAACTATTTGCCTCGCATGATAAAATTAGAAAATTTTTATCAAGGAAAATTACATATACAAACAATTATGAGTCGGGAAAAATGTTCTAATTCGCTCTTTGGGCGCATACCAGACCTAATAGAAAATGGTTCCTTAGAAAAGGCAGTAGGATTATGCTTAAACATTAATGATACTCATGTAATGTTATGTGGGAATCCACAGATGATACATGACACAAAAAAAATACTTAAAAAAAAATACAGAATGCAAGACCATTTAAAACAAAAACCAGGACATATTACTCAAGAACGTTATTGGTGAGAAAACAAATAATATAAACATACGTACACTTACCACCAAATATAATTTATATGTATATTTCACAATCAATTAAAACAAATTTATTGCAAATTTTATAATATAAAATGTTACAAATACCATATATAAAT
Source organism: Candidatus Blochmannia sayi (nom. nud.) (assembly GCF_059935855.1). Lineage (NCBI taxonomy): Bacteria > Pseudomonadati > Pseudomonadota > Gammaproteobacteria > Enterobacterales > Enterobacteriaceae > Candidatus Blochmanniella > Candidatus Blochmannia sayi (nom. nud.). The sequence continues at coordinate 745,131 of NZ_CP011796.1, forward strand.
ATATTTTATGCATCATATACTAAATTACATTAGTATAATTATAAAATATTTTTAATAGGAAATATAATGTGAGAAATCTACTGGTAATAGGAAATTGGAAATTAAACGGCAATAAAAATAGCATAACTAACTTAATTGTTGCTTTAACCAATTCATGTGGTGATATTTCTAAATGTAACGTGGCTGTTGCGCCCCCTGTGATATATTTAGATCTAGTAAGACATTATTTAATAAATCATAGCATTCAGTTATGCGCTCAAAATGTTGATATTAATTTATCCGGAGCATTTACTGGTGATATCTCTGCGACAATGTTACAAGATCTTAACACACGATACGTTATTATAGGTCATTCTGAACGTAGAATACATCATAAAGAAAACTATTTATATATTGCTCAAAAATTTTTTATTTCAAAAAAAATCGGATTAATTCCTGTTTTATGTATAGGAGAAAATAAAAAAGAATACGATACTGGACAAACTGAATCAGTGTGTATTAATCAACTAAAAACAGTGATTAAATTAATCGGCATAAAAGCATTTAAAAATTCAGTCATCGCTTACGAACCTATATGGGCTATAGGAAGTGGAATGTATGCATTTCCAGAAAATGTACAAGCCATCCATAAACTAATACGAGACTATATTGCTCATTATGATGAATCTATAGCTAATCAAGTCATAATACAATATGGAGGGTCTGTAACACCAGAAAATGTTGCTCAATTTCTTGATCAAAAAGATATTGATGGTGTATTAGTTGGGTCCTCATCTCTAGATGCAAATAAATTCTCCATGATAATACAAATAGCAGAACAACACAAAAAATTATTGTGATTCTAAATCAAAATACACTCAAAGATTTTCAGTTATGTAATAAAATATTACATATGTAAACAAATAAAACATACAGTTTTTATTGAAATAATTATTGTTATAATTTAGATCAAAACAACTTTTTAGCTGTTTTCAATAAATCTTTTCGAAATGGACGTTGCATATACTGTATTGCATCATTAATATCATGATGTACTAATTTTTCGTTTTGAACGCCAATACAACGTCCCGCATAACCTTGTAATAATAATTCAATAGAATAAGCTCCCATTCGAGATGCTAAAATACGATCATAAGCAATAGGTTTTCCTCCACGCTGGATATATCCTAAAACAGTAGCTCGAGTTTCTCTACCAGTTTTCCTCTCAATGTACTGTGCTAAATCAAATATATTACAAATATGTTCAGTAATAGCTATTACTGCATGTTTTTTACCTTTAGAAATACCAGATTTAATCTCATTTACTAAATCTTCAGCATTAAATTCCACCTCAGGTACTACAACAAACTCACAACCTCCCGCTATCGCTGCTGCCATTGTCAAATCACCACAACAACGCCCCATTACCTCTACAATAAAAATACGTTGATGTGAAGAAGATGTATCACGCAATCTATCAATCGCCTCAACAATAGTTTCCAAAGCTGTAAAATAACCAATGGTATAATCTGTCCCGGCAACATCATTATCAATAGTTCCAGGCAAACCTATACAAGGAAATCCCATCTCAGTAAGTCTTTTAGCACCTAAATACGATCCATCTCCTCCAATAATTATTAAAGCATCAAGATTACGTTTATTTATATTATCAATAACGATCGCTCTAGTAGCATATTCTTTAAACTCAGGAAAACGAGCAGAACCAAGAAAAGTTCCTCCACGATTTATTATTTCCGATACACTACGACGACTCAATTGTTTCATCCGATCTTGAAATAATCCTAAATAACCATCATATACTCCATAAATTTCTAATCCTTCAGAAAGACCTGAACGCACTACACCTCGGATAGCTGCGTTCATTCCTGGAGAGTCACCCCCACTTGTTAATACCCCTATTTTTCTTATCATGTATACATAACTCTACTATATTACGTTAACAATAAATAATAATTTTTATTTCTTATATTATTCACATAATAAAAACAAATATAATTGTTATGTGAAATATATTACATTTATAATAGGATTATAAAAATATTGTCAGTTTAATATTTTTAAAAATCAAATAAATTAAATATTAATACTCATAATAAACATTATTTAATATATTAAATTATTAAACTTAATATATTAAAAATACGAGCTATTATTAAATTTATTTTGATAAAAATGGCAATCTTTACTGTACAGTAGTACGTACATACCACATCATATGTGCTTCATGTAAGATTTTTGTTTATAATCACTATGTAACAATTTTTTTTAATTAATCAAAACATAAAAATTACTATTTATATAGTATATTCTATATAATTGTTTAATTTATATTTAATAATATTGATTGTTAATACCAGAGATATTTAATATTTAGATCAATTTAAAAGAATAATTACACATATACACAATTAATGTATATCTATGATATAGAATTACAATTATATTGTGTAGCGAATAAGTTATTATAATTTATTATTTTTTTTACGTATAAGCCTAGCTGGTTTACCAGCAACCGTAGAACAAGGCGGAACCGAATGTAATACGACAGAACCTGCTCCAATTTTAGCGCCACGTCCAATTTCAATATTACCTAACACAATAGAACCTGCTCCAATCATTACTTCTTGTCTAATTTTAGGATGTCGATCACCATTGGTCTTACCGGTTCCTCCTAAAGTCACAGATTGCATGATGGATACATTATTTTCTACGATTGACGTTTCTCCTATTACTACTCCAGTTGCATGATCTATCATAACACCATATCCAATACTAACGGCAGGATGAATATCTACATTAAAAATAGTTGCAACATGGTTATAAAAATACATAGCTAATTCCTGGCGATTATTGCACCACAACCAATGAGAAATACGATGCATTTGCAGCGCATGAAATCCTTTTAAATATAAAAAAGGAGTAGAATATTTAGTTACAGATGGATCATTAGAACGAATAGCATAAATATCTCGAGCAGCAAAAGTAACTATTTCATCATCAGAATTATATACCTCTTCTAATATTTTAGTTATATCGACAATAGACATATCTGTATTAACAAATTTTTTAGATAACATAGAAATCAATGCATGTTTGAAATTTTTATGTTTTAATAAAGTTGTGTATATGAAATTAGTTAATATAGGTTCAGAATCAATCAATAATCTCGCTTCAATCTTAATATTGCTCCAAACTATTTCTAATACATCTAAAGACATAAATTTGCCTTATTGTTGTATAATAATTGAATGATAATCAAAATTCATTACTAGTTATATTAGTTGTCAAAAATATTTTCTTTTTTTTGTATACGATCTAACAAAGAATAAGCGGCATCATGCACATTCTTATTACAATGTAGTATCTGATACACTTGTTCAGTAATCGGCATTTCTATTTTATATTTAATTGATAACATGTATACTTCTTCTATATTACATAATCCCTCTATTATTTGTCCAATATCCTTTTGAGCACGGCATACGCTTAAACCTTGTCCTAATAAAATTCCAAACCGACGATTACGTGATTGATTATCAGTACAAGTCAACACTAAATCACCCAATCCAGCCAATCCCATAAAAACATCTGGAGCTGCGCCAACAGCTACCCCAAGCCGAGACATTTCTGCTAAACCACGCGTAATTAATGCTGTTCGAGCGTTTGAACCAAATCCTATCCCATCAGAAATACCTGTGCTAATGGCAATTATATTTTTTACTGCTCCAGCTATTTGAATTCCAATAGTATCTGTATTGCTATATATTCTAAAATATTTATCACAATGCAATATATCTTGCAAATCATCATTCAATTCATCATCAGTAGAAGCTAATGTTATCGCAGTAGGCAAACCCATAGCAAGTTCCTTAGCAAAAGTCGGACCAGATATAATCGCAACAGGTATATCACATCCTAATACATCGTATACCACATCCTGCAGTAAACGACCAGTTTTTGGTTCTAAGCCTTTAGAAGCTATAATAATACGAGTATTATGTTTTAAATTCGGTTTGATTTGGATTAGAACACTATTAAAGACATTACTTGGAACAGCAATTAATAAATTGCGACATGTAGCTAAAACTACTGATAAGGATTCTTCTAAATATAACGATAATGGAAAACAAACGTCTGGAAGATAAACCTGATTACATCTATTAATTTTAAGTTCTTTAATATGAGACGGATTATACCCCCACAATAATACCGAGCGACCATTTCTAGACAACGCAACAGCTAAAGCCGTTCCATAAGACCCAGCTCCAATCACAGCTATAGTAGGATAAATAATAGACACAATAATTTAAAAAATAATTATTTCAGTATGATATTAATTTTCAATTTTGTTATTGTATTTATTTCTAATATTCCACTCACAAAACACCAATGCTGACCGGATCTAAGTTAATTTTCAAAAGCGTGTCTCAAAACACTTAATAATTTCATGTACCCACTCATATACAAACATCACTAATCAATATATGCACGAAAACGATATACCATTTATATTCTATTAATGTCTAAAACATCAAAATTTCAATACGTCTTACTTTACACAAAAAATACCGCACCGTTCTCTAACAACTTACAGCAATAAAATAATAAAAATATTACTCCTGCATACATGATAGTACAATTGTTTACAGTATTGCTATTTAAATTTAGTTTAACTTTATTTGGATTCCAAGTTATTTTTAAAAAATTCTAAAAACATTTCAAGTTTCAAATGAAACATCTTCAATTATAATATTGTCGTACACAAACAAACACAAAATAACACATTACTATTACTCTCTTATATAAATACACTTTATTTTATATCTACATGTAAAATAACATGTCTGTTTATTTCATCATTTGATTCTTTAAAATTAGATCCAATTTTCCTTGACTATCTAAAAAAATTAAATCATCTGAACCTCCAATATGTTCGTTATTTATGAAAATCTGAGGAACCGTCGTTTTACCACTAGAACGTCGTTGCATCTCTATATATAAATCATTAGACAATTTATCATTATCTATAGAAATTTCTTTGAAATCCAATAATTTTTTCGTTAACAACGCTTTAGCTCGATTACAATAAGGACAATTTTTTTTTGTATAAATCTCAATATAAGCCATGTTCTCGTTCTCATTATCCTAATAATTATTTATTTTTTTAATAACAAAGGTAAACTGTCAGACTTCCAACCAACTATACCCCCATGCAAAACATATATCTCTTCAAATTTTAATTTATGCAAATATCTTTTAATTGAATGAGCCAAAATATTATTATCATGTGCTATAATTAATGGTTGTTTTTTAAATTTTTTTAACTTTAAAATGTTACCATTTTTAATATCTTCTACTGATATATGGATAGAATTCGATATATGCCCTGCATAATAATCATCTGTACTACGAATATCGATTACTATTGCATTCTTTCTATTCATCAACAAAATCGCTTTATTGCATAATATTTCAGAAGATCGAAATAACCAACTACTTACTGCTGAGTATAACACAATAATCAGTAAAAATATCCATATAGAACTTAATATAATATGATTTTGTAAAAATATTACTATTTCCTGTATATACACGGTATATTAGCCTCTATAAAATTAATACATATGTAAAAGAAGATATATTTCTATAATTTATTCCTAATCATGTAACATGACAGCCATACATATACTATTATGTATATCTATGGCTTTAAATAAAGTTGACAACTCTTTGAATTATTTACAATAAAAATACCACATACTGTCCAACTATATATTGCTTATTATAAAAGAAATACAACAAATACTTATATATATTTGCTACAATATATAATATATTGCCTGATAATACTAAAACACATTAAAATTTTTCACATTATAGTAAATGAAAAAATTTATAAAATTATAATGTGTTCATTTACACATCATTAATAAATAACTACCATTATTACATTTTTATATTGATTTATTCAAATGGAGTATAATAACGAACTATTATTAAATCGATGCTTCATCTGAAGCAATATCATAAAAATTAATTTAATAAGAATAATTATTGAAATAATACTTTATAAACAAATTATATGTTTACAAAACAAATCACACCTCAGTTTCAAATATTAGCATATTATATAAAAATAATTATTATAATATTAAAAAATAATTGAAGTTATTATATTAATTGTTATTTAACACATGTTTAACTTATGCGGGTAATGTATGATTATTGTAACTGGTGGAGCCGGATTTATAGGTTGTAATATAATTAAAGCGTTAAATAAAATTAAATATAAAAATATCTTAGTAGTAGATAATCTGAAAAATGGAAAAAAATATAAAAATTTAGTAAACTTGAATATCTCAGATTATATAGATAAAAATTGCTTCATTAAACATATACATACTACTACCATTCATTCTTATATTAAAAATATAGATGCAGTCTTCCATGAAGGAGCTTGTTCTTCCACTACAGAATGGGATGGAAAATATATGATGGAGAATAACTATCAATATTCTAAAGATCTTTTATGTTTTTGTATTAAAAACAACATTCCTTTCATATACGCTTCTTCTGCATCAGTATATGGTAAAGACACCAGTGTTTTTCTCAAAACTCAATCACATGAACATCCTATAAATATATATAGTTATTCTAAATTTTTGTTTGATCAATATGTACGTAGTATATTACCAAAAGTTACATCTCAAATTTGTGGATTAAGATATTTTAATGTTTATGGACCTTGCGAAGCACACAAAGGTAACATGTCAAGTATTATATTTCAATTGTACAAACAAATTAAAAACAAAAAAAATCCAAAATTATTTATTGGTAGTAAATATTTAAAACGAGATTTTATATATATTGAAGATATCGTGGATATAAATATTTGGGCTTGGAAAAATAATATATCTGGTATTTTTGATTGTGGAACTGGCAAGTCAGAATCATTCGAATCAGTCGCTAATACTGTATTACAATTTTGCAATAAAAATATGACTATTAAGTATATTTCTATACCAAAAAAATTATATAACAATTATCAAATATTTACTCAAGCAAATATTTCTCAATTAAGAAAAGCAGGTTATCACAATCAATTTATTAATATTCACAAAGGTATATATCAATATTTAAATTGGTTATCACATAACGATGTGGATTATTATCATATAAAATAAAGCATAATGATGTTTATTATGAAAAAAATATTAGTCATTGGGCCATCATGGATTGGAGATACAGTAATGTCACACAGCATGTATCAACTACTTACTAACAAATATTATTACAATATAAAAATTGATGTGATTACTCCAATATGGTGTAAAGATATATTTTATCATATGCCTGAAATCAATAAAATATTAACTATTCCTTACAAACATGGTGTTTTAGAGTTGTCAAAATGTTATCGTCTTGGAAAATTATTAAAAAATGAGAAATACCAACAAGCGATAATATTACCTAATTCATTTAAGTCTGCTCTAATACCATTTTTTGCAGATATTCCAATTCGGACTGGATGGCGTGGAGAAATGCGATATGGAGTGCTAAATGATTTGAGAATACTTAATAAAAGATCCTTTCCATCAATGGTGCAACGTTATGCCGCATTGGCATATGATCATAATATTATAAAAAATTTCCGTGATCTACCCTATCCGTTACCATGGCCTCAATTAAGTGTAAATAAAAAAGAAATTATAAACATATTATATAAATTTCATTTGAATTACCATAGAAAAAAAATATTAATTGGATTATGCCCTGGCTCAGAATTTGGATTATCTAAAAATTGGCCACATTATCATTATATAACGTTAGCTACTCAATTAATTTACTGTGGGTATCATGTAGTAATATTAGGATCATCCAAAGATCAAATAATTAATAAATTTATTGAACTTAGTATTCTCAAAAATTTAAAGAAACATTGTCACAATCTTATAGGAAAAACATCGTTAGGAGAAGCCGTTACGATTATAGCAGCGTGTAAAGCGATAGTTAGTAATGATTCTGGCTTAATGCATATAGCTTGCGCATTACAACGTCCCGTAGTAGGGTTATATGGACCCACTGATCCCATATTTACTCCGCCTTTGTATTTTAAATCTGTTATAATACGCCACATTCAGAAATATAATAAAACACAAAAAAATAGCAATTGTTACGAGTATCATGATAGTTTAATAGACATTAGACCAGAACAAGTTTTAAAAGTATTGAAAACATTATTAAATTAATTAACTATAATCTAATCAAAAAATTATGAAAGCTTTAATTATAAAAGTTTCTTCTATGGGAGATATCATACATACTTTGCCTGCATTAACTGATGCATTTAATGCTATACCTAATATATCATTTGATTGGATTATAGAGGAAACTTTTTCTGAAATTCCTAAATGGCATCCAGCAATACATAAAATCATCCCTATAACTCTCAGGTCATGGAAAAAAAAATGGTATAAAATTTCTTCATGGATTCAATATCATAAACATATTAAACAATTGCAAAAAAAAAAATACGATACAATTATTGATGCGCAAGGTTTATTACACACATCTCTATTAATCACACGATTTGCACGTGGCACAAAACACGGTATGGATTATAAAAGCGCACGAGAACCCATCAGTTCCTGGTGCTATCATCGACAACATTACATAAACAAAAACCAACACGCTGTCGAACGCATTCGTCAACTTTTTTCTCTTAGTTTAAAATATCCCATACCGATTTGCATGGGAAAATATAATATTGATAAATTATTTCCACTTAAAAACCACAATACTCCTTATTTAATATTTTTTCATTCTACTACCAGAAAATCAAAACATTGGCCAGAATTTAATTGGAGTGTTATTATACACTATGCAGTGAAATCGGGTTATCATATAAAACTACCCTTTTGGACAAAAAACGAAGAATTACGCGTTAGTCGATTAGTTGCTTTATGTCATCGTTACTGTAATCAAATAACAATCCTACCAAAATTAACATTACGAGATATTGCAATACATATATCTGAATCAATTGCAATAATATCTGTTGACACTGGGCTTAGTCATTTAGCTGCAGCGCTTAATTGCCCTAATTTAACATTATATGGCCCAACTAATCCTAGTCTAATTGGAACATACGGACAAAATCAAATAACCTTACGTGCTTCAACGAAGAAAATGGAACATCTAACTCCTATTCAAGTTTGGAAAACATTTCAAAAAACTTTACATCTAAAATAGATATGACATTTTATAATCTATCCATTAAATTATTTTAATAATAACATTACTAAATTATTTCAGACTTGCTTTAATCTGAAAACAATAGTCTCTACTATATTATAATTTTATTTTTTTTATATACTTTAAAACAAGTTTAATCATTTTATCCATAAACAATCGATATTTAGAAAATATATTATTCACGATAGATACCACCATTGTGTTTATTTAAAAATTAACATCATTTAAAATATGAATAAATTAACGATAATTATTAAACCATGATTTGTGAAATTAAAAATACTACTTTTCAACAATAATCACTAAAATACCCTAAATATTTAAAATATTATCAATTTTTTTTAAACTATAATAAATAAATATTAATAATATTCTAAAATATCAAAATTATATACACCGCTAATTATACATATTTCTCATTAAATTATTCAATGCCATACAATTAAAACTAAAAATTTTATTCAATAGATGAATTTTTCAATTTTTTAAATAAAAAATATTTTTTATTCATTTTAACAAATTTAGTAAATTTGACTATTTAACCAACATAAAGTACTAAAAAATAAAAATATACCACATTATTATTGTGAATAATATGTTATACATAACAACAAATAAATATATTTTTCAAAAAAATTAATTTAAATTAAATTACGTTATATGATCAAACCAGATTATTTCAATAATACTCAAAATGAGTATTACATTATGTAGATAATGTAATTTTAACCGTAATAAGATCTACCAAAATTCTTAAAAAAAATAATTGTTATATATTATACATTACATAATATTATAATTTATTACTAATGCTATTATTTATGCTTTTAAACAAATGAAATTATAATCTACTCATCCTAACGAAATAAACTTATTTAAAAATATAAATATAAAAAAATAACGCTATTCTCACATTATATCTTTAAACTCATGAGTTATTCATGAGCATTATCAAAAACACGTATATAATATACAAACAATGTACTATTACTACTATTACAATAGTAGTAATAAATAAAATATATCATACATCAAAAATTGATCACTATGATACTATTGTTAAACGATATGATTTCAATTATAATCATTACAAAATAACAACACAACATCACCTAAAATTGTACTACACCTATTTTGAAAAAATTGAAAATTTATTTTTCATTTTAAAAAAAATAGATTTTGAATACACAAACACTCACATAAATACAAAAATAGAAAATTAAAACAATAAAAAGTATATTCAACACTATTTCTATTTACATTACGTGTATAAAAAATTATAAAAAATTATTTAGATTCATAAATTTCATCACATCTATGTTCATTATTTGCTAATTATTAAAATTAAAAAATCAAACATATCACTGACATATAGTGATAATCTTTACTACAATAAAAAAAGAAAAAATTATAACTATATGCTAAGTAACTTCTGTTTAAATCCAAACAGTATTTTTGCTTTAAAATACAATCAATCATATAATAAATACATTTTTTAAATGAAATATTATTTCATCATCAATTTATATAAAACAATCAAATTAGTATATTAATTATGAATATAATAACTTGTTCTTTCGAGAGATAATATGTTTACATTATATATCACAATATATAGTATAATTATATATATTGCTCAACCTATAATATGGATCCGATCATTATGGCGTAGCAGGAGATTACCATCTTATCGTAAAAATTGGTTAGAACGCTATGGATTTTTTCATAAACCTATTAAATCTAACGGAATTATGTTGCATGCTGTATCTCTTGGAGAAACATTAGCAGCCATCCCTTTGATACGAGCTTTACAGCAACGCTATCCTAACATAACTATTACATTAACTTCTATGACTCCCACTGGGGTAGAGTTAGCACAATCTCAATTCCATCACAACGATACGTATTGTGGTTACTTACCATATGATTTACCTGGATCTATGAAACGATTTATTAATCAAGTCAAACCCAAATTAGTTATTGTTATGGAAAAAGAGTTATGGCCAAATCTTATTAATATATTACATAAACGCAACATTCCTTTCATTATAGCTAATGCTAGACTATCATTTAACTCTTTTCTTAAATACAAAAAAATTAATCATTTTATTTCATTACTTATGCAACGTGTTACCTTCATTGCCGCTCAAAATACAGAAGACGCTTCCCGATTTCTTAAGTTAGGATTAAAAAAAAACAAATTATTTATTACTGGCAATCTGAAATTTGATATCGAAATAACTCAAAACCTATTAAACAAAATATCATTTTTAAAAAAAACTTGGATAAAAAATAGACAAGTATGGATAGCTAGCAGTACTCATGCAGGAGAAGAAATATTATTATTACAAGCACATAAACACCTTTTAACTATATTTCCTGATTTACTAATGATTCTAACTCCACGTCATCCAGAACGTTTTATCAACGTTAAAAACATTACCGAACAAACCGGATTTACCTATATTATGAGAAGTTCTAGGACCACTCCATCTAAAAAAACACAAGTCATTATTAATGATACCATAGGAGAGTTAATGTTGTTATACGGTATTTCAGATATAGCATTTATTGGAGGTAGTTTAGTAAAACATGGAGGACATAACCCATTAGAACCAGCAGCACATTCAATTCCACTAATTATGGGACCATATACTTTTAATTTCCATGATATTTGCATCAAATTACGCAAATCAAATGGATTAATTACAGTAACTAATACTGAATCTTTAGTAAAAGCTATTTATATGTTATTAAGAAATAAAGAATGTCGTTTAAATTATGGTTATCGAGCTATGAAAGTACTAAAACATAATCAAGGATCACTACCACGATTATTATATTTGTTAGATAATTATTTATCAATCAAAAAATAATTGAATTCTATTAATAAATTATTGTATTTTCAATACACTACTTATACTATATGAAATTAAAAAATTATTAACCATGCTATCTATAATAACTATGTATAAAACTTATATTTATACCAAAAAAATTAGTGATACATTTATAAATTTATTCAACATAATAACTAATTTTAATAATTTAAATCTCTAAAATTTTTTATACATATTTAGTATAGATATGTAGTTATTCAAATAACTATTATTTGGTTCAATTTTTTATAATAAAATTCAAAACTATTATAATTTTAATAACTGTAATATTTATAAAATCCTAATATAAAATAATTTATATAAACACAAAATTGAATTTTAATATAACTAAAATATTATAAACAAATGAGTATATTAATTTCAAAATTAAATGATTATGGTATAATATAAAGTATGTAATATATATATTTCTAATCTAAAAAATATTTTAATAATAATCAAATACGAGTTTTATATAACTAAAACCTATTTATTTAAACATAATTTTAAAATCAGCGCATAATGTAGTACCATCATACATTCTGTATTTCTAACTATTACAAAAAACAATTCATAACATATTATGATCACTCAGGCTATGTATCCAGGTACTTTTGACCCACTAACTCGCGGACATCTGGATTTAATTATTAGAGCTAATAAAATTTTTGATAAACTACTTGTAGCAGTAGCTGAAAATCCAAAAAAAAATCCATTGTTCAGCCTCAAAGAACGTGTAATACTTGCAAAACAAGCAACCGCAACATTAACTAATGTAACAGTATTTGGATTTAATGATCTAACTGTAAACATTATGAAAAAAAAAAAATCAACATTCTAATCCGCGGACTTAGAACCACATCAGACTTTGAATATGAATTACAACTCTCAAAAATAAACAACCTATTCCTTCCAGAAATAGAGACTGTATTTATGATGTCTACAGATGCATGGTCCTGTCTTTCTTCTAAATTAATAAAAGAGATTGCTCAATACGGAGGAACATTAGATCATTTTTTACCTAATTTTATTGCTGAAAAAGTTATAGAAAAATTGAACAAAAAAAATAAATAGAGAATAATTTATTGGAAATAACACAAAAACAATTACAATATAAGATCATCGTTAGAAAAAAATAAAATACTAATCAATTAATTTAAGTACCTCTACCCTCTATATACAGTACATGTTTCCGTTCAATAGGATCAAACTTTCTTAATTTCATCTTTTCAGGATTATTACGTTTGTTTTTTGTAGTACTATAAAAATGTCCATTATTAGCAGAGGAAAACAAACGTACAGTTTCTCGTGTTTCTTTAGCCATACTATTATTAATTCCTTTTGAATATTATTTATTTCTTTAAGTATAAATTAGACAAAAAATATTCAATACCCAATTTATCAATTAACCTTATACCTTTAGCAGATATTCTCAATTTAATAAAACGTTTCTTATTTGCAATCCAAAAACGATGATAATGAAGATTAGGAGCAAACCAACGTTTAGTTGCATTCATTGCGTGAGAGCGCTTATTTCCATGCATAGGGCGTTTTCCAGTAATTCGACACACACGTGTCATATTTTTAACCCCTTGTTGTAAACAATAAACATTTTTTAATTAAAATAAAAAACAACCTTTTATTTATGTTGACTCATAAATCTCGTAATTATTAACATTATAACACTCTAATTACATACCAAAACATTAGTATATGATATCATCAATTATTGCATATCTTCGTTAAAATATGCAAACTATACACAATTAATAGTCATATATAATACAGAATTTGTGCATTGTATACAATACTATTGCAAGTTTTACAATAAATTTTATTTAATAAAATAATTAATTTTTTTATACTAACAAAAACTATCAATTTTTATGATATAACACATAAAATTAAATAATTGTTAAAATCATGTGAATATAATATGACGGGTTTAATAAATAAAAATATCATATTAGGAGTAAGCGGTGGTATTGCTGCATATAAAACTATAGATCTTATTCGATATTTAAAAGAACGAGGTGCAAAAATCAAAGTAATTATGACTAAATCCGCAAAAAAATTCATTACTCCTTTAAGTTTGCAAACAATATCATGTCATCCAGTATTAGATAATTTTTTCGACTCTAAAATAGAAACAGCGATACCTCATATCAAATTAGCTAAATGGGCTGATTTGGTTTTACTTGCCCCAGCTACAGCCAACTTATTAGCTAAATTATCTGTAGGATTAGCTAATGATTTGTTATGTAGTTTATGTCTAGCTACAACAGCCCCTATAGCTGTTGCACCTTCAATGAATCAACAAATGTATAAAGCCATTGCAACACAAACAAATTTAAATATTCTACAAAAAAGAGGCATATTAATATGGGGCCCAGATTATGGGCATCAAGCTTGTAATGATGTTGGATACGGACGTATGACAGACCCTAAAGTTTTAGCTGAATGTGTAGATCATTATTTTTCTAACGATCATTCTTTAGATCATCTTAATATCATGATCACTGCCGGACCTACTCATGAAGCTTTAGACCCTATTCGTTTTTTTACTAATTACAGCTCAGGAAAAATGGGATTTGCTATTGCACAAGCTGCTGCAGATAAAGGCGCAAAAGTTACATTAATAACAGGACCAGTACATCTACATACTCCTACTAAAGTACGACGCATCAATGTTATTTCAGCGCTAGACATGAAAAAAGCAGTTATGCAAAACATCAAAAACCAACAAATTTTTATCGGTTGCGCAGCAGTATCAGATTATCGTATTTGTCGTTCTTCTATTCAAAAAATAAAGAAAAATAAAAATATATTAAAAATAACCATGATTAGGAATCCTGATATTGTATCAGAAGTAGGATCATTAACAACACAACGTCCCTATGTTGTTGGATTTGCTGCTGAAACTAATAATATAAAACAATATGCTCAAGATAAACGCATTAAAAAACGTTTAGATTTAATTTGTGCTAATCATATCTCTCGTGTAAATCAAGGATTCAATAGTGATAATAATGAATTATATTTATTTTGGAACAAAGGTAGCGTTATATTACCTTTAAGGAAAAAAAAATTATTGGCACAACAACTTATTAATGAAATTATCAATCGTTACAATGAAAACAATTAATATTAAAATTATTGATAATCGTTTTTATGATTCTTTTTGTTTTCCGACATACGCAACATCAGGATCAGCCGGATTAGATTTACCGGCTTGTTTAAATGATCCTGTTATTATTTATCCTGGAGAGACTCATATTATTTCTATTGGTATTGCAGTCCATATTTCTGATCCAAAAATAACAGGGATAATCTTACCACGTTCAGGTTTAGGGCATAAATATGGAATAGTTTTAGGTAATCTAGTGGGACTTATTGATTCAGATTATCAAGGAGAATTAATGGTATCTTTATGGAATCGTGGAACAAAAAAATACGTTGTATACCCCGGGAAAAGAATAGCACAACTAGTTTTTATACCAATCATTCAAGTTAAATTTTCTGTAGTTACATCTTTTATCCCTAGTACACGTGGATCCAAAGGATTTGGGCATTCAAAATAAGCATTACAAATTTAAATAACGTTACCATTATTACGAAAAACAAAGATAAATAATTTATTTTGAATTATGATTTATTTCAACTAAAATAGAAAATAAATTATGCTATTTTTAAAGATCAATCGTTACTGCTATAGAAAAAGAACATCAAATTAAATTTATGATAATAATCTAATAATATTATTATAAAATACATAAAATATTTATTATAAATTTTATATGAATTATCGTTTAATGATATATCTTCAATTAATTAATAAGTAAAATTTTACCAAATTACATATTGAAATTTTTTATTCAATACATTTAAATATTTTTTGTCTTTATTCTTTATTAAGAATGTCAATTTAATAAACAATAAAAACATACGATTATATATAATATTATAAATCTGTAAAAATTATTGTTTTATACCAATTCTAAAAACACCATTTATTCATATAAATATATAAATCACATTTGTTTTTCTTTTTTTTTATTTTATTAATACATTTTATTATAATTTAGTTTTTACATTTTATTTAAAAACGCAATTTATAAACATTATCCATATTAGATAAATCATTATCTTCTGCAATTATTATTATTATTTAACTTAACAATAAAAAATTATTGTTAAATTGACAACCTTAAAACACATTACAAATTATATATAAACAATATAAATATATATAATTATAGCAATCTTTTAAGTATTATAAGAAAATAGATTTCTTTATAATACTTAAAAAAAAATAGGTAATATTATGGTTTATAGTATGACTGCTTTTTCAAGACATGAATCAAAACACGCATGGGGAAATGCTGTTTGGGAAATTTGTTCTGTAAACCAACGTTATTTAAATATTCATATTGATTTGCCTAAACACTTTTATGATTTATCATGGATTATTCGTAAACAAATTAAAAATTCTCTCATTAGAGGACAGATAGAATGCAATTTAAAAATTCAATTAAATACTACTAATAATATAAATAACTTTACCATTAATAAACAATTAGTTCATTGTATTATCTCATCTACAAAATGGATAAAAACATTAATTAATGAAAGCGGTGAAATTAATCCGTTAGAAATTTTATTTTATCCTGGAGTCATAACGTATGAACAAAATAACATAAATAACATTCGTTCCGAACTATTAACTTGTTTCACAAAAACATTGAGTAACTTGATACAAAATAGAGAAAAAGAAGGTATTTTTATAAAAAATAAAATTACAGAACGACTACATCTTATGTATGAAGAAATTAACAAAATCCGCCAATATATTCCTCATGTGCTAGATTGGAAACGAAAAAAACTGTTAGACCAAACAAAAGATGTATGCATTTATGTTGATCCAATACGATTAGAACAAGAGTTATTAACAATAGCTCAAAAAATAGATATTTCAGAAGAAATAGATCGATTAACGAATCATATTAAAGAAATGCACAGAATACTTATTCAAAAAGGATCTATTGGTAGACAATTAGAATTTATAATCCAAGAATTACACAGAGAAGCGAATACTTTAACTTCAAAATCTATAAATTCCAACATTACACAATTAGCGATTTCTTTAAAAATACTTATTGAACAAATACGAGAACAAACTCAAAATATTGAGTAAAAATAAAATATTTATATAATACATTGTACATTTTAATTATTTTTAAAAAAAAATGATTCTTTAAAAAAATAAATTACATTTTATATAAAACTTTATTTTCATAATTATTGATTAAATTACACTATTCTATAGTACATGAAATTTTCACTCTTTAATTAACAAAAAAATATATTTATATATTATCAATATCATATCAAACACTTTACTCAAAAATAAAATTATAAAATTTAAATAAATTTAATTTGTAATGGATAAACTATTTATTAGAAATAACATATAAGTTTATATATATAATTTACTACTATAAATTATATGATATATATCTTTTTAAGATCATTGTTAATAATGAATCAAAATCTAAAAATATATGTATATTTAATAAATATTATTTATCATTCAAAAATAAATTTGTGTTCATTATTTATAAAAAAATAATAAATAAATTTATTTTCATAAAATTTATTTATTATACCCCCCCTAAAACTTTATACCATGAGTATATAAGACTTTTAAATCAAAAATATATCATAAAAAATAAAAAAAATATTTTTAAATATATTTATCAGTAGTTTTCCTTTTTCCTATAGTAATATTTCAAATTTAAAAAAACTCCGATAAAATAAAAAATAATAAATAATTCAAGTTTAATACTGAACATATATATATATTCTAAAGAATAATAATATTTGACTATTTTAATACAACAAAATATTAATTCAGTAAAATCAAACAAAATTGGGAGGTACAAACTATAATAGTTTATTAACAATATTAATACTTATTAAACATAAATAATTGTCTAAAATAGATTATTGACAATAATTTTTTTATAAAATAATACCTTTAGTAATTTATTTTTTGATTTAGATGACTATTGCTGACACTGTCCAATGCAGTTCTATCATAGTCATTTATTGATTCAATATAGAGACTCATAAATATGAATAGATTAACAGATATTTCAAACATGGTCGAATCTTTATCCCGTATTTATCATCGTTTACGCAAAGAAATAAACGGTCAATTAATTAACGAAGGTCTTTCAATGTCAAAAATGAAGATCTTACATCTCATTACTACCGAAAAAACCAGCGCAACAGATATTAAAAATTATATGGGGTTCTCATCAAGAACTGTCGTGACAGTACTAGATGCATTAGAAAAAGATGAAATGTTACGCCGACAACAAAGCCTTACAGATCGCAGAGTTAAATATGTACATATTACAGAAAAGGGACGTGATAAACTACGTATCGCTAAAAATACACACAGCATTATTTTAGACCGTATGTTTTCGCCTTTATCTGATATACAACTTAAAAATTTTAGAGAAGTATGCAATTTACTTGAAATACAACAAAAAATAACGTGATAATTTAATTACATAAACACATACAAAATATAGAAGACCGTTAATAAAAACTTGACAAAATTATATTAGTTATACAAAATGGTAGTGTGTAATACAATATAACTAAACTCACAAAATACATTTTATTAACGGTCTTCTATAAAATTTTTCTTAATAACATGTCATTGTCATATTTATAGTTAATTAATATTAACAATACCCATCAATATTAGATGATTTAAATTAAAAAACCATATATATTTATATACACAATTATATATACGCCACTTAATAATGAAAAAACTAGGGAAATTATGCATCATATCCGCTCCAAGCGGAGCAGGAAAATCTTCTTTAATTCAAGCTTTAATGCAATATAATCGTTTCCCCACTCAAACTAAATTATCTATTTCTTACACTACACGCGTTAAACGATCTGATGAAACACATGGAAAAGATTATTATTTTGTCCCAAAAAAAAAATTTGAATATATGATGCATAAAAATATGTTCTTTGAATACGCTAAAATTTTTAACCATCACTATGGCACTGCCTTAAACGATATTAAGTCCATGTTAAAAGATGGTACACATGTTATATTAAATATTGACTGGAAAGGAGCGCAACAAATTCGTAATAAAATATTAAATAATATTTACAGTATTTTTATTTTACCCCCATCGAAAAAAGAATTAGAGCGAAGATTGCGCCTGAGAGGACAAAATACAGAAAAAAATATCACTATACGTATGAAACGAGCAATAGAAGAAATCAATCATGTTGAAGAATATGATTACATTATTATAAACGACGATTTTAATGTTGCTCTAATACATTTACAATCAATCATATTTTCTGAACAATTACGAATAACACATCAAAAAATACGCTATGCAACGTTAATAAATAACTTGTTACTACCAGATATAATAAAAAATAAGTAAAATATAATACATACAATAATAATACAATCAATTTAATGATATAATTCAAACTAATAAAAGCAATAACTATATAATATATATGGTGAATAACATGAAATGTATAATCGCGCAAGATTCTGTAGAAAAAAATAATAATAGATTCGATTTAATATTGATTGCCGCACGACGTGCTCGTCAAATGCAAATCGATGGAAAAGAAAAATTAATTAGTAATAACAAAAACAATAACGATAAATATACTGTAATTGCTCTTAAAGAAACAGAAGAAAGTTTAATTTCTAAATAAACACTTTTTTTATTTATAAATAAATAATATAAAAATACAATACTATATAAATCGTAAAGCAAATACTTTCGCAACAACGAAACATATAAAAAAAATTAAATTAAACAGCAATTAATTTTAATAACTTATTTTTATTTTTTATAATCAAAGTGATTATTACTAATATAATATACAATTAATGATATATACATATGACCATTAAATAATAATTTAATAAATTAACTAGTATATCATTTTTGATATATCTACTATGTTATACAGTACAATAATTTTTGGGATTCATATAAAATATATAATATTTATTATTACATTTTTTCATATACAACCCTGTATAATATTTAAAAAAACATTAGTATTACTGTTGATGATATATAGTACCGACTAAGTATTTTAATAATGATCACTATATTGATAGTGCATCATCAATTATAATGATTAATTATTATAGTAATAATACCAGACAAATTTTTAACAAAAAAATCAATTTTATTTTAATAAATATGTTATCTATCAATACATTAAAACAGTAATGCCAACATAAATATTTATTAAATAAATTTAGTAAGTTTTGTCATAATAAACATATATATAGTACACAGTTCTGAATTACACAATTTATGAACTGATTACCGCAACATTAAACTATGACAGCTAAGAGAATACATATGGCAGATATTGAAGAAATTTTTTCTATTATTAATGAAAATCAAATAAAATTTGTTGATTTACGTTTTACCGATACAAAAGGCAAAGAACAGCATCTTACCGTTCCTAAAACACAAGTTAATGATCATTTATTCAATAACGGTAAAATTTTTGATGGATCTTCTATCAAAGGATGGAAAGACATTCATGAATCAGATATGATTTTAATGCCTGATCCTACTAGTTTTAGTATAGATCCATTTTACAAAGAACCTACAATAATTATTCGTTGTGATGTACTTGAACCCGGAACTATGAAAAATTATGATAGAGATCCACGATCTATAGCTAAACGAGCAGAAATTTTCTTATGTAATTCTGGTATCGCCGATATCGCAATGTTTGGGCCTGAACCAGAATTTTTTTTATTTGATGATATTCGTTTTGAAACAACAATATCGGGATCTTATGTAGTTATAGATGACAAAGAATCAGCATGGAATAGCGGTAAAATTTACCAAAACGGCAATAAAGGACATCGTCCTCAAATAAAAACTGGATATGCTCCAGTGCCTCCAATAGATTCTTCGCAAAACTTACGATCCAGTATGTCTTTAATAATGGAGAAAATGGGATTAATTGTAGAAGCTCATCATCATGAAGTTGCTACTTCTGGTCAAAATGAAATAGCAACTCGATTTAATACTCTAACTAAAAAAGCCGATGAAATACAAATATACAAATATGTAGTACATAATGTCGCTAATAATTTTGGGAAAACAGCAACCTTTATGCCTAAACCTATTATGCATGATAATGGATCAGGTATGCATTGTCATATCTCTTTATATAAAAATAATATTAATTTATTTTCAGGAACTCAATATGGCAATCTTTCTGACACAGCCTTGTTTTATATTGGAGGCATCTTATATCATGCTAAAGCATTAAATGCTATTACAAATCCCACTACCAATTCCTATAAACGTTTAGTCCCAGATTATGAAGCTCCAGTAATGTTAACTTATTCTGCTTACAATCGTTCCAGTGCGATTCGTATTCCATCTATAATCAAAGAATTAGAAAATATATCATGTCGTATTGAAATTCGTTTCCCCGATCCATCTGCTAATCCTTATTTAGCCTTTTCTGCATTGCTTATGGCTGGATTAGATGGTATTATTAATAAAATTCATCCTGGAGAACCTGTAAATAAAAATTTATATACTATGTTAAAAAAAGAAGCATCATCGATACCACATATGGCTAAATCTCTTGATGAAGCACTCAAATCTTTAAATGAAGATCATAAATTCTTAACGCGAGGAAATGTATTTAGCCAAGATTATATAGATACATATATTGCATTACGTCAAGAAGAAAATAAATTAGTACATGATACCCCGCATCCTATAGAATTTAGTTTATATTATAGTGTTTGATTTAAATTTCTTAAAATATACAAAAATAATAAATATTATGTAAGTGAAGTTATACACCATTTTATGACATAAAATGGTGTATAATCGTTACATATAACAAACTGTTATAATTAAATAATTTAAAACACTAAACTTAAAATATCTAAAAATATTTGTTTTATATATACAAATTTATTTTTTAATAAATATTGAATAAATAAACCATGTAAATTTTGAAAAATTGTTTTTATATTAATATTACTACAATTATATTATCTATAAATATACATACTTATGATACATAACTATCGTGCTACTCGTTTTTCAAAAAGTATATCTAAAATATGTTGTTTACCTAATGAAAAAATAGGTATGGAAGTAGCTTTTATTGGTTATTCTAATAGTGGAAAATCCAGTACAATTAACGCTTTAACCTTTCAAAACAAACTAACTAAAGTAAGTAAAACACCAGGATGTACTCAACTAATTAATTTATTCGTAATTAAATCAGACATTCGTATAATTGATTTTCCTGGTTATGGTTACGTTAAAAAAAAAAGAACATTAAAAAACTATTGGTTTAATATTCTGTGTGAATATTTAAAAAAAAGAAAATCTTTAAAAGGATTGATATTAATAATGGATATTAGACATCCAATGAAAAATTTAGACCAAAAAATAATTAAAAAATCGATTTCTATAAATATTCCAGTTTGTATTTTATTAAATAAATCAGATAAAATATCTAAAAGTATCGCTCAAATTACATACGAAAAAATAACACAAAAAGTAAAAGCAATGTACAACACTTCAACATATGCTCAAATAAAACTTTTTTCCGCTACTAAAAAACACGGAATAGAATCATTAAAAATGGTTCTAAATTATTGGTTAAAAACATCAAAACAATATAATAAATAATAACTGTAACTGACTGTATATAAATTTTTGCAATATGTTGTTTATGCGTACCGTGTAAAATATTACACTAAATAAATTATTTTTTAAAAATTAAAAATAAGTACATAAATATATAAACACTATATTTATAGTATAAAAATACTAATAAAATTAGTGAGCTTGTTCCCAATTTTTCCCAATACCAATATCTACCTTTAATGGTACATCTAAAATAAAACATTCTTCCATTAATTTTCTAACTTGTTTTACAACGATATCTATAGTATCGTGTTGAACTTCAAATACCAATTCGTCATGTACTTGCATAATCATACGCGCTGGAACTGAATCTTTCTGTAACCAATTATCAATAGATATCATTGCTCTTTTTATAATATCAGCGGCGCTTCCTTGCATAGGAGCATTAATAGCTGCTCTTTCGGCGCTTTTCTTTTGAGAAATATTAGTAGAGTAAATATTTGGCAAATATAATTTACGACCATCCAGCGTATATACATAACCATATTTATTGGCATGTTCTCGAATATACACCATATACTTCATAACTCCAGGATAACGTTTAAAATAACGATCCACATATTTTTGAGCTTCTTTACATGTTACTGATAATTGACGTGCTAACCCAAATGCACTCATCCCATAAATTAATCCAAAATTAATAGTTTTAGCCCGATGTCTTTGTTCATCAGTAACCAAATGTAATGCAGTAACAAATATTTCAGAAGCTGTTGCAGTATGAATATCTTTTTCAGAAAGAAAATCGTTAATCAATGTAATATCTTGAGAAAGATGCGCCATAATTCTTAGTTCTATTTGTGAATAATCTGCTGCTACAATTAAAAAATTTGTTGGAGCAATAAACGCTTGACGTATCTTTCTTCCATCGTAATTTCTATTTGGAATATTTTGCAAATTAGGGTTAGTAGAAGAAAGACGTCCTGTAGAAGTTCTAGTTTGATTATATGAAGTATGTACTCGATTTGATTGCTTATTAATCATGGTTGTTAACTTATTAGTATAAGTAGATTTTAATTTGGCTAAACCACGATATTGTAAGATAATTTTAGGCATTGGATATTTTCTTGCCAATTTTTTTAATACTTCTTCATTAGTAGAAGGAGCTCCATTAGGTGTTTTTTTTAAAATTGGTAATTTTTGTTTATTATACAAAATTTCTTGTAATTGTTTAGTTGAAGCAAGATTAAAAGGAATATTAACTAACTGATGTGCTTTTGACTCTAAAACATTAAGTCGATAATTTAGTTCTACCGAATGCGCATCAAGTAACTTTTTATCAATTAATACACCATAACTTTCAATACGATGTAAAATAGATATTAAAGGCATCTCTATTTCTTCAAATATTTTTCTCAATTTATTATTTTCTTTTATTTTTGGCCATAAAATATTATGTAAATGAAAAATAGATCTGATAAATTGAGCTGCATATAAAGATTGCATACGTATATTATTAATATCTATAATTATATTATTTTGATTATAATTACTATAAGTTTTCTGAAAATTTATAACAGCGTTAAATATATCTTTGTCTAAAAATTTTTTTATATCCTGATAATTCGCAGTACCATATAAAATATATAACTCTAATATAATATCAAACGCCATACCGACTAAATTTATATTATAACGTTTAAACATGGAATAACTAAATTTTAGATGTTGGCTAATTTTTTTAATTTTTGAGTTTTCTAAAATTGGACGTAAAGTAAACATTGTGTCTTCAATACGTAAAAAATCTTTGTCACCATTAGTTAAATTACTTTTTATAGGAATAAATGCACTTTCCGCTGTATCTATACACAAACATATACTTATAATTTTAGCAGTAGACACATTCAATGTATCTGTACATATACTAAATACAAAAAATTTAGCAGTTCTAATTTTTTCAATCCAATGATACAGCATATCAACACTATATATTATAGTAACAACTTTTTTTTCTTTAGAACAATTCAATAATAGATTTTTTTCTTTATATAAAAATGTATTTTTTAACCATTGACTTGATAACATTTTATTTTCAAATTGATATTTATTAAACCATTTATCTGATTGTATATCCATTAACCAATTTTTGAACTCATATCGCTTAAATAATAATAATAAACTATTCATGTTTGCTTGCTGTATTAATAATTGATATTCTGATTGATTTAAAGATACATTTGTTTTAATAGTTGCTAATTCATAAGAAAGAAAAGCTATATCTTTATGAGTTAACAAAGTGTTTTTTATCGATTTAACACTACGTAATCTCAACATATCAATTTTATCTAAATGATCATACAATACTTTCAAGCTGCCTATATTATTTAACAAAAACTGAGTTGTTTTTTTACCTAATCCTGGAACACCAGGAATATTATCAGAACGATCTCCTGTCAATGCCAAATAATCAGCTATCAGTGTTGGTAATACTCCAAATTTTTTTTCTACTTCTATAGGAGTTAAAATAATATTTGACATAGTATTAATCAAAGTTATTTGAGAAGATACTACTTGAGCCATATCTTTATCTCCTGTACTGATTAATACAGAATTCCCTGATTGCGCGCAAAATACCGCTAAAGTCCCTATTACATCATCCGCTTCTACATTAGGTATTTTGAGCATTGGCAAACCCATAGCTTGTATGATTTCACATAATGGATCAATTTGATCATATAAATCTTTAGGAACATTAGTACGATTAGCTTTATATTTCGCAAATAAATCGTCACGAAATGTTTTACCCATTGCATCAAAAACAATTGCCATATGAGTAGGTTTATATCGTATCAATAGACTTTTGATCATATTGAGTACTCCGTATATTACCCATACTGGTTTTCCATAACTAGTGGTTAACGGTGGAAACGCATGATACGCACGATGTATATAAAAGGAACCATCTACTAAAATTATTGGATTATTTGTAACTGTCGTAACCATAATAATGTTTATGTACGATTTAATCGTATAATAAAGAATAAAAAACAGAACACTGCATATTTTAAAAAAATTACATCCAATTATAGTATTATTATAAATTATAAAATAATGAAATCAAATGAAGTTTAATATTACATTTTTTATAAAATAATTACGCATTATATTATTTTAATATTATATTGAATTAACAATATACCTAATTAAATATAAATAACTAATTATTTTTAATATTTTTATGCATAAAATAAATAATTATAATAATAATAATAATAATGGAATACATCTAAAAAATTATGTCTTATCTATAAGTAAATTTAATAGCTCGCAAAATTGTTGCATGTAAGCATTCACTGAAGATATATCTAATTTGTCATTTTTTATCATATATTTACCATTAACAAACATTGATGGTACTCCTCTTAAATGAAAATTTATTGCTGCTTGTTCTTGATCTATTACTAAAGATTTGACTAATACACTATCCCAAGCGGTATCGAATTCTTTTGCACTAACACCAGATTTAATAAATATTGCACGAATGTCTTCTACGGTGTGAATAGATTGTTGTTTTTGTATCGCTATAAATAATAATGGACTAATTTTATTTTCTATTCCCAACGTCATTGCTACAGCCCAAGCATGTGTTAATTGTTTTCCTAAATTACCTAAAAAATTTACATGATATTTATAAAAATTTACATTTTTAGGCAATGTCCGTTTTATGTTATTAGAAATATGATATACTTGTTCGAATTGATAACAATGCGGACAATAAAAAGAAAAAAATTCTAACAACGTTGGAGCATTTTGAATAGGTTTATTTAATCTAATATATTGTTTTCCTTCAATAATTGAAGATGACATACTTTTATGTGAAAATATCAAAAAAATCACTATAAAGATAATATGTAATTTTTTCATACTCCTCCTAGTCACTATGTAAATACAGTATTTTATATAAAAAAACAAATAATATAATTTTTATGCAAACAAACTATTCTAAATTAAATTAGTATTAATATTAATTTTTTAGGCTCTTTAGTTATTTATGCTCAAAATATATTTGATGAATAATTATTATTTTTAATATATATATATATGCATCTTTTTATTTATGAGTTAAAAATTATTCATAATTTCAATTTGAAATAGATGGAGGATAAACTTTTTTTTTTAAAATAATTTTAATCTATAAAAACAGTTGTTTTATTAATTTTTTTAAATCACAATATATACTAATTTTCATGTAAATAAATAATTTAATTAAAAACATATAAAATTTACATAAATATTTTAATATCAACACTGTATAAAACACATTTTAAATTAATATATAAATAATATAATTAAGAATATTTAATCAATTAAATGAGTTGAGTTGGTAAATGTTTAAAACAGGAGTATGTAGTGATCTTATTTTAAATATGAAATATTACATTATTGATTTTTATTATTATTGATTGATACAACACAATGTTCATATTTAATTGAAAGCATATTTATTTTGATTGTTTTTTATTATGTATAATATCTAACTTATCCCAAATATCATTAATATAATGTTGCACTTCATTGTGCATTTTAATTGGAACACCCCATTCTCTTTCAGTTTCCCCAGGCCATTTATTAGTAGCATCCATACCCATTTTTGCTCCTAAACCAGAAATTGGACTAGAAAAATCAAGATAATCAATTGGGGTATTTTTTATCACTATAGAATCACGAGCAGGATCCATGCGTGTAGTTATAGCCCATACTACATCATTCCAATCTCGCGCATTAATATCTTCATCGCATACAATAATAAATTTAGTGTACATGAATTGTTTTAAACAAGACCATATACCAAAAATTATACGTTTAGCATGTCCAACATATTGTTTTTTTATAGTTACGATAGCTAATCTATATGAACAACCTTCAGGAGGTAAATAAAAATCTATTATTTCTGGAAACTGTTTCTGTATAATAGGTATGAATATTTCATTTAATGCCATTCCAAGAATTGCTGGTTCATCAGGCGGGCGCCCAGTATATGTGGAATGATAAATTGGATTTTTCCTTTGAGTAATATGAGTAATAGTACATATCGGAAATTGATCGGTAGTATTATAATACCCTGTATGATCTCCAAAAGGTCCTTCTGTCGCCATTTTGCCTCGTTCTAAATATCCTTCCAATATAATTTCAGCATTAGCTGGAACATCTAAATCACATGAAATACATTTAATTACTTCAGTTTTACAACCTCTTAACAGGCCAGAAAAAGCATATTCTGATAATGTATCAGGAATTGGCATTACTGCTCCCAATAAAGTAGCTGGATCAGCACCTAATGCTATAGTAATTGGAAATCTTTTTTCTGAAGTATTTTTATCCCATTTTTGAAAATCCAATGCACCACCACGATGAGATAACCATCTTATAATGATTTTATTTTTAGATAACACCTGTTGGCGATAAACTCCTAAATTTTGTCGTTTGCTTTGCGGATCACGAGTTATTGTAATACCCCAAGTAATTGCAGGAGATATATCTTTAGGCCAACAACGCATTATTGGCATACGAGTAATATCTACGTCTTGATTACACTGAATATTCTCTTGACACGGAGCTGTATTTACACGTTTAATAGGCATATTTAAAATATGACGCAAATGAGGTATTTTAGAAAAAAAATCACTTAATCCTGTCGGTAATTCAGGTTCTCTTAAAAAAGCAAGTAATTTTCCAACATTACGCAACGATACAATATTTTTTTTTCCCATACTTAAGGCTATTCTTTCAGGAGTACCGAATAAATTACAAAGAACAGGCATTGAATATCCTTTAGGATTTTCAAAAAATAGTGCTGGTCCTTTAGATTTAATAGTACGATCAGCAATTTCTGTCATTTCTAAATTAGGATGAATAGGAAAAGTAATTCGCTTTAAATCTCCTTTACATTCTAAAATTTTAATAAAATCACGCAAATCTTTATACTTCATGATATTTATATACGATTATTCAATTAATATTTACAATCAACAATGTAATATTCATTTATTTTCAATAATAATAATTATTATACAGGTAAATACTCATATTTTATAAAAAAGAATAAATCAAATGATTTAAATTTCAATTAAATTTAATATAATTAGAAATATATTTATTTATAAATTTATAATTATGATTATAATCATAAATATTGTATTTATTCAGAAAAATAATTTTTTAAATATATAATTATAAAATGTTTTTATATGATTCAAATGAATTACTATAAAATAGTAAAAATTTAAATGAATATAATAGTAATAATATTGCAACTATTTAGTGTATGGTACGTTTCCAGCCTATCGCCCAAATAAGAACTCCAATTACAAACAAAGAGACAGCAAAAATTTTAATATATTTACTTTGTAAATAAAAAAAAACACTACTGATTACTAATATTGCTCCAATACCAAATAAGAACAATGCTTGATTCTGTTTAGTGCGTTGTATACTTAATTCTGTAATTAATATTTCTATTTTCTTTTGTAATATGCAAGAACGTTTAAATTCATTAGATAAAAAAACAGGTAATTCTGGGATTTTATCGATCCAGTGTGGCATTTTATCTTTTAATGTACATATAATTGTCGTCAGTTTTAGTTGATCTTGCATCCACTTTTCAAAAAAAGGTCTAGCAGATTTCCATAAATTTAAGTGAGGATATATTTGTCTAACTATGCCTTCAACATATAATAAAGTTTTGTGTAATAAAATTAATTGAGGTTGAATCTCCATATTAAAAGATCGCGCAGTGTTGAATAAATACAGTAATATTTTGCTGAAAGGAATGTTTTCCAATTGTTGTTCAAAAATCGGCTCAAACACTGTTCTCATAGCACATTCGAAATCTTCAATATTAGTATCTACAGGTATCCAACCGGAATCAAGATGTAATTCAGCTATTTTACGGTAATCACGATTAAAAAATGCGATAAAATTTGCTGCTAAATAATATTTATCTTTTTTATTTAAAGACCCAACAATACCGCAATCAATACTAATGTATTGAGGATTTTCTGGATGTTTATAACTCACAAAAATATTACCAGGATGCATATCTCCATGAAAAAAACTATCTCTAAATACTTGAGTAAAAAATACTTCTATTCCGCGTTCTGCTAATAGTCTCATATTAGTTTTTTGTTTTTTTAACGATATTATATCGTATATAGGTATTCCATAAATGCGCTCCATTACCATAACATTTTCACTACAAAAATTTACATATACTTCAGGTACATATAATATTTTGCTTTTTTTAAAATTTCTTCTTAAGTGAATGGTATTCGCTGTTTCTTTTAATAAATTAAGTTCGTTAAAAAGAGTTTTCTCATACTCCGAAACAACTTCTGAAAACTTGAATTTTCGACCTTCTGGTAGAAATTTGTAAATCCAATTAGATAATCTATACATCAAACATATATCTATTTTAATAATAGGCAAAAGACCTGGACGAATAACTTTAATTACTACATCTTTATTATTTTTTTTAAATTTAGCAGAATGTACTTGTGAAATAGATGCAGATGCTAATGGTACCACTTGAAAATCTTTGAACCATGTTTCTAATGATTTTCCGATAGCGCGTTCTATATATGTTTTAGCAAGCATTCCATCAAAAGGTTCGACACGATCCTGTAACATTGCTAATTGGTCAATAATAGAATCTGAAAATATATCATGACGAGTAGAAAGCATTTGTCCAAATTTAATCCATATCGGACCTAATGTTTGTAATGCTAAGCGAAACCGTTCCCCTAAAGTTAATCGAGAATATTTATTTAAAATACGTAATAAAAATCTATCGCCTATTCTTAACGGAAAAATTAATCGGTGAGTAGGGATAAAATCACTTAATCCATAATTAATTACTATTTTTAATATAGAACAAAATCTATATAATTCAGTAACAACCATTATATTTCCTCTAATTTGTTTAAATAATTGAATAAAAATATCTATTTTATATTCAAATAAATTTCATTATGAGAATTATAATCCCAACAATAAATTTGAAACAATTTTCATTAGCAACAAATTTCAGTTTAAGTAATTTATATGATATTTTTTTAATTTAATCTTAAAAATATTTAATCATATAAATTACATCTTTCGATAAAAATCATACGCTTATACAAAAAATAATAAAGTTCGAAATCTG
Organism: Candidatus Blochmannia sayi (nom. nud.); assembly: GCF_059935855.1. Classification (NCBI taxonomy): domain Bacteria; kingdom Pseudomonadati; phylum Pseudomonadota; class Gammaproteobacteria; order Enterobacterales; family Enterobacteriaceae; genus Candidatus Blochmanniella; species Candidatus Blochmannia sayi (nom. nud.). Next base: position 776,186 of record NZ_CP011796.1, read on the forward strand.
ATAACATACAAACATTTAATTAAATATCGTACTAACAGTACATACGTATATTTGATTATTTTTATTAGAATAAAAATATATTTGAAATATTGTCGTATCTTGTAGTAATTTATTAACAACAATATAAATAATAAACACAACATATATATCATCAATATGATTCATAAGTTTTGAAGTATTATATGTCTGTCTGTATAATTATTTATTTATTGTTAAAATATAAAAAGATTGAATATTATAATTTTGTGAGAATCTGATAATAGAATATTTATTTTTTTTAAAATATTCAATAAACATTAATTTATCTTGATTACTATAAATAAATATTTAAAATACTAATTTTATTGAATTAATCAAATATAAATATATAATATGTATTACTTATATGCACAATGTAATACAGCAATTCCATAAGTCATATTGAAATACTTAACATCTCTAAATCCTGTTTGTATTATCATATCTTTTAAAGTTTCTTGATTTGGGTGCATACGAATAGATTCTACAAGATAATGATAACTATTAGAATCTTGAGTTATAAATTCTCCTATTTTAGGTAAAACATGAAATGAATATAAATTATATATTTTATTTAATAATTTAAAAATAGGCACACCAAAATCTAAAATCAATAATTTACCTTGAGGTTTTAAGATTCTGTACATTGAAAATAATGCTTGTTCTTTGTTTGTAAAATTACGTAAACCGAAGGCAACAGCAACACAATCAAAAGTATTTTCAGAAAAAGGTAAAGCTTCAGCATCAGCTTGTATATACATAACATTGTTTAATATCCCTAAATTGCGCAATCTTTTTTTTCCTATATGCAACATAGAATCATTAATATCTACCAATATTACCATTCCTGTATTACCTACTAATCGTGAAAACTTAATACTTAAATCTCCAGTACCTCCAGCTAAATCTAAAACTTTGTATCCAGTAAATACCCCACTATGACAAATAGTAAATTGTTTCCATATTCTGTGTATACCGAATGACATTAAATCATTCATTAAATCATATTTTGATGCTACAGCATGAAATATATTAGACACTAAAGATGTTTTTTCGTTTGTAAAAACATTTCGAAACCCGAAATGGGTTACGTCTTTATTATATTTATTGTGCATGTTTATTCATTGTCATGATGGTTAATATGAATAATAATCTATCTATTAACACAATATTCAATAAAATAATATTAAATATCTTTTTATTAAGAATCTGTTAGAGATTCATGGTATTTATTTAAATCAATGTTATTTTTAAAATTAGATGAATCAGGAGTATTAATTTGTTTATCAGATAAAAATGGAGAATGAGATGAAATAGTTGCAGTATCAGTAATGATTGGCTGTTTTATTTGTACTCCAAGTGTTCGGAAGCTTTCTGCTTGACTAATAATATTTCCTTTTCCTTCAGAAAATTTATTTTTTGCTGCATTATAAATAACTTCCGCTTTATTTAAATATACACCAATTTTATTTAAATCATCCATAAATAATCGCAGTTTGTCATATAAGCGTCCTGCTTTATCAGCAATTTTTGAAGAATAACGATTTTGATATTCATAACGCCATAAGTTATTAATAGTACGTAAAGCTACCAGTAATGTCGTAGGACTAATTAACATTATATTAGATCGCATAGCATCTGTTAACAATGATATTTCTTGTTGAATAGCTAATATAAACGCTGATTCAATAGGAACAAACATTAAAATATAATCTAATGTATTTAATCCAAATAATTTTTGATAATCTTTTTTACTTAATAATTTTATATGAGTGCGTAATGAATGCACATGATCAACTATAGCTGATCGTTGTTCTTCTTTATTATTACTGTTGAAATAACGTTCATAAGCTATTAAAGATACCTTAGAGTCAACTACTACTTCTTTGCCGTGAGGTAAATGTATAACTACATCAGGTTGTAATCTATTTCCATCAGTTTGTTTTATATTGACTTGCACATGAAATTCATGACCTTCACGCATGCCAGAAGCTTCTAATGCACGAATTAAAATCATTTCTCCCCAACTTCCTTGAGTTTTATTGTTTCCTTTTAACGCTTGAGTTAAATTGATGGTTTCTTGAGTAATTTTTGCATTTAATTGATGTAAATTACGAATTTCATAAGTTAAAGTATGTTTCGTTTGTTCTTCTTTTTCGAAGTTGTTTTGCATTTGATTTTTAAATCCTTCTAATTGTTTTTGCAATGGATATAACATTTTATCAAGAGTAATACGATTTTGTTTATCTATTCTATATCCATTTTCTTCAAAAATACGATTAGCCAAATTTTCAAATTGCATAGTTAATTTTTTTTCATTGTCAATAAATAATTTTTTATTCTCTTCTGTTGCATGCTTATATTCTTCTAAACGAACATTTAATTCTTTTAATTTCAATGCTTGAGCATGATTTAAATTCAATTGAACATGTAATTCATTATCTAATTGTTCGCATTTTTTATGATAATAATCTAATAATTTTAATCGTTCTTCGGCAGTAGATAATTTACCATGTAATTCATATACTGTTTGTAATTCATGTTGCAATTTCTGTTCAATATTACAACGCAAAGCAAATTCATTTTTTAAATCTTGTGTGGCTATGCATAAAGCACGCTCATATGCTATACAATCGTTTTTATATTTATTGATATAACGTTTTTCTAGAATTTTAAATAATATTCCGGTTACTAAAAAAATTACAAACACACTTATTATATTATACAAATAAAATGGAACTATTATCATTTATTTTATATTTTCAAAATAATCAATTATGCAAATTAATGTTAATAATATTTTATTAAGAACGCGTTACTTATAACACTGTTATAGATTATATTTATATACATATATACACATCATATATCTAAGAATACATTTATCAATTTTTATTTATTAAACATTATGTTTAATAAATTCAAACAAATAATAATTTAATCACATAATGCTATAATAATAATATTAAAAAAGATCGCTATTTTGAGTTAATAAAATACGAGCGCCTTCTATTACAACTTTAATTGACATATATTCAGCATTTTGAATCGAACTTATTTTTGGAATTTCTTGTTCCGTACGATTTACAATAATGCTTAAAACAACACCAGCCCGTAATCCCTGAGTGGCACACATAGTTAACAATGTTGAAGATTCCATTTCGTAACTCATTACTCCCATTTTTTTCCATTCTTTCATAGAACCATGCAATCTTTGAATGACCCTTCCAGAATATGTATCTAATCTTTCTTGTCCAGGATAAAATGTATCAGAAGAAATAGTTATACCAGAATGCGACCTAATACCAATTATTTTGGTAGCTTTAATTAAAGCTATACTACATGATAAATCCGAAACCGCTGGAAATTCTAATGGAGCAAAATGTTGACTAGCACCATCACAACGAATAGCAGCAGTGGCAATTAATACATCACCTATTTTTATATGATTTTGTATTGCTCCGGCAGTACCTATACGCAAAAATGTACGTATACCTAATTGAGATAATTCTTCTACTACAATGGATGTAGATGGTCCGCCAATACCTGTAGAACAAATAATTACTGTATTATCATGGATTTTTGCAGACCAAATAGTAAATTCTCGATTACTAGAAATATATTTTGGATTATCCATTAATAACGCAATTTTTTTAACTCTATTTGGATCCCCCGGAAGAATAGCTAAGGTAGCTCCTTGTAGAGTTTTAATGTTTAAATCTAAATGAAACATATTATTGAACATATTTTAATAGATTGTTATATTATTTTTACATAAGTTATATTTTTATTAAACAAAAAGTAAAAAATATAATATTATATTTTTTGTTAAGCTGTAATAAAATGAACAGATTGTGGTTGGTCTCTCACAACCACAATCTGTTCATTTTATCACAGGACCAATTTTTATGCAACCATTTTATTATATAATTTTGTATTAACTATATGTTATGTTCAGAATAGTATTGTTTTCGTAATATTTTCGCTGCAGACACCATATTACTTAGTGATTGTCTGATTTCAGTCCATGATCTTGTTTTTAATCCACAATCAGGGTTTATCCATAAACGTTTTTTTGGAATATATTTTAATAATTGATATATTTTTTCAATGAGATCTTTTTGAGTGGGTATGTGCGGAGAATGGATATCATATATACCTGGACCAATTTCATTTATATTTTTTGTTAAATGTTGTATAGATTTTAATAATTTTTCATTTGATCGGGATGCTTCTATACTGATTACGTCTACGTCTAACTTTATAATAGCATGAATAATATCACTGAATTCAGAATAACACATATGAGTATGAATTTGAGTATCATCTTGTACTGATGATGTAGTTATTTTAAATGCATTTACTGCCCATTTTAAATATTGAATTTGATTAGAATTTTTTAAGGGTAATCCTTCTCGTAGGGCTGGTTCATCAATTTGTATTATTTTGACACCAGATTTTTCTAGATCCATTACTTCATCACGTATCGATAAGGCTAATTGTAATGCAATTGCTTGATGTTGTATATCTTCGCGTAAAAATGACCAAGACATTATAGTTATGGGTCCTGTCAATATACCTTTAATTGGTTTATTAGTTAATGATTGTGCGTAATTTATCCATTTTGTAGTAATGGGTTTTGAACGACTGATATCACCAATGATTACTGGGGGTTTTACACAGCGTGATCCATAACTTTGTACCCATCCGTTTTGAGTAAATATAAATCCATTTAAATTTTCTCCAAAATATTCTACCATATCATTTCGTTCAGGTTCTCCATGGACTAGTACGTCTAGATTTAATTTTTCTTGTTCTGCGATAATTTGTTGAATATAATTTTTAATACTGTTGTGATAATTTTTTTTATCAATTTTTTTATTTTTAAAGTTTGAACGAATTGTACGGAGTTCTTCAGTTTGAGGGAATGAACCTATAGTAGTTGTTGGAAATAGTGGCAAATTAAGTTTTTTATTTTGTAATACGGTTCGCGTTGTGTATGGAGTATGTCGAGTACATGAAATTTCATTAATATGTTTAAGACGTTCTTTAATATATGGATCATTAATTTTATTGGAATAAGATCTTGAATTATTAGAAATATAATATTTATTAAGTATTTCTTCATATGAAGAATCGTTTATATTTTTAGCGTTTAAAGCGTCGCATAGCGTTTTTATTTCGACGCATTTTTGTAATGCAAAAGCAAACCATTCTTTGATATGTTTATCTAATTTTGTTTCTAGATTTAAGTCAATTGGAGTGTGTAATAAAGAGCAAGAAGAACCTATCCACAATTCACGTTCCTTTAATAAAGGAGATAATTTTTTGAACCAATCATATAGATTAGTTTTCCATATATTGCGTCCATTAATCACTCCTGCTGACAATATCCAATGTTTTGGTAATTGTGTGTGAAGTAATGGTATGTTATCGGAGGTAGATACTAAGTCCACATGGATACCATCTACTTGCAGTTGTTTGATGGTATCCATGTGGTGATATATGTTATCGAAATAAGTGGTTAATAACAATTTAACTTTACCATGAAGTTGTTCATAAACCTTGAAGTATGCTTTTATCCATTGTGATGGTAGTTCTAAAACTAGGATAGGTTCGTCAATTTGTACCCAATTGATATTTTTTTGTGATAGTATATTCAGTATTTCTTGGTATACTGATATAAGAGCAGGGAGTAGTGATAGTCGATTAAATTTTCCTTCTTTTACTTTTCCTAACCAAAGGTAACTAATTGGCCCAAGTAATATTGGTTTTATTTTATATCCCAAGAATAGAGCTTCATCTATTTCATCGAATAATTGAGTCCAATTTAATTTGAATTCTTGATTTTGAATAAATTCAGGTACTATATAATGATAATTTGTGTTGAACCATTTTTTCATTTCTGAAGGTGGTATTGATGTTGTGTTTATAAGGTAACCTCGACTTATTCTAAATAGTGTATTTAAAGTAATATTTTCTTGATGAATGCGGTGTCTATTTGGGATATTATTAAGCATTAGGCTGGTAGTTAAAACGTGATCATACCATGCAAAATCACCTACTGGAACATAATCTATACCAGCTTCTTTTTGTTGTTTCCAATGACGCATACGTAACATACGACCTATTTCTGCTAATTTGTTTTGTTTTATTTTTCCGTTCCAATAGTTTTCTAAAGCATATTTTAGCTCTCTATGTAATCCGATACGAGGAAATCCTAGTGTATGACCAATGATTGTCATAATTTACTCCATGAATTGTTTTGACTATATAAAGTAGTTTTTGAAAAATAATTAGAATTAAAAATTATTTTTAACAGAAAATTATTACATTATCACATAATAAATTTGAGTCTGTTTCAAAATTAATTGATAAACTAATACTTTAATGATACATGAATATATGTGATAACAAAAGGTTTTTTAAAAAATAAGGTGTAATGTATTGGCATGTTATATTATATCTTATCTTATAAGATAAGAATTGCTGTTTATATAGAGTTAAATAAATTCAATTATGTATATAAACAATATTTGATAGTTTATTCTGATTTTTTTTTATAGGAGTATTCTATAAGTAGAATAGTTTTAATTTTGAATTATTGACTTCATTTTTCTCATGGCATTTTTTTCTAATTGACGTACTCGTTCGGCAGAAACCCCGTATTTATTAGCTAATTCTTGTAAAGTACTTTTATTTTCTATATTTAACCATCGTGATCGAATAATATGTTGACTACGTTTATCTAAAGTGTTTAGAGCTGTATTAAGTTTGTCGCTAACTTGATCAATCCATTCATCTTCTTCATTGGAAATAATGATCTTATCTTGTAGATATAGTATAGGTGTTGTGAAGATTCCTCTGTTGTCTTCATCTGAAGATGATTCAAAAGTCATATCTTGTGCTGTCATACGGGATTCCATTTCACGTACATCTTTGCTAGTTACGTTTAATGCCTTTGCAACTATCTCAATTTCTCCTGCGTTAAACCAACCCAGTCGCTGTTTAGTTTTTCGTAGATTGAAAAATAATTTACGTTGTGCTTTGGTGGTAGCTATTTTTACAATGCGCCAGTTTTTTAGAACATATTCATGAATTTCTGATTTAATCCAATGCACAGCAAATGATACTAAACGAACATTTAGTTCCGGATTAAATCGACGCACAGCTTTCATTAAACCAATATTACCTTCTTGGATTAAATCAGCTTGTGGTAATCCATAACCGGAATAATTACGTGCAATGTGAACAACGAATCTTAAGTGCGATACAATTAGTTTCTTTGCAGCATCTAAATCTCCATGATAATATAAACGTTTAGCTAGTTCTTTTTCTTCTTCTGTTGTAAGCATAGAATAAGTATTGGCTGCTCTTATGTAGGATTCTAAGGTTCCTTGAGGAATTAAAGTTGTGTTTTTTTGAGTATTTTTGGGCATTTATTTTCCTAATATGATTTTATTATGTCAAAATAATGTGACATTAAATACTATATAATTATAACGTAATTATTATTTAGTTTTGTTTGTAAGTATAACTAACTCATAATATCAAAATTTCTTGTATTAATCAATATAACCTTAATGAATGATAATATTAAATGTAGTTTTAAGAATAAATTTGACTGTTTGGGGAGGAGTACATATTGATTTTAAAAAAAAATATATTTTATGGTGTTTTGTTTAAATCTTTATTTTTTTATACAAGATATTAAGTGGTGTATTTTTTAATTGTTTGTAGTTTTTGTTTAAATTTTGTTTTTATCGATGTTTGGTATATATTTGGTTTTATTATGGATTATAAGGGTATGTTTTTGTGTGGTTTGAAATTTATATTATTTTCGAGGTATTTTATACAATATTAACGATTGATATTATAATAGCTTTATCATTGAATAGGATATTTATATATTGTATATATGTAATATTTTGTATGATTTATTGGATTTATTTTTTGAAAATAGCTTCAATAAAATCATGTGATTTGAACGGTTGTAAATCGTCAATATTTTGTCCTATTCCAATATATCGTATTGGAATTAAAAAATGATCAGCGATAGATAAGAGAGCTCCTCCTTTAGCGCTACCATCCAATTTGGTCATTATTATTCCTGTAATTTTAATTGTTTCATTAAATATACGTACTTGATTAATAGAGTTTTGCCCGATGTTAGCATCTAAAACTAATATAGTTTCATGAGGCGCTTCTACGTCTAGTTTTTGTATTACTCTAATAATTTTTTTTAATTCTTCCATTGAGTATGTTTTATTTTGCAATCTACCTGCAGTGTCTATGATAAGTACATCTAGAGATTTTAGTTTAGCTATTTTAATAGCGTCGAAAATTACTGAAGCAGGATCGGAGGTTGCATAGTTTTTAATGACTGCCATACAACCACTGTGTTTTCCTAAAATTTCCAATTGATCTATAGCTGCTGCTCTACAGGTGTCTCCTGCAGCTAATATTATTGTTTTGTTTTTCAATTGGTAATAATGCGCTAATTTTCCAATAGTAGTGGTTTTCCCAACACCGTTTACTCCTACTATTAATATAATAAATGGTTTTTTTTCTTGAATAATTAATGGTTTTTCAGTAGGAATGACTATTTTTAACATTTCATTATATAGTGCATTATGAAAATATTTTTTATTGTAATTTATATTAGTGTTAATATTATTTTTTAAGTTATTAATAATTTTTTGAGTGGTTTTTATGCTTATGTCTGCCATTAATAGTTTATTTTCAATTTTGTTTAATATAATAGTAGTATCAATGTTTTTGTTGTAAATTAACTCCATTATGGAATCACCTAATTTTTTACGAGTATTTAATAAACTTTGTTTAAGTTTACTAATGAGATTTTGTGTATAATTCATTTGTATTGACCTTATAATTAATATTAATGCGGAAATTCTATTTTTATATTTTTATAAAAAGATTTGATTAATTAATTTTTTTAGGTTTAAATTTAAGTTATATTCAAATACTTATTAATTTTGTAAAGTTATTAAAAGTGGATACTTTATATTAGTGATTTTTTTGTATTATTTATAAAAATAAAATATTTGGCGTTTTGAATAAAAAATTTGATGTTGCCAGTTAAAGTATAAAAATAATGAACTGTAGATGTATATATGACACATCCAATAATTATATATTATTATAATTTTATTTGTGATTATAGTCTTTTTCAAAATATATGAAAATTGATATTTGAATAATTAGTTTTTATAGGAATATAAAACTAATATTGTTAATATTTTTATAATAAATTTTTGTGTTGCAAAGAATGGTGTGTTTATTATAATTTGTTTATCTTGTAGCTTATCAGTAAGATATAGTCGATGCATAAAATAAATTTTGTTTAGAGATAGTGGGAAAAATTAAAATTATTGGAGGAAAATGGAAGGGACGTAAAATACCTATTGTTCAATATACTGGCGGGGGGATACGTCCGACTACTAATCGTATACGTGAGATGTTATTTGATTGGCTTAATCCTGTTATCTCTGAAGCGGTGTGTTTGGACTGTTTTGCAGGAAGTGGGGCATTAGGTCTGGAATCGTTATCTAGGGGAGCTAGTAAAGTAACTTTTTTAGATAAAAGTTATATTAGCATAAGAGCATTGATGAGGATAGCACAATCTTTTTCGGCATGTGATAATAGTGAAATAATACGTACCGATTGTTGTAGTTGGTTACGAAAATCGACTAAAATTTATAATATAGTGTTTATTGATCCGCCTTTTAGAAAGAGTATTATTATACTTGAAGTGATTTGGTTATTAGAAAAGTATAATCATTTGTCAAATGAGTCTTGGATTTATATAGAACATTCCAAAAATGAGGATGTTTTTAATATTAATGCAGTTCCTAATTGTTGGTGTTTGTATAGAAAAAAAGTTACTCAGAGCATTGTGTGTTGCTTATTTCGAAGAATATTGTAGGTTATTTATTGTTATAAGATTTTAAGATTCATTGAGATTAGCTATTAGCCTTAATTTCTTAATAAGAAGTTTTTGAGGTTTTTATCATAACTAAGTGCATTTTTTATTGTTATCCATTATATGGATTGGTAATAAAATAATATTATTTAAGTATTGATGGATTGAATTAATTATTACACCAAGATTTGTAGTGATTGATCAAATTGTAAGTTGAGTTATCGTGATATTTGGAAATAGTGTTTTCGTTTTTTAATTCTGATAAAATACTGTTTGCTAATTGTTTTCCTAGTTCTACTCCCCATTGATCAAATGTATTTATATTAAATATTACACCTTGTGTAAATATTTTATGTTCGTATAAAGCAATTAAAGCTCCTAAAGTATAAGGGGTAATTTTTTTAATTAAAATAGAATTGCTAGGATTATTACCTTTACATACTTTGAAAGGAATTATATGTTTTTCCTTTTCATAAGATGTTGCAGATACTTCATATTCTTGTATTATTTTTGTATGTGTTTTGCCAAAAGCTAATGCTTTGGTTTGAGCAATAAAATTGGAAATTAATTTTGCGTGATGATCAGATATAGGATTATGACTGATTATTGGTGCTATAAAATCGCATGGAACCATTTTAGTACCTTGATGAAGTAACTGATAGAATGAATGCTGTCCGTTAGTTCCAGGCTCTCCCCATATAATAGGGCCAGTTTGATATGTAATTGGACATCCATTACGATCTACACATTTTCCGTTAGATTCCATATTGACTTGTTGTAAATATGCTGTGAAACGGTGCATATACTGATCATAGGGAAAAATTGCTTCGGTTTCTGTGTGAAAGAAGTTATTATACCAAATTCCAATTAGTGCCAAAATTATTGGTATATTTTTATCTAAGGGTGTATAACGGAAGTGGAGATCCATAGCATGAGCCCCAGTTAATAATAATTCAAAATTATTAGTTCCCAATGATAGCATTATAGGCAATCCAATGGATGACCATAATGAGTAACGACCTCCTACCCAGTTCCAAAGTTCAAACATATTTTCTGATGGGTTGATGCCGAATTTGTATACTTCTGTAGTGTTGGTGGATAATGCTATAAAATGTTTAGAGATATGATTTTTATTGGTAGTAAATTTATAAAACCAGTTACGTGCGCTATGTGCATTAGTCATGGTTTCTTGAGTAGTAAAAGTTTTTGACGCTATTATAAATAGCGTGCATTCTGGATTTAAATTTTTTAATGTTTCAAATATATGAGTTCCGTCTATATTAGATACAAAATGTATATTTAAATGATTTTTGTATGGTTTTAATGCTTCGGTTACCATATAAGGGCCAAGATTGGAACCTCCAATGCCAATACTAACGATATCTGTAATTTTTTTGTTTGTGTAACCTCTCCATATACCTTGAATAATGCTATTACAAAATTGTTCCATTTTTTTTAGTACTGTATTTATTTGAGGCATAACATCTAATCCATCTACTAAAATAGGAGTATTTTTTCTATTTCTTAGAGCTATATGTAATACAGCGCGGTTTTCGCTGTAATTAATTTTTTGACCGTGAAACATATCTGATATGCTTCCCAACAAATCACATTCTTCAGCTAAAGATATTAATTTATTGATGGTTTCTTGTGTAATTATATTTTTTGAGTAATCAACTAAAATTTCATTGTTGAATGTTTTAGAAAAATTTTTAAATCTATTTTTATCTTGATTGAATAATTCAATTATTGATGTGTTTTTTATGTTATGGAAGTGTTTTTCTAGATCTTTCCAGGCCTGTGTATTACTAGGATTTATGTTTTTCATAATTTTCGTTTTTTATTTAAAAAATAAATATGACTTGAATGAAATTATATGTTTAAATTATTAAACTTTAACATTATAAGGAGTTTAATTGCTATATTACTTATATAAAAACATATAACGGTATATTATATTATTTTTTAAATATATATCAATATAAATAAACTTATGAACATGGTAAGACTAAAATATATTGAATGATTTTTATATTAGAGTTCACAAAATATTTGTATTTACTTAAATCAAATTTTTAGTTTGGATTGGACTCGTGTTTAATTGAAATATATATATTGAGTTTATAAATTTACATCAATAATAATACTTTATGTTAAGTATTTTTGTTTGTAATGATTATAAATATAAAAATATTATTTTTAATGAGTTAAATTAACTAAAAATTTTTATACTTTTTAAGTTTATGGGTTTTGTAAATTATTTTTTTAAATATAAATTGTAGATTATATTGTTTCATGTTGATATATTTGAATAGATTTAAATATTTCTTGGAATGTGATGTACATAATGATTTATCCAATTGGAAAACAATAAATATGCATGACTTTTCCAAGTTATTTGAGGCATTAAATTAGGGTTATCTTGAGGGAAGTAATGATTTGGTAATGTTGGATTTAATCCTAATTGTATATCTCGATAATATTCTTGAGATAGTGTTAGTGCATCATATTCTGGGTGTCCGGTTACAAATATTAAACGTTTGTTTTTACTAATCAATAAATATGGTCCAGCTTCTTCAGATTCTGCTAAAATTTCTAGGTCTGTGTTTTGACAAATTAAATGTTTGGGAAAATCTGAATGACGAGAGTGAGGGGCTGTAAATGTTTTATCGAATCCCTTTGTTAAAAGGGTATGAGAGTTTATAGTATTATGTTGATAGATTCCTACTAATTTTTTTTTTCTAATAAATTTGGGAAAATTATATAATATTTTCAAGGCTGCTTGAACTGCCCAACAAACAAATAATATTGATGCGATATGTGTTTGTGCCCATAAAAATAATTGTTTAATTTGAGGCCAGAATGTTATTTCAGTAAAATCGATTAATCCCAGTGGAGCTCCGGTTACAATTAAACCATCAAAGTTTTGATTTTGGATGTCTGTAAAATTACAATAAAATTTATTTAAGTGTTCGATAGGTGTATTTTTAGGAATGTGATTGTCTATACGTAATAATTGGATATCAATTTGTAAAGGAGAATTTGATAATAAACGTAAGAATTGGTTTTCTGTTTCAATTTTTTTTGGCATTAAGTTAAGAATTAATATTTTTAAAGAACGGATTTCTTGAAAAGAATCTTGTGATCTTTGCATAATAAAAATATCTTCGTTCTGTAGAATTTTAATTGCAGGCAATTCGTCTAATACCCGAACCGGCATAATAATATTGCAACCTTGATGTGTGTATATATGTATATATACGTGCAAAAATTTTTAAATTTTTATATCAGTTATTTTTTATATAGATATAACCAAAAATGTTTCTTGTCGTTTATTATTAAGTAATTATTATGAAACTTAATTTAAATACTATATATCTAAATTATAGAAATAAACATCATTGATTTAAAAGATAAGCACGTTTTGTAATGATGTCTATGATTATCACTAATAATACAATATTTATAGGCCTGAGTGGAATTGAACCACCGCCCTCACCCTTATCAGGGGTGTGCTCTAACCGACTGAGCTACAAGCCTACTCGTATAATTAAAGTTAGTTAACTTTTTGAATATTAAATATAAAATTATAATGTTATATATATTTTAATTTATCTTTATTAAAAAATTCAATCGTTCAATTAAAAACATAACATATGTTTAAAATTTATTATTTCTACCATGTGTATTTATACAGCAGGAATAATCCTTTAATAATAACATACTTAGAAAAGTTGATTCAAGTGATTCTATAATTTTAAGTATTAAAGATAATTTATAAATAATAATGATTTTTTTCTTTACATTTTAGAGTTTTTATTATTTTGATGTATTACAAGTAATAACAAAATATTTTGATTCTTGTAATCAGTCATTAAATGATTAGTGTTATTATTAAATTGTGTCGAATAAACATGCAATTTTATATATTTTTTATTATTGAATTTTTGATTTTTTAAAATATAATTGTCTGGACGTTCAGTTAATAACAACTGATATAGATGTATAGAGTAATTTCAAGTGGGTATATTTATGCAGAATATATTAAACTATCACGATGGTATATAATATGTTTTATTATATGTAGTATCTTATGATTGTGTTGAGCATTGTTATATCCAATCAATAGAAATATTCAATATTATTGAGATGTTTATAGCGTTAAATATTTATCACATAAATAGTGTTTGTGTAATGAGGTAGAGGGT